>NZ_FOPO01000002.1:0-616635 GCF_900113505.1 Pseudomonas sp. NFACC45
CGCTATCGCGAGCAGGCTCGCTCCCACAGTTGTTTTAGGATGGCCTCGGGATTTGCATACACCACAGAACCTTGTGGGAGCGGGCTTGCTCGCGAAGGCGTCGGGTCAGTAGCGGTGATGTTGACTGACCCACCGCTATCGCGAGCAAGCCCGCTCCCACAGTTGTTTTTGGGGTGGTCTCAAAATTTCACAGGTGTTTTGGGGCGGTCTCGGGATTTGCATCCCGCGGGAACCCGGTGCAATGCATTACTCCGCCAACAACACCGCCGCATCGAACCCGACCCGCAAGTTGCCCCAATGGCGACCATTGAAGAAGAACGGGACGTCGATCTCGGTCATGATTTCCCCGGTATCGCGCAGGTAGGTCTGGAGCAGGAAGCGCTGGGTGTTGCCCGCTGCGCGCAGGCCGATGGGGTCGTTGAAGATTCGCTTGTTGCGGCATACCGGCAGATCGACGGCGCGGTCACCGGTCGGTGGTTTGGATACCCAGCTGTTGTTCACCGGGCAATAACCCTTGGTGTCGACGATGAATGAGACCTTACCGCCCGGGGTGCTACGGGTGAGTTTGTCGCATTCTTCCTGGCAGACTTGGGCAAAACGCTCGGTGTAGCTGGTCATGTATTGCTTGGGATCGGTGCCGGGAATCAGTTGGTAGTTCTGGTCGAACAGGTTGAGGCCATTCTGCTGCAGCGCCTCCAGCTGGGCCTGCAGGCTGTCGCGGCACTGGCTGGCCCGGGTGATGGCGGCATCCAGCTTGCCATGGCCGAGCACAAACCGGCCCAACAATGCCTGGACCTTTTCAGCGACCCCGGACAGGTCACGGGTCGCTGTTGCCGAATGCTGCATGCGCTGGTCAATCGACTGGCTGTCGGCATGGATCTGCGTGACCCGTTCGTTGATGCCCGTGTTGGACTCGGCGAAAAGCTGGATATGGGACGCGATATCGGCCAACTTGCCATTGGTGGATTCGAAATCGCCGATCATGCTTTCGAAATGGCCCGAGGCACGCTCCACGACTTTCTGGGTTTCCCGGGCGCTGTGGCTGATCTGGTTGGTCTGCTCATGGGTGGAACTGACTTCCTCGAGCATGGCGTCGATGTTGCGCGAGATATCGTCGGTGGCCCGGCTGACATTCTGCGCCAGGGTGCGCACCTCATCGGCCACCACGGCAAAACCTCGGCCGCTTTCACCGGCCCGGGCGGCTTCGATGGCCGCGTTGAGGGCCAGCAGGTTGGTTTGGGCAGAGATCTGCTGGATCAGCCCAACGATGGACTTGATGCTCGAAGATCGTTGATTCAGGGCGCCTACCAGCGTGGCGAATTCACTAAGGCTGCTGGAGATTTCACTGATGTTGCCTGTCACTTCCAGCAGTTCGGCATAGGAGTCGCGGGCCATGCTCAAGTTCTGGGCGGTGGTGCTGGAAATGCCCTGGGTCTGGCGCGAGACTTCTTCGATGCGGCCCACCGCAGTGTTGCTCTGATCCATCACTTCCTTGGCGAAGCGGGCCTGGTGGGTAGCGCTGTCGCTGGAGTCGCTGATGTTTTTCAACGAACGCGCCGATTCGACCGCAATGTGCACGGTCAGCGCCTGGACGTTACTGATGATCTCTCGCTGCTTGGCCAGGAAGCGGTTGCAGGTGTCGGCCAGCACGCGGATTTCGTCGTGGGTCACCAAGGGCAGGTCTTTGGACAGGTCGCCTTCGCCGCTGACGATCTCCTCGAGGGCCTTGGTCATGGCCGTGACAGGGCGCACGATCAGGTGGCGAAAGTACCAGACCATGAAGCTGATCATGCACAGCGTCAGCAGCGCGCCGAAGAGCAGGGCATGGGTGAGACTGTCGAGCCGGCCCTCGACTTGCCCCAGTAGCGCGGGGTCCAGTTGCGCGGTGTGCAACTGCAGCACAATGTCGGCGCGGGCGCTGAGGGCCACCCAGTAAAGCAAGCCACTGACCACGACCAGCAGGAAAAGGCTCGAGAGCTTTTTGGTGAGCGTATCGAAAAACCGCATCTCGATAGACTCGTACAAGGCCTTTAGCGTCTGCATCCGTTGCTCCCGGGTAAAAAATACTTCGATGGCATACATTCGACCGCGAGCGCCAAAGCTTTAGCGCGATAGGGCGATTTGATATCACGGCGGCGCTCACAGCGGTTTTCAACCCGTCCTGCTGATGGCGGAATGGAGAAGTCAATATCCAGGGCGGTAGAGGTAGACGAAAGTCGTACTAGCGCTCTGCCCAGTGACTGCTACGGTTTGAGTGGAAAACAATAAAAACAACGGGAGTTGATTTTCATGTCCACTCAAAAACAACAGGCTGCGCGTGCCTACTGGACGGAAAACCTGCGCTGGATGCTGGCATTGCTGGCAATCTGGTTCTTGGTGTCGTTCGGCTTTGGCATATTGCTGGTTGACCAGCTCAACACCATCAGCTTCTTCGGTACGCCCCTGGGATTCTGGTTCGCCCAGCAGGGGTCCATCTACGTGTTTGTGCTCGAGATTTTCTTCTATGTCTGGAAGATGAATCAGCTCGATCGCAAATATGACGTCCACGAAGACTGAGGCCGACGAGCATGGATACCCAAACCCTGATCTACCTGTTCGTCGGCGCGTCCTTTGCACTCTATATCGGTATCGCCATCTGGACGCGCGCCGGCTCCACCAGTGAATACTACGTTGCCAGTAAAGGCGTGCACCCGGTACTCAATGGCATGGCCACCGGGGCCGACTGGATGTCGGCCGCCTCGTTCATCTCCATGGCCGGGATCATTGCCTTTGCCGGCTATGACGGCTCGGTCTACCTGATGGGCTGGACCGGCGGCTACGTGCTGCTGGCGATGTGTCTGGCGCCGTATCTGCGCAAGTTCGGCAAATTCACCGTGCCGGAGTTCGTCGGCGCGCGTTACTACTCGCAGACAGCGCGAGTGGTGGCGGTGATCTGCGTGATCTTCATTTCCTTCACGTATGTGGCGGGGCAGATGCGCGGCGTGGGCATCGTGTTCTCCCGTTACCTGGAAGTGGATATCAATACTGGCGTGATGATCGGTATGGCCATCGTGTTCTTCTATTCCGTGCTCGGCGGCATGAAGGGCATTACCTACACCCAGGTAGCGCAGTACTGCGTGATGATTTTTGCCTACATGATGCCGGCGATTTACATCTCGATGATGATCACCGGCAACCCGATCCCGCAACTGGGCTTCATCAGCGAAGTCACAGGCACCGGCCAGAGCGTGATCGAACGGCTCAACGGGCTGGGGACGGAGCTAGGCTTTACGGCTTATACCGATGGCACCAAATCGACCACCGACGTGTTTTTCATCACCATGGCGTTGATGGTCGGCACCGCGGGCCTGCCTCATGTGATCGTGCGGTTCTTCACCACGCCGACCGTGCGGGATGCGCGTAAATCGGCAGGTTACGCGTTGCTGTTCATCGCCATCCTCTACACCACCGCACCGGCTGTAGCGGCTTTCGCCCGTACCAACCTGCTGACCTCGATTCCCAATGTCAGCTATGCCACCGCGCCAGCCTGGTTCAAGACCTGGGAAAATTCGGGGCTGATCGCCTGGGCGGACAAGAACAACGACGGCATCATCCAGTATGGCCCGGGGGCAGCCCTGGTCGGCGCGCCGAGCTTCACGGGGGAACGCGGGGCGAACGAGCAGCGGCTGCTGAGCAACCAGGTTTCACCGGTGGCTAACGAGCTGTATGTCGATAACGACATCATGGTTCTGGCCAACCCGGAGATTGCCGGGTTGCCAGGCTGGGTTATCGCTCTGATTGCCGCCGGTGGCCTGGCGGCGGCGCTGTCGACGGCAGCGGGGTTGCTACTGGTGATTTCCACATCGGTCTCCCATGACCTGCTCAAAAGCAACATCATGCCCAGGATCACTGAAAAGCAAGAGTTGCTGGCCGCCCGGATCGCCGCTGGCGTGGCGGTGCTGATCGCCGGATTGTTCGGCATCTACCCGCCGGCATTCGTGGCCCAGGTGGTGGCCTTTGCCTTCGGCCTGGCAGCGTCCTCATTCTTCCCGGTCATCGTCATGGGGATCTTCTCCAAGCGCATGAATCGTGAGGGCGCGATCGCCGGGATGATTGTGGGGCTGACGTTTACATTCACCTACATCGTCTACTTCAAATTCATCAATCCGGCGATGAACACCGCCGATCACTGGTGGCTGGGCGTATCGCCGGAAGGCATCGGCACCCTGGGGATGCTCTTCAACTTTGCGGCCGCAGTGGTGGTGTCACGCTTTACCGCGCCGCCGCCGGAGCACATTCAGCACCTGGTGGAAGATATCCGGGTTCCAAGGGGGGCGGGTGCGGCCATCGATCATTGATGTGCGCTAAGCCCTGAAAAAGGGTGGGCAACGAACAAAGGCGCCGGAGTGATCCGGCGTCTTTTTTTTGGCGAGTCAAGCGGGAAAGCGTTAGAAATATTTACTGGGAATCATTCTCAAAGTATATTCTCTCTCATTAACATCCCTCTGTGAGTGCTGCGTCTTGAATCGTTCCACCCCTCTCGCTACCCGCAACGCCTTTTTCAAACGCGTGTTGCCAACGCTGTCCTGCTGTTTCATCGCAAGCCCTTTGTGGGCGCAGGGCACCCTCGAACTGCCGACCACGGACATCCAGGGCAGTCGCATCACTCAGGACGAAGGCTATACGGCGTCGCAAGCCAGCACGGCGAGCAAAAGCGATGTACCGATCAAGGAAGAGGCGCAGTCGATCAACGTGGTGACCCAGCAAACCCTGGCGGACTATCAGGTGCGTTCGTTGGGCGATGCGATGAAGTTTGTCAGCGGCGTCAGCCAGGGCAACACCCTGGGCGGCTCGCGGGATTCGCTGGTCAAGCGCGGCTTCGGCACCAACGATGACGGCTCGATCCTGCGCGATGGCGTGCGTTCGAACCTGGGGCGCAATTTCAGCGCCACCACCGAGCGGGTCGAAGTGCTCAAGGGCCCAGCCTCGATGTTGTACGGCGCGCTGGAGCCTGGCGGCCTGGTCAACGTCATCAGCAAGAAACCCGAATACACCCAGAGCACAACGCTGAGCGGCTCGGCCTACAGCGAAGGCGGCGGCACCATGGCCCTGGACACCACCGGGCCACTGGGCGATACCGGCCTGGCGTATCGGTTGGTTGCCGAGCGTGGGCATGAGGATTATTGGCGCAACTATGGCGTCAATGAGAGCACGCTGGTGGCGCCGTCCCTGGCCTGGACGGGCGAGCGAGCCTCATTGAACCTCAGTTATGAGTACAACGAATACTCCAATCCGTTTGACCGCGGCACGGTGTTCAGGAACGGGCATCCGGTGGACATCGACTACGACAAGCGTCTTGATGAACCGTGGGCCAAAAGCGTCGGTATTCGCGAGACGGCGACGGCGCGATTCGAGTATGAGCTGAGCGAGGCGTGGAAGACTCGCGTGATCTATGGCTGGAACAATGACCGGTATAGTCTTTCGATTGCGCAGCCCAACTCGTTAACGGGTAATAACCTGCGCCGGGCCGCTAACGGTGCTCACTACGACGATGAAACCCGTTACGCCAGTTGGGATTTCATCGGCAAGCAAGAGCTGTTTGGTCAGCGTCATGACCTGCTGGTTGGAGTCGATAATCAGGTGTCTGACCAGTTTCGTGGCAAGACTTACCGAAATACCGCTCAGGGTGGTTTCGACATCACTTCGCCGGTCTACGGCAACCTGCCAGAGCCTAGCCAGATCAGCGCAGCCCAAAGCGACCTGAGTAACCAGTTAACCTCCAGCTCCGTTTATCTCAAGGACAACTGGCACCTCGACGACCGCTGGATCCTGGTCTTGGGTGGCCGCTACCAGCATTACGATCAATACAGCGATCAAGGCCTGGGCAGCCGATATGTGGTCAACCGCGATGATAACGGCGACGCTTTCGTACCGTTCCTGGGGCTGGTCTACAAAGCCACCGATGCCCTGTCGCTTTACGGTAACTACAGTCGGTCGTTCAAGCCAAATGACGATGTGGACGATGCCGGCAACACCTTCGATCCGGAAGAGGGCCGCAGCTATGAAATCGGCGCCAAATACGACCCGCTACCGGGCCTGAACATCAACCTTGCGCTGTATGACATCGTGAAGAAGAACGTCGTAACGTCCTCCACGGTCAATGGCGTCACGTTGGCAGAAGCCGCCGGTAAGGTCGGCTCCCAGGGCCTGGAGCTCGACGTTACCGGTCGTTTGGCCGAGCGTTGGGATCTGATCGGCACCTATGCCTACACCCACACGGAAATCCTCGACGATCCGGATGACGAAGGCCACCGCCTGGCCAACGCCCCCAAACACACCGCAAGCCTATACCTGACCCACCACCTGAACGTGCCTGCCGAATTCGGCGCCTGGCACGCCGGCGCCGGTGCACGTTACGTCGGCGAGCGCGCCGCCAACAACGCCAACGATTTCTGGCTCAGCAGCTACACCGTGGCCGACGCCTTCCTGCGCTGGGAGTCACCGGTATTGGGGCACAAGACCTCGTTGCAGTTGAACGTGGACAACCTGTTCGATAAACACTACTACCCGTCTTCCACCGGCAGCCAACTGCAGGTCAATGTCGGCGAACCGCGCACCGCCCGCCTGAGTGCCAGCGTGACGTTCTGAGTACGCTGTCCTGAAATCAAAAATGCCCGGAACCTGAGTCCCGGGCATTTTTATTGGCGGCCAGCGGCTATGCCGGTGTGCGGCCAACGGGCACCTGCGCGATGTCACGTTTAGCACCCGCCCTCAACGCGTGGCGCAGCTTCAGCGCCGGTCGCTCAACGCAGTAATACGACAAGCCACTCAATGCCAGCGACAACACCAGCACCAGCGTAATCATCAAGACGCTGTACTCAACCGGCCAGAATGCCCGCAGCACGTACATCACCACAAAATGGTTGAGGAACACGCCATAGCTGATATTCCCCAGAAGCTCATCCATCCAGTGATGCTTGAGCCTGCTGAGCAAATGCACCGCCGGCAAACCCAATGCAATGCCCAGGGTCACTTCTGCGTTGAAGGGGCGGCGGGGAATGAACCCGACAACAATGGCCAGGAACATGAGCGCTGCCACGACCGTGGTGATGGACGCGACCCATAGTCCTTTGGCCTGGGCGTGGTACAGGTAGCTGCCGCACAGGAAGATGAACAACACGCCCGGCAGTAGACGGTAGCCATAGATGTCGGTGTTGACGTAGCCCAGCGAGGCGACCAGGAAAACCGTTACGGACACCGCGAACGCAATGCCTCGCGCCTTATAAAGGATCAGGAACGGGATCAGCAGGTAAAAGCACATCTCCAGCCCCAGAGACCAGCCCGGTGGCAGGATCTCGGGCACAGTGACGCCGAACATGTAGAAACCTAGCGGCACGATGGGCAGGCTGGTGGCGATGTTTTCGATTGTCAGCGCCGCCGCCTGTGGGGAGCCCGGCAGCAGAAAATGAATCACCATGCAGGAGAGAACGAAATACAGAAGGAACTGCGGGTAAAGTCTCAGCAGGCGGTCAAGATAGAACAGACCGATTTTCCCTGGGACGTTGTAGCTCCTGTCGATCAAGGGCGTCATCACAAAACCGCTGATAATCAGAAACGACACCACGGCAACAACGCCGGGGTTGAACCCCATGAACATCACGCCCATGTGCGAAATCGCCACGAGCATGGCCAGCAGCAACCGATAACCCCCCAAGCCTCTCATCCTTAGTCAGAGTTGATTCTTTGCGCGGTAACTTATGTGGCTTTGTGGCCGGTGAACAGAGGATTGCGCGGTGGCGACGGGGGAGTGGGGGAAATTGGCAGATATGACATCGTTGTCTCAGTCAGACCGCCATCGCGAGCAGGCTTGCTCCCCCTTTGGAAGCGAACCTGCTCGCAATGACGGTGGAACTAACCACAGGAATCCAAGGACTTGTACCACCGAAACGGGGAGGCAGCGGTTTGGCGCCTTGAATCATCCAGGCGCCAGGGCAAACTCAACGACGCTTGCCAAATACCGTTTTCGGCGACTTGCCAAAGAACCGGGTGAATGCGGCGCTGAAATTATTCGGGAATTTGTAGCCAACCTTGTAAGCCGCCTGCGCGACTTGGCAACCGCTTTCAAGCAGCGTGTAGGCCTTGCGCATGCGGATCTCGTGAAGCATCCGGTGTGGCGTGGAGTTGAAGCGGTAGTGCAGGCCTTCCTTGAGCTTGAATTCGTTGAGCCCGACTGCGGCGCACAGGTAGGGAATGGTCAGCGGCTGGTCCATTTGCTCGATCATGATGTCCCGTGCCTGGTCGAGTTTTTCGATGTCGCTGGCACTGAATTGCGGGTTCTGAATGCAAGTGGGCGGGCTCAGCAGTTTCAACTGCTCGGACAGCAGGCAGAGGGTGTGGATGTGCATGTCCAGCGCGCCGGTCGCACCCTGGTTGAGATAACGCGCCAAGGCGGTGGCGTGGCTGGCACTGGTGGCTGAGGTTTTCTGAAAGGCCAGTTGGCGCACATTGCCGTTGCCCAGTAACTGGCGGGTGCGCTGCTCACCGATGTATCGGTTGAGCATGCCTTCACCGATCAGCAGCCTGAGCTGGGATACGGTCGTGCCGGCTTCGTAGCAGCGCTCGCCGAGGCTCAGTTGAAACGACGTGATGGTGGTGTAGCCGGCTCGGAACGACACCGCCGAACCGTCGGCGCCCTTGTACCCGGAGTCGCCTTGCATGCCGAACGTGATGACCAGCATATGGCGATTGTGCGGGCTGACGGTTTCTTCGATCAGATTACGCGTGGGGCGGTAGCGCGAGCGCACCACCATCAGGTCGTTATCGACGAAATAGCGCTCGGAATAGCACTCCCCCAGTTCCCCCGGCAGTTGCTGGCGCGTCCAGCCACAGGTGTCGTTGCTGATCAGTCGCGAGTGCGTTGGCGCAACTCGATACGACTGGGAAATCTTCTGTAGGGCCGCCACTTTTATTGTCCTCCTTGGTTGACTCTGGCTTGCATATGGATTGATCCAGATTCCATATGAACTAGATGATAACTATTCGCATTAATCAATACCATGTTTGCATCTCAACTGCCATCGCAAGAACGCGGCAGTCGCTGATTCATTGATGGGGAGTGCGATGGGCAAGCCTGTATTGAAAGCCTGCGGTTACACGTTGTGCGTCGGTTGCTGCCTGGGCGCAGCCGTGAACGTCGCGGCGCAAACCGAGCTGGCTCCGGTCACGGTGACGGCGAACAAAATCGAACAGCTCCAGGAAACGGTTCCAGCCAGTCTGTCGGTGCTGACGGGTGAAGACCTGCGCAAGGGCGGCATCCATGACCTGGAAGACCTGGCGCGAGCCACTCCCGGCATTACCTTCCAGCCCTTTGGTCAGTCGGGCACGAACCTGCCGGTGGTGCGCGGCCTGACTGCCAGCCCCACGGCGTTTTCCTCCTCGATGCTGATGTTGGTCGACGGCGTGCCGACCTTGATGGGGCAGGGCTTTGACCACAACCTGTTGGGGGTGGAACGCATCGAAATCCTGCGTGGACCGCAGTCGACCCTGTATGGCCGCAACGCAGAAGCCGGCGTATTGAGCCTCCATACTCGCCAGCCCGAAGCGCTGCCCTATGCCCGGATCGAAGCCGGTGCTGGCAGTCGCGACGAGCGCACCCTGGGCGTGGATGCCAGTACCGCGCTGCTCCCGGACACTCTGTACGCCGGGGTTTCCGGGCAATGGCTGGAGCGCGATGGCTACGTTGACAACGACTGGCGCGGCGGGCAGGCCGATGATCGCGAACGCCACAGTGCCCGTATGGTGCTGCGCTGGACGCCCACGTTGGCCACAGACGTCAACCTGCGCTACAGCCGCCAGGACTATCGCGACGGCGGTGCCCAGTGGGGAGCGGCGGATTCATCTCGGCGCCAGGTGCGCTCCGGCACCTCGAGCTGGAACCATTCCAGTGGCCGCAGCCTGTCTTTGGACGTGCAGCATGAGTTCGAGTCGGGCCTGAAGCTGCGCTCGATCACTGCACGCAATGACTTCTACGACCGGGTTCGCCAAGACACCGATTTCCAGCCTGCAGACCGCTTCCACGTAGTCCGTGATTACCACTTCAATACCTTGGCCCAGGAGTTTCGCCTGGAAGGCCAGTGGGACGAGAACCCGTGGTTGCTCGGCGTTTATGCGGACCACGATGACCACGACCTGTCCTACCAACAGCAACTGCCCATCAGCCTGTCCCGCACGGATGTGCAACTGAGTGGCAATACCGCGGCGCTGTTCGGCCAGTGGCTGA
Organism: Pseudomonas sp. NFACC45; assembly: GCF_900113505.1. Taxonomy (NCBI): domain Bacteria; kingdom Pseudomonadati; phylum Pseudomonadota; class Gammaproteobacteria; order Pseudomonadales; family Pseudomonadaceae; genus Pseudomonas; species Pseudomonas sp. NFACC45. The sequence continues at coordinate 10,259 of NZ_FOPO01000002.1, forward strand.
TGCCCCTGGCCGAACGTTGGACCCTGACCCTCGGCGCTCGCGTCGAACAGGACAAGGTGCGCCTAGATCCCCGGGGCGGTAGTGGCCAGAGCCAGGCGTGGCAACGCTTTACCCCCAAGGTATCACTGCAATACGAGTGGCAAACGGATGCCTACCTGTACACCAGCTATGCCGAAGGTTTTCGCGCCGGAGGTTTCAATGCCTTCTCCAGTGCCGCCAATTACCCCGGTTATGACCCGGAAAAGGTCAAGACGTATGAGGTCGGCGCCAAGGGTTGGCTGGATGACAGACGCCTGCGTTACTCGGCGGCGCTGTACTGGATGGACGTGCGCGACATGCAAGTGCAGCAACTGCTCCAACCGGGCGTGGTGTACATCACCAACGCGGCGTCGGCGCACTCCACGGGGTTGGAACTCGAAGCCCAATACCTCCTTGCTGACAACTGGACGTTGGTCAGCTCCGTGGGCCTGAACCGCACCCGTTTCCAGCGTTTCAGCGACGGCAACAGTGACTACCAGGGCAATCGCAATCCCTACGCCCCCGACTTCACCGGCCATCTGAGCCTGCGCTACGACGCCCCCGTCGGTTGGTGGGCCCAGGGTGGCGTGGATGTCGTCGGCAAGACCTACCTGGACTCGGCCAACCAGTACAGCCGTGGCGGCTACGGCTTGATCAACCTCAATGCCGGTTATGACATCGGCCGGTACGGCATCAGTGCCTATGTGAAGAACGCCGCCGACAAGCGCTACGACGCCGTCGGCTATTTGAACGGCACCGCGCGGGTCTACAGCCCGCCAAGGGAAATCGGCCTGCGCGTGAGCTATGAACTGTGAGCTGCGAATGATGAATGGAAGCGACCTGGCAACACCACATCCCCTGCAACCCTACTGGGACCTGACTCTGGCCGGCGTGCGCGCCGACGCCTTGCGCATCGCGCTGGAATGGAAGCTGTTCAACCTGCTGCAAGTGCCTGTCACGGCGCAGACCATTGCCCGCCAGTTGCAACTCGACCCGGTCAACACCGGTTATTGGCTGGAAGCGCTATGGAGCATGGCCTTGCTGGTCCGTGACCAACAGCAACCGCCGCGCTACCAAAACTCTGCTGTGGCCCACGACTACCTGCGCGCCGAGGCCCCGGACTACTGCGGCGATGCGTGGACGTTCCGCCTGCGCGGGCTTCGGCATTTCGGTGGACAGTTGGGCGACCAGGTTCGGGCCGGTCAGCCCAGCGGGCAGGCGCCGAACGTGGCGACCACCATCGAGAACTGGACGGCCGCTGCACGTCTGCAATTAGCCCAGGAGCAACGGGCCGTCACGGTAGAGGTGGCGTTGCGCCTGATGGCAGGGATTCCCGAGTTCGCCCACGCCCGCCGATTCCTGGACTTGGGGGGTGGCCCGGGTCTGGTAGCGATAGCCTTGGTCCGGGATAACCCGCTGTTGAGTGGCGAGGTGTTCGATTTCCCCCAGACCGTCAGCGTGGCGGCGGAAAATATCCATAGGGCCGGCCTCCAGCAGCGCCTCAGCGTCCGCGGCGGGGACCTGGCAAACGATGACATCGGCGAGGGGTATGACCTGATCTGGTGTTCTTCAGTGTTGCACTTTGTCCCGGACCTGGCCGCGAGCCTGGAGAAAATCCATGCCGCATTGCGTCCTGGTGGCGTGCTGGTCAGTGCCCATGCCGAAGTCCCCCTGGACCCGGACCTGGCCCGGCGGGTCATGCCTTACTACCTGTCGATGCAAATGCTCGGTCGCCAGGTCACCCAGGCTGGCGGCCTGGCCGATGCGTTGACGCAGGCCGGTTTCGTCGATATCGACCATTACCCTGAAGTGGCCCTTGCCGTGGCTCCGGTCGCGGTGCAAGTGGCGCGTCGGAGTGGCCCATGAAAGGTCAGGAAAACGCGCGCCTGTGGCGCCTGCAGTTGCTGTTCGGCTGGCTCCATTTTGTCCTAGCAATACCCAGCATTTACCTGCTGCTCGGGCTTCCGCTGGTCATGCGTGAACACGGTTGGTCCGGTACCGATATCGGGTTGTTCCAACTGACGGGGCTGCCGGCGGTGTTCAAGTTCCTCTTGGCCGTGCCCGTGCAGCGCTATCGGGCCCCCCAAGGGCACTATCGCTTTTGGGCACTGGGGCTGTGCCTGCTGCTGGCGCTGTTGCTGGTGCTGGCCAGTCAGCAGGCGATCACCGCCAATCGGCTGGTTCTTTTCGGTCTGGCCTTCGCTGCTGGCGTGCTGGCGACCTGGGCCGACATTCCGGTCAACGCCCTGGCCATCAAGTTATTGCCGCAAGCGCAGCGATTGCGTGCAGGGGGGATCCGTTCGGCGGCGCTGTTCCTCGCCGCCATTGTGGGCGCCGGGGTCATGCTGGTGGTGCAGCAGCGCTGGGGTTGGCAGGCGCCGTTTCTGTTGATGGCGGCCGGGTTGCTACTGGCCCTGCCGTTTCTCGGGCGCTTGCACGAGGCGGATGGCAATGCTGTCGAGCCCCAGGCATGCAGGCCGGCCTTGGTGGATTGGTCCGGTTTTTTCCGGCAGCCCGGCGCACGTCTCTGGATCTGGCTGCTGCTCAGCGGTTTCCCCTTTCTTGGCGCGGCGTGGCTTTACCTCAAACCGCTGTTGCTGGACCAGGGGATGCCTGCGCAGCAGGTGGCCTGGGTTGCCGGCGTCGGCGGCGGGGTGGTCGGCGCCCTGGCGAGCATTCTGGGCGCCAGGCTGGTGCAACGCCTGAGCCCGGCCCGGGTGACCCCGTGGTTCATGGTCGGTGCCTGGTTGGCGTTACTGGCCTTGACGGGCGCGGTATGGCTCCAGGCCTCGAGCTCGTGGTTGGTGGCGGCGGCTTATCTCTTGGCCATGGCGATGGGCGCGGTATCGAGCCTGATGTTCGGCCTGATGATGTTTTTCTCCCGTCGTCACCACCAGGCTGATGACTACGGCCTCCAGGCCAGCCTCTTTGTACTCACGCGCCTGTTGGTACCGATCGGTGCCGGCGTGTTGCTCGATCGCAGTGGTCCGGCGGGAATGCTTGCCGGTCTGTGCCTGGCAATGCTCGGCGTGTGTGCACTGGCGATCGCTGCGCGACGTTCGATAGCCCAGGCCACGGTGGATGCCGGTATCCCCGACGACCGAGCTGACCGAGCTAAAGGCGAATCCGCCCCCCAAGTAAGTTAGACCCAATAGGAATGGAGTCCATGAAGGCAACCTTAGGTATCTGCTTGATTACCCAGACGCAGCCTCTGATCGAGGATGTGGCATTTGTCGTCGATTATTTGCAGGCCTGCTTGCAGCCTCCGGCAAATAATCCCGACTGGCCGCTTTCGATCAGAGGCAACGAGCCGATGCATCGTGCCTTGGGCCCCAGGCCCCACGGCGAAGCTGTCCTGGAGACTTTGATGGTCCAGGCCCAGCAGTATTTGCAGGGCAACCCGTGCGTGGCGGCAGCGCTGCCCGACTTGTGGGTGCTGACCTTCGATTCGCCCCAAGCCGCCCGGCAAAGCTTGCGCCGACAAGCTCCGCCGTTGTCCAACGAACTGTTCATTCTCGATCTTTGTCAGCAAAGCGAGGCGGGGGACGAGGATCCCTTTGATGAATTGATCGCCGCTGCGCCCGTGTCACGCCTGTCGCCTCATTCGGCGCTGCTGTATTGCGCCTTGCCGGCCCTGCCGGGCTGGATGAACCGGGTCGGCGGCAACCGCCATCTGCGTGTGGCGGGGCAGGACCGCGCTGCGCGTCGGGCGGACCTGCTGCGCATCCTCCTCGATCATTTGGAGCACGCACACTTCAACCGTTTGCTGGCGCGTTCGATCAGCGGGCCGTTGCTATCGGTGAGCCTGGCGACGGAAATCACCCGGTTCATGTGCAGTCGCTGGCAGCAGCGTTGGGACTTTCATGCCTACACCGGGTCGATGGTGGCGGGGTTGATCCAGTCGATGCAGCAGAACGTCGCCGGCACCGGCGTGCGTTGCCTGGGCGGCTGCAACGAACACAGCCTGGCGGTCAGTGCCATGGCCGGCTGGCAGTTGTTTGGCCGGGCCTACGTGATTGCCGTGACCTCGGGCATGATCGATGAGTTTCGCGGCACCCTGGCCAATCTCAAGCGGCTGGGGGCTCCGGGGCTGATCGTCTGCGCCGACAGCCCGGAGAACGTCTGGTATGCCTTCCAGGGCACCCACGATCTGGACAACGACGGCTGTCGGGTCATCGAGGCCCGGGGGCTGCGCCAAGTCTTCATCCGCAAGGTCGAGGAAATCGGTCCACGCCTGGAAGAGGCCTTCGCCATGCTTGCCGAACGAGCCGAGCCGGTGTTTATCCTGGCCACCCAGGGGGTGCTGGAATCCCGCCCCCAGGTGCCGCTGGACGTACGCCTGCCCGAGCTCATGTCGACACCGGCCTGGCGCCCCGACACGCGGCAGGCCGGCGCGCTGGACCAAGCCCTGGAGCTGATCAATCGCGAGCCGGTGCACCTGCTATGGCAGTGCGGCAAGCTCAGCGCCGAGCAGCGTCGGCGCGTGCATGCCCTGGCCGAGCGTGGTGCCATCGGCCTGGCGGACAGCATTACCCAACCCGGCAGTGTCGGTCCTTACCACGAGGGGCGGGCGGTGCCCGAATACCTTGGGCCATTGTCTCTGTATGGGTTCAGCCGGCGGGTGTACCAGTTCATGCATTGCGAGCATGAGTTGAACGGGGCCCAGGACCACTGCGTGTTCTTTCTCAAGGGCAAGGTCGACCAGGCTGCCACGCCATTCTCCGAAGGCAAGCTCAAGCGCCAGTTGCGGGTGGTGCAGGTCAATCATGAACCGCGGCATCTTTCACCGTTCACCGATTTGGCGTTGGATGTGCCGCTGGATGCGTTCCTGGACCATATCGAGCGCGGGCTACAGGTCGAACCCCAAGTGCTCGCGTTGCGGCGAGACAAGCTCCGCGAGATGGCGCAACGTAGCGAAGCCGTGGCGGCGGATCACATCGAGACCTTGCCCATGACCGCCAACTACTTTTTCCATCGGCTCGGCCATCTGGTACGCGAGCTGATCGAGCACCAGGGGTATCGCTACATCGGCGTCTACGATGTCGGCCGTTGCGGTATTTCGGCGGTGCGTAACGTGCCACGCACTGACCCGGGATTTTCCGGGTGGTATGGACGGGCGTTGATGGGGGATGCGCTGATGGCCTTGCCCTATATCGCCATGACCGCCGAGGGCAATGTCCTGGCGTTCGTGGGCGATGGCGCTCGGGCCTTGGTGCCGGATATCGAGGCACGCCTGGCGCAAGCGCTGGCCGAGGACCCGTGCGCGAACCAGCGCAACGTCAGTCTTTTCTACCTCACCAATGGCGTGTTGTCGCTGATCCAGACGTATCTCGACAAACGCTATGCCCACAACGGCGCCCAGCAAGTTGCGGTGACCAGCGCCGGGGCAGTGGCTGCGCCAATGGAACGTATCGGCGCCATCAGCGTGCACCGCGAACGCTTGGTCAACTTTGATGAAGCCGCCCTGCGCCAAGCCCTGTCGCAACCCGGACAACTGAACATCTTCGACGTGTTGCTGGCCCATAACTCGGAGGGCGACGGTTTGAGCCTGGTCTCCGAAACCGCCTGGAACCGTCAATGAACCTTCGCCAAGGACATACCCCCATGAAATTCGGCTTCATCGCCCATCCGACCTCCATTGCCCTGCAACGCCAGGTGAAGATCATCGACCTGTTGGACCGCACGCTCGCTGAGCAAGACCGCGGGTATCAGGCTCAGCTCTGGAAGTCACGCAATCTGGTGCCGTTCGCTGACTTCGGGCGCATCGTCAGCGCCAGCGGCGCGGTGTGCGAGGGCATCTTGCATTACCTGCCGCTGACCGCGGAGCAAATGCTCAGCCAGCCGCGAACCATCGCCGCACGGGTGCTCGAAGGCGTGCACAGCCTGCAGGAGCAGGGCGCGCAACTGGTCGGCCTCGGTGGCTTCACGGCGATTGTCGGCAACCGCGGGTTGCAGACCCTCGACCGCAGCGGCGTACCGGTCACCACCGGGAACTCGTTGACCGCCTACGCCGCCTACAAGAACGTGCTGGAGGCCATGGCCCGACTGGAGGTGGCGCCGCAAGACAGTGAAGTGGCGGTGGTCGGTTACCCCGGTTCGATCGCTCTGGTCATCGCCAAGCTACTGGCCGGCGACGGTTGCCGCCTGCGCCTGGTGCATCGCGGTAGCGCGCAGCAGGGCCGTGACAGCCTGGCCTGGCTGCCGGCGCAGTTCCACGGCCAGGTGCAGCTCACGAGCGATATCGACAGTTGCTACAAGCACGTACGTTTTTACGTCGCGGCGACGTCCAGCGGCGGCGTGATCGACCCCTATCGGCTCACGCCTGGGGCCGTGGTGGTGGACGCTGCGTTGCCCCGGGATGTACTGCCGTTTCATCAAGACCGCCAGGACATCCTGATCATCGACGGTGGCCTGGTGTCGGCCAGCGCCGACTTGCGTTTCGGCACTGAAACCCTGGGGTTGGCGCCGAAAAAATTCCTCAATGGCTGCCTGGCGGAAACCTTGGTGCTGGCGCTGGAGGGGCGTGCCGAAGCGTTTTCCATCGGTCGCGAATTACCCGAGGAGCGGGTACTGGAAATTGGCCGCATCGCTGAACTGCATGGTTTCTCGCCGTCGCCCATGGCCTCTTATGGCGAGCGCCTGACAGACGCGGATTTCCAGGCCCTGCGACGCTTCCATCGGACCACGAAAGTCCCCACCACCGTCGAACAACCCACCGATCAACCGGCTGCCCTGCGGGCCGAAGCCTTGCGTTGTTTCGACCAGCACATCAACCCGGTGCTGAGGGAGTTCTACCAGTTCAACCACATCGAACGGGTGTTCACCCACGGCAGTGGTTGCTGGCTGACAGACCTGGACGGTGGCCGTTACCTGGATTTCGTCGCCGGCTACGGCTGCCTCAATACCGGGCACAATCATCCGCGCATCAGCCAGGCGTTACAGGCCTATCTGCAACAGCAATACCCCACGTTCGTCCAGTACGTATCGGTGCCCTTGCAGACCAGCCTGCTGGCCCAGCGCCTGAGTGAGCTGGCGCCGGGAAACCTGGAGCGGGTGTTTTTCAGCAACTCGGGCACCGAGGCGATAGAGGCGGCGTTGAAGCTGGCGATGGCGGCCATGCAGCGACCTCGAATCCTGTATTGCGACAACGGCTATCACGGCAAGACCCTGGGAGCGCTGTCGGTCACCGGGCGAGACAAGCACCGCGACCCTTTCAAGCCGCTGCTGGCGCGCTGCGATTCGATCGCTTTTGGCGATCTGGCGGCGCTGGAAAGTGCCTTGCGCCAAGGGGATGTCGGCGCCTTTATTCTCGAACCGATCCAGGGCGAGGGCGGGGTGATCGTGCCTCCGCAGGGCTACCTGAAGCAGGTTCGCGCACTTTGCAACGCCTACGACTGCCTGTTGATTGTCGATGAGATCCAGACGGGCCTGGGCCGCACAGGCAAGCTGTTCGCCTGTGAGTGGGAGGCGGTGGTGCCGGATATCCTGGTGCTGTCCAAATCGTTGTCTGGCGGTGCGGTGCCCATCGGCGCGACGCTGTCCAGCGCGGCGTTGTGGGACCGTGCCTATGGCAGCATCGACACCTTTGCGTTGCACACCTCGACCTTCGGCGGCGGCAACTTTGCGTCGGCTTCGGCTCTGGCGACGCTTGAGGTGATTGCCGCAGAAGACTTGGCCGGCAACGCCGCCCGGGTCGGTGGGCAGCTCAAGCAGGCCCTGCAAGAGGCGGTCAGTCCGTACCCGTTCATTCGTGAAGTGCGCGGCGTCGGGTTGATGATCGCCATTGAGTTCGAATACAGCTTCAAAGGCGGCGTCGAGGCCTTCGTGCGTGAGTTCGCCAGCCGCATTCCGGGCAATGCGGCGGGCACCTATCGCATGCTCTCCGGTAAAGCCAAGCGGCATATCGAGGAGGCCATCTGTGAGGTGGAGAAAAACTTCGAGGAGATGTTCGTTTTGCGTTTCGTCAGCAAATTGTCCCGGGAGCACGGTGTGTTGACCTTTGTCACCGCCAACAACAACCGGGTCATGCGCATCCAGCCTCCACTGGTGCTCAATGACGCCGAAGCACAGCATTTTGTCGAAGCCTTCAGTGCCGTGTGCGAGGACATGTCGACCTTCCTCGCCTGACGCCCGCACGAGCCCTTGAAAGAGGGCTTTTGTTTATCTGTTGCGATACACCCCGTCGATTCCTGCTGTCGATGAACTGCTTATCGCAGAGTGGCCGTTCTAAATGCATACGAAAACGGACCTTGTGCATATGAAATTCAAAGCCCTTTGAATTGATTAATCAAAGAGCCTGCATGAGAATTACTTACATTCAGTAACAGGTATTAAACATGAAACTTCCTCCGCTTGTCGCTGCTGTTTCGAGCCTAAGTAACGAAGAAATAACCCGTTATAGTCGACACTTGTTGATTCCTGATGTGGGCGTGGAAGGGCAGTGTCGTTTAAAGAGCAGCAAAGTACTGGTCATCGGTGCCGGAGGCCTGGGTTCGCCGGCGTTGCTTTACCTGGCGGCGGCCGGTGTCGGTACCCTGGGTATCATCGATTTCGACCGGGTGGACGAGTCCAACCTGCAGCGCCAGGTGATCCATCGGGTTGCCACGGTGGGCCAGTTGAAGGTCGACAGTGCCGCCGAGGCAATCAACGCGCTGAACCCCTATGTGAAAGTCGAACGCCACACAGAGCGACTGGAGCCGCAAAGCGCGGTGCAACTGTTCAGCCAATATGACCTTATCCTCGATGGCACTGACAATTTCGCCACCCGCTACCTGGTCAACGATGCCTGTGTGCTGGCCGGCAAACCCTACGTCTGGGGGTCGATCTTCCGCTTCGAAGGCCAGGCCTCGGTGTTCTGGGAAAACGCCCCTGGCGGCGTCGGCCTCAACTACCGCGACCTGTATCCCGAGCCGCCTCCGCCCGAGCTGGCACCATCCTGTTCCGAAGGTGGGGTGCTGGGCATTTTGTGTGCGTCCATCGGCGCAATCATGGCCACTGAGGCGATCAAGCTGATCACCGGCATCGGCGATAGCCTGCTGGGGCGCCTGATGGTGTACGACGCGTTGGACATGTCCTACCGACAGATGCCGCTGCGGCGCTCTCCGGGTCGTCAGCCCATCACGGGCCTGAGCGATTACCAGGCCTTTTGCGGCCTGAGCGCGCCCCACGGCGTGCAGGATTCAGACATCCCTTCGATCAGCGCCAGGCAATTGCAGGTATTGCGCGAAAGCGGTCAGGACGTGTTGTTGATCGATGTGCGTGACCGCACCGAATGGGACATCGTGCGGATCCATGGCGCCCAGCACATGCCCAAGGGGCCGAAGACAGCAGAGCTGATCGAAACCCGGTTCGGCAAGCACGCCAACCTGGTCCTGCACTGCAAGACCGGCGTGCGCTCGAAAGCGGTATTGCTTGAGCTTCAACGGCGAGGCTTCAGCAACGTACGCAACCTCGATGGCGGCGTGCTGGCCTGGGTTCGGGATGTCGAGCCAGCGTTGCCGGCCTATTGAGCCTGAAGATGAGGAGCGATAATGCTGAGTATTCGTGCCGGCCTGCTGGAAGCCATGCTGGAGCAGGCGCGGCGGGATCATCCGCTGGAAACCTGCGGGATCGTCGCCGCACCGATAGGCGTTCGTACCGCCGAACGCCTGGTGCCGATGGACAACGCCGCCCGTTCGCCCACGTTCTTCAGTTTCGATCCCAGGCAACAACTGGCGGTCTGGCGAGCGCTGGACGAGCGAGACGAGGAGTGTCGGGTGATCTATCACTCCCATACCGCCAGTGTCGCTTATCCGAGCGCCGAGGATGTGCGTTATGCCGGTGATGCTTCGGTGCATTACGTCATTGTTTCAACACTGGCGGCGGTTGCCGAGTGCGTGCGAAGTTTTCGAATCATCAATAACAAAGTGACCGAAGAGCGTATTTGCGTGGTGCACTGAAAGTTATAAGCGATACCGCTCAACTCAATAATCAATGGTCAAAGGGCTGTTTAAAGCTCAGGGAGTTCTGCATGTCGATTTTTGTCACGGTGCCAACTTTATTGCGCACTTTCACCCAGGATCAAAAGCGTATTGAAGTTCAGGGTCAGACCGTTCTTGACGTTATCGAATACATGGAAAAACAGTATCCGGGGGTCAAGGAGCGGCTGATCGGCGATGGCCAGGTGCATCGTTTCGTGAACATCTACGTCAACGATGACGACATCCGCTTTGTCGACAACCTCGCCACGGTACTCAAGGCCGGCGATAGCCTCACCATTCTCCCGGCCGTGGCCGGCGGTTGAGGCAGGACGCTGACCCGGGGCTGCGCGCGGCACCTCACCAAAGGCCCGCGCGCGGCGGTATGGAAACCTGCTGGTATATGTCTTATGTCCCGTCTTCTACAGGGTTGCAGTCTCTCCGGCTGTGTTGAACAAGTGCCCGTCGGCTTCGCTGCGCTGGCCGCGTCACTGCGCTACCAGGCGACGACGCTGGGCCTGGAACATCGTCCGTCCTACGGCGATCCATTGGCCTGCGGGCTGGGATTCTCCTTTCATCATCCGGACCTTTCGCCGATCGAAGGGATAATTCACGGCTGGCCCGATGGCAGCGCCCACGGCGTCACCGAACATACCGTGCAGGCTGCCTGCGGATTGATGTCGGTGCATGGCCGGGCCAGTGGCAAGGCCCAGGGCTTGGGGCTCGATTATGTATCGACCCTGAGCGCCAGTCTGGCCTTGCAGGGTGCGCTGGCTGCCGCCCTGGGCCAGTTGCGTGGCGGTCGTTTCAATCACGTCAGCAGTTCCCTGGGCGCCGCCGGGGTGCTGGGCATCGGTCAATACCTGGCCGGTGCCACCGCTGCCGACGAGGCCGAGCGCCTGCTCCCCGGCGCGACCTGTTCGAAGAATCGTCCACCGTTCGTTTCCGCCGACGGTGTGCATTTCGAACTGGAAACCCTCGATGCCGAGCCTTGGCGGCGTTTCTGGGCCGCGGTGGGCATCGACGCCGAGCAGGCCGGTCAGGGCTGGAAGGCCTTCCTGTTGCGTTACGCCAAGGCGGTGGCGCCGATGCCGATGGTGTTGCGCCAGGCCTTGGCGCGACTGTCCATGGCCCGTATCAATGCCTTGTGCGCGTTGAGCGGCATGGCTGTTTGCCCGCTGCGCAGCCTCGCCGAGCGGCGTGCCGACGAGGATTTGCCCGGGCAATTGAAACAAGGCCCCTGGGCGTTCGACGGAGGCGTTACCGATGGCCGGACATTGTCCGCGTTGACGTCGGGCGAATTGCCGTTGAACGGTCTGACGGTGATTGAATCCTGTCGCCGGATCCAGGGGCCATTGGCCGGGCACCTATTGGCGATGCTGGGCGCCGAGGTGCTGCGCATCGAGTTGCCCGGTGGCGATCCATTGCGGGCCATGCCGCCCTGCGTTGAAGGCGTATCGGTGCGCTTCGATGCCCTCAATCGACTCAAACAGGTGCGCGAACTCGATATCAAGTCAGTCGCCGGTCGTGAAGAACTCTACGAGCGTGTGCGCCATGCCGACGTGTTCCTGCATAACTGGGCACCGGGCAAGGCCGCGCAACTGGCGCTGGACCGCGCCGACCTGGCACGGATCAACCCGGGCCTGGTGTACGCCTATGCCGGTGGCTGGGGCCACGACCGCCCGGGTGAATCGTTGCCGGGCACCGACTTTGTTGTGCAGGCATGGTCCGGTGTTGGCGAACAGATCGGCCAGGCCTCGGGCACCCCGGGCGGTTCGCTGTTCACCGTGCTGGATGTGCTGGGCGGTGTGGTTGCCGCCCAAGGGGTGACTGCCGCCCTGGTCCATCGCGCCCTCAGCGGTCAGGCGGTGCGGGTCGACAGCTCGTTGCTCGGTGCGGCCAATTTGTTGTGCGCCCAATCACTACAGGACGCAGATCAGCCCCAGGCCAGTCTGCTCAAGGGCGTGTACCCGACCCAGTCCGGCTTGCTGGCGATCGATTGCCAGACTCCGGCCCAGTTTGAACAACTGCGCCGAATCCTCGCCCTGGATTCGCAAACCACTGCGCAGAGGCTGGACGCAGTGCTGGGCAGCGCCCTGTTGTCACAAGCGGCCCAGACCTGGCAACAGCTGCTGGACGCCGCCGCCATACCGGCTTGCGTGGTCGTAGAAGACCTATCGCAGCTGGACCAAGACAGGCGATTGAAGCCGTGCTTAAGCCTGAATGCCTATACCTCGGTCAACGCTCACTGGAGTTTTCGATGAACAACGCAGGCATCATTGATCTGGTTCCCGTTGAGGTTCGCAGTGTCTGGGAACGTGACGGGACTTACCCCAACCGTTCGGTCTACCAACTGTTCCGCGAGCACGCCCAGCGTGAACCGGAAAAATCCGCAGTGCTCTCGCCTGAGGGCACCCTCAGTTATGGCCAGTTACACGGCTATGCCCTACGCATGGCCGCTGGCCTGCGCGCTGCCGGGATCATGCCCGGCGATGTGGTGGCCTATCAGCTCACCAACAGTTGGCGTTGCTGCGCCATCGATCTGGCCGCTGCGGCACTGGGCGCCGTGGTTGCGCCTTTCCCGCCGGGGCGTGGCAGCCTGGACATCCAGGCCCTGGTGCGGCGCTGCGATGCCCGGGCGGTCATCGTTCCGGCCGAGTATGCCGGCATCGATCTATGCCAGGTCGTCGAGGCCCTGCGCCCGACGTTATTGTCGCTCCGGGTGTTGATCGTCGAAGGCAGTTCTCGGGAAGGCTGGTTGAGCCTGCAGGACCTGCTCGAGGCCGAGCCGCTTGTAGAGGCGCAACTGCCCCAGGTTTGCCCCAACTCACCGGTGCGCCTGCTGGTGTCTTCCGGCACCGAGTCGGAACCCAAGCTGGTGGCTTACTCGCACAATGCGCTGGTGGGTGGGCGCGGGCGTTTCCTGCAACGCATTCATCCCGAGGGCGCCACGTTCCGCGGTCTGTACCTGGTGCCGCTGGGCTCATCGTTCGGTTCCACCGCCACCTTTGGCAGCCTGTCGTGGCTCGGCGGGTCGATTGCCGTCTTGCCGCAGTTCGATGTCGCGGCGGCCATCGAGGCGATTGAACAGCTGCGCCCGACGCACATCCTTGGGGTGCCCACGATGCTTCAGCGCATCGCTGCCGATGCACGTCTGGCCGAGGTCGACAAATCCAGCCTGGTGGGGTTGATCTGCGGCGGCTCGCTGATCGACGAAGTCACGGTGCGCCGCTGTGTCGAGGCTTTTGGCTGTGGTTTCATCAGCCTGTACGGCTCGGCGGATGGGGTGAACTGTCACAACACCCTGGACGACGCGTTGGAGGTGGTGTTCTACAGTGTCGGTCGACCGAACCCGGCGGTGTGCGCCATCAAGATTTTCGACGAGCAGGACCAGGAACTGCCCCAGGGCAGCGTCGGCGAAATCCGTGCGCGGGGGCCCTTGAGCCCGATGCAATACGTCAACGCGCCGGAACTCGATGCGCAGTATCGAGACGCCGAGGGCTGGGTCAAGACCGGCGACCTTGGCTACATCGACGCAGACGGTTATCTGATTCTGGCCGGACGCAAGAAGGACATCATTATCCGTGGCGGCGCCAACATCAGCCCGGTGCAGATCGAAACGCTGGCGACCGGTCATCCCGATGTGGTCAGTGTCGCCTGTGTGGCCGTGCCGGACCCGGACCTGGGCCAGCGCGTGTGCATTTGCGTGACCCTGCGCGAGGGCGCGTCGCGCTTCAGCTTGAGTGAGTTGACCGACTACCTGCGCGAGCAAGGATTGGAAGTCAATAAGCTGCCCGAGTACCTGCGTTTCTATAAACAGCTGCCGCTGACGCCGGCGGGCAAGATCGACAAGAAGTCCCTGGCCGCTGAAGTGGCGTTCCTGGAGAGCGGGGCGGGCATCGCATGTTGAGTGCAATAAGAGTCGGTAGCGCTCAGGACGTTGCTGAGCTGGCGTGCCAGGTGCGGCGTTTTGTCGATGAGCGCATTATCCCGGTGGAGGCTGAGCTGGCGGCCGAACCCCGACAAGCCGCCCGGCGCATCGCTGAGCTGAGTGCCCAGGCCCGGGCAGCCGGGTTGTGGGGCAACTTCTACCCCCAGGCCCTGGGTGGTCGGATTGCCAGCCTGCGTGCCTATCTGTTGGTAGCCGAGCAGGAGGGCCGGTCGGAGTACGCGCCGACGATCTTCGGTGACGATGCCACGTTGGATCTGTACATGTTGAGCCGGCATGCCGGCGAGGAGGTCCGCCAGCGCTTTCTCGCTCCGCTGGCGGCGGGGACGCTGGTCTCCAGCTATGGCATGTCCGAGCCGGACAGCATCGGTTCGATTCCGGCGACCCTCAACAGCCACGCCGAGTTCGTTGACGGCCACTGGCGGTTGAGCGGGCGCAAGTGGTTTATCTGTCGTGCCGAGCGGGCGGCATTGGTCACGGTGATTGCCCGCACTGCGCCAGGGCCATTGGAGAGTGGGTTATCGATGCTGTTGGTTCCCACCGACTTGCCAGGCTTTCGCGTGGAGCGACCCTTGTCGATTCTCGGGCGTTTTTCCGGGCAGGGAGAACTTTCGTTCGATCAGGTTCACGTCCCGGCCAGCCATGTGCTGGGCGAGGTGGGGCAGGGCCTGGCGTTGATGCAAGAGCGTCTGGCGTTGGGGCGCGTCCTGCGCTCGGTGCATTGGCTGGGACTGGCCCAGCGCTGCTTCGACCTGATGTGCGCACGGGTCCATTCGGCCCGCGGCGTGCAGGCGCGGCTGGCGGACAAACAATTGGTTCGCCAGCGGGTGTTCCGGGTTTACCAAGGCATTGCCAGCGCCCGCGCACTGCTTCACGACGCCGCCGACAAATACGACGCAGGCGTCGCCAACAGCATCGAGGTGAATATCGCCAAGGTCGCCGCTTCCCAAGCCTTGAGCGAGGCGGCGGACTCGGCGATCCAGATCATGGGCGCCGAAGGCCTGAGCGAACTGTCACCGTTGTCGGGTATTTATCGCACCGCGCGCACCACCCATATCCTCGACGGCACCGACGATGCGCTGGTGAGCGCGGTAGGCCGGCAATTGCTCGACAACTGCGGCGACGCGGGGCTGGACTTCGATTGGCCCTCCGTAATGGGGGGAGCAGGCCGATGAGCGAGCACGCTGCTTCACGGGGCGTATGGCTGCGGCTGGTGCTCACCGCAGCGATGGCCTTGCCGATGCTGATTTTCTACGCGGTCGGCACCCTTGGGCCGCTGATGGTCGCGGACCTCGGTGTGCCGAGCCATTGGTTGGGCTGGCTGATCACCAGCGCGTTCGGTTTTGCCGCCGTGTTGTCGCTGTGGGCCGGGCCGTTGGTCAATCGCCTCGGCACCCGGCGTGCCCTGGCGCTGCTGTTCTGGAGCACGCTGGTGGCGTACGGGTTACTGGCGAGTTTGCCGGGGTTCGGCGGTGTGATACTGGCACTGGCGGCCTGCGGCATTGCCCAGGCGCTGGCCAATCCGGCGACCAATCTGTTGATCGCCGAGCGCGTTGAGCCCCGGCAAAAGGCGGCGGTAGTCGGCTTGAAACAGTCCGGGGTGCAGGTCTCGGCTTTGTTCGCCGGCCTATTGTTGCCCAGCCTGGCCCTGAGCCTGGGCTGGCGGGGTGCTTTGGCCACGTTGCTATTACCGGCGTTGCTCCTGGCGCTGTGGGGACCACGGGTGGCTGCCCGTGAGCATTCGGCTAAACCCCCGGGATTGGCTTTGACTCGACCCAATGCTCGTCTGGCGCTGCTGATGAGCGTGCAACTGTGCGTAGGCATCGTGCTGTCGTCGTTCGTAACGTTTCTTGGAATCTTTGCCGCACAGCAAGGCATGACCGCGCATTGGATCGGCGCATTGATCGCCGGTTTCGGCGTGATGGGCATCGCCGCCCGGGTCGGGCTGACCCCGTTGGGCGCGCGGATGGCCGATGAGTCCTGGTTGCTGCTGTTGCTATTGCTGTTGTCGGGCGTGGCGTTGTGGCTGACCTCGCTGGCCTTGCCCGTGCGCCATTGGCCGCTGTGGGCGGGCGCTTTGGGCATGGGCCTGACGGCCGTGGCGACCAACGCCATCGCCATGAGCATGGTGCTGCGCGATCCAGGGTTTGGTAGCCCGGCGGCGGCAGCCGGGCTGCTGTCGGTGGGCTTTTTTGGCGGGTTCGCCGTGGGGCCTCCGTTGTTCGGTCTATTCCAACGCGGACCTTGGGGGTTCGCCGATGCGTGGCTGCTGTTGATCGGGGTACTCGTGGTGGGCGGTCTGTCGAGCCTGCTGCTGATCCGCCTGCGGCAACGCCATAAAGCGCCTACCGTCACCGGGCTGAGGGCGGTCAAATGAACGTCGCCCAGGCGTGGCAAGAGCCGTTGCGGCTCGACGAGGCCTATCGCGCCATCGCGGCGATCCTCAGACGCATGGATCAGATCCAGGCCTCCTGCGGCGAGGGTTTTCCGTTGTATTGCACGGGGGCTGACAACCAATGGAAAGTCTCGGCTGGTGGTTCCTGGCTGGGCGGTTTCTGGTCCGGACTGTGGTGGTTGCGCGCCCATCGCAGCGCAGTGCGGGGCGATCGTCGGCAGGCCCGCCAGGTTACCGAACGGCTGCGGGATAAGCTCGACAGCGCCACGCACCATCGCAGCCTGATCTTTCATTACGGCGCAGGGCTGGGCGGTGGCTTGCTGGATGACGCCATGGCCAAGGAACTGGCGGAACAGGCGGTGGGGCACCTGGCTCGGGCTTTCGACCCGCTGCTGGGCTGCATTACGCTGGGGCGGGACATGGGTGGCGGCGAGCAGGGGGATCAGCGTCTGAGCATTGACCCGCTGGCTGCCACGCTGCACTTGTTCGCGCGCCGGGCGGAGCCGCGGTGGTTGAGTCTCGGACGTCAGCAATTACAGGCCTCTTTTCGCGCATGTGCCGCTGGCGACGGAGCCTGGAGCAGTCAGGCCCACCATGAAAATGGCGAGTGGCGTGCCGAAGAAAGGCCGGGCGACTGGTCCCGGGGCCAGGCTTGGGCGCTGCTTGGCCTGAGTGTCGGAGCCCGGTTGTACGGCGCACCTTACCGTCAGGACGCCGTGCTGGCCTGTCAGTATTGGCAGCGCAGCCGGGGCTGGGATGTACCGCGCAATCGTCTGTCCGAGAACCAGGGGCCGGACGATCCCTGCTCGGCGGCAATGGTGTCGCTGGCCCTGCAAGGATTGGCGCCACAGATACCGGACGGTGAAATGTTGCTCCAGCACGCCGGTGCGCAACTGGCGGCGATTATTCGCAGTGGCGATTTTCATGAGGGACGTTTTGTCGGCCATTGCTACCGGGTTTCGGCCACTGAAGAGCAGAAAGTGGAGTCGGCCTGTGGCAGTTTTTTCCTGCTGGCGGCATTGCTGGCCTGGACCGGTGAGCTTGATCCAGGCGTCATCTAATCGGCAATCCCTGTAGCCGCCAAGCCTTCGCAGCAAGCAGTGAGTAAAAATTTCCCCCTTTCAGGGCGCTCAATCCCGGTTGCCCGCTTTTTTGCACCTATTCGACCCGTTCCAGGGCTCGCTGGAGAAAGCTGAAATAAACGTTTCAGCTTTTTTTGGGTGTTTTGTCGCTAAAATGAAAATAAATTTCGCTTCCAAATAATTTCACGGCGTTTTTTCTAGCGCAGTCTTGAGGCATTGCGCTTAGGCACAGCCTTTGCTACGGCTCAACAGCGAAGCCACCACAACCGTTGAATTCAATCATAGGAGTCATTTCGCCGCACAGATGTCATCAAGGGGGCGCACGTCATCCAGACGCAAAGGCCAGATCAGAGACCGGTGCAATCGAGGTACTCAGAGAAACAGGGCTCATTAAAACAAAGCAAGGCCGGACCATTGGAATGACGAAGTGATAAAAAATGCCGTGTAGAACGCGGCTGGGAGTTGGCTATGCCCCAAGCTTTTTTTAATGAAATGTATGATGCAAAGGGTGACTGCCGCCCGCACTATCAAGCTTTCTCACGCTGGCTGGCGGACACGCCGCTGGAGTTGCTGGAACAGCGTCGTCGCGAAGCCGATCTGCTGTTTCATCGAGCCGGTATCACCTTCACCCTCTACGGTGACGAGCAGGGCACCGAACGATTGATTCCGTTCGACATCATTCCTCGCAGCATCAAGGCCAGCGAATGGAAGATGGTCGAGCGTGGCTGCATTCAGCGGGTCCAGGCCCTGAACATGTTTCTGGCCGACATTTACCATGGGCAGCGGATCCTCAAGGAAAAAATCATTCCGGCCGAGCAGGTGCTTGCCAATGAGGGTTATCAAATCGCGATGCAAGGCCTGGACTTGCACCGAGGCATTTATGCCCACATCGCCGGTGTCGACCTGGTGCGCGACGGTGACGGCAGTTATTACGTACTTGAGGACAACCTGCGTACGCCCAGCGGCGTGAGCTATATGCTCGAAGACCGCAAGATGATGATGCGCCTGTTCCCCGAGCTCTTCGCCGCCCAGCGCGTGGCGCCCATCGATCACTATCCGAATCTGTTGCTCGACACCCTCAAGAGTTCAAGCCCCCTGGACAACCCGACCGCCGTGGTGCTGACCCCCGGTCGTTTCAACAGTGCCTATTTCGAACATGCGTTCCTGGCCCGTGAAATGGGTGTGGAACTGGTGGAGGGCGCCGATCTGTTCGTGCGCGACGAGCATGTCTATATGCGCACCACTGCAGGCCCCCAGCAGGTGGATGTGATCTATCGCCGCCTTGACGATGATTACCTCGATCCGCTGTCGTTCAACCCCGACTCCATGTTGGGCGTTCCCGGGCTGATCGCCGTTTACCGGTCAGGCAACGTAGTGCTGGCGAATGCGGTTGGCACGGGCGTGGCCGATGACAAGTCGATCTACCCTTACGTCGACGAGATGATCCGCTTCTACCTCACCGAAGAACCGATCCTGAAGAACGTGCCGACCTGGCAGTGCCGCAAGCCCCAGGATCTGTCCCACGTGCTGGCCAACCTGCCTGACCTGGTGGTCAAGGAAACCCAGGGATCCGGCGGTTACGGCATGCTGGTAGGGCCGGCAGCCACAGCGGCGCAGATCGAAGATTTCCGCGCACGCCTCAAGGCCCGTCCTGAAGCCTATATCGCCCAGCCAACGTTGAGCCTTTCCACCTGCCCGACTTTCGTCGAGAGCGGTATCGCCCCGCGCCACATCGATCTGCGTCCGTTCGTGTTGTCGGGCAAGGAAACCCGTCTGGTGCCCGGCGGGCTGACCCGCGTGGCACTTCGCGACGGCTCGCTGGTGGTCAATTCGTCCCAGGGTGGCGGCACTAAAGACACTTGGGTAGTGGAGGACTAAGACATGCTTTCAAGAACCGCTTCGGACCTCTACTGGATGTCCCGCTATCTGGAGCGCGCCGAGAACCTGGCGCGCATGCTCGAAGTCAGTTACTCGCTGTCGCTCATGCCCCAGGCCGGGCGCAGCGATGGGCATGCCGAGCTGGCGATGTCGTTGTTGGCGGCCGGCACGCTGGACGATTACAACGCCCGTTATGACGCGCTCAACACTGAACGCATGTTGCATTTTTTCGCACTGGACGAAACCAACCCCGGAAGCATCTACAGCTGTCTGCGGGCGGCGCGGACCAATGCCCATGCGGTGCGTGGACGCATCACCGCCGACATGTGGGAGAACATCAACGCCACCTGGCTGGAGATGCGCAACATTGCCAGCAATGGTCTGGGCCGCTACGGCATCAGCCACTTCTGTGAATGGGTCAAGGAGCGCTCGCACCTGTTCCGTGGCGCGACGTCGGGAACCATCATGCGCAACGATGCCTATAGATTCATTCGTCTGGGAACCTTTATCGAGCGAGCGGACAACACCCTGCGCCTGCTGGACGCCCGCTACGAAATGTTTGGTGAGGAGTCGGAAGAGGTCAGCGACAACTCGGCACGTGGTTATTACCAATGGAGCGCCTTGCTGCGGGCGTTGTCTTCGTTTGAAGCGTTCAACGAGATCTACCGCAATGCGCCCAACGCCGAGCAGGTCTCGGAAATGTTGCTGCTGCGCGCCGATGTCCCGCGCTCGTTGCATGCCTGTATCGAGGAGCTGGACCAGATCCTCTCCAGCCTGCCGGGCAACAACGGCCGCCCAGCCCAGCGCCTGGCCGCTGAATTGAACGCGCGGCTGCGTTACTCCGGTATCGACGAGATCCTGGCATCGGGCCTGCACCAATGGCTGACCGACCTCATTGGCCAGATTCGCCACCTGGGCCAGACCGTTCACGAGTCTTATCTGGAGGTGGTATGAAACTTTCCATACGCCATGACACGACCTATAGCTATGCCGATGAAGTGTGCACCAGCATCCAGTTCCTGCGTTTGACGCCCAAGGACACTCAGCGTCAGCGCATCCTGCAATGGCACCTGGAGTTGCCGCGCCTGGTGCGCAGCCAGCTCGACCCCTACGGCAATATCCTGCATGTGATGACCATGGACGAGCCCCATGGCGCTCTGGTGCTCACGGCTTATGGCGAGGTGGAAATCCATCAGGCGGTGCAGATGGAGCCGGACAGCCAGTCACCGCTGCCATTTCTGCGCACCAGCCGCCTCACCCAGGCCGATGATGCTCTCGCGGCCTTTGCTGTGGAGCAATGCGCAGCCCGACGTGATCGCTCGGCGCTGACCGATTTGATGAACGGCCTGGCTGCGCGCATGCCCTATAGCCCGGGCACGACCGAGGTCAGCAGTACCGCTGCCGAAGCCTTCGCCGGGGGCGTGGGGGTTTGTCAGGATCATACCCACGCATTTGTGGCCTGCGCGCGCAGCCTGGGGGTTCCGGCGCGCTATGTCTCCGGTTACCTGTGCACCGAAGATGAAAGTCATCTGGCGAGCCACGCCTGGGCTGAAGCCTGGCTGGAAGACGGCTGGTACAGCTTCGACGTGACCAATCGTCTGACCTGTCCGGATCGACATTTGAAACTGGCGGTCGGCCTGGACTACCTCGACGCTTGTCCGGTACGCGGCATGCGCCGCGGTGGCGGGGCAGAGCAGATGCACGCGCGGGTGCAGGTGAACTCAATGGTTCAGGTGCAGCATCAGTAGGCGAGCAAAGTACTGAACCCTGAAGCCCCATCGCGAGCAGGCTCGCTCCCACACTGGATTGGCGGCGGTCATTGGCCTCACCACAACCCGAAATCCCCTGTGGGAGCGAGCCTGCTCGCGATGATGGCAGTACAGTCAACATTGATGCACACGGACTCACCGCAATCGCGAGCAAGCTTTGCTCCCACAGGTGTCGCCCTGGATGCCCTGGCATGGCGCGGCTGCGCTGAAGGATCGCTCTGCTCAGGCAAATGGGCATTTGCGTACGCCGACGTCCTGAACCTGTCATCATCGTGCTTTGCAGTACCCCTTATACAGAGGAACAGCGCATGGACGATGTACAGCAACTAGGCGAGATGCTTCGTCATTACGCAGACAGCGAAGCGCACAAGAAGCAACAGCACGAGGCGCAATCGGCGGTGTGGGCCGCACAGATCGAGGCGTTGTACGGGCAGATCGAGCAATGGCTGGCGCCCGTCATGGCCCCCGGTCTTCTGACACTCACCCGTGAGGCGTATGTGGCCCACGGGCCGAGCGTTCCGGCCGAAACCTCCGACTTCAAGACAGAAAAACTGACCGTGTCCATCACCGGCAAACCGGTGGAGTTCATACCGGATGTAATGGGATCCGGCGGGCAGATCTCCCTGGCGATCATGGGGCTGACTGCAACACGTTACGGCAGTATCTCGCTGGTTTGCCTGCCGCCTTCATTGCAGTGGCAATGGCGCCGCACCAACGGGTTGAAAGATCCGGATACTTTTACCTTCGACGCGGACTTCCTCGCGCAGCAATTACAGAGCCTGATACCCCGCGAGCGCGGCTGAAGGCGGTGGCGAGTAAAGGGCTTGCCCAATGACTTCTTCCTGTCGGAGCAGGCAAAACCGCGCCCATTGGCTATACCTGTAATTCCCGGCCCCGTTTCGTGTGGCTTACAGGAGTGACAGCATGAAGTTTGCGTCAATGATTGGCACCGTGTGCATGGCCTCGCTTGCCCTGGCGGGTTGCTCCAGCAAGATCACCCAACCGGATGAGTACTCCGGTTTTCTGGGTGATTACAGCCGGCTCAAGGAGGAGAAATCGCCGTCGGGGGCCGAAGTGATGCGCTGGGTCGATCCCACGGCAGACCTGAGCAAATACACCAGCCTTTACGTCGAGCCGACACAGCTTTACCCCAAGCCGCAGCCGACCGTGAAGATCCCCCAGGCCACCTTGTCCGGCATTACCGGTTATTACGATCAGGCGCTCAAGCGGGAAGCGGGGAAATCCCTGCCCTTGGCGACCGGGCCAGGACCGGGGGTGTTGGTGATGCGTGCGGCCATCACCGCCGTCAGCAGCAAGACCGAAGGCCTGAAGCCTTATGAAGTGATTCCGATCGCGCTGGTGGCGGCCGCGGTCAGTACCGCCAGCGGCATTCGCGACCAGGAAACCACCTTGGGCACTGAAGCGGTATTCCTCGACGGCGGCAACAATGCAGTGGTCGCCCAGGTGGTGCGTAAGGGCACGGGTAAGCCGTTGTCCAACGAGGCCCAGGTGATGAAGCCCGATGATGTCAAAGGTGTGATCGATGGTTGGGCAGCGGACTTGCATCAGTCGTTTCTAAAACTCAAGGCTAAATAGCGCACAGGCGTCGCTGTAGGCGCTGGCGAAGCCGGCGATCTTTCGCTCTAGACTCAATTGGCAGGGGAAAGATCGCAGCCTCGTTGCACTCGATAGTGCCTACGCCGCCAAGCCATGACTTTTTATGTCCAACCATAGGTCGCAGAACCATTTCATGGTTAACTCCGGCCTCACCATTTTCAAACCTGTCAGAAGGAATCCGTTCATGGCTCAAGTCACCCTCAAAGGCAACCCGGTTCAAGTCAACGGCCAGTTGCCACAAGCCGGTTCCAAGGCGCCAGCCTTTTCCCTGGTAGCCGGCAATCTGTCCGACGTTTCTTTGAAGGATTTCGCCGGCAAGCGCAAAGTGCTGAACATTTTCCCAAGCGTCGACACCCCGACCTGCGCCACCTCCGTGCGCAAGTTCAACGCCCAGGCCAACGAACTGAGCAACACTGTGGTGCTGTGCATCTCGGCTGACCTGCCGTTCGCCCAGGCGCGTTTCTGCGGTGCCGAAGGCCTGGAAAACGTCCAGAACCTGTCCACGCTGCGCGGCGCTGAGTTCATCGAAAATTATGGCGTGGCGATTGCTGATGGCCCGCTCAAAGGCTTGACCGCCCGTGCCGTGGTGGTGCTGGACGAAAACGACAACGTGCTGCACAGCGAACTGGTCAAGGAAATCGCTGAAGAGCCGAACTACGACGCTGCGCTCGCTGCTCTTAAATAACGCTCCTGTAATAACGTTTTTATTACAATTGTTAACGGCCTGGCCACGACCAGGCCGTTTTCATTTGTGCTTCAAGACCTTAGCCAACTACGCGATAGGTAAGCCCAAGGTAAATTGCCGGTAAAGGCGCTTTGCTAAATACCCGCCAGTGCTTATCGTTCAGCCTCCCGTAAAAGAAGCCCACGCGCCCAATGGTTGATCATTCCATGCAATCCTCTGTTTCCCACAAATCCCGTCGCTGGCTGTTTGGCCTGGTCGTCGTATTGATCGTCGCGGCGCTGGCCTGGAAGTTCTGGCCCGCCGGTACGGACCAAAAGCCCGGAGCAGGGCAAAAAGCGCCTGCTGAGCAGACGGGGCGGTCGGGCGGGATGCGACCAGGGTTTGGGGGGGCGACAGGGCCGGTACCGGTTCGGGTAGCGCCGGCAGTCACCGGTGATTTTCCGCTTTACTACAAGGCGTTGGGCACCGTCACGGCCCTCAATACCATCAACGTGCGCAGCCGGGTGGGTGGCGAGCTGGTCAAGATCGCCTTCGAAGAAGGGCAAATGGTCAAGGCCGGAGACCTGCTGGCTGAGATCGACCCGCGTCCCTACCAGAACGCCTTGCTCCAGGCCGAAGGCACGCTGCTGCAGAATCAGGCCCAACTGAAAAATGCCCAGGTAGACCTCGAGCGTTATCGTGGCCTGTATGCCGAGGACAGCATCGCCAAACAGACCCTCGATACCGCCGCCGCCTTGGTGGGCCAGTACCAGGGGACGGTCAAGACCAACCAGGCGGCGGTCAACGACGCCAAGCTCAATCTGGAGTTCACCAGGATCCGGGCGCCGATCTCCGGCCGGGTCGGGTTGCGGCAACTGGATGTTGGCAATCTGGTGGCCGCCAACGACACTACCGCGCTGGCGGTCATCACCCAGACGCAACCCATCAGCGTCGTGTTTACGCTACCGGAAACCAACCTTGATACCGTGCTTGACCGCTATCGCAGCGGGGCGAAGCTGCCAGTGGAAGCCTGGGACCGTAGTGACCTGAAGCTGCAGGCCAGCGGTGTGCTGCAAAGCCTGGACAACCAGATCGACATCACCACCGGCACCCTGAAGTTCAAGGCTCGCTACGATAACCGCGACCAGTCGCTGTTCCCCAACCAGTTCGTCAATGTGCATCTGTTGGCCGACACCCTCAAAAATGTAGTCCTGGCGCCGACCGCTGCGATTCAGTTCGGCACCAACGGCACCTTCGTCTACGCCCTGGATGGCGATAAAAAAGTCACCATCAGAAAGCTGAAGATCGGCGCCAGCGACGGCGAAAACACCGTAGTCACCGAAGGCCTGGCAGCGGGGGATCGGGTGGTGCTTGAGGGCACCGATCGCCTGAAGGAAGGCAGTGAGGTCGATGTAGTCAACGACAGCCAGGACGTGCCCACCACGCCGACCGAACACCTGCAGGGCAAAACGGCGGCGGCCCCGGCTGAACCGGCCGAGGCCGACAAGGCGAAAAAGGGCGGCGCATGAACCTCTCGCGTCTGTTCATCCTTCGCCCGGTCGCCACCACCCTGAGCATGCTGGCCATTGTGTTGGCGGGTCTGATCGCCTATCGGTTGTTGCCGGTGTCGGCATTGCCCCAGGTCGATTACCCGACCATCCGCGTGATGACCCTGTACCCGGGCGCCAGTCCCGACGTGATGACCAGCGCCGTGACCGCCCCCTTGGAGCGACAGTTCGGGCAGATGCCGGGCCTGACGCAAATGGCGTCTACCAGCTCCGGCGGCGCGTCGGTGATTACCCTGCGTTTTAGCCTCGACATCAACATGGATGTCGCCGAGCAACAGGTGCAGGCGGCGATCAACGCAGCCACCAACCTGCTGCCCAATGACCTGCCGGCCCCGCCGGTGTACAACAAGGTCAACCCGGCCGACACCCCGGTGCTGACCCTGGCGATCACCTCCAAGACCATGCTGCTGCCCAAGCTCAATGATTTGGTAGACACCCGCATGGCGCAGAAAATCGCCCAGATCAGCGGCGTCGGCATGGTTTCGATCGCCGGCGGCCAGCGCCAGGCCGTGCGGATCAAGGTCAATCCCGAGGCCCTGGCAGCCGCAGGTCTGAACCTGGCGGATGTGCGCACCCTGGTCGGCGCCTCCAACGTCAACCAGCCCAAGGGCAACTTCGACGGACCGACCCGGGTCTCGATGCTCGATGCCAACGATCAGTTGACCTCGCCCAAGGACTACGCCGAGCTGATCCTCGCCTATGCCAACGGCGCTCCGTTGCGCCTCAAGGATGTCGCGCAGATCGTCGATGGCGCCGAGAATGAACGCCTTGCCGCCTGGGCCAACGAAAACCAGGCCGTGCTGTTGAACATCCAGCGCCAGCCGGGGGCCAACGTCATCGAGGTGGTGGACCGGATCAAGGCCCTGCTGCCAAGCATCACCGACAACCTGCCGGCCGGCCTGGACGTGACAGTGCTGACTGACCGCACCCAGACCATTCGCGCTTCGGTCACCGACGTCCAGCATGAACTGCTGATCGCCATCGCCCTGGTGGTTATGGTGACGTTCCTGTTCCTGCGTCGGGTCAGTGCCACGATCATTCCGTCGGTGGCTGTACCGTTGTCGCTGATCGGCACGTTCGGCGTGATGTACCTGGCCGGTTTTTCCATCAACAACCTGACGCTGATGGCCCTGACCATTGCCACCGGTTTCGTGGTGGACGATGCCATCGTCATGCTGGAAAACATTGCCCGCTACATCGAGGAGGGCGAAAGCCCCATGCAGGCCGCGCTCAAGGGCGCGAAGCAGATTGGCTTTACACTGATCTCACTGACGCTGTCACTGATCGCGGTGCTGATCCCGTTGCTGTTCATGGCCGACGTGGTTGGACGCTTGTTTCGCGAGTTCGCCATCACCCTGGCGGTGGCGATCCTGATTTCCCTGGTGGTGTCCCTGACCCTGACGCCGATGATGTGTGCCCGGTTGCTCAAGCGTGAGCCCAAGGAGCAAGAGCAGGGGCGTTTCTACCGCGCCAGCGGCGCCTGGATCGACTGGATGATCGCCGCCTACGGGCGCAAGTTGCAGTGGGTGCTCAAGCATCAGCCGCTGACCCTGCTGGTCGCTGTCGGCAGCCTGGTGCTGACGGTGGTGTTGTACCTGGCCGTGCCCAAGGGTTTTTTCCCGGTGCAGGATACCGGTGTGATCCAGGGAATTTCCGAGGCACCGCAGTCGATTTCCTTCGCTGCCATGAGCGAGCGTCAACAGCAACTGGCCAAGGTGATCCTGGCCGATCCGGCGGTGCAGAGCCTGTCTTCCTACATCGGCGTGGACGGTGACAACGCCACGCTCAACAGCGGCCGGCTGCTGATCAATCTCAAGCCCCACAGCGAACGGGATGACAGCGCCACCGAAATCATTGCCCGCTTGCAGCCACAACTGGATCGGCTGGTGGGCATCCGTCTGTTCCTGCAACCGGTGCAGGACCTGACCATCGAAGACCGGGTCAGCCGCACCCAGTACCAGTTCAGCCTGTCTTCGCCGGATGCCGAGTTGCTCAGTCTCTGGAGCGATCGTCTGGTCGAAGCGTTGGCCCAGCAGCCAGAGTTGACCGACGTCGCCAGCGACTTGCAGGACAAAGGGTTGCAGGTCTACCTGGTGATTGACCGCGACGCCGCGTCTCGCCTGGGCGTATCGGTGTCCGACATTACCGATGCCCTGTACGACGCCTTTGGCCAGCGGCAGATTTCCACCATCTACACCCAAGCCAGCCAGTATCGGGTGGTGTTGCAGGCCCAGGCCGGGGAGCGCATCGGGCCGCAGGCGCTGGATCAGATTCACGTCAAGACCAACGATGGCGGCCAAGTGCGGTTGTCGAGCCTGGCCCGGGTCGAGGAGCGTCAGGCGCAGTTGGCCATTGCTCACATCGGCCAGTTCCCGGCGGTGATGATGTCGTTCAACCTGGCGCCGGGCGTTGCCCTCGGGCATGCGGTTGACGTGATCGAGAAAGTCCAGCAGGACATTGGCATGCCGGTGGGGGTGCAAACCCAGTTCCAGGGCGCGGCCCAGGCGTTCCAGGCCTCGCTGTCGAGCACCTTGCTGCTGATCCTGGCGGCGGTGGTGACCATGTACATCGTCCTCGGTGTTTTGTACGAGAGCTACATCCACCCGATCACGATTCTCTCCACATTGCCCTCGGCGGCCATCGGGGCCTTGCTGGCGCTGATCATCAGCGGCAATGACCTGGGCATGATCGCGATCATCGGCATCATCCTGCTGATCGGCATCGTCAAGAAAAACGCGATCATGATGATCGACTTCGCCCTCGATGCCGAACGCAACCAGGGCATGGACCCGCAGACGGCCATCTACCAGGCCGCGCTGCTGCGTTTCAGGCCGATCCTGATGACCACCCTGGCGGCCCTGTTCGGTGCGGTGCCACTGATGCTCGCCACCGGTTCCGGCGCCGAACTGCGCCAGCCTTTGGGGCTGGTGATGGTGGGGGGGTTGTTGGTGAGCCAGGTGCTGACGCTCTTCACCACGCCGGTGATTTACCTGTATTTCGACCGCCTGGGACGCCGCTTTGCCAAGCCTGATGGGCAAGAGGTGCGGGTATGACAGCGACGGATTACAGGCAAGAATCAACGCCCGAGGGCTTGAAGCCGGGGGGCTTTTTGTGGCGAGGGGATTTATCCCCGTTGGGCTGCGCAGCGGCCCCTTTGGTGAGCGCTGCGCACTCAAGCGGGGATAAATCCCCTCGCCACAAAAGCCCGGCGATTTCTCTCGGCCTTTGCTCTGAAGCCTGGAGCGGTTGCTGATGAACCTCTCCGGCCCTTTCATCCGCCGCCCCGTAGCGACCATGCTCCTGAGCTTTGCAATCATGCTCCTGGGAGGTGTGAGCTTTGGCCTGCTGCCGGTTGCGCCGCTGCCGCAGATGGATTTTCCGGTGATCGTGGTCCAGGCCAACTTGCCGGGGGCCAGCCCCGAGGTAATGGCGGCGACGGTGGCTACGCCGCTCGAGCGTTCCTTCGGCGCCATCGCCGGGGTCAATACCATGAGCAGCCGATCCAGCCAGGGCTCTACCCGGGTGATCCTGCAATTTGACCTGGACCGCGACATCAACGGCGCGGCGCGGGAAGTGCAGGCGGCCATCAATGCCTCGCGCAACCTGTTGCCCAGTGGCATGCGCAGCATGCCCACGTACAAGAAGGTCAACCCGTCCCAGGCGCCGATCATGGTGCTGTCGCTGACCTCGGATGTGCTGGAGAAGGGCCAGCTCTACGACCTGGCTTCAACCATCCTGTCCCAGAGTCTGTCCCAAGTCTCGGGCGTGGGCGAGGTGCAGATTGGCGGCAGTTCCTTGCCAGCGGTGCGCATCGAACTGGAGCCGCAACTGCTCAACCAGTACGGCGTGGCCCTGGATGATGTGCGCAGCGCCATTGCCGACAGCAATGTGCGCCGGCCCAAGGGGTCGGTCGAGGACGCACAACGCATGTGGCAAATCCAGGCCAACGATCAATTGGAGAAGGCCAAGGATTACGAAACGCTGATCATCCGTTACCAGGACGGCTCAGTGCTGCGGCTCAAGGATGTGGCAAAAGTCACCGACGGCGTCGAAGACCGCTACAACAGCGGGTTCTTCAATGATGACGCAGCCGTGCTGTTGGTGATCAACCGCCAGGCCGGCGCCAACATCATCGAGACGGTCAACGAGATCAAGAACCAGCTGCCGGCGTTGCAGGCCGTGCTGCCGGCCAGCGTCAAGCTGAACCTGGCCATGGATCGCTCGCCAGTGATCAAGGCCACGCTGCACGAGGCGGAAATGACGCTGCTGATTGCCGTGGCCCTGGTGGTG
The DNA here is from genome assembly GCF_900113505.1 of Pseudomonas sp. NFACC45. Classification (NCBI taxonomy): domain Bacteria; kingdom Pseudomonadati; phylum Pseudomonadota; class Gammaproteobacteria; order Pseudomonadales; family Pseudomonadaceae; genus Pseudomonas; species Pseudomonas sp. NFACC45. The sequence goes on from NZ_FOPO01000002.1 coordinate 39,445, forward strand.
CTGGTGGTGTTCCTGTTTCTGGGTAACTTCCGTGCCTCATTGATCCCGACCCTGGCGGTGCCGGTGTCCCTGGTGGGTACGTTTGCGGTGATGTACCTCTACGGTTTCTCCTTGAACAACCTGTCGTTGATGGCGTTGATCCTCGCCACTGGCCTGGTGGTGGACGACGCCATCGTGGTGCTGGAGAACATTTCCCGGCACATCGACGAAGGCGTACCGCCCATGAAGGCAGCCTACCTGGGCGCCGAAGAGGTGGGCTTTACGCTGCTGTCGATGAACGTCTCACTGGTGGCGGTGTTTCTGTCGATCCTGTTCATGGGCGGGATTATCGAGAGCCTGTTTCGCGAGTTTTCCATCACCCTGGCGGCGGCCATCGTGGTCTCGCTGGTGGTGTCGCTGACCCTCACGCCGATGCTCTGCGCTCGTTGGCTCAAGCCCCACGTGCCGGGGCAGGAGAATGGCTTGCAGCGCTGGAGCCGGCGCCTCAACGAGCGGATGGTCCGTGGTTACGCGCGCAGCCTGGACTGGGTGCTGCGCCACCGGCGCCTGACCTTGCTGAGCCTGCTGGTGACCATAGGGGTGAACATCGCACTCTACGTGGTGGTGCCGAAAACCTTCATGCCTCAGCAGGACACCGGGCAGTTGATCGGCTTTGTGCGTGGGGATGACGGACTGTCCTTCAATGTGATGCAGCCGAAGATGGAAATATTTCGTCGCGCCGTGCTCAAGGACGAAGCGGTAGAAAGCGTGGCGGGCTTCATCGGCGGCAACAACGGCACCAACAATGCCTTCATGCTGGTGCGCCTCAAACCGATCAACGAGCGCGGGATCTCCGCGCAGAAAGTCATCGAGCGCTTGCGCAAGGAGATGCCCCTGGTGCCGGGTGGCCGCTTGATGCTGATGGCCGACCAGGACCTGCAGTTTGGTGGTGGCCGTGAGCAGACCACCTCGCAGTATTCCTACATCCTGCAGAGCGGTGATCTGGCGTCGCTACGCCAGTGGTACCCCAAAGTCGCGGCGGCCTTCAGGGCCTTGCCGGAACTGACCGCCATCGACGCTCGTGACGGCGGCGGCGCCCAGCAGATCACGCTGGTGGTGGACCGCGATCAGGCCAAGCGCCTGGGCATCGACATGGACATGGTCACCTCGGTGTTGAACAACGCCTACAGCCAGCGGCAGATATCCACCATCTATGACAGCCTCAACCAGTATCAGGTGGTGATGGAGGTCAACCCCAAGTACGCCCAGGACCCGAGCACCCTCGAGCAGGTCCAGGTCATTACCGCTGACGGCGCGCGGGTGCCCCTGTCGACCATCGCGCATTATGAGAGCAGCCTGGAGGATGATCGGGTCAGCCATGAGGGGCAGTTCGCCTCCGAGGACATATCGTTCGATTTGGCCGAGGGTGTGACGGTGGAGCAGGGCACGGCTGCCATCGAGAGGGCGATTGCCAGGCTAGGGATGCCCGAAGACATCATCGCAAAAATGGCCGGCACCGCCGATGCGTTCGCGGCAACCCAGAAAAGCCAGCCGTTCATGATTCTGGGGGCATTGCTGGCGGTGTATCTGGTGCTGGGTGTGTTGTACGAGAGCTACATTCATCCGCTGACCATCCTGTCTACATTGCCGTCGGCCGGTGTCGGCGCACTGCTGTCGATTTACTTGTTGGGCGGCGAGTTCAGCCTGATCTCGTTGTTGGGCTTGTTCCTGCTGATTGGCGTGGTGAAGAAAAACGCGATCCTGATGATCGACCTGGCGTTGCAACTGGAGCGCGGCGGGCAGTCGCCGCAGGACTCGATCCGCAACGCCTGCCTGCTGCGCTTGCGGCCGATTCTGATGACTACGCTGGCGGCGATCCTCGGTGCCTTGCCGCTATTGCTTGGCGGTGCCGAAGGCTCGGAGATGCGCCAGCCGCTGGGCCTGACCATCATCGGCGGGCTGGTGTTCAGCCAGATCCTGACCCTCTACACCACGCCTGTGGTTTACCTCTATCTCGACAAACTGCGCCATCGCTTCAACCGCTGGCGCGGCGTGCGCACTGATGCTGCCCTGGAAACTCCGCTATGACCGACCGCTCGCTTTTCAATCTTGTCGCACCGTTGGCGACCGCCCGTGGCTCGCGGCTGCTGAGCCTGACGCTGTGCGTGGCGATGCTCAGCGCCTGCGCCATCGGCCCGGATTACCAGCGCCCAGCAGCCGTGGCGCCCGTGCAGTATAAGGAGGCTGAGGGTTGGCGCCAGGCCAATCCCAGCGACGCATTGGCCCGGGGTGCCTGGTGGGAGTTGTACGGCGATGCCCGGCTCAATGGCCTGGTGGAGCAACTCAACACCTCCAACCAGACCGTGGCCCAGGCCGAAGCCCAGTACCGTCAGGCCCAGGCCTTGGTTCGCAGTGCCCGGGGCGCATTTTTCCCCACCGTGGACCTGACCGTCGGTAAGAATCGCTCCAGCCAGGGCACCGGCAGCAGCAATTCGAGCCTGAGCAGTTCGGCCAGTGGTATCCGCGACACCTACAGCGCCCAGGCCGGTGTCAGTTGGGAGGCGGACGTCTGGGGCAAGTTGCGTCGCTCCCTGCAAGCCAATGAAGCCAGCGCCGAGGCCAGCTTCGCCGATCTGGCCGCCATGCGTTTGAGCCAACAATCTGAGCTGGTGCAGAACTACCTGCAATTGCGGGTGATCGACGAGCAGAAACGCTTGTTGCAGACGACCGTGGACAACTATCAGCGCTCGCTGAAAATGACCGAAAACCAGTACCGCGCCGGCGTATCCGGCAGGGATGCGGTGGCTCAAGCGCAGAACCAGCTCAAGACCACCCAGGCCGACTTGATCGACCTGATCTGGCAACGGGCCCAATTCGAAAACGCCATCGCTGTGCTGATCGGTCTGCCGCCGGCCGAATTCAACCTGGCAGAAACCCAGAACATTCCGGCGCTTCCACAAATCCCCGTGGCGCTGCCCTCGCAGCTGCTTGAGCGCCGGCCGGACATTGCCTCGGCGGAGCGCTCGGTGATGGCCGCCAATGCCAACATCGGCGTGGCCAAGGCCGCCTATTACCCGGACCTGACCCTGAGCTTGAGCGGCGGTTACAGCAGCAGTACCTATGATAACTGGGTGAGTGTGCCGAATCGCTTCTGGTCGGTGGGACCGCAACTGGCGATGACGCTGTTCGATGGCGGTCAGCGTTCGGCGGAAGTCGACCGCACCGTCGCGGCCTACGACCAGACGGTCGCTACCTATCGCCAGACGGTGCTCGACGGTTTTCGCGAAGTGGAAAACTACATGATTCAGCTCAAAGTCCTCGAGGACGAAGCCCGCGTGCGCCAAGAGGCCCTGGACGCCGCCCGCGAATCCTTGCGCCTGACCCAGAACCAGTACCGAGCGGGGCTGATTGCCTATCTGGATGTCGTCACGGTCCAGGCCACCGCGCTGAGTAACGAACGCAGTGTGCTGACCTTACAACAGAGCCGGTTGATCGCAAGTGTGCAACTGATCGCCGCGTTGGGCGGTGGGTGGGATGGGCAGATGCAGGCGAGTGAGAAACCCTGATCGAAGGTGACCCCTGTGGCGAGGGGATTTATCCCCGCTGGGCTGCGCAGCAGCCCCTAAATACTTCTGTCGCTGCTGTGTGCCAGGCACGATGCAGGGGCCGCTTCGCGCCCCAGCGGGGATAAATCCCCTCGCCACAGGGTTGATCTTCATGGCAGGTCGCCAGGTCCCGCTTTTGGCCGATGCACTGTCTACGACCCGGTGCGTGGACTTGTTATAGTTCAGGCCTCTTTTTCAGCCGGTAAAGGATCACTGCCATGTCGCAATACCAAGCGTTCACCGTCGAACTTGCAGACAATATCGCCCATGTGCAGATCAATCGACCGGACAAGATCAATGCAATGAACGCCGCGTTCTGGAGCGAGATCGTCGAAATCTTCCAATGGATCGACGATACCGACGAAGCGCGGGTGGTGGTATTGAGCGGGGCCGGCAAACACTTTTCCTCGGGCATCGACCTGATGATGCTGGCCGCCGTGGCCAATGACCTGGGCAAGGACGTCGGGCGCAACGCACGCCTGTTGCGCCGCAAGATCCAGCAGCTGCAAGCCTCGTTCAATGCCGTGGACAACTGCCGCAAACCGGTGCTGGCAGCGATCCAGGGTTATTGCCTGGGCGGCGCCATCGACCTGATCTCAGCCTGCGACATGCGTTATGCCGCCGAGGACGCGCAGTTCTCCATCAAGGAAATCGATATCGGCATGGCGGCCGATGTTGGCACATTGCAACGCTTGCCCCGGATCATCGGGGACGGCATGCTGCGTGAACTCGCTTATACGGGGCGCACTTTTGGTGCCGACGAGGCGCGCAGCATCGGCCTGGTCAATCGTGTCTACAGTGATACCGCCAGCCTGCTTGACGGTGTGATGGGCATCGCGCGGGAAATCGCCGCCAAGTCGCCGATCGCCGTGACCGGTACCAAGGAAATGATCAGCTACATGCGCGACCACCGCATTGACGACGGGCTGGAATACGTCGCCACCTGGAACGCCGCCATGCTGCAATCGACCGACCTGCGCGTGGCCATGGCCGCCCATATGAGCAAACAGAAACCTGAATTTCTGGATTGATTGATCATGATTTCACGCTGGACCACCGCAGTACTCGATACCGATCTCCCGGGGGGGTGGGCCGTGGCCCGCAGCCCGGAAGGCTTTCTGTTCGATGACAACGGCGCGCTGTTTCCCCGCGACTGGCTCAAGCGCCAAGACCTGTCGATCCTCGCCGAGCATGGCATTGGCCACCTGGATGGCGAGCCGGTCTATCTGCTGGAGCTGCACAGCCCACAGGACGTCCCCGGTTGCAACTGGAAGGGCCTGCGGGCCTTCATGCTCGAGGATGATCACACGCTGTACAAGGTCCTGGGCTATGCCGCGCAGATCGGCACCTGGGCTCGGGAGTGCCGTTTCTGCGGCAGCTGTGGCAAACGCATGAGCCAGATTGCCCGGGAACGGGCGATGTACTGCGATGCCTGTGACTTGCGGCATTACCCGCGGATTTCGCCGAGCATGATCGTGCTGATCACCCGTGGCGATGAAGTCCTGCTGGCCCGTTCGCCTCGCTTCGTCACGGGGGTCTACAGCACGCTGGCCGGGTTCGCCGAGCCAGGTGAGTCGGCCGAGGATTGCCTGATTCGTGAGGTGCGCGAAGAAGTCAGCATCGAGGTGAAGAACATTCAGTACGTCGGCAGTCAGTGCTGGCCGTTTCCCCATTCGATGATGCTGGGCTTCCACGCTGAATATGCCGGTGGCGACATCGTCAGGCAGGAAGATGAGATCGAAGATGCGCAGTGGTTCAACGTGCACAACCTGCCGCCGCTGCCGGCCTCGCGTTCCATCGCCCGCTACCTGATCGACCTCTATGTGGCGCGGCGCTTAGGCCATGCTGAACCAGTGCTGCCAGGCTAGACGCACGGTCAAGCCCAGCACCACGGTGATGAATACTGGTCGGATGAACTTCGCGCCGCCGCTGATGGCGGTGCGAGCGCCGAAGAACGCCCCCACCATCACCGACAGGCCCATACTCAGGCCGATGATCCAGTCCACTTGCCCCGAAAAAATGAACACCGACAGCGCCGCGATGTTGCTGACGAAATTCATGCTGCGGGCCACACCACTGGCCTTGACCAGATCGATGGGATAGAGCAGCAGGCTGCTGACCGTCCAGAACGCACCCGTCCCAGGACCGGCCACGCCGTCGTAAAAGCCCAGGCTGAAACCCTGGGGCGCTTGCCAGGTTTTCTTGATCGGCGCATTGCTGTCTAGCGGCGCCTTGGGCGTGCCACCGAACAACAGGTACAGGCCGCAGGCGAAAACAATCACCGGCAGCATCTTGTTCAGCCACTCGGCGGGCAGGTAATGGGCGACGATCGCGCCAACCAGGGCACCGATCAACGTGCCAACGAGGGCATGGGTCCACTGCCTTGGATGGAACAACTTGCGCTTGTAGAACGTGAAACTGGCTGTGGCCGAACCGAAGGTCGAGCTGAGCTTGTTGGTGCCCAGGACCAGATGGGGAGGCAAGCCGGCGGTCAGCAGGGCCGGGGTGGTCAACAGGCCACCTCCACCGGCAATGGCATCGATGAAACCGGCAATGAAGGCGACGAGGATAAGGATAGCGAGGGTGGTAAGGTCAACGCTGAGTTCGAAGGGCATGAAATGGGCTTATTTGGCAGGGTGCAGGTGGCTGCAGGGAAGGCCGGTATGTTACCCATAAATGGGGCAGGGCTGCGACTCCTCCAGGGTCCCTGAAATCCTCCGTGGCGAGGGAGCTTGCCCGCTGGGGTGCGAAGCAGCCGCCCAGAAGCCTTTGCACACCCATGTGCTCGTCGGGCGGAAGCTGGCCTTTAGACGAATTTTTTTTGAAATCAAGGGGTTGTCAGCCTAGGCAAATGAGTACATAATTGCGCCCATCGAACGCACTGGGACGTAAAAAATCTCAATGTTTTCAAGGAGATAGAGCTTCGTAAGCGTCTTGTTTCCTGATCAGGTTTGTACGCGGTTGATGTGGCTTTCTTGCATCAAACGTCTTGAGGCCGAATAGCAAAATGGTTATGCAGTGGATTGCAAATCCACCTACGCCGGTTCGATTCCGACTTCGGCCTCCACTTTAAAACAGCTCCGTAGATCCATGATTTACGGAGCTTTTTTATTTTTGGAGCGATGACAAGTTTTTGTCTTGAAAAGGACAGAAGCAACCTTGCTTCGCCGGGAAGGGATGTATATATTCCCCCTCTTGCTGCACCAGCCTCGACTGGACATCTGCCCCGCCGATGTCCATAGGCTTGAACGCGCTACCGCCCGAATGGCGAAACTGGTAGACGCATGGGACTTAAAATCCCCCGCTCGTAAGGGCGTGCCGGTTCGATTCCGGCTTCGGGCACCATCTAAAATCAAGGGTTTGCGAGCGAAAGCTGATGCAAACCCTTGTTCGTTTCTGGTCCGCTATTTTGGACCTTTGCTCGCAAATCGCGCATCTGAAAGTCAGCCTTCGCGACTCCGGCCGCCTTCCGGGCTTAAGCCCCGTCGGGGGCGATGGCTGGCGTATTGGCGTTTTATTCGGGAATGGTCTATTTCTTGATAGCTGGCATTAAGCTTGGATAAGGAAACTGATCTATTAATCTAGGTGTCTCGGTCTTTTAAGAGTCAAATCACTCAGTCTGTGCGGGTGGTTCATTTTAGCGTTGGACGCTGCGTGTAACTTAAATGGAGTTTTCTATGAAATTAATAGGGTTTCACGCTACTAGATCTGGGCATAGGGCATCCTTAACAAGCGGTCTAAAAGTCATGCCTGGGGCTTGGGATCATGCATCAGGAGGGGAGTTGGGAAGTGGTTTTTATGTAATAAGATCTTTTAAAAAAACACCGGCTCTTTATACTTATGGGTATGGGATTGCTTCTGCTGTTGTTCCTCCGGAGGGTGTTGATATATGGTCTGTATATTGTGCTCAGGAATTGGTCGATATGGAGAGCTTTGCGGTTCCGGAGGCTCAGCAGTGGCAGAACATACCTGCAGACTATTGCAATAATTATGATTGGCTGTCGAATGCTAGTGAAAACCCAGCTGTGCAGATTAAATTTAACCCTAGAGCTTATAGGTATCTAAAGATTGAGCTCACTCAGGTGTTAACTTTTCAACAGGCTGAGGATTTAGTGTTCGGTCCATGATTGATTTTGATGCGCGAGGCTTCGCGGTTACAGGTGATCTAAAGTTTGCGTGACATGTTTTCTGTTATCACGTATTCGTTTCGCAGCGGCGCGACTAGCGGAAGCGCAGCATCCAGGCCCAGGCCGTTCTGGGGGAGCAATGGCTGCATTTATTTTCATATCTCCCGCAGGCAAGATGAGTTCATGTGATTTCATTGAGTTCTGATAGGGTGGGTGGGGGCGCAACATAGACACGCTTGTAAGTGTAGTAAGGCGCCCTTTGCAATGTATTCTGTAGATCCGTTACGCCTTGGGCGGCTTTATCGAGTTCAATGATTTTCCCCTCTCCGCACGTTAAGGCGAAGTGCTCGCCGGTATCGCCAAACATTATGATTAGCGCCCGTTCCTCAGCCCTGTATCTGTTAGGCATGAACGGAGTGCCGTTACGACTCATATACCAGGCGAGCTTGCTAAAGCCAGAATCTTCATTTCCGGTTCCGGCTGTTTTTGTAATTGCTTTTACTATGTAATTTTTATTCCATAGGCCTGCATAGTATCCTGAAACAAGCAGTGACTCCCAACAGTTCATTGAAGTGGGTGGACGTTGGGTGGGGAGTGTGGGTTCGCTTTCCGATAAGGTCTCAGGCCCCTTTAGCCATGGATACAAAGGGATTCTGTTTTTCATGCCTGTTGGCAGATTAAGTACTAGCTGCACGCCCCATTTGGCATGGGTTGTCAATGTTTTCATTTCCGAAATCCACTTTTCTTTTTGTGCAAGATCCAGTGTCATTGGCATCGTTGAGGTCCCTCGGCGCGATGGGCGAATGAGTTGATTTATTTAAGAGTGCGAAGAAACTGTAGCTAAGAAATTAATCTTTTGTGGTCGTTGAACTAATTATTCTTTCCGAAGTGAGGATGGCAGGGCGTGATTCCCAGTCCGCTTTTGTAGGCGTTGCTCGGTCACCACCAAGCGGCGTTCACAACCTGCGCCGAAATGCCTCGAGAATCTCCCGCGTGCCCTTTTTCATTTGCAGTTGCGCGATGGCGTCCAGCGGATGCCAGAGGCAGTCGCTGATTTCGTTCTGTGGCCGGGCTGTCTTTGAATCGGTGACTGCGGCTTCGAACACGTGGTGTTCGGTTTCACCGTCGCTGATGCGCATCAGATAAAGCAGGTTATGCGCGTCCAGCCCGGTCTCTTCGGTCAACTCGCGCAGGGCCGCCCCGGCATGGGTTTCACCGCGCTCCACGGTCCCACCAGGCAATGTCCAGCGGCTGTTGGCCTTGCGCACGAGCAAGATGTGGCGATCTTCCTCGCAGATGACGGTCGCTCGAATTTTCATGGCCTTGCTCAATCAGTGACTGTCATTAAACTGAAATATAACTGCAATATTTGAGCCCGATGTCATACGGGCTGTCCACTACAGTTTTTACCGGGCGCCTCTCTGTACGACCGCGGCAATCGGCGAAAGACTGAACTTCATTTCATTCCCGCACTCGCTATCTGTCTGGACTGGGCATTAGACCGATCATCGCCTCGACTGAATCAGCTTGGAAAAAACGTATCCATGTTGGGTGGATAGCCAACCTCGGTTAGAGGGGAAGTGAGAAAGACATGACCACCGTTGAAGACTTCAAAATCAAATCCCACGAGCTTCTCGTGGAGCTGGACGCGGCCACGTCAGAAATGATGGCGCTCGTCGACGCACATCAAACGAGCGGGGTGAGTTGGGAGCAAGCCGTCCAGCGCCAGCATGACGCTTATGAACGGTGGGTCGCCTATCTGAATGAGCGGGGTTAGATGAAATTCCGGGTGTGGGGGAGGCGATGGCAGATTCTTTGAACGGACCGTCAGGGGGTATGCCTAAACCATAGACCTTAAGAGGATTGGACCATGTCTGAACTAGCCAGCTATTTCTGGATCGGCGTTGTGGTGCTTTTGCTGCTTGTGGATCTGTGGGCGATCATCAGTGTGTTTCGCAGTGACAAGACGGTCGGGACCAAAGCGGGCTGGGCGCTGCTGCTGATCATCTTGCCTGTGGTGGGCCTGGTCATCTGGGGCGTGGCCGGCCCTCGCGGTGTGAAGGAAGGCCCGTCGTCGCCAGAGCACAGCAAAGGCTAGGGAAGGGCCTTGACCGTTCATTGATTTTTCCAGCGCCCACCGGTGGTTTCGCAGTCTTTCTGTGCTTGCGCCAATAGTTCGGCGTCGTAGTAGTACCAGGTAACTTGCGCGTCGTTGGGAATGTTCGCCGACCCGCCGCTGCGGTCCTTGCTAGTTGAGCGTGGGTTGGCCAGGGCTTCCTGAGTCAGTCGAGCCTGGCATGTCGCCACATACCCCTCGGCGCAGCGTTCGACGGGGTTCTTCTGCGTACTCAGCGCACCTTTGCTTTCGTTGCTGCACGACCAGCCAATCGCCTCGGCTGGCACGCCTTTGTATTCGTAACAACTATGGGTTTCAATCTTCGGTATCGCTTGGCTCTGGGACCGAGTGATTACATCGCAGCCTTGCGCCATGGCGACGGCAGGGCTGGCACAGGCTATCAGCAGCAGGGTTCTGGCGTACATGGTGTTCTCCCTCTAGCGGCTTTGCTCCGATACATATCAATATCGAGGCACAAAGAACGCCCGCGTTCCATCGGTTTTCCAACCGGTAGAGCTTGAGGAAGAACCTGTGCAGCGCAATGCTTTAGCGGAACTTGGGCAATGGTCGCTCGGCGGGCTTGAGGGACGTCAGCGCGCTCTGGATAGAGGGGGCGTCTTTTTCGATGTCATTGAGACGATCCCGGATGCGCACGGCGGTAGGATGCCCGCCCTGATGATCGACCCAGTCAGCGATTTCCTTGCAGGCTGCCGCCAATCGTGCCTGACGCGATTCCAGCAAGGTGAGCACGGTGGTGATGGACTCTTTTTCAGACATGTCGCACCTCCATTGAGTGTGTATAGGGCACCACAAAACCCGCCAGCAGCGGGTTGTACCGATAATTAAGCGTAGTTGAGTTATTTCGGGTCAGGCGAAGAAAACGGCGCCCGGCCGGACGGCCGGTGCGCCGAAGAGGGGTTGCGGACTCAGCCTGACTCCTTTACCCAGGCCGGCGCGACACTGGCTCGCCAGCGCACGTCGGTAATACCGTATTTTTCTGCCAGTGGTTTTGACACCCGCTTGACCTTTTCCCTCCCGAATTTGGGGATGCGCCCGACACCCGCATCGCAACTGGCCCAATGCCAAGCTTCGGAATTGTTCATCACTTCGGCACGAATGATGAATGACTTGGGCTCGCCATGGAGCATGTAGTCGATGATGTAAAGCGATGGCCCGCCCATAAATCCTCCCTAATTAGTTCTATACGGATGGATGCAGAGGCGTGCGGAAAATTCCATCGGATCTCCAAACGGTCAAAAATCAGCGGGGCGGCGAGGCTCGCGGCCGGGAACCAAACCCGGTTAACCTTCTCCAAGCTGGGCTTGGGCATCAAGAGCCATGGATCGTAGGCGAGTCAGTGCGATCACCATAAAAGGCACACAATGAAAATCTTCGCCAGGGTGCTGTCTCTCGTAGCCCTTGCCAGCGTTTTGCTGGGGTGCATTAGCGCTCCCATCGAACTGACTGCGCAGACCGAACAACGCCTTCGCACGCAACCGCCGATCCGCTTTCTGCTGACGTTCGATGACGGGCCCAGCGCATCGTCTTTCTGGAATCCGAGCATGAGCGTGCTCGATGCCTTGGCGCAAAATCCGGTGCAGCCGGGGATCAAAGCAGTATTTTTCGTGCAGACGCGAGCATCGCGGGCCGGTGGCAGTGATATCGGCCGTTCGGTGATGCGTCGTGAACAGCGAGAAGGACATGTGCTGGGCTTTCATACCGCGACCTCCGGGCACAGCAACCACCGGTTCCTCAGCCCTGATGAACTGGAACAGTCGCTGCTCAAGGGGAGCGCCGACATTGCCGCCATCACGGGGGCAGCTCCTGGCCTGGTGAGGCCGCCGTTCTGGAGCTACGACACCCGCACCTTCGCGGCCTACCGACGTCATGGCCTGCACATGTTGCTCACCGATCTGAGCGCCAATGACGGCAAAGTCTGGGGCATCACGGCCAGTCCGAGACGGCGAATCAACCTCATACGTCAGCTCAGCGAAGTGCGCGAACGTATCGCCATCGGACAGATACCTGCCGTTGATGGGGTCATTCCGGTGGTGGTGACCTTTCATGATCTCAATCGCTACACCGCACGACACGCCCGGGAATACCTGCAGATTCTGCTCGACGCTGCCCAGGCAACTGCGGTGAAGATCGACACCAAGCCATTTTATGACGACCGTCAGGCGCTTGAGCGAGCAGCGCTTGCTCGCACCGTCAAAGACGGCACCGAGCCGGTGCAACTGCCTGGGTTATGGAACAGACTGTGGGGTTCGGGCTCACCCTGATGGGCATGTCGCTCCCGGAATTACGACGTCCGGTTGATGCCCTGGTGCCAACTGAGTGTAAGGTAAAGGGCGTATCTCAGGTTTATCTAGCAGGAGGTAACTATGAGTGCTGCGATGCTAACGAAAGTACACATCAACGGTTACGACGTACTCAGTGTGAACAGCGGCCCATGGAGGGTCTGCACCCAGGTGGACCGGCTTGGCTCCTTTGCTTCCCGTGAGGAAGCGCTGGCTTACGCGGCGGCGTTGCCGGTGCGCAGAAACCGAAGCGATCGATCGGTTAACACTAAATAGCCCCGCCCAGACGGTCGTGTTCGCAGGTCAGAGTTGGCTGCACGCGCGCAACCCAGAAGGATGCTGCACGCAGCCAACTCGCTCCAGTGGTTCAGGTATTGGCCAGTTCCAGCGGGATCTCCAGGGTGAACAAGGCCCCTTGACCAGGCCCATCGCTCTGGGCGTAGAGACGGCCATTCATTTCAACTGCGGCCAGAGCACAGCTGTGCAAGCCAAATCCATGGCCGTCCTTGCGGGTCGTGAACCCGTGGTTGAAGATTCGAGCCTGGTTCTGCGGCGCAATACCCTCGCCTCGATCCTTGACGCTGAGGCGTAACGTGCTCTCGGCGACGATCTGGATCCCCAGCGTCATTTCCCGTGGATGCCCGGAAACATTCGACATTGCGAATTTGGCGTTGCTGATCAGGTTAATCAGAATCAGCAGCAACCGGTGCTTGTCTCCCAGGATGGTGGGGATGTCCTGAAAATCCTTGATGACCGTGACATGGTGCCGGCTCAGCGCGCCTGAGTTCATGCGCAACGCATCTTCGAACAGATCCCTGACATTGAGCGGCTCGATCAGTCTCGCGGCGCCAGCGTAGGTTTGTTGGGTGGCGACGATTTCCTTGATGTGGTCAATGCTCTTGGTCAGTTGTGCCAGCTCGTCAATGAGCAGTCCCTGTTCGGCATTGATGGACTCGACCAGCTCATTGAAATAGCGAGGCAACAATTTGCCTTTTTCATCCAGGGTGATGAAACGGCCCAAATCCTCAGCATGTTCATTCATCATTTTTACCGCTTTGCCCAGACCGAGCGTCTTGCTGTTTTTCAACTTGCGGGTCACCAGGTCCGCCGAAATATTCACGCTGTTGAGAACGTTCCCCACGTTATGCAACACGTTTGTCGCGATCTCGGCCATTCCCGCCATTCGCGCCGCCTCCACCAGCTCACGTTCGGCCTGCATCAACTCGCGAGTGCGATCTTCCACCCGTTCTTCCAGCCGTTCGTTGGAGGATTGCAGTTCCTGGTTAATCTGAGTGATGAGCGCGGAACTGCGAACCAACCGCGCGACAAGGTAGATCATCAAAATCGCCATGAGGCCGGCGCTCACAGCCAGATAGATATGATATTGGCGCTCGGTTGCGGCGGTCCTGCGTTGGGTTTCGTTCAACAGCTCGTTAATACTGTCCAGCTCTTGGGCGACCGGGATAACACTGATGCGGTCAATAAGGTCATTGACGATCGGCTGGTCCCGGATAATGGATTCAATATGTTGTGTCAGCGTGGTAAAGGACGGCAGGTAGGATGGGGGCAGTAGGGCGATGTATTGCTCCAGCGCATGAAGTTGGCTCTTTACCTCTTCGGCCTTGTCCGAGGTGACATACAGGGCGTACTCAAGCGTTGTCAGAGTCAGGTCAAGGACACTGGAGGTAACCTCTAAACGGTTTATCGGAGTGCCGGCGTCTATCTCCCTGAGCCGTGTCTGGATGTCGTCCTCGGCAAGTGGCAGCGCATCCAGAGCGGCGCGTAAGTGGGTGTTGTGTTGCTGGAACTGCTCCACCAGCAGGCTTTTGTTCTTTACCGCCTCCACATAGCCTTGGCGCCTGGACGCCCAAAGGGCCGCCAAAGGGCCGGAATTATTGAGCTGCTCCAACTGCTCCCATCGACTGGCCGCTTCAGGTGGCGGGGTCAGCGACAGGTTGTTGTTGATGCCGATCTTCTTTCGCAGGATTTTGACGTTCCAGTTGGCGTCGGCCTGTTTGAGTTGCCGGATGAAGTCCCGGGACTCGAAATAGGTGGAGGCGTCGTAGGTGTAGGATTTGATTAAAAAGAATATCGAGGCCGAGAAAACCACCAGCGCGACGGCCAATAAAGCAGGCCATTTATATTTTTTGATGAGCTGGGTCACGCGGTCCTCCCGTCCAGGCGGTTGATTGGCGAAATGATTGGGGAAACCGGTGAGTGCCCAAAGCAGGGCGGGTTTTCAGGGCGTGGGATGATGGGGGAAATGCTGATGGGGTGGCTTGCAGGTGGCGCGGGTCTGTTTTTGCCTGGGTACACGTTGAGCTCCCTGCTAACGGTGATCTTAAATACCTCGATAGCGTGAGTGTAGCGCTAACGAGTCAGCGCGATGTACGTGGCCATAGGTGGACCGAAGCGCGGGAAAACAACAGGCGATACCTGGGCGGTGCGGGAGGGCACCTGATTTCGAGGAAGGGCTGAGCGTTGCGAGGCTGATTTCCAAGCGTCAGACGCAAAAAAGCCCTGACTGATCAGGGCTTTTTTGTATAAAGATGGCGGAGGCGATGGGATTCGAACTCATGGACCTGTTACAGTCGACGGTTTTCAAGACCGTTGCCTTAAACCACTCGGCCACACCTCCGTATTGCGTTGCGGGCGCCATAATACCCGAATGAAACACACTGTCAAACTCTCTACGTAGCTTGTTACAGAGCGTCTGTTATCATCCTTGCCACTGAATGTTTCAAAACCGGAGGAGTGTCGCCATGCGCGAACAGGATTACGCAGTGAACAACAGCGTGCAGGCTGAGCAGCTAGAGGTTAGCCGCGTCCTGCGCAACACTTATGGCCTGCTGGCTCTCACGCTCGCTTTCAGCGGTGTGATGGCCTTCGTTGCACAACAGATGCGCGTCGGCTACCCGAACATCTTCGTGGTGCTGATCGGTTTCTACGGTCTTTTCTTCCTCACCAACAAGCTCCGCGATTCGGCCTGGGGCCTGGTTTCGGCCTTCGCCCTGACCGGCTTCATGGGCTTTCTGCTCGGCCCGATCCTCAACCGCTACCTGGGCATGCAGGGTGGCGCCGAAGTGGTCAGCTCGGCATTCGCCATGACCGCGCTGGTGTTCGGTGGTCTGTCGGCCTACGTGCTGATCTCGCGCAAGGACATGAGTTTCCTGAGCGGCTTCATCACCGCCGGTTTCTTCGTGTTGCTCGGTGCGGTAGTGGCCAGCTTCTTCTTCCAGATCAGCGGCCTGCAACTGGCAATCAGCGCCGGCTTCGTGCTGTTCTCGTCGGTCTGCATCCTGTATCAGACCAGCGCGATCATCCACGGCGGCGAGCGCAACTACATCATGGCGACCATCAGCCTGTATGTATCGATCTACAACCTGTTCGTCAGCCTGTTGCAACTGTTCGGCCTGATGGGTCGCGACGACTGATAACATGCATGATATGGAAAGCCCGCTTCGGCGGGCTTTTTTTCGTCCCCGATTTTTCGTTATGGCCAATGGCCCGCAAAAAAGCCGCATCGGGATGGCGGCTTTGAATAATTGATCTACAACTATGACAAGGGATTGCATTGCCAGGGGCGGCATGAGGTAAACCGGTCAACCACCGCGCGAAATGTTCGCCACATTCTCCCCCGATATCGTTCGCATTCGGCTACCCGAGCCAGGTCTGACTGCGCCCGTTTTTCAGGTGCCAAGGAGGTGTACGCGCATCACTGAGTGTTAACCGTGAGCCGGCCGGGCACGCGCCCTGGCCCAATAACAAGGAAGCCCTGCGCATCAATCAGGAGATCGATGACTTTGGCAGGCGTTGTCCCTATAAGGAGATACCGATGATTCAGTCCCACGCAAAGATCGTTGCACTCATGGCCTTGGCGGGCGGTTTGCCCATGGCCAATGCCGGCACCTTCCCTGATTTCGGCTTCGCCCCTCCCAAGAGTGAATATTCCGGCCCTGCGTTCCAGCTCAGCCAGAACTATCCCGCCACAGCCCCTGGCGCCGCATCGATGCCGGCGTTCTTCAAGAATCTGCCCACAACGCGCAGCAACGATTTTGAAACCTGGCGAGCCTACATGGAGGGCGTCAAGCAATATTGTCTGGAGGGCAACGCCGAGACCAACTGGAATGTGCAGAAGAACACCGTGCGCCAGTGGTATCACATGCCTTGGCAGCATTACGGGCCGAGCGGGCGTGAAGGCATCCATGGGCTGACCCGAGAGGCGCCCATTCAGCCTAAACAGCTCGCTCACACACAGTTGGAGTCTGGCCAGACTTATGCGGTGGGGATCTATAACGATATCGGTGCCTATACCATCGGCCAGGTCTGGAAAGACCCACAGAACCCTGACCCGAGCTTCACGTCAAAGCCCAAGAGCTTCCCCAACGGCACCGTGGTGTGTAAGGCGTTGTATGCGGACATCGATGTCAATTCGGTGCCGTCGTTGGCCAATCCCTTGCTGCTGGATGCCTACACCGCCGTCACGTTTACATCCACTGATCGCGTCGTGAAAAAAGTCGCACTGATCCAGATGGACATTGCCGTGCGTGACACGCGTGTCAGCGAGACCGGCTGGCTCTTTGGGACCTTTCAGTACAACGGCATCGATAAGAGCAAAGGCGACTGGGAAAACCTGGTGCCGGTCGGAATCATGTGGGGGAACGACCCTGAAGTGACCAGCAGCGAGTTCACCAATCCGACCCCGACAGAAACCAAAATCAACCCAGCGTTGAAGCAGACCGCGATCAATGCCAATGCCAAGGAACTGCCGCCGACCCACCTGGGTTGGAACGGACGCCTCAATGGGCCGGTGGACAACCCCCAGGCTTCGTGCCTGAGCTGCCACATGACCGCTGAATACCAGCAACTGGCGATCATGAACCCGACCTTCCAGGCCGATCCGCCGGCGCCGGGCACTGAAGAGTGGATGCAATGGTTCCAGAACATCCCCGCCGGCCAACCCTTTACGCCAGGGACCCAAAGCACGGACTACAGCCTGCAATTGTCCGCGGCTTTGGCCAACTTCTATGACTGGAAATGCAACCACAGTGGCGTCTATGCCGACGGCAAGAATGCTTGCGAAAAAATCGTGCCGCTAAAACTGATGAAAGCGAGCAATGCGCCTCAGGATGAGGTGAAAAAAGTGCAGCGCAGTCCTGAGCTGGAAGACCTCGAGTAGTCTGGATCCCGGCCTCGGATGACACCGAGGCCGGGGCAGGCTCATGCCATGGGCGGCAGTCGCCGTTTGACCGGGGTCTTCTTGACGATGGCGGTGTTGGTTTCTGCCAGAACATTGAGCTTGTCCAGCAAGGTGTCCAGTTGCTCCATCGAGCGCACATGCAGGCGGGCGATGAAGCAGTCATCGCCAGTGACCTTGTCACATTCGGTAAATTCAGCGATGGCCTGGATCTGCCGTTCCACTTCCTGCAACTGCCCCGGTAGCGGGCGAATACGCACAATCGCCTGGAGTTGGTAGCCGAAGCACTTGGGGTCCACTTCAACGGTGTATGCCCTGAGCACGCCGCGCTCTTCGAGCCGGCGAAGGCGTTCGGCGACGCTGGGGGAGGACAGGCCGCTCAAGTTTGCCAGGGCCTTGAGGGAACGTCGGGAGTCCTCCATCAGGGCGCTGATGAGGATCTGGTCGATGTCGTCAGTCATTTTCCGCTCCGTTAGGCCAATGCCCGAAGTTGCCTTGATAAAAAAGGTCAAAAGCCAGTTTAGCCTTTTTCCTGCCATGGAGAATCGCCCCTTCGGCTCGGCATACTGTGCCCACTTGCTGAAGGAGCCTGAAGATGGACAAGACCTTACGTCGCGGTTCGCTGGAAATGACCACCGCCATGTTGATTTCCGGAACCATAGGCTGGTTCGTGCTGATTTCCGGTGTGCCGGTGCTGGACGTGGTGTTCTGGCGCTGCGTGTTCGGTGCTGCGACCTTGCTGCTGATTTGCGCCGGTTTCGGCTTCTTGCGTCCGGGTATCCTGACGCGCTCCACCTTCCTGCTGGCGGTGCTCAGTGGCGTGGCGATCGTGGGCAACTGGGTGCTGCTGTTTGCTTCGTACTCCCGCGCCTCGATTGCCATAGGTACGGCGGTGTACAACGTTCAGCCGTTCATGCTGGTGGGGTTGGCAGCGTTGTTGCTGGGGGAAAAAATCACCGCCCAAAAGCTGTTCTGGCTGGCGGTGTCGTTCCTCGGCATGTTGGCCATCGTCAGCGCCCACGGTGAGCAAGGGCAGGGGGGCGGAGATTATCTGACGGGTATCGCTCTGGCGCTGGGCGCTGCCTTGCTGTACGCCATTGCGGCGTTGATCATCAAACATCTGACCGGGACACCGCCGCACTTGATCGCGCTGATCCAGGTCAGCACCGGTGTGTTGCTGTTGGCACCTTGGGCGAACTTTTCGGCGTTGCCTCAGCAGCCTGAGGCCTGGGCTAGCCTGGTAACCCTGGGCATGGTTCATACCGGCGTGATGTACGTGTTGTTATACAGCGCGATTCAACGGCTACCCACCGCAGTGACCGGCGCGTTGTCGTTCATCTACCCGATCGCGGCGATTTTCGTCGACTGGTTCGCCTTCGGTCATCGCCTCGAGTTGCTGCAGTGGCTGGGTGTGGCAGCGATCCTGCTGGCGGCAGCCGGCATGCAGCAGGGCTGGGGCATCAAGGTGCGCCGTCCAGCCCTGCCATAACCCATCCTTCGGCGCGGGTCAGAAGATGTAGTCGGTGGTCAGGAAGTTAGAGTCCCGCCCGCGGATGATGTCGCTGATCAGCGTCTTGTTGCTGTCCTGGAACTTGGTCGCCACCAGCGTGCGGATCGAAAAGGTGCGCAGCGCATCGTGGACCGACAACGTGCCCTCGGCCGAGTTTTTCCGGCCATTGAACGGGAACGTGTCCGGGCCTCGCTGGCATTGGGCGTTGATGTTGATGCGTCCGACCTGGTTGGCGAAGATGTCCACCAGTTTGCCGACTTCGGCCGGGTTGTTGCCGAAGATGCTCAGCTGTTGGCCGAAATCGGACTCCAGCACGTAATCGACCACGGTATTGAGGTCGCGGTACGGCACGATGGGGACGACCGGGCCGAACTGTTCTTCGTGGTAGACCCGCATTGCAGTGTTCACCGGATAGAGCACGGCCGGATAGAAGAACGAGCCGCGGGATTCGCCGCCGTGTTCATTCATCACCTCTGCGCCTTTGGCGACGGCATCGGCCACCAGAGCATGCAGATAATCGACCTTGCCCGCCTCGGGCAGCGGTGTCAGTGCCACACCGTCTTCCCACGGCATGCCAGGTTTCAGGGCGGCCAGCCTAGCGTTGAATTTCTCGATGAATGCCGGTGCCAGGTCTTCGTGGACAAACAGGATTTTCAGTGCTGTGCAGCGCTGGCCATTGAAGGACAGCGAGCCGGTCAGCGCCTCGCTGACGGCGTTGTCCAGGTCGACGTCCGGCAGCACCAGGCCGGGGTTCTTGGCGTCCAGGCCCAGGGCGGCACGCAAACGGTGCGGGCGCGGATGGAGTTTTTTCAGATCGCTGGCCGCTTTGTTGGTGCCGATGAAGGCAAAGATGTCGATCTTGCCGCTGGCCATCAGCGCGCTGACAGTTTCCCGGCCGCTGCCGTAAATCACATTGATCACACCGGCCGGGAAGCTGTCGCGAAACGCTTCCAGCAGCGGCCGCACCAGCAGTACGCCGAGCTTGGCCGGCTTGAAGACCACGGTGTTGCCCATGATCAATGCCGGAATCAACGTGGTGAAGGTTTCGTTCAGCGGATAGTTGTAGGGCCCCATGCACAAGGCCACGCCCAGCGGCACGCGACGGATCTGGCCGAGCGTATCCTGTTCCAGCTCGAAGCGGCTGGAGCGGCGGTCCAGTTCCTTGAGGGCGTTGATGGTGTCAACGATGTAATCGCAGGTGCGGTCGAATTCTTTTTGGGAGTCCTTGAGGTTCTTGCCGATTTCCCACATCAGCAGTTTGACTACCGCCTCGCGTTGCTCACGCATGCGCGCCAGGAAAGCCTCCACATGGCGGATGCGTTCAGCAACGCGCATCGTTGGCCACTGGCCCTGGCCGCGGTCATACGCGCGTACGGCTGCGTCCAGGGCGGTGAGTGCGGTCTGAGCATCCAGCAGTGGTGTGCTGCCCAGTATCACTTGCTCGTCCCCCTGCGGGCCTGCCAGGTATACCGGGCTGCGAACAACTGCCAGCGGTCCTTGCCAGGTTTGCAGCACGCCATCGATCAGGTATTCGCGCTGCTCGATCTGTCCCTCGAGGCGGTAGGCCTGCGGAACATCGGCAGCGCTGGGAAACAGGTTGGCGAAGAGGTTGGCTTGGGTCATGTCGTTACTCCATCAATGAAATGAGCCATGGGCTGACGCTTTCAGGCGTAAATCGCTTTTAGGGTTATACGCCCAAATGGCGGTGCTTTTTAAGTGCCGAGGGGCGGGGGACAGGATTTTATCGGCGTCAGGGAAGTGTGGAGGCGGGCAGGCTGGACTCATTGCCGATTGGTATGGCGAGCCGCCAGCACCTGGCTGCGACCCGCCCTGAAGCGAGGGTTTACCAACGCATCCGTACCCCCAGGCTGCCGATCAGCCCGTTGAGGTCGTTGTCGTCGACGTCGCTGCTGTAGTCAGCGCTGATGTAGAGGCTCACCACCGGTGTAACCCGCGCCACCAACCCCAGCCCTACCTCGACGGTGGAAGATTTGCGGCTGCTGCTGATCTTGTCGACTTTGTCCAGGGTCAAGGTGTCGGCACTCTGGACCGTGTGCCAAAGGTTGGTACGCACGTAGGGTTCCACGCCCAGGCCGTTGACCTGATACGTCCCTTTGAGGCGTGCCCCGACGCGCCCGCTCCAGGTGCTCAGTTCGTTACCGGAGCCGTTCTCGGCATTGGGGCTGTCGAGGGTGATGCGTTGGTTGATCAGTTGTGCCTGGGGTTCGACCACCCAATGGTCGCTGATACCGATGGGAAAACCGCCTTCGACCGACAACGTGACGGCATTACCTTCAGCGGCCTGACGCTGGCCTTGCTCGGTGCGGCTGTAACCGTTGACGCGCCCGCCGCTGGCACTCAGGTCCACATGCCAGCCTGCCGGACCGGTCAGGCTCCAGTACGCTCCCAGATGGGTGCCTTGCAGGTTCAGTGCTTCTTTGCCGGGCTCGACCATGGCCGGTGTCACCAGCGTGCCATCGACACGGGTGATGACCTGGTTCTGTCCACTGATCAGCCCCACGCGTTGGGTATGGCCGCTGTCGTTTCGCAAGGTGAAGAGGGCGGGGCTCTTGCTGGAGGTGGGATCAGTGTTTATGGATGCGGCGCCCTGGCTGTCGGCCTGTGTTCGGTCATACCAGGGTTGCGACGTCTGCTCGGCGGGCCAGGCCCACACCTCCATGGACGAACACAGCAACAACGAAGTCGAGATTGTGTAGAAAGTGGTAGTGATCTCTTGTGGACGGAGGGAAGTTTTCATGGGGGCCTGCCTTGCAATCGCATGCGTTTCTCGCTTATGGCGTCTCTCCTACCCCGAATGAGGGGCGACCGAATGGATTGAGGCATGCCTCGGGCGGTCCGCTGTAGCGGGGTTCCGAGGCTTGCCCCTGACTGTATTTCCGGGGGTAGTACGTTGTAGTCAAGAAGACCGGTGCCGTCGCGTCAAGAAAATGAACGATGAATGGCAAACTGAAATCAGAGCCAATAAATAACTGATTTTTTTCGGTTATCCAGATCAGTGAATTGACGTCAAGCAACCGTTTCAACCCGTCAGGTTCACTGACTCACCCTTTGACTAGTACGCCAGGTGTTGCGCAGTGTTGGCGTCACAAATGCACTTCTACGCAAAGCGGCAGGTGATCGCTCAGGTGTGTCCAGGGTTTGCTGCCCAGGATCTGCGGGGCATGGCTGGTGGCGTTGCGCAGGTAAATGCGGTCCAGGCGCAGCAGAGGGAAACGGGCCGGGTAGGTCCGCGCCGGACGACCGTGGTGGTGTTCGAAGGCTTCGTGCAGGTATTGGCGACGGGCGAGGGCAGTATTGCCGCGCAACTGCCAATCGTTGAAATCACCGGCGATGATCACCGGGGCGTCTTCGGGCAACGAATCCAGCAGTTGGCAGAGCAACTTGAGCTGCAATTGGCGATGGCTTTCCAGAAGGCTCAGGTGCACGCAGATGCCGTGGACTTCGGCATGACCCGGAACGTCCAGCACGCAATGCAGCAGCCCGCGTCGCTCGGGACCGGTGATGGAGACGTCGAGGTTACGAAACTCACGGATCGGGTATTTGGACAGCAATGCATTGCCATGATGGCCATCGGGATACACCGCGTTACGACCGTATGCAAAATCGCTCCACATGCTGTCGGCGAGGAATTCGTACTGGGACATTTGCGGCCAGTTCTCGTAGCGCGAAGCGTGGCGGTCGTGTTCGCCCAGCACTTCCTGCAGGAACACCAGATCGGCACCGGTGCTGCGTACCGCTTCACGCAGCTCGGGCAATATGAAACGACGGTTGAGGGCGGTAAAGCCCTTGTGGGTATTGACCGTCAGAACCCGTAGCCGATGGACCGCTGCGGGCGTGTCCAAAGGCGTTGATTCGACGGCATGCCGGTTGGGATCGCCAGTCACGTTCACTCCTGAATCAGACCTACCTGTTCATGCGACTTTTGGTGGCTGCCGCAGTTCCGGATTTTTCCCGTTGCCGAGTCAACCACCTCGCCACTGTGGGAGCACCGCTTGTTCGCGATGACTGAGGTTCATTCAACATTGATGCAAACTGACTCACCGCTATCGCGAGCAAGCTTTGCTCCCACAGAAGACGTTGCATGTGCCGCCGTTTTCGTGAGCAAGCCCACAACGGCGCGGTGGTCAGATGAACACAATCTCATAAGGCAAACCCATGCGATCGAGAATCACCCGTGGCACCAGCGGTGCGATGCCGTTGGCGGGTTCGCCGTTGAGCTGGCTGGCATAGGCGTGCATGGCGTGGCGTTTGCGGGCGGTGGTCCAGATATCCAGGCGCAGCTTGCGGGCCCGGTGCCAAGGGATTTTGTTTTGCTCACGGAGCGGCCAGTGCCAGGCCCACACCGGCAACTCAATGAACACGGCCGCGATGCTTTCGGCGGCCAGGGCTCCGGCGCGGCCAACGGCATCATGGTCGCTGTCACCATCCTTGCGCCAGGTACTGAACACAACGTCTCCGGGCTTCAAGTACCGAGCGATGAAAGCGCTCAGTTGGGCCTCATGTTCGGCGAGGGTTTTTTCCGGGAAACCACCGCGCACCCATTGCATGCCACGGGCCGATACCCCCAGGCGATGCAGGGCGTCCACGCTTTCCTGGGGATGGGGGCGGTAGGCATGCTGGCGCTCATCGGTCCACAGCGGTGAGCCGGGATGGCTGATGCTGCCGTCGGTGACCGAGATCAGCAAGATGGGATGACCCAGATTGCTCAGCAACTGGAGCAGACCGCCACAGGCGCCGACCTCATCACCCGGATGCGGAGCAAGGATCACGGCGCGTGCGCCAGCGGGAGTGAGGGTCTGGGTACTGATAATGGGAATGTCGGCCAGCTGGGGGGCGCTGTTCCATATTTGCGGATGCTGTCGACCTGGCAAGCGAGAAGCGAGTTTCATGAGAGACGTCCCTGTTTGTGTTCAATCTTTCAGCCATGCATCGGGCCGATTGCCTGGTGGTGCCCACCAGGGCCTGACTGCGAGCTGCGATGTTCCGATCCTGGAATCTACCGCTCGACAAGTATTGATCATGTTGGGCGATTCGTCGCGCCCCATGTTGTTGCGAATGCTGTTTTTCTGCGCGGAGACTGAGCGGGTGAACAACCGCGTCCCTGCGGTTGTGTTTTTTTCACCCGGTTATCGAAGGTTCATTCCTCCTCCTCACGCTGCAACTCGAACAACAACAGCGAGCGGCCGGTGACGGAATATTCGTAGTCAAAATCGAAACGTTCCTGGCCACGCACCTTCGGCTGGTTAGTGTCGACCATGCATGTCCAGAAACTGCCTTCGGGCACTTCCGGCAGGCGGAAGTTGACGATGTCGTGATGGGCATTGACCACCAGAAGCAGGGTCGCGTTGCCACCCTTGCGACGAATACCGGTTTCCTGCGCGCGCCCGTCCATCAGCATGCCCAGGCACCGACCGTGGCCGTCGTGCCATTGTTCGGTGGTCATCTCGCTGCCATCGGGGGCCAGCCAGGTGACATCCTTGACGCCCAGGTCTTCGTTGTAATTGCCCACCAGGAACCGCCCGCGCCGCAGGATCGGGTAGGTCAGGCGCAGTTTGATCAGGCGCTTGACGAACTTGAGCAGCGCCTCGCCATCCTCGCTCAGGTCCCAATTGACCCAGCCGATCTCGCTGTCCTGGCAATAGGCGTTGTTGTTGCCGTGCTGGGTCCGGGCGAACTCATCGCCAGCGACGATCATCGGCGTGCCCTGGGCCAACAGCAAGGTCGCAAAGAAGTTGCGCATTTGCCGCTGACGCAGTTCATTGATCTCAGGATCGTCTGTCGGGCCTTCGACGCCATGGTTCCAGGACAGGTTGTTGTTGCTGCCGTCCTGATTGTTTTCGTCGTTGGCTTCATTGTGTTTGTCGTTGTACGACACCAGGTCGTGCAGGGTAAAACCGTCGTGGGCCGTTACGAAGTTCACCGAGGCGTATGGGCGACGACCGCGCTGGTTGAACATCTCGCCGGAGGCCGTCATGCGGCTGGCAAAGTCGGCGAGTTGGCCGTCGTCACCTTTCCAGAATGCGCGCACGGTGTCGCGGAATTTGTCGTTCCATTCCACCCAGCCTGGCGGGAACCCACCGACCTGATAACCACCAGGGCCGCAATCCCACGGCTCGGCGATCATTTTCACTTGGCGCAACACCGGGTCCTGGCGACAGGCGACGAGGAAGCTGTGGCGCTCGTCGAAGCCATCGTGGTATCGACCCAGAATAGTCGCCAGGTCGAAACGGAAGCCGTCGACATGCATTTCCGTGGCCCAGTAGCGCAGGGAGTCGGTGACCATCTGCAGCACGCACGGGTGACTCAGGTCCAAGGTGTTGCCGGTGCCGGAATCGTTGATGTAGTAGCGTTTGTCATCCGGCATCAGCCGGTAGTACGAGGCATTGTCGATGCCGCGCATGGACAGGGTAGGGCCTTGCTCGTTGCCTTCAGCGGTGTGGTTGTAGACCACGTCGAGGATGACTTCCAGGTTGGCCTCGTGCAGGTGCGCAACCATCTCCTTGAATTCGGCGATTTTGCCGCTGGCCAGGTAACGCGGGTCCGGGGCGAAGAAGGCAATGCTGTTGTAGCCCCAGTAGTTGGTCATGCCCTTGTGCAACAGGTGCTGGTCATTGACGAACGCGTGGACGGGCAGCAGCTCCACCGATGAAACACCCAGCTTGCGGATGTGCTCGAGCACATCGTCCACCATCAATCCGGCGAAGGTGCCTCGCAGGTTTTCCGGCACCGAGGGGTGACGCATGCTGATGCCGCGAACATGGGTTTCATACAGGATGGTCTTGTCCCACGGCACGCTGACGCGCTGGTCGTTGCCCCAGGTATGGGCTGGGTCGATGACTTTGCATTTGGGTACGAAGGGCGCGCTGTCGCGCTCATCGAAACTCAGGTCGCCATCCGGGTGGCCGATGGTGTAGCCAAACAGTGCCTCGGACCACTTCAACTGGCCGACCAATTGCTTGGCGTAGGGGTCGATCAGCAGTTTGTTGGGGTTGAAGCGGTGGCCATTCTCCGGGTCGTAAGCGCCATAGACCCGGTAGCCATAGATCATCCCCGGGTGGGCGTCAGGCAGATAGCCGTGGTAAATCTCGTCGGTGTACTCCGGCAGCTCGATACGCTCGAGCTCGACTTCGCCGGTATCATCGAAAATACACAGTTCAACCTTGGTGGCGTTCGCTGAGAACAGCGCGAAATTGACCCCCAGGCCATCCCACGTCGCACCCAGCGGGAAAGGCAGCCCTTCACGAATCCGCGAAGCCTCGATAACGGGCGGCGGCGTAGTGTTTTTTGGATGGGTCATAGTTGCTCCTGCAAAAGACAGACAGATACGGCAATGCTGTTCACTTAAAATCTATTCGTTTCACTGTGGCGAGGCAGCTTGCTCCCGCTGTGCCGCCTAGCGGCACCATTGATGGACACCGCGCATCCAGGCGTCGGCCCGGTGTGGCGTCAGCACGCGCCCTTGTCAGAACGGGGGCGCATGCCCTTGAGGCGGATGTCAGGAATGGATCAGTTAGCCGGCGGCTTGCGCGCCGCTCGTGGCTTTTTCTCCACAGGTTTTTCCGCTGCGGAGCTGACCGCGGCAGGTTTGGCCGCAGGCTTGGCCTT
Source organism: Pseudomonas sp. NFACC45 (assembly GCF_900113505.1). Lineage (NCBI taxonomy): Bacteria > Pseudomonadati > Pseudomonadota > Gammaproteobacteria > Pseudomonadales > Pseudomonadaceae > Pseudomonas > Pseudomonas sp. NFACC45. The sequence continues at coordinate 65,905 of NZ_FOPO01000002.1, forward strand.
GGGCGTGGTGCTTTTCGTGGCGGTCTTGGTGGCGGCGCTGCTCTTGGCCGCGCCAGACTTCAGGCCATCCGTCTTGCTGACCGCTGGTTTGCCGGCCGCTTTGGCGGGCTTGCTCGGTGCCAGGGCTTCGGCTTCGGCAAGTTTGCGGGCCATCTCCCAGTGGCGTTTTTCCTGCCCGGCGGGCTTACCCTCGGACTCCCAGATCTGATAGGCGAATTCACGAATGCGTTTATCGTCGGTACTCATCGCAGTGCTCCTGACTGAACTCAAGTTTGGATAAAGACATTGACCGGGAAATCCCCCAGTGCGTCGCTGACCATCAGCTCCCTTTGGGGTGTGACTGCCGCGCTGGAAAAAAGTCCCTTCAGTTTTTCATCCCCACGGGCAAACGGTAGTGATACGCGGGTGTCGCCCCAGTCCGATGCAGCCACCAGCGGCACGGCACCGTTTTCCAGCAGGCTGGCTGCATGGATCGGTACCACTATGATTGCCCGTTGTTGCTCATGCTCACGCATAAAGGCCAGGACCCGTTCGGCCTGCGCGCCAACCACTTGCAGTGGCTGATAGCGACCTTGCTGGAACAGTGGCAGGTGTTCGGTGCGCACGGCCAGTGTCCTGGCGATCAACGCTTGTTTGATCCTGCCATCGCGCCAGGTGCCTACCAGTTCCGCCGGGGTGCCTGGTGTTTGCATCGCCTCGCGGCGCGCCAGGAAATCCACTGGGCGGCGGTTGTCCGGATCCACCAGGCTGAAATCCCAGAACTCATTACCCTGGTACAGGTCCGGTACACCAGGGACAGTCATGCGCAGCAAGGTTTGCGCCAAACTGTTGAGGGCCCCCGCCGGGGCGATGACCTGGACCGCCTCGGCGAGGGCATTGCGCAGGGGCAGCCCCTCATCACCGAGCAACAGCCGTTCCAGGAAGAGCTGGGTCGCCTGCTCATAAGCGTCGTTGACGGCCGACCAACTGCTTTGCAACTTGGCTTCGCGCAAAGCCTTGCGTTGCCATTGCCACATGCGCTCGTTGTAATCGGCCAGTGCCGTGTGGTCGTGCACATCCAGGTCTAGCGGCCAACTTCCCAGTAGTGCCTGGTACAGAATCAATTCATCACCGGCTGAAGGAGCGGCGGGGTCGCTGTGCAGCGAGGGCGCAAGAATGCGCCATTGGTCTACGCACGCCATGTACCAATCAGCTCGTTCGCTGATGACCGCCAGCCGCGCCCTGGTGTCTTCGCCGCGCTTATGGTCATGGGTGGCGGTGGTCATCAGGTTGTCAGGGAAGTGCTCCAGTCGCTCGAGGCAGGCGTCATGAAACGCTTGCGGCGGGGCGCTGAACCGTTCGGTGTTGTAGCCCACGTCATTGCGCGACAGCAGCACTGCCGAACGATAAAGCGCTGTATCTTCCACGGCCTTGGCGGCGGCGGGCGAGGTCAGTTGCTGGAAGCGCACGCAAGCATGGCGCAGCCGTTTGCGCTGACTGCCCCGCGGGCGATCCCGCCAGCGCATCCCGCCGAGCCAGTCGGCCAGGTAGTCGAGCACCGGCCAGTCGGCTTCGCTGAGGGTTTGTCGGGCGCCTTCCAGGGCCTGACGGAAAAACACATCGTCTTCGCCACAACGGCCCAGCGGGTTGATGTAGGTGCGGTACACCGGGAAGTGCACGATCAGTTCCTGTAACGCGCGGCGAATGGCGCCGAGGGTCAGGTCACGGGTCATCACGTCGTCCCGCGCGACTTGCAACAAGGCCTGGGCGACGCTTTCGAAGTCTCCGGCCAGGGAACCATTGAGAATCTGTTGACGGGCCAGACGGGCTTCTTCGATGAAGTGCGCCGGTCGCTCGCTGTGGCGACTCCAGAACTCGGCAAGGGGCTCGGCACCGGCCGGGTCATGTTGCAGCAACGAGATCTGGTTCATGAACTCATAACCGGTACTGCCGTCGATGTTCCAGTCCTGACGCAGGCTCTCGCCATCGCCGAGAATTTTTTCAATGAAAATGGGCAGGTGCCGCGAGGGTGAAAGCGAATCAAGACGCCTGCGCAATTTTCGGCAGTAGCCGCGAGGATCGGCCAGACCGTCGATGTGGTCGATCCGCAAGCCGTCCACCAGTCCTTCGGCGATCAATTCGAAAATTTTGGCGTGGGTAGCTTCGAACACGGCTGGGCGCTCGACCCGTAGGCCACCCAGCTCATTGACGTCGAAAAAGCGCCGCCAGTTGATGTCGTCCGCCGCCGTGCGCCAACTGGCGAGCCGGTAACTCTGGCGCTCCAGCAATTGATGCAGACGCTCGAATCCCTCGGGTTGCCGGGAGTCGTAGGTGCGCAAGTTCTCTTCAATGGTGGCCTGGATACCCGGCTGGCAGACCAACTCTTGCAATTGCTGCTGCAGCGGTCGGGCCAGGGTATGGGCGTCAGTCTGGTAGTTCAGCGTGGTAAAACGCTCGGCCAACGCCCTGAGGGATTCGGCCTGTTCGGATGGCAGCGTTTCGGCAGGTTTGAGTAATTCGCCGTACTGCATGGGGCAGATAGGGAAGTGATGCTCGTAATGCTCGGCCAGGAAGCTGCCTTGCGTGGCATCGAAGCGTAACGTGAGCGTGCCTTCCTGCAAGGCCACTCCGTAGTCGCTGCCTAAAAATGGCAGCAACAGTTGGCCTTCCATCAAGGGGTCGGGAGAATGCCACTGGATATCGAAAAACTCGCCGAAGGGGCTCAAGCGTCCCCATTCCAGCAGGTCCTGCCACCAGGGATTGTCATTGCCGCCGACGGCCATGTGGTTGGACACGACATCGAGGATCAAACCCATCCGGTGCTCACGCAGGCTGGCGACCAGCCGTCGAAGCGCGGCTTCACCGCCCAGTTCCGGGTTCACTTGGGTCGGATCGACCACATCGTAGCCGTGCATGGAGCCGGCGCGGGCTTTGAGCAGTGGCGAGGCATAAATATGGCTGATGCCCAATGACGCGAAGTACGGCACCTGGGGGATGGCATCGTCCAGGGTGAAGCCTTTATGAAACTGCAGGCGAAGGGTCGCCCGCAATGGTTGGATCAACGTCTGATTCATCGGTCACGCTCGTTCGCCTGAAGCCGTGCGCAGGCGAGTACTTCCAGACGCCGGGCGGCGCCCGGGTCATCCAGCAGCACCTGGCTGTCACACGCCAGGCGACGCCGCCAGTTGGGGTGGCTATCGGTGGTGCCAGGCAGATTGGCCTGCTCGTCGATGCCCAGGGCGTCTTCGAGCGGCAGCAACACCAGCGGTGCACGGGTGTGGCCGAGGAAACGCACACTGGCGTCGAGTATCTCGTCGGTATCCTGGTGTTCTTCACGAAAGTTCTGCGGGTCCTGATTCAACACATTACTCAGGCCTTCGCGTTCACGTGCGCGGTGTTTGCGCCAGTCCATCTCGGTGTGGGAGTCGATCAGGTCCAGCCGGGCGTTCCAGTCGATATCATGGCCGTGCCACCAGCCATTGAGGGTCGGCAAGTCATGGGTACTGGTCGTGGCCAGTGCGTTGTCCGGCCAGTCGAGGATGGGCTTGAAGTGGGTATTGTCCTGCTCGAACAACAGCACGCGCATGCCGAGGATCGACCGGGCGCTGAGCTTCTCGCGAAGACCCTCGGGCACGGTGCCGAGGTCTTCGCCCAGTACGATGGCCTGATGGCGATGGGATTCAAGGGCCAGCAGGCGCAGCAGGTCGTCCACCGGATAATAAAGGTAGGCACCATCGCTGGGCGGGGCGTCGTTGGGGATCACCCACAGGCGTTGCAAGCCCATCACATGATCGATGCGCAAGCCGCCGGCGTGGGCGAAGTTGGCCCGCAGCATCTCAATGAACGCGCGAAAACCATTGCGTACCAACCCCTCCGGCGAGAATGCCGAGATGCCCCAGCCTTGGCCGGAGCGGTTGAGGATGTCCGGCGGTGCGCCCACGGTCAACGAGGCGAGCAGTTCATCCTGCCGACTCCAGGCCTGGCTGCCTCCACCATCGGCGCCTACGGCCAGGTCAGCGATCAGGCCAATGCCCATGCCGCTGGATTTAGCCGCGCTCTGGACGCGCTCCAGGCATCGGGTAATCAGCCACTGACAAAACGCGTAGAAACCGATTTCGTCGGCGTTCTCCTCAGCAAAATGCGCCAGCGTCGAACTCCGTGGGTTGCGCCATTCTTCGGGCCAATGGCGCCAGTCCAGGCTTTCTCCCCGAGCCGCGCGTTCGGCCTGCAGGGCTTCGAAGCGGCAATGATTCTCCAGGGGTTCGCCGCTGGTGTGGCGGAAACTGCTGAAATCCTCATGCAATGGGTGCTCGCCCTGGCTGAAGCCGTCGTACAGGGCGCGCAGGACTTTCTGCTTGGCCTGGGCCGCCACGGGCCAATCCACCAGCGGTTGTTCTTCCAGGTTGCGCAGTTGGTTGGTCAGGCCGGTGGCGTCAATGGCGGCGCGCAGCGCGCGTTCGCCGAGAACGGTGCCCGGCGCGGCATAGAGACTGTTGAGAAAGAGCCGGCTGGACGGTGAATAGGGGCTATAACGACCGGTGTCACTGCTGAACATCGCGTGCATCGGGCTGATCGCCAGGGCGTCGGCACCGCGCTCGCCGGCGACCCGTACCAACTCTTCCAGGGCCTGGGTGTCACCGAAGCCTCCGTCGCCGGGGCGGCGCAGCGCATATACCTGCGCGCTCAGGCCCCAAGCGCGGGGCGTCGGATCATCCACGGCATCGGCCACGCTATAGCAATGTGCTGGCGCGACCGCCAGGGTGAAATGCTGGTCCTGGATGCTGACGTGCTGGTAACCCACCGGGACCATCCCCGGCAGCCTGGCGTCGGCGTCGAGGTTCAGGTTCAGTGTGGCGCCATCCTCGAGCTGGATTTCGCAGGGCGTGGCGGCTTCGAAGTAGCGGCTCAGATCCACGCTGGCGCCGACATCGGCGGTGATCAGCGGTGGTAATTGATGATTCTGTTGATCCTGCTGCAATTGCAGCAGGCTGGCGTCGATTTCCTGGGCGGTCCCGGCTGGATGGCCCAGACCGATGAGGACTGAGCGCAAGACGGCGGGCGAGACTTTTTGCGCCCGGCCGTTGGCGTCGATCCAATCCACCGCCAGGCCCGCTCGGCCGGCGAGAATTTCCAGTTGCGCATCGCTCATAGGCGCTCTCCAGTGATATTGGGCAAGTTTGCCGCTTGCGTCAGACTGACCAGCGCGCTGTAGGGCGCCAAGGCCCCCTGCTGCAACAGACCCATGGCGTGCTGCGGATGTTCGAAAAGAATCTCGGCCTCTTCTTGAGCGGTATGCTTGACCGGTTGATCGCTGAGGTTCAGGTCAATGCGCAAAACGCTGCCGTCGCCCATGCGCCAGCGTGCGCTGACTGCGCCATGGCCCAGTACTTCGGCGCCCAAGGCCTGGGCGCCGGGCAAGCGCGGGACGATCGCTTCACGGCGGATTTTCAGCAGTTGTCGATAGAGTGTTTCACTGGCGTGTTGCTCAGCGTGCTGCGCCTCCAGATCAGGCCGTGACACCTCGAAGGTATCGGCCGCGTTAGGGTCCGGGATGCGCTCACGCTTTTCGGGATCGGCAAAGGCACTGAACGCCTTGAACTCGTTGCGCCGACCTTCACGAACCAGCTCCGCCAGCTCGCCGTGATGGCTGGTGAAAAACAGGAAGGGTTGCCGGGCGGCGACTTCATCGCCCATGAACAGCAGCGGAATCATCGGCGACAACAGCAACAAGACCGTCGCCGCTTGCAGGGCCTGAGGCGAGGCCAGTTGGTGCAGGCGTTCACCCAGTGCCCGGTTGCCAATCTGGTCGTGATTCTGCAGAAACAGCACGAAAGCGCTGGGCGGCAGGTGGCCGCTGGGTTCACCCCGGGGTTCGCCGTGGCGGTTGATATGGCCCTGGAAGACAAACCCCTGGCTGAGACAGCGGGCCAATTGTTCCGTTGGCTCTTGGGCATAGTCAGCATAATAGGCGTCGGTTTCGCCGGTCAGCAGTACGTGCAAGGCGTTGTGCCCGTCATCGTTCCATTGCGCGTCATAGCCGTGCTCCAGCAGGCTGGCCTGGTTGTGTTCGTTTTCCACGGTCAACCAGACATGCCGAACCGGATCTACCTGTTCGCGCACCCTGGCGGCCAGCTCCTGGAGAAAATCCGGATCTTCGATCGCATGCACGGCGTCCAGGCGCAGGCCATCGAAACGGTATTCCAGCAGCCACATCAGCGCATTGTCGATAAAGAAGTCCCGCACCTCGCGGCGCCGGAAGTCAATTGCCGCGCCCCAGGGGGTGTGCTTGTCTTCGCGGAAGAAGCCTTTTGCGTACCGGTGCAGATAATTGCCGTCGGGGCCGAAATGGTTGTAAACCACATCCACAATCACCGCCAGCCCGTGGCCATGGGCGCTGTCGATCAAGTGCTTGAGTTGTTCGGGCGTGCCGTAGGAGGCCTGGGGAGCATAGGGCAGGACACCGTCGTAGCCCCAGTTACGGTCACCGGGAAACTGCGACAGCGGCATCAGTTCGATGGCGGTCACCCCTAATCCAGCCAGGCGCGCCAGGTGCTGTTCGACGCCTTGGAAACCACCGAGGGCGCCGACGTGCAACTCATAGATCACGGCTTCGTGCCAGGGGCGCCCGGACCAGTGGGTATGGCGCCATGAGTAAGCATGAGGGTCGACCACCACGCTGTGGCGGTCAATGTCACCGGCCTGGGCGCGGGACGCCGGGTCGGGGACTTCCAGTTCGCCGTCGATGTTGTAGCGATAGCGGGTGCCGGCGGGACAGCGGGTCTGGATCATGAACCAGCCATCGGCCTGGGGCAGTAGCGGGATTGAATCTCCAGTGTCGAGTTCGACACTCACAAAAAAAGCATCCGGGGCCCAGAGGGCGAAGCGTGTGTGCTCGGCATCGAGCATGACCGCGCCATGGGTCCAGGTTTCAGGCGTCCTTGACGGCATTGTTACCTCATTGTCTGGCCGATTTACCCAGTGACTTGGCCACTAGCTGTTCATAGAGTTCGGCGTAGGGTTCCACGGCCTTGCACCAGTTGAATGGTGCCGACATGGCCCGGCAGCGCATGGCGTTGAGCAGGTCCGGGAACTCGAAGACCTTGAACGCCCGGCTCAAGGCCTGTTTGTAGCTCTCGACTGTGGATTCATCGAACAGAAAGCCGGTGATGCCGTCTTCGATGGTGTCCGCCAGCCCGCCGGTATTGCGTGCCACCGGCAGCGAGCCGAAGCGCTGGGCGTACATCTGGCTCAAGCCGCAGGGCTCGTAGCGCGAAGGCATCAGCAGAAAGTCGCTGCCGGCGAACATCCGCCGCGCGTCGGTTTCGTTGAAGCCGATGCGTACACCGATCCGGCCGGGAAAACGCAGCGCCAGTTCACGCATGGCTTGCTCTTCCTCCGGTTCGCCGCGACCAATGATTGCGATCTGGCCCCCGGACTCGACGATGAACTCGGCGACGGCTTCGGTCAGATCCAGGCCTTTCTGGTACACCAGGCGCGACACCACGGCGAACAGCGGGCCGCTGGAGTCGTCGAGACCGAACAGGTCGCGCACATGAGCCGCATTCACGGCTTTGCCTTCCCAGTCCCCCATGGCGAACTGGCGGAACAAGTGCGTATCGGTGGCCGCGTCCCAACTCTCGTCGATGCCGTTGGGAATGCCGCTGAGCAGGCCTTGCTGGGTTTTGGCCGCGAGAAAACCGTCGAGCCCGCAGCCGAATGCCGGGGTGGTGATTTCCTGGGCGTAGGTGGCGCTGACCGTGGTGATATGGCTGGAGTACGCCATGCCGGCCTTGAGGAACGACAACTTGCCGTAGAACTCCATGCCTTCCTGTTGCAACGCGTGCTCCGGGATACCCAGCTCCGGGCAGGAGGCCAGGCTGACCACGCCCTGGTACGCCAGGTTATGGATGGTGAACAGGGTCGGCGTGCGTTGCCCGCGCCAGTGCATGTAGGCCGGCGCCAGACCGGCCGGCCAGTCATGGGCGTGGACCAGATCGGGGCACCAGTGGATTTGGGCGAGGTTGGCGGCGATATCAGCCGCGGCCAGGCCCAGCCGGGCGAAGCGAATGTGGTTGTCGGGCCAGTCGCGACCGTTGTTGGCCCCGTAGGGTGAGCCTTCGCGGGCAAAGAGTTCCGGACAGATCAGTACGTAGATCACCAGGCCGTCGGCCATGTCCATGCGCCCGATCTTGCAGGGCGGCAGCGCGGCGTGGCCGCCCAGTTCGCCGATGATGTGGATCGGGTTGCCGCTGTTCATCACCTGCGGGTAACCGGGGATCAGCACCCGTACGTCATGCAGGCCGGCCATGGCCCGGGGCAGGGCGGAAGAAACGTCGCCCAGGCCACCGGTTTTCACCAGATCGGCAATTTCCGAGGTGACGAACAATACCTTCTTGCGATTGGGATTCTGCCTGACGACCGGGAGCAGTGCCTTGCCGCCGGTGGCCAGCACCGGTGCCGTCGGCGAGTCAGTCGCCGGCGGAAGTTGAGAACGGACTTGCTGTGGTTCCAAGGCAGCACTGATCATAACTTTCTCCCATTTTCTCGATCTGTTTCCGGCAAGCGCCAGAGCTGTTGTTTCATTGGCCGAATCCTGCGGCCAGGCGCACAAGCGCTACGCAAGGTAAGCAAAGCGCTGCCCAATGCGGTTAAGCGAATCAGGTGAAGGGGCTGCTTCAAGGACTTGCAAGGACTGCACCAGCCGTTGTTGCCCTACCTCTAACCTGACCTGTCGCCGTTGCGAAAAGTTTCCACTTTTTTTCGTCTGGACGACCGGTCGGTTTTCTCCCCGGTTGGGCAGTCTAGGTCAGAACCTAGAGCGGTGCGGCGCGCTTCGTCGAATTGTCCGACAATCAGCTTTATTGGCGGCAATGTCTTACACGACAAAGGGGGATACGCACCGACGAAGTGCAGTTTCTGGAAACGTAATGGGTGTATGGGAAAAGGGGGTGTTTCATCGGCGTGCGCGATGCCATGGCGCGACGCACCATCAGGGGGCGGGTGGAATAGAGGCGTTTTAGTGGCCATTATTGGCCCTGAAATGCGCTGTTTCTGTGGGAGCAGGCTTGCTCCCACTTAGTACGTGTCAGTCGCCAGTGGGGGTCAACAGGCGGATCGGTTTGCCGGCCGCCCAGGCTTGCAGGTCTTCGATCATCAAGGAATAGAACTTCTGATAATTGTGCCGAGTGACGTAACCCACGTGCGGTGTGGCCAGTACATTTTCCAGGGATCGGAACGGGTGGTCGGATGGCAAGGGTTCCTCGGCAAAAACGTCCAGGGCGGCACCGGCCAGGCGTTTGGCGCGCAGGGCGTCGATCAGGGCGGCTTCATCGACGATTGGACCGCGTGCGGTATTGACCAACAGCGCCTGGGGTTTCATCCAGCCCAGCACCTGGGCGTCCACCAAACCGCGGGAGCGCTCGCTGAGTACCAGATGCACCGAGAGAATGTCAGCCTGTTCGAACAGTTCCTGTTTACTCACGTAGGTCACACCCACTTCTGCGGCCCGTTCGGCGGTGAGGTTCTGGCTCCAGGCGATCACCCGCATGCCGAAGATCTGGCCGAACTGGGCTACCCGTGTGCCGATGCTGCCCAGGCCCAGGATCGCCAGCGTCTTGCCATGCAGGTCGCCGCCCAAGCCTTGCTGCCACAGGCCGGCGCGCAAGGCATTGGCCTCCTGCACCAGGTTGCGGGTCAGGGCCATGATCAGCGCCCAGGTCAGTTCGGGGGCGGCGTGCTTGTAGCTTTCGGTGCCGCATACCTGGATACCCAGCTCGGCGGCGGTTTTGAGGTCCAGGGCGGCATTGCGCATGCCGCCGGTGAGCAACAGCTTGAGGTTGGGCAGGCGGCGCAGCAGGCCTTCATCGAAGGGCGTGCGCTCACGCATCACGCAGATCACTTCGAAACGGTGCAGGCGCGCGGCGAGCGTGTCGCGCTCGGCGGGGTACTCATGAATAAATGTCACCTGGCCGATGCTATCGAGCACCGACCAGTCCACCACGTCCCGCGCTACGTCCTGCCAATCATCGATGACTGCTATTTGCACCGCCATGGAACACCTCGTCAGGGAATGGGTTTGTTCAGCCAGCCCAGCAAGGCCTGGTGGAACCGGTCCGGCTCTTCCATCTGTGGGGCATGCCCCAGATGGGCGAACTCCACCAGAGTCGACTGGGGAATCAATTGAGCCACCTGCTTGCCCAGCACTTCATATTGACCCAGTTTGGCTTTCACGGCCGGCGGCGCGATGTCGCTGCCGATGGCGGTGGTGTCGGAGGTGCCGATCAGCAGCAGCGTCGGTACCTTCAGGTCCTTGAATTCGTAGTAGACCGGCTGGGTGAAGATCATGTCGTAGATCAGCGCCGAATTCCACGCGACTTGCGTGTGCCCCGGCCCCTTGTTCAGCCCGGCGAGCATGTCCACCCAGCGCTCGAACTCCGGTTTCCAGCGGCCACCGTAGTAGGTTTTGCGCTCGTAGTTGCGGATACCGTCGGCGCTGAGTTTCAGTTCGCGCTCGTACCACTGGTCCACGGTACGGTAGGGCACGCCGAGGGCTTTCCAGTCCTCCAGGCCTATAGGGTTGACCATCGCCAGCCGCTCGACCTGATCGGGAAACTGCAGGGCGTAACGGGTGGCGAGCATGCCGCCGGTGGAGTGGCCGAGCACAATGCTTTTCTGCACCCCGAGGGCCTTGAGCAGGGCTTGGGTGTTGGTTGCCAGTTGGTGGAAGCTGTACTGGTAATAAGCGGGCTTGCTGGACGTGCAGAAACCGATCTGGTCCGGGGCGATGACCCGGTAACCGGCCTCGCTGAGGGTCTTGATCGAGTCGCCCCAGGTGGCGGCGCAAAAGTTCTTGCCGTGCATCAGGACCACGGTGCGACCATTGACCTCGCCCTGGGCCGGCACGTCCATGTAGCCCATTTGCAATGATTGGCCCTGGGACTGAAGGGGAAAGTGCTTGAGTGTGTAGGGGTATTCGAAACCTTGGAGTTCCGGGCCATAGGCCGGACCTTCAGGCGGGTTTTCCGCCTGGGCGAACAGCGGCAGGGCGGCGGTCAGAAACAGGCTGGGCAACCAGCGGGCAGTGGAACGCGACATGGGCAATCTCCTTTGGGCATCCGGCCGATCCTGGCGTGGCCCGATTATGGCGACATTAACCACAGGCAACCCAAAGACGCGAACGTTCAACCCATCCAGCCCAGGGTCGCGAGGGCGAGTGCGCCATAACGCAGCCCTTTGGCCAGGGTCACGATCAACACAAAGCGCCGCCACGGCTCCCCCATCACCCCCGCCACCAAGGTCAGTGGATCGCCGATGATGGGCATCCAACTGAGCAGCAGCGACCAGCGCCCATAACGCTGGTAATGCAGGCGGGCCTTGTCCAGATGCGCCGGACTGACCGGAAACCAGCGCCGATCCTTGAACTGCTCCAGGCGTGTGCCCAGCCACCAGTTCACCAGCGAGCCCAGTACGTTGCCCACGGTGGCGACTCCCAGCAACAGCCAGGCTTCATAGCGTTCGCTGAGCAACAGCCCAACCAGCAGTGCTTCGGATTGCAGCGGTAACAAGGTGGCGGCACCGAATGCCGCCAGGAACAAGCCGATGTAAGCCTCGCCCATCAGTGGGCCGGGTAATCCGCCACCACGGTTTGAGTCCCGTCGTTTTTCAGGCCGATCACCTGATACGCATCACTCATGCCGTCCGTTTCCATACCGGGCGAACCCATGGGCATGCCAGGCGCGGCCACACCGAGCAGGTCGTCCCGTTGGCTCAACGCCAGGACCTGGTCGGCCGGGACATGCCCCTCAACGAATTTGCCATTGATCTGGGCGGTGTGGCAGGAGCGTAGGTTTGGCGCCACACCCAGGCGCTGTTTGACTGAACCCATGTCGGTTTCAACATGGTCGTTGACCTTGAAGCCGTGTTCTTGCAGATGCGAAATCCATTTTTTACAGCAACCGCAATTGGCATCGCGGTGTACGTCAATGGTGATCGGTTCGGCGGCCTGGGCCAGAGTGGTGACAAAAAGCGCGCTCAGGGCAAGCAGGTGCAGGGGGTTGGCCATAGGGGCAGTCTCGTGTCGAACAGTTTGGGAGGAGGATAACAGAGTAGCCAGCGTGCGCTGACAGTGGCCTGAAGGGGGGATTACAGAATTGTCAGGTTGGGGGCAGTGATTCGAAGTCCGGTGCAAACTCATCAGGCTGCGCTGAGCCCTGTGTGCGAGCCATCCTGTCGAGAACCTCGGTGATGTGTTGAGCGTCCGTGCTCCCGTTTTCAAGCCGCCGAACCTGCTTGAGCGCACCTCCAGATGTACCCTTGGGCTTGCACTTGTTCGTGGAGCCTTTGCATCGGCTCCGAGTGCAAGGTGAGCGGGCGATCCAGGACGCCACGGTGAAACATTGCCTGCCAGCCGGGGCCGCCTTCGGCAGGCATGATCCCGGTGAAGATGAATCCGGCGTCCATCAATCGTTGGTAATCGTCGGCAAATTGCTGACGCAGTCCGAGTCGTACTGAAAGCGACCAATGGGCCGGCAAGCGCAGCAGTTGCCCGGCCAGGCGAAGGCCTATGTACCCGGCCACAATGTCGATTCTTCCGGGCAGTTGTCGGATCTGAAAAGGCTGTACCGAAGGCAAAGGCGCCTCGAGCGAGGTACCAAACAGCGATGCCAAGGGTTGCGTCAGCCATTGGCATGCCACCGGCCACTTAAGGTGCGGCAGCGGGCGGCGATGGCCGCTGACCACCTGGCTGCCGACTACGATGGTTTCGGCGTGGACCGTGGCGAAAGGTGAGGGCACATGGTCAGGCAGCAGCCCGGTGTCATGGAACCCCAGGCGTTGTGCCAGGCGTTGGCTGTAGCAATGGCTGGTGACTTGCTTGATCGACAGCCTGGCAAGCCCGAGGTCCTGGCAGCTGTCGAGTAACTTCTGCCCCAGGCGCGTCGCAATCTGGCTGCCCTGCACTGCGGGGTCCACCGCGATCAGGGCCAGTTCCGCGTCTTCACCATCGGCCGTCTGCCGACACAATGCGGCATGGCCGACCACGCGGTCATTCTCCACGGCGACCATGGAGTGCCAACGGTTCAGCAGGTTGTGCAGGCCAATCATATGTGGCAGGTAGACGTCTGGCGAGACATAGTGATCGCCGTAAACCCGGCGGAACAATTCGCTGGTTCCGACGCCATCCGTGGGCCTGAACGATCGGATGACCACGCTGCTCATCCGGCGGGCCTCGCTGCCAGCGGAGCATAGGCGCGGCGGTCGATGATCGACAGGTGCTTGCCGGAGCGTGGATGGCGTTCCAACGCTTGCAGGCCGCAGGCCTGGACGTGCAGGTCGAGTTGATCGATACCCGGATACTGTTTGGTCAAGGCGGCTTTCAATGTGCTGGAGAGTGACTGGCAAGCCTGCGTTTGCTCACCAGGCACCCATTTGAGCAACACGCGGTCGTTGTTCTGCACGTGCTCGATGATCAATTGCCATTGAAGATCACCGCCAATGCTGAGGATGATGTCGCTGATTTCCTGCGAAAACAGCGAGAAAACGCCTACCCGCACTCGCTGGCTTTTCGCGCTGCGGCCCTGAAGCGCGAACTTGCGTCGCAGGGTTCCAACCGGCTCGCGCCAGCACGCTCGATCGCCCACCGGATAGCGCACGATGGGCATCAGGGTTCGGGTGAGGTTGGTCACCACCAGAGTGCCGGGTCGATCGCATGCCTGGATGACCTCACCGCTCAGTTCATCGATGATCTCTACCCGTATCTGTTCGCCGAACACGCGGTGCTCGCCCAGGTCGCAGTCCGGTGCGCTGGCGCCCACCAGCCCGGCGTCGACGCTGGCATAGCCGATGGAGGCGAAGCGTGCCTGGGGGAAGGCGCGCTGCAACGCTGGCAACTGACTGTCGAACAGGTTTTCCCCGCCGAACAGTACGGTGGTGATGCCGGGCAGCGTCCGCCCCTGTTGATCCAAGTGGTCGGCGAACGCCAGCAGGTGCGCGGGCACACCCGCCAGCACATTGATGCGGTGGCCGCTCACGGCCTCGGTCAGTACGTCGAGATCCACCGCCCCGGTGAAGGGAAATTCGGCGATGGGCACATCGACTTTGCCCAGAGCACCATGAATAAACAGGAAACTGGCGTACAAGTCTCCGGAAAAAAACAAGTTGGCGATTCGATCGCCTGCCTTCAGTTGCGCTGACAGGCTCTGACCGAAGCAGTCGAGCATCCGTTGCCATTCAGTGTGGGTGTACACCGATAGTTTTCCCTGGCTGGTCGTGCCGCCGGTTTTGTAGATCAGCGCGTCTTCGACTTTGCCGGTCAGCACGTCCCAATTGTCCAGGTCATGACTGCCGGCCCAATAGTCGGCGACGTCGACAATGGGGACATCCTCCAACGTGCAGTTCTGCGCGGGTAAATGCCGTAAAGATTTGCGATAGAACGTTGAATGCTTACGAATATGGGCGAGCCATTGTTCGAATGGTAAAGAGGTGCTCATCAGGGTTCTCTCGGACTCTAACGTCCGCTTGTTCAATTACACGGAAAAAACAATCAAGCAGTGAGTCTGCGGTCAATCACCAGCGGGACTTTGCCGCTGTGTTTGTTATGTTCGAAACTCGCCGCCGGACAGGATTGCACGTCCAGTACAAGCATTTGGGACTCTACCAGCGTGGACAGCAGTTCAAGGTCCATGACCTGGCGCCGAACTGTTGGTGCGTCGCCATCGGCGCGAATCAGTAGGCGTTCGCAGCCGCTGCTGTGGTAATCAAGCACGATTTGAATGGCTGCTTGTGCCTGTTCGGCCAACTCGTGGGTATTGATTAGGTACGTCACGATGCGTATCAGGGCGCCATGGCGCTGGCGCAACTCGAACCGGGGTGACTCCAGACCACAGGGGCAGGGAGCGGTGAGCCAGCGTCCGCAATCACCGACTTCATAGCGGTGGAGGGGCTGCGCTTGGCGTCGGCGAGAAGTAAACAGCAGCCGTCCGGTTTCCCCCGGCGCGACCGGAGCGTCCTGGTCCAACTGGACGATCTCCAAGTGTTGAATGTCCTCCATGAGATGGAACACACCCTCGCCGCCGACAGTGCAGGCATGGCCAAGGGGGCCCGCGTCGACGCTGCCATAGATGGCTGAGCGAATACTCGTGACGCCGCAGTCCTCAAGCAACTGACGGCAGCCTGGGCCCAGGTGCTCGCCGCCCAGCATGACTTTGCGCATGCCGCCGTAGCCTTGAAGGGTTTCTCGCTGGCTGGAAAACAGGCGCTGCAAGGTACTTGGCATGCCCACCAGGGTATTGACCTTGTGAGTGACGATCATTCGTGCGATCTCTTCAAAGTCCGCATCTGACGTCGCGCTCATGGGGTAATGCACGGCGTTCATGTGCTCGAGTATTTTCGAGAAACTGAAGAAGCCGCCGTAGAGGTTGCCGCCATAAAACAGATTCATCACCCGATCTTTCGTCGGATCCAGACCGGCCGCGCGTAGTCCGTCGGCGGCGGCCCGCATGTGGCGATCAAAATCGCGGTGGCTGTAGGGCGACAGCACCGGTGCGCCGCTGCTACCACCTGAGCGGAAGAACAACTGGGCCTGGGGTGCGGCAGGCAGCGCCAGGAATGCCGCTTTGTCCATGATCGGCGTCGAGGGTGAAATGGGTGTCGTTGTCGGCGGGGCGTCCAGTGTCACACGATGACTGGCGACCTCAGGTTCAAGACCGACCGATACCCGACGACTCAATCGTTGCAGCGCGTAGACACCGTCGTGAGGCTCGCCCTCGTAGCCTTGCTGGATGTCTGCGGTTGCCGAGATGCGGGTCACGCCGGCGGCTAATACGCGACGTGCAAGTTCAGGCGCCCGTTGCGGTTCACAGATCAACGCGCAGCTCTGCAACACGTTTCGCCAGGGCAGTAGGGTTTCGGTGATCAGCCCATGGGGCACCGGTCGTAATATAAGCGTGCGAAACAGTGGCGATGGCAGCAGGTCGCGGTGATGCTCCCAAATAATGCACCAGCCGTGGCCCTCCCAAATCTGGCCGGTTTGTCCTGCAAAGCTGTGCTCAAGTCGGGCAAGTGCCGTGCGGGTGGTGATTTCGCACGCTTCAGCTGCACTGGTTTGCAGCGCCGGCCATTGTCCGGTGCGTCGTTCAAATGCGCCAGCCAGGGCGTTGCCCAGTGCCTGCATCTGAGCCGGCTCGTCGCTGTCCACCAACAGCCACTGGGGGCTGGAACAGGCTTGCTGATCGAGGCGGCAGACCTCATCCACCAGGCTGTCCAGCGCCTGCTCGTTGGCGGCTTGCGGCGTGACATAGGCGAAGCTGATGCGATGTCCCCAATCGATCCAGCGGCAGCCGCTCGGAAGCTGATCACGCATGGCCTTGAGTGCGGTCTCGCCACCCCAGGCGCTGACGCCCTGGGCCAGCGCGAAGAGACGCCGGCACTCGTGGTGGGGCACTGGCAGCACCGCAACGTAATCGCGCAACTGGCCGCTTGGATCACAATCGAGGAACGCCGCCAACACCCGCGCCGTCAGGTCTGCATCGCGCGTGCTGGGTCGCAGCCAGTTGACGTTGCCCGCCAGCAGGCTTTCCAGTGCGGCGAAGAACCCCAGCAGCGGTGAATTGCCGGGGGTGACATGCACCACCAACCCCAGGGGTTGCCAGCTTTCGAAAGGGCCATCGCTATAGTCGATTCGGCGTAGCGAGCGCGCGTCCGCCCCCAGCTCCCGTTCGAGTTTGCGACTCAAATGCTTGCGTTCGCAGAAGGCGATCAATGCCTGGCGCTGGCCGTCGTCCAGGAACGGAGTTTGCTCTGGGGCCCGCAGCATTTGTGCGAACGCCTGCGCACAATCAAGCACGCTATCGCTGGGGGGCGGTACGTCCAGGAGACCAGGCAGTTGCGTCTGCAGGCGTTCAAGGGCTGCATCGAGTGGCAGATCAGCGTGCAGTTGGCCGTTGATAAGATACATATCAATTCTCCTTGATCAATTCGGAAGCGGCCATGGCGCAGCTTCGGCTGGCACTGGTGCCGGCCCGACCGTGCAGTTCGAACCATTGGGTGTTCAGGCCGCACTCACAGTTGGCTGGATGCAGGGTCGCCAGGTCGCTCATCACCACGGCATGGGCGGGACTGGAAGAGATGTAAGGCGAGACGAATGACAACAATCCCGCCTTGCCGAAGGGCTGGACGCTGAAGTTCGAGGGGTGACGTATGAAAGCTTTCGAATAGACCGGCACATGAAACCTGTGGTGCGCACATTCGATGTACGGCACTGCGTGCTCGACGGCACCGTAACCGTCGCGGCAGCGGTGCGCCTCAATGCCCAGTTGCCGGGTGATGTGTTCATAGACCTCGTGGCGGGGGATCTCTTGGGCGGCCTGTTTTTTCCAACCGCCTCCCAGAAATACCAGGGAGTCGGGAGCAAGCTTGAGGTTTGGCGTTGCGGTCTCGCGCATGCGCTCAAGCGCATGACACAGCAGCGCCGGGAAGCCGAAGATCCTCACAGGCAGGCCCTCTTCGGCGAACTCCTGAAGGGCCCGGATCGCGCCAAAGACATCGAATTCATGACCTTTTCCGGTGCGCCGCAGCGCATGAAAAATCCGATTGGCCGGTGCGAAGCTGCGCAAGAACTGATCCGTATGAGCGGTGCCGACGCGATTGACCGGTTCCGGCTCGTGGCTGAACAGCAGGTAGTTGCAGGGCGAATCCGGCGTGAACCAGCCGTAGTGTTCAAAGATGCGCGCCACCATGCCCTGGGCCGCAGCCATGCTGCGCTCGTCGTAGCGCATGCGGCTTTTCTGGCCACTGGTGCCGGAGGACGTCAGCTCCAGCGCGTTCTCGCCGGTGGGGCTGAGCAACAAGCGCTGTTTGAAGTAATTGGCGTAGATGGGCGGCAAGCGCGACCAGTCAGTCAAATGCTCCAGATCCTCGACCGCCAGGCCGTTGGCGTTGAGCCAGTGTTCGTAGCCAGGGGTGTGGTGGCAATGGAACAGGCTGATCTGGGCCATGGCCCGATCAAATAGACCGGCAGGTACCGAATCGGGATCGTAAGGCTGCGCCAATGCACACAGCGCATCGGCGTGGGGAAAATGAATCATGGGTAACGTTCCTCAGGGAGGGGATTTTCAGACGTGAGCGGTCGGTTGCGACAGGAACAGACGTAGCGCCACCAGGCAGCTGAGCCCGGCGATGCCGACCATCAAGGCAAAGGCGTTCAGGCTCGTTCCGGCGCCCAGTAGCGCGAGCAGCGAGCCGGCTGTGCTCATCACTGCGATGGAAATCATCCCGACCATGGCCGAGACCAGCCCTTTGCTGTCGTCGCTGGCGAACAGCGCTAATCGATACAAGGTCGCGTTGCCCATGCCGAGCCCCAAGGCGTATAGCGCCAGGCCGCTGACCAGCGCGGGTACGCCAAGGTTGAACGGGCTGGCGATCACCAGTGCAATGAGGCCGGTAGACAAGGGCCACAGGCTGTAGCGCAAGACCCCGTGCACGCCCACTCGCTCCACCAGGCGATTGAGCAGGAGATTGCCAAGGATCACGCCGGAGAACACCGGGATTTGCCACAGGCCGTACACCAAGGGCGACAGGCCCTGGTCCTGGATCAGCAGCAGTGGGGACAGACCGATCCAGGCAATCAGGGGCAGGCTCATCAACCCCAGCGCCACGCACGCGGCCATGAAGCCGCGATGGCCCAGCAGCGCGCCATAGCGCCTGATGAGTGTGCGCAGCTCGAACGGCTCCAGGGCCGGTTGCCGGGGGCAGCAATGCGCCAGACCGTGGTTTGGGGGCATGAATGTCCATAAGGCCAGCCAGCTCACGGCCCCAAGGCCCGCCAGCAGCACGAACAGCTCGCGCCAGGACAGCCATTGCAGCAGCAAACCACCCAGCAGCGGCCCCAGCAAGGGCGAGAGGAGGGCGAGATTGCCCAGCAACGCCATGACCTTCACGGCGTCCGACTCGTTGAATACTTCCTGTATGGCCGGGTAGCTGACCGCGATCACGAAACCCAGCCCCATACCCTGGATCAAACGAAGCCCGTTGAATCCCTGCATGTGGGTGACCAGGGTGATCGCCGCGCAAGCCAGGACAAAACCGGCGCAACCGGCGAGCATGAATGCACGACGCCCATAGCGATCCGATAACGGACCGATCAGCCACGGCAGCAGAACACCGCCCAAGAGATACAGATTGAAGGCGTGGGGGATTTGATCCGCGGGTGCATCCAGTTCCCGGGTCACCGCGAGCATGGCCGGCATAACCAGGTCGCTGGCCAGGTAAGTCAATAGTTCGAAAAGAGCGATAGCCAGGCAAAAACCTGTCAATCGTATTGGCGAAAGAGTTGCCAGCAAGTTTTGCATGATTTCCAACATTGATTTTCGGTAAGGAGGTAAGCGCCTCTTATTCGAGAATACGTTGGTTAAATTCAGGGCCGAAAGAAGTCTTCCCCTGTGTTTGTGGCAGAAATGTGAGTTAAATCTGTAAGAAAGAAGTCCGATAGGCGCAGACTTTTGTGGTGATGCAGGTAATTAATCTGATGGGCGTCGGTTGCATGAGTACGCCCCTTCGGCTGTACCATGAGACCCCGTCTGCTGCCCGCCATCTCCAAAACTCTGCATTGGGGCTGGCAAGCACTGGGATACAGAGCGGATACATTCAGGAAATTGGCAATGACTCAATCGCAACGTTTGAAATACTCGATTCTGGTGGTCCTCGTGGTTCTGGCGATCATGCTGGGACTGACCTGGATGCAGAACAACGGCATGATCAGCGAGCAACTGTTTCAATACATCGCGATTGCCGTCGCGGTCA
Organism: Pseudomonas sp. NFACC45; assembly: GCF_900113505.1. Lineage (NCBI taxonomy): Bacteria > Pseudomonadati > Pseudomonadota > Gammaproteobacteria > Pseudomonadales > Pseudomonadaceae > Pseudomonas > Pseudomonas sp. NFACC45. Next base: position 85,678 of record NZ_FOPO01000002.1, read on the forward strand.
TCGTGGTCGTGATCAACGGCGTGATGCGACGCAAGGTCAAGCCCTGAGCGCAGGCGTCACTCCCCGCCCTGGAGCACATGCATGGCCTTGCGGTGCAGGCTGTAGGTCTTATCGGGGTTAAGGGTGACGACACCCTCGCTGCACAGGCGCTTCAACACCTCGCGCACGCTGAGAAAGGACAATGGAATGTCCAACCCCAGCAGTTGACTGTGCACGCCCCGCACCCCCAGGCTGCGATTTTCATCGGCGGCCTTGAGCAATGCATCGATGACCTTGAGGCGAATCAGGCTGGTCCTGAGGCCGAAGCTCTTGAGCAAAAGCCTGATGTGCTCATTGCACCCTCGTTCTGCCGGCCTGTCGAACAGGTTGTGGGTGGCTGTCGCCGGAACGCCGGTCGACCTGGGCTTGCCCTCCATGGGCTGACGCGCGTCATGCATGCAAAAACTCCTTACCAGCCTGATCAGAAAAGGTCACGGATACTCTCCTGTAATAGGACGAACGAACGCGGCCAATCATGAAGGCGAAAAGCTGAAAAATTTGTTCGGATGCGATCAAACGCCCGTAGTCAGGCGGTGCCAGGCCATTAATTTTTTTTTCATCCGATTCGTTTTCAAGGGAGGCACATTCCGCTCAGGCACGCGGTATGTGAATTCCCAGGCAGCCGTCCTGGTTTTAGAAAGTATTGGATCAGGAGTGAACGTGAGAATGTCCGGGCAGTTATCGAGCTTTTGCCTCGCAGGTGTGTTTTTCGCAGTGAACCTGGGGTTCGGCTGCGTCGCCAGCGCTCAAGGTGATAAAGAACAGGCCAGTGCCGAGATCCGCCGCACCAGTTTTGGCGTGCCGCATATCCGGGCTCAGGATGAGCGCGGGTTGGGCTACGGCATCGGGTATGCGTACGCTGAAGATAATTTATGCCTGCTGGCCAATGAGATCGTAACGGTCAACGGCCAGCGCTCGCGTTACTTCGGCCCGGAGCAGGTCACGCTCGAACAGCGGGAGAACCGCGTCAGCGATATGTTTTTCAACTGGCTCAACACGCCGCAAGCCGTTTCCGGTTTCTGGCAGGCCCAGCCGCCGCAAGTCCAGCAACTGATCGAGGGCTATGTGGCGGGTTTCAACCGCGCGCTGACCGAACGCAAGGCCAAAGGCTTGCCTGAACAATGTGCAAGCGAATGGGTACGGCCGATTACGGCGTTGGACTTGGTCAAATTGACCCGACGTCTATTGGTGGAAGGTGGCGTCGGCCAGTTCGCCGAAGCCCTGGCCGGCGCTCAGCCGCCACGAGCGACGGCGGACGCCGGGGAGCCGAGGGCAGGTTTTGCAGGCGCAGCAACCCGGCAGCAGCGTTTCGCCCTGGAGCGCGGCAGCAACGCGGTCGCCATCGGCAGTGAGCGCTCCTTCAACGGGCGTGGGATGTTGCTGGCGAACCCGCACTTCCCATGGCTGGGGGGCATGCGTTTTTACCAGATGCACCTGACCATTCCCGGCAAACTGGACGTCATGGGCGCGGCCCTGCCAGGCTTGCCAGTGATCAACATCGGTTTCAGCCAGCACCTGGCCTGGACCCACACCGTCGATACCTCCAAACATTTCACGCTGTACCGTCTGCAACTCGACCCGAAAGACCCGACCCGCTACCTGCTCGATGGTCAATCCGTACCGATGAGCCAACAGACGGTGGCGGTGGACATCAAACAGCCCGATGGCCAGGTGCAGACCGTTTCGCGGGTGGTCTACGGCTCGCAGTTCGGTCCGATCGTGCAATGGCCCGGCCGGCTGGACTGGGATGACAAGTTCGCCTACAGCCTGCGCGATGCGAACCTGGAAAATGATCGGGTGCTGGCCCAGTGGTACGCCATGAACAAGGCCGTCACGCTCAAGGATTTGCAGCGCGCGGTCCATGAGATCCACGGTATTCCATGGGTCAACACCTTGGCGGTAGACGATCAGGGGCAAAGTCTCTACATGAACGTGTCGGTGGTGCCGAATGTTGATGCCGACAAGTTGGTCCGCTGCAGCGACCCGCGGGCAGGGCTGCAACTCATCGTACTGGACGGCTCGCGCGGCGAATGCGTCTGGGATATCGATCCCGAGGCCGTGCAGAAGGGTATTTACGCCGCCGACAAGCTACCGCAGTTGTTGCGCCGCGATTATGTGCAAAATTCCAACGATTCGGCCTGGATGGTCAACCCCTCACAGCCTTTGTCCGGGTACTCGCCTGTGATCAGTCAACAAGACCTGCCGCTGGGCCAGCGGACGCGTTTCGCCCTGGACCGACTGGGTAAGCTGGCCAAGGACGGGCCGGTGAAGGTGAGTGATCTGCAGCGCATGGTCATGGACGATCAGGTCTACCTTGCTGATCAGGTGATGCCGGACCTACTGGGCTTTTGTGCCGCTGACCTGGGGACCGATGCCTTGGCGTTGACCCAGGTTTGCAACGGCCTCAAGGCTTGGGATCGAACAGCCGGCCTGAACAGTGGGGTGGGGTTCATTCATTTCCAGCACATCATGGAACAGTTGCAGGCGGTGCCTGATTCGTGGCGCGTCCCGTTCGATCCGCAAGATCCGCGACACACCCCGCGCGGCCTGGCGATCGAGCGTCCTGCGGTGCTTGCGGCGGTGCGTCAGGCCATGCTGGCCTCGATGACGTCAGTGGAGGCGGCAGGGTTGCCGAAGGACAGCCGCTGGCAGGACGTCCAGGTTGCCAGCAGTGGCAGCCGGCAGACGCCCATCCACGGCGGCCCCGGGGAGCTGGGGATCTATAACGCGATTCAGAGTGTGCCGGGGGCCAACGGCAAGCGGGAAGTGGTCAGCGGCACCAGTTATCTGCAAGTGGTGAGTTTTGATGGCAAAGGACCCCGGGCTCAAGGTCTGTTGGCATTTTCCATTTCCAGCGACCCTGCATCGCCGTATTCGGCCGACCAGACCCAGGCATTTTCGAAGAAACAGTGGAGTGTGCTGCCCTTCACCGAGCAGCAGATCAAAGCCGATCCGCACTATCAGGCCGTGACTATCCGTGAGCGCGATAAGGCGGGCAGGGTGGCTGCGCACTAATTGCTGTTGTTTTACACAAAAGCCGCGACCGGACCCGGTGGCGGCTTTTTCAGTTGGAGGGTCGTTGACCGATGGAGTTGAGGACCGGGTTGCCATCCTTGTTCTGCGTCAGGTAAACCGGCAGGACTTTGGGCAACGAAGGCACCAGGTTCTTCACTTCGTTGAGGTTGTAGATACCACCGATACGCAGGGCGCCAGTGCTGTTGTCGGCCAGCATGACGGGATGTTCGAGATAACGATTGATCAGCGGGAGTGCATCGCTGAGGGCAAGGTTGTCCAGCACCAGCTTGCCGTTGCGCCACGCCAGCGAGCTGTCGTTGACATCGACTTCACGGATTTGCGGTTGGTAGTCGCCGGCTTTGTAGCTGGCCTGCATGCCCGGCGACAGTTGCGAGCCGTTACTGGCAAGTGCCTGGTTGCTGGTCACCCATACTGAGCCCTCCACCAGCGTCACCCGGACCTGATCCTGATACATCCATACATTGAAGCGAGTGCCGGTTACGCGCACTTGGCCCTGGCCGGCCCGTACAACGAACGGGTGTTGTGTGTCATGGCTGACGTCGAAAAACGCCTCGCCCTTTTTCAGCGTCACCCGACGCTCATTCTTGTAATTGGCAAATACCAGTTCACTGCCCAGGTTCAGTTCTACCTGGCTGCCATCACCCAGGGTGATGTGACGCACGCTTGCATCAGCTTCGAATCGTTCGTAGGAGTTGGCAACCCAGCCCAGGTTCCAGCCCGTGTAGGCGGCCAGGGGCATGCCCAGCACAAGCACCGCGGCTGCGACAGCCATCCGGCTCCAACGGGACCGAGGTCGCGGTATTGGCGCGGGAGATGGTGGCGCTTCGACACGCGGAAGATGATCGGCCACGGCCCATATCTCCAGCATGGCTTGGTATTCGAAAGCGTGCAGGGGATCGGCATCGTGCCATTGTTTGAATGCCAGCCGTTCGGCGTCGGTGCAGTCGACGGCGTGCAAACGCATGCACCAATGCGCGGCCGCATCGGTAATGGCGTCATATTCGGCTTCCGAGAGTGTATGTTCGGTCATTGACTCTTCCTGGTTTGCCGCATTCTAACCTTCGGCATGACCTGTCGAGAACCGCCATCATGGCGTTTGCATATCAAAATGAGCCTGTTTTTTCCGGTCAAAGGCTCGGACACCGGTAGGTCGTGCTTGTAGCGTGGCATATATCTCGTGAAAAAAAGATCAATACCCGTCCGCGCGCCCCGTCGCAGAGGCTGTCAAGCCGTAGCCGCTGGACTCATGGGCGGGGAGTCCAGTTGTCGGCCCAACTCACAGATGAGCAGTGTCATGGAATCGGCGTTTCGCAAGATAACGTCGATGCGTCCTGCCGGTGAATCTGGATCCAGAAAGATACTGCGTGCCTCGCTCATGGTCCTGGCGCCGGTCATTTTCAGGATTTCCCGGGCCATATCCCGATGTTCCGGGAAAAGCTCCAGGCTTTTGAGCCCGCCGGCAGCGCTGTCCCAGCCCATGAACAGTTTGTATCGCGGCGTGGTCAACGACAGCCCATTGCGTTGCTGGTCCTTTTGATAATTGTATTTTGCATGTCCGAACTGAGTGGCATTGGAAATCAAGTCCAGGAACGGGAGGGCCGCGTCCAGATAAACAATATCGAGCGTGTCGAAAAGCTGATGAGAAACTTCGTGGATAAGCACCGCGGCCTGGGCGTGGGCATCAACATTGAAGGAGTCCGGGACCGCGTCCTTGTACCAGTCCAATCCGACATCGAAGAAATACTGGGTCAGATAGATTCTGCCTGCCGTTTCAGGTTCGAGCACGAAGGCGGTCGCCCTATCGTCCATGTATTTCAAGCGGCCGATGACAATACGCTTGGCGTTGCGTGTTTCCCAGGACGGGTCGGCCAATGCCCGGCACAGCGGCGAGACGGCAGTGTGTATTTTCTTGATCAGGCTGGCGTCGACTTTTTTCACCCCAAAGAAGGCCTTCAGGAAAGTATCCAGCCGAGAGCCCGGCGGGACCTGATGTTTGATCTGATCCAGATTATGCAGGGCGTTGAATGAGTAATACCTGGCCACTTCCAGGGCCTGTTCGATCATGTTTGCGTAAGCCGGGTATTTGCGACGTATTTGCGCCATGCCCCGCGCCTCAATGTTGAGCGACGTTGAAGCCTTGTAGTCGCTGTAGGAATTGGCCAGCGTTGACATCACTTTTCCGTAGCGAATGGTCTGCCGTTGTGGGTCTACGGCCCATTGCTGGTTATCAGGCGACTGTTTCAGTATTGGCCCCTCTCCCTGTTCATGGACCACGCGCCAGACCTGGTTGGCTTTGGCCACCTGAAAAACGATGCCGGCAACAGGCGCATAAAGCTTGTCGGACCCTGGGGCCCTGTAGGTTCCGTCGATCACGTTCTTCTGCAGGTTGTGCAGGCTCACCTCCATGGCTTCGAAGGCTCGAAGGTTGGTGCGCGCCGGGGCGGTGGAGGCGATGTCCTGCCAACGCGGCGGGCTTGCCGCAGGGGCGCTCTGCGCGGCCGGTGCTATCGGGTCGAGCAGGCCGAAGGTGTCGTCGCGATTCAGGAAGCCGAGTGAAACCATCTCTGCCGCGCCAGCGATGAAGTCGTGCAAGCCTGCTTTCCAGTCATGCTGCTGTAGGGATTCAGCAGAGGCCTTGAAGTCTTGATAACTTTCCCAAAGCGTTTCGATAAATGTCAGTTTGCCTGGCAACTGTCGCCCCGCCAGCCTGACGCCGGCGCTGAACAGATGCAGGGCCGTTCCCCAGTCAAACTGGCGTTTTTTATCCGCTTGTGCGGTCAGCATGTCCGCTAACAGGGTGGTGTTGTCGTTGAACAATACGTCGAACAGGTTGGTCTTGATCGGATTGGAGGCCAGGGTGATTTCCGATTGAGAACCGACCGTGGAGGCGAACAGGTTCTTGAACGTGGCTTGCTGGCTTTCGGGAAGTCGACGAATCAGCAGGTCCTGCAACACGCCCGGCGTGTTGAAGGCGGCAATGAGGCTGGCCTGGTCCTTGAACTCGGTGAAGTTATGGCCCACGTGGTAGGGGGCATACAGCACATGGGGGGCTTTGTCATCGGTGCTCGATCCGATCAGGTAAAGCCCCAGTGCCTTGATCGCCGCAGTTCCCTGGGTTTTGATCAGCTCCAGTGGACGAATCAACGCGCTGGCGCCGTCCACTGCCTGGCGAGCGATGGCATCCGGCATGTCCAGTACCTGGCGAATCAAGTCAAACCCTGTGGGAGAAAGGTGCTGTTGTAGATGCAGTGCGTGAGCATGTTGCAACAGCTGCCAGGGCAACTGCCGGCGAAATCGCTGCTTTCTTTTCTGGCCATCGGTCGAGGTGGCGGAGAGTTCGTCCACTACGATTGTTTTATAGGTGGTGGGGATGTCCAACGACAACAGCATTTGCCTGATAGCCGTCTCGTTCAAGCTGTCGGGCAACGCGCGCCCGGAGGTCGAGGACACCTTGAAGCCTGTCTTTTGAGTGAAATCGGAATGATTGAGGGCGAACTCGGTCAAGCTGCTGGCGGGCCCCGCCAACGCATGGTTCGGGGTGATCAGCAGGGTAGCGGGATCCAGGTCTTTTACGGCGAAACGCGCGTTCAGGAGCGTTTTGAGCTTTTTACTCACATAGGTGTGCAGGGGCTCGATCCCGTCCAGATAATCCTTGTCATCGGCCACACTGCTTCGGTATTGCTCAAGCAGGTCAATCTGCAGGCGCTGTTCTTCAAGGGGGGCGGCGCCAAGCCAGGCGGGGAGTTTCTGTTGCAGCCGGATCGCCTGGGCGATACGACTGGCGCGTGTCAGATTGGTGGGAGCGGCTTTTTCGAGCAATGAGCCAAGGCTCTTTTGTCGTTCAGGCCCCGTCAACTGCCAGTCCCCGCTCTTGAGCGTGCTCAGATACCTGTATTGGGCCTCGAACAGCGCGATGAACGAATTCATCCGATTGAGCAGCACGTTGTCTTCGATCAGCTCAAACACATCAAGTTGATAGCGTCCATGGGGCTTGCGTTGCGCGGGCCAGAGGTTGGCGAGCAAACCAAAGCGCTTTCGTGAGTCGAGCAGGTGTCGATTCAATTGCTTCGTGGCAAGCTCGACTGACGCAAACACTTGCAAACCTTCGGCCGGCGTCCAGAGAATTGCCAGGCCCGAGTAAGGCGTATCCAGCCCGCCGCGTTCGGTCAGCAGGAAACAATTGGCCAGGGGCATGGAAACCGTTTCACCTGCTTCGGTGCATGCCAGCCTCAGCGAATAGACATCGGGCCGGAAGCCTTTGACCCCGATGCGTTGAGTGCGGTCCGGATAGTCGGCGTCAAAGGCAAAGACCGCGGCGATAAGGTCGCGCGCCGCCGGAGGCAGGGTGGCGTTGAGTTCTCTGAGTTCAGCTTCTGCACGTATTCCCAAGGAGAAAACGTTGGTCAGTTTAGGCAGCAGCTCTTTCAATGCCTGACGCAGTGAGATCTCGCTGGACAATGGCAATCGGGTCAGTTCGGCATTCAAAGCTTCTTCGACACTGGCATAGCTCTTGATCTTCCTCTCCAGCTGATCAGCCATGAAATTGGACGGGCGCAGGTTCCCGTAAAAAACCGGTTGCGTGCCCCAGTGTCCATCGGCCTTTTGCGTCAGCAGGCTTTTACCGATCAGGCTGCGTATGTCCAGGGCCTTGTCGACGAGCGCGTGGACGTCCATGTCTCCTTGGCGGGACATCTCCATGGCGAAATGAAGGTTTTTCAACTGTTTGCCAATGATCGCTTCTGCCAGCGACTCGAATACCGGCCAGGTCACCGTCTTGCCTGACACCTGGGGATCGTCAAGGCGCAGGAAGCGGTTGCGCTCCTCCAGGCTCAGCAGGCTGTAGAGTTCCTCCTTTCGCTCCGCACCAGCGGGGGTATTGAGCAGCGCCTCCCTGAAACCCAGGTAGTTGTCTACTTTCTCAAGGCCGTGACTGGGGGTGTAGAGATAGTGTCCCTTGGCGCTGATCATCAAAGAACCCGCCAGCTCGACGTAGAGCGGCTCATATTCCCAAAGACGCAAGGTTTCGATAAATAGCAGCGGTTCGTCCGGGCGAGATGGCCTGTACAGCCGCAGCAGTTCCTGGGCGTGTGCCTCGGTGAGTTGACGTTTCTCCCGCTTGATCAGAATCGTGGCTTGTAGCGCATCGCTGAGAACTTGGGAAAGAAAATGCCGGAGCGAGGTATTGAACGGGCCGGTGGCGTCCCAATAAGTGTCGATACAGTGGGTAAGCCTGGGGATCAGGTTGCTGGCGGTCACCTTCAACGCGCTCTCCCATTGGCGCTTGTTTTGCGGTGATACGGTGATGCCTGGATGGATGAAGTCGACGTCATGTCCGGCGGGCCGACCCTGGCTGTGGAAGTAGACCAGGACCGCCTCGCTCAGCGTCATGCTTCTGGTCAACTGGCTTGCCTTCTGACTTCCCGCGCTACTCCACGTGCTCATTGTTACGCGGGCCTGGCGATGATCAAAGTTGGACAGCACCTCATTCAAGATCGCGTCAAGCATCGCGCTGAGGGAGGGTAACTTGATCAGTTCATCCACCATTGTTCGGGCGTTGAGGCTTTGAGCGAACTCGATGGACTCGACCTGGGTGTTGAAGACGTCACCGTCGATACGTTGCCGGGTCGTCCTGATCGCGGAGGTGCTGTTGAGTTCGGCGCGCTGGGAAATCGATAACAGGCGAAAAAGATCGTCACGCTCGGCTGGACTGTCCAGCATCTCTTCCATCTTCTCTTCGAGAGCTTCGGGGCTGTCGAATTTTCTGATTCCGCCGTAGGGCGTGTAGAGGAACGCAGGCTGGGTCTGCGCTGCGCCTGTTGTCAGCGCTTTGAGCATAAAGCAGCCGGCCAGCGGGATCGGCGCGTTTGCGTCGACCTGCAAGAGAATCGTTTCGGCAGACATGGGGGGCGTCTGTGCGGCGCGCAGCGTGTGGCTGGACAGGGACGCGTGGTGCAGCCAGTCGAGGTCTGCCTGGGTCAATCCGTGGGGGGCGTTCAAGTCCTCCAGGTTATTGGTGGCCAATACCTCGGGAAATAATAGCGGCGTGGTTGCAGTGGTCATCGTTGCTTCTCGCTCAAGGCGCCGGGAGGTGGCACGTTTGGTGGATGAGCGGCCAGACTAGGCAACGATCAAAGAGCAAAGGTGGTACATAGTTACCGCACGCAAGCGCGGTGCTCAGCGTAATCCGGCACGAGCATGCTTTGCTCCGCCGCTGAAGCGGTGTTTAATCAGCCGGCTGGTTCCCCTTACGCTGTTGCTACCTCCAACAATCACTCTGGAGCTTCAGATGTCTGCGCTATCCGATCATGCCGGTTCAAGCACCCTGTCTTTTTCCGCTTTGGTGAGCTTGCTGGAGAAAGTATTCCTGCGACATGGCACCTCGGCCGAGGTCGCCCGGGCCTTGGCCGAAAACTGTGCCGGAGCCGAACGTGATGGCGCCCACAGTCATGGGGTATTCCGCATTCCCGGTTATGTCTCGACGCTGAAAAGTGGTTGGGTCGATGGTCAGGCAGTACCCACGGTTGAAGATGTGGCATCAGGGTTTGTGCGGGTGGACGCCGGTAACGGTTTCGCCCAGCCGGCCCTGGCCGCCGCACGTCCCTTGTTGGTAGCCAAGGCCCGTAGCGCCGGGATTGCAGTGTTGGCGATTCGCAACTCCCATCATTTCGCTGCCCTGTGGCCGGATGTCGAGCCGTTTGCCTATGAAGGTCTGGTGGCATTGAGCGTGGTCAACAGCATGACCTGCGTGGTGCCTCACGGTGCTGACCGGCCACTCTTCGGTACCAACCCCATTGCCTTCGCCGCGCCACGGGCCGATGGTGAGCCGATTGTCTTCGACCTGGCCACCAGCGCCATCGCCCATGGTGATGTGCAGATTGCCGCGCGCAAAGGCGAGTTGCTACCGCCGGGAATGGGGGTGGACAGCCTAGGTCAGCCGACTTGCGATCCGAAGGCGATTCTCGAAGGCGGGGCGCTCCTGCCTTTTGGCGGACACAAGGGCTCGGCGTTGTCGATGATGGTCGAGCTGCTGGCGGCCGCCCTGACCGGTGGCAACTTTTCCTTCGAGTTCGATTGGCACAACCATCCTGGGGCCAAGACACCCTGGACCGGTCAGTTGCTGATCGTGATCGACCCGAGCAAGGCCGCCGGGCAGAACTTCGCCGAACGCAGCCAGGAACTGGTCAGGCAGATGCATGGTGTTGGGTTGCGGAGGTTGCCGGGGGATCGTCGGCATCGCGAGCGCAGTAAATCCAATGAGCGGGGGATCGCACTGGACGAGCAGACATTGGTGCAGTTGCGGGAGTTGGCGGGAGTGTAAAGCCAGCTTCGAATGAGAGGCGAGGAATCATGGATTGTGGCGAGGGGATTTATCCCCGTCGGGTCGCGCAGCGGCCCTCAAACCTGCGCACGCCTTGCGCAGCTAAGTCGCATTGGGCTGCGATGCAGCCCTGCGGGGATAAATCCCCTCGCCACAGTTTCTGTGATCATTCACCGTTTTGCCAAGAGCACTTAACGCCGTCCGAGCAATAACCCCACCACCAGGCCGAAGCCTGCGGAAATGGCCACGGTCTGCCATGGATGTCCGCCGATATAGACTTCGGTGGCATCGACCATCGGCCGGGTGCGCTCCCGTGCGCTGGCGACCGAATCCAGTGCCTGTTGCAGTTTCTGGGAAATCTGGTCTCGCAGGTTTTCAGCGTCTTCACCGACCAGCGAAGCACTGCTTTTGAGCAGCTTTTCGGACTCTTCAATCAATGCCTTCAGTTCACTGAAGGCTTGATCCTTGATCTGTTCTCCATTCCCTTGCACGGTGCTTTTGCGAGCCATTGAGTTACTCCTTGCTGATGATGGCAGTGAACAATGGAGTGCTGCGGCTGGACAAAAGTTGCAGCGTCTGGCGATAGCAGCCCAGTTCACCCGAAATCGTGGTTAAGACGTTCCTCTGCAAGGTGTAAGATGGCGCCTATTTACGCAACAGGTATTTCCCATGAGTTTCAATCTGGCTGACAAGCCCCTGGCCGAGCGCGCGGCACTGGAAGACGAAAAGTCCCGACTCTTTGAACTGTGGCAAAACAATCTGGGCAAGGCCAAGGGCGACGCGGCCCGGTTGTTCGGCGAGCGCTCCAAGCGCAAGGGCAAGTGGTCCGAATGGGTGCGTGCCGAACTGGACGGCATGTCGCCGCCCGAGTACGCCAACATGGTGCGCAGTGAAGTCAATCGTCTGATGGCTGCCAACAAATAAACCTCAGGCAAAGGTTGTGATGATGGCCTCGCGTACCTTGACCACGGCCGGGTCCATCTGCGTATGGGTTCGCCAGCCCAGTTCGATAGGGTAGCGGGGCAGGTTCAGGGGGCAGGGCAGCAGTGCCAGGCCACTGAGCGAGGCGATCGCCCGGGCGGCATGCAGCGGAATGGTCGCCACGGCCTGGCTGCCCTTGAGCAGGAACGGCAGGGCGGCAAAGTGGGTGGTCGAGGCGCACACCCGTCGGCTCAGGCCTAGCGCGGCCAGCCCTTCGTCGGTGATGCCGATGAACCCACCCGAAGAGACGAGCAGATGCTCGCGGGCCACGAACGCCTCCAGGGTGAGCGTCTGCTGGTCTGGCGTCAGGCTGGCCGGGTCGACGAGACAGGCGTAGTCGCCTTCACCCAGTACCTGACGGCTGAGCAAGCGTTCGGTAAACCCGCCCGCCGTGATCGCCAGATCGAAACTGCGCTCCATCAGGGCCCGGCCGACGATCTGGCTATGGGTCTGGCGAAAAATCAATCGTAGCCCCGGTGCGCGTTGTGCCACTTCCTCGATCAAGCGCCGGCCATGGGCAATTTCGAAATCATCGGACAGCCCGACGATGACCGAGCGACCTTCGTAATGACTGGCGCCGGGGTCCACCATCGCCAGGCTCTGGCGACATTTATTCAGTGCCTCGCTGATCACCGGTTTGAGCTGATTGGCCCGTAAGGTCGGCGCCAGGCCGCGGCCAGTGCGCACAAACAATTGATCGTCATACAGGTTTCGAAGCCTGCGCAGTGCCGCGCTGATGGCCGACTGGGTCACGCCCAGGCGTAGCGCGGCGCGGCTGGCGCTGGATTCATCGTGCAAGGCTTCGAAGGTCTTGAGCAGATTGAGGTCAACATCCGCGATATTCATAACACTCATATCATTTAGCAGCGTATGGGGCTTTATTCATGATCGTCCGGCACCTGAAAATCAGCAACCCCAGATGATCGAGGAGTTGAAAACCATGCCCAAATCCATTGTGGCTGCCCTGCAGATCGGCTCGTTGCCCGGCGGCAAAGCTGACACCTTGGCGCAGATTCTTTCCTATGAAGATGCCGTACGTGAGGCCGGAGCACGCCTGGTGGTGATGCCCGAAGCGCTGCTGGGTGGGTATCCGAAAGGAGAAAGCTTCGGTACACAGTTGGGGTACCGGTTGCCCGAGGGGCGCGAGGCCTTTGCTCGTTATTTTGCCAACGCCATCGACGTGCCTGGCAGTGAAACCGAGGCATTGGCCGGGTCTTCGGCGCGCACGGGGGCAAGTCTGGTATTGGGGGTCATTGAGCGTGACGGCAGTACCTTGTACTGCACCGCCCTGTATTTCGAGCCAGATGCCGGCCTGGTGGCCAAGCATCGCAAGCTGATGCCCACTGGCACCGAGCGTCTGATTTGGGGTAAGGGCGACGGCTCGACTTTACCGGTGATCGACAGCCAGGTCGGTCGTGTAGGCGCTGCGGTGTGTTGGGAGAACATGATGCCGCTGTTGCGCACCGCGATGTACGCCAAAGGGGTGCAGGTCTGGTGTGCGCCGACGGTGGATGAGCGGGAGATGTGGCAGGTGACCATGCGTCATATCGCCCACGAAGGTCGTTGCTTCGTGGTCAGCGCCTGTCAGGTTCAGGCCTCGCCTCAGGCGCTGGGTATGGAGGTGGCGAACTGGCCTGCCGAGCGTCCCTTGATTGCCGGTGGCAGTGTGATTGTCGGCCCCATGGGGGACGTGTTGGCCGGTCCGCTCAAAGGCACGAGCGGGTTGTTGACCGCCCAAATCGATACCGATGAACTGGTACCGGCGCGCTACGACTATGACGTGGTCGGCCATTACGCCCGGCCCGATGTGTTCGAACTGGTGGTGGACGAGCGGGCCAAACCCGGTGTGCGTTTCACTCGTTGATTTACCAAGTGGCCGCGGTACCCGGCAAATCCAGGGTGCCGCGGTCAACGAAGCGCAGGGTGCCGAACAGTCCACCGGCCAGTTTGCCTTTGAGTACGTAAGGCAGGTTGTCCAGGCTTTGGGTCTGGCTCAGGCCCAGCGTCTGGCGCAGCACGGAGAAAGCCGAGATGCTCACCGGCACGCTCAGTACTGCCTCGGAGAACCGTGGGATGGATCCGGTCTGATCGCTGACCCCCGATGCCAGCGTTCGGCCGTTAACCTCGAGGTCGAGCGCGACACCGTTGTAATCGATGGTGGTTTCGTTAGGGTTCTGCAATCGCAGTTTCACGGCAAAGCGCATCTCCAGTTCCTGGCTGGGCAACGGTTCGATGCCCACCACGGTGATGTTCAGCGGATCGCGGTGCGGGAAGAGGGCGCAGGCGCTCAGGCTGAGCAACATCAGGAAAAGGGACATACCGAGGGCTCTGCGCATGGATAAACTCTCACGATAATAGGTGGGGCAAACGGGCGAACTGCGTAGAGCACGATAACCCACATCTCTCTCAAACCCCCGCATATCACGCGGTTTCCAGTTCAGACAAGGCTCATGGCTCCTGACAGTTTCTGACACCAGGCTCTGCTAATCTGCGTCAATCTTTTTTGCGGATCGCCCATCGTGTCGCGTACCACTCGACTGCTCACATTATTGCAAGTCTTGCGCGGCAAGCGCTGCCCGGTTACCGCTGCGACATTGGCGGCCGAGTTGAAAGTGTCCGAGCGCACGCTCTACCGCGATATCGCCGAACTCTCGGCCCTGGGGGCGCCGATCCAGGGCGAGGCGGGCATTGGCTATGTGTTGCGCAGCGGTCTGTTCCTGCCGCCATTGATGTTCACCGCCGATGAAATCGAGGCGATTGTGCTGGGGCTGCGCTACGTTGATCAGCGTGGTGACGAGGTGCTGGGCAAGGCCGCTGCCGACGCTTTGGCCAAGGTCGCTGCGGTGCTGGCGCCTGACGTCCGGGATGCCCTGCGCAACCCCACGGTGTTGCCCGGGCCTCCGGGCTACGGCTATCCACAGAATACGGTGGAGCTGAATGTGTACCGCCAGGCCATTCGCGCTCAAGCCAAGCTGCACATCGATTATGCCGACGTGAATAAGAACCCCAGCCAGCGCCTGATCTGGCCGTTGGCCCTGGGTTTTTTCAATGAGGCGCGAGTGGTGGTGGCGTGGTGTGAGTTACGCGGCGCCTATCGGACCTTTCGTACAGATCGGATCGCTACTGCCACCGAGCAGGGCGAGCGCTATCCTGGCAGGCGCAGCGACTTGCTGCGCGCCTGGTTCAAGCTGATGGACCTGGACGAGGCGGGGCGTTTCACTCCTGACAAAAACTGACACAAGGCTGTTCTAGCATGGCGTCAGATCGATAAAACAAGGAGCCGTACCATGTCCAATCCCGTCTCTTCCCTGGCCCCGGCCATCGCCGGTTACATTGCGGCCGCCAATGCCCGTGACAGTTCGGCGGTGACGCGTTTTTTCGCCGAGGATGCCAATGTGTTCGACGAAGGCCAGCACCGCGTCGGTGCCCAGGCCATCGCTCAATGGATGGAAGACACCGCCCAGCGTTTTCAGCCTCGGGTTGAGGTGCTCAATGTGCAGCAACGCACCGGCAAGGTGCTGGTGCATAACCTGATCTCCGGAACTTTCCCCGGCAGCCCGCTGGAGTTGCGCTACACCTTCCGGCTCGACGAGCAGGGGAAGATCAGTCGGCTGGATATCTCGATCTAGATGTTTGCACGTTGGTTCGTCAACACCTGTAGCGAGGGGATAAATCGCCCTCGCCACAGGGTTTTGCTGAGGTTCACAGACAGGTGAGGTCACTCACTCAAAGCCGCCGACATGGCATACTCCCCGGCCTCATTTTCCGGATCCGGGCCGTATGACTTTCGACTCCCCCTTGAGTGCCTGGCAGCATGCCATCGAACACCATGGTTTTGTCCAGGACGAGGCCCAGGAACTGGCCATCATGGCTCTGCAACAGTGCCACCAGGCACTGCACGAGGGGCGCAAGTCGATTCAGGGCGTTTATCTCTGGGGGCCGGTCGGACGCGGCAAGACCTGGTTGATGGACCGTTTCTACGAAAGCCTTAGGGTGCCGGCCCGTCGTCAGCATTTCCATCATTTCATGGCCTGGGTGCATCAGCGCTCGTTCCAGCTTACGGGCACGCCGGACCCTTTGCAGGCATTGGCGGCAGAACTGAGCCAAGAGGTCAGGGTGTTGTGTTTCGACGAGTTGTTCGTCACCGACATTGGCGATGCCATTATTCTGGGCCGTCTGTTTCAGGTTATGTTCGAGCGGGGCATGGTGGTGGTCAGCACCTCCAACCTGCCGCCCGAGGAGCTTTATGCCAACGGCCACAACCGCGAGCGATTCCTGCCCACCATCACGGCGATCAAGCAGCACATGCAGGTCGTGCCGGTGAACGGATGGCAAGATCATCGCCAGCATCCGGGGGCATTGCAGCAGCGCTACTGGCTACGCGACTGTGGGCAACCCGATCCGTTGGAGGCTGTTTTTGCCCAGTTGACCGCAGGACAGGCGCCCAACAGTTTGCCGATTGAAGTCGGCCATCGTCTGCTTGAGCCCGTGCGGGCCAGCGATACGGTGCTCTGGAGTCGTTACGCGGATATGTGTGAGCAGCCGTTCTCAGCCATGGACTTCATGGCGCTGTGCGACCGTTTCAAGGCCATCCTGATCAGCGACGTACCTAGTCTGAGCGCCGAGCAGCGCGAGGGGCGCATTGCCCGTGGAACCGAAGACGGGGTTGAAAGGGTCGAGGCGGGTGATCGTGAGTTGCCGCAGTTGTCCATCCATGATGACGGTGTGCGGCGTTTCATTGCCCTGGTCGATGAATGCTACGACCGCAAAGTGCCGTTGTACCTTTCGGCACAGGTGCCGATGGACCGGTTGTACACCGAGGGCTATCTGCAATTCCCGTTTCGTCGTACGCTCAGTCGCCTGCAGGAAATGCAAATGCAGCGTTTTGGTCAGTCCGCCTGACCGTATCCCGCCGACGGCACCGGAGCCGCCGGTACTACCGAAGTGAGATGGAACGCCGTGGAAGAAACCAGGGACATTCTTGTATTGCAAGCCAGCTATACCAATGCAGTCCACGCCGAAGCAATCTGTTATGTGCTGAACGGCTATGCAGAAGATCCAATGGGCGGTGGCCAGTCGCTGCCGCCGGAAGTGTTGCTGCATCTACCCGAGGAACTGGCCAAGCGCCCGCATGCCTTCAGCGTACTGGCTTTCGTCAACGGCGAACCGGCGGGCCTGGTCAATTGCTTCGAAGGTTTTTCGACCTTCGCTTGCCGACCACTGGTCAGCGTCCACGATGTTGTGGTGATGAAGCCGTTCCGCGGCTTGGGGTTGAGCCAAAAGATGCTGCAGAAGGTCGAGGATATCGCCCGCCAGCGTGGTTGCTGCAAAATCACCCTGGAGGTGCTTGAAGGCAATGCCATCGCCCAGGCCAGCTATACCAGGTTTGGCTTTGCCCCAGGTATGTTCGACCCGGCCCACGGTCGAATGCTGTTCTGGACAAAGCCCCTGTAGAGGCCGCCCCTGTGGAAGCGGGCGAGGGCGCTCCGGCTATTTTTGCACGACCCGCACCGCAGGCGCCTTGGGCTGCATCAGGCTGAAGTCGATCAAGGCCTTGCGCTGGTGTTCATAAGGGTTGCCGATCAACAGCGGACGGGCCTTGAAGTCATCGCTTACCAGGCTTTTACTGCGGTCCAGCTCATCAAAACTCAAACCGGCCAGGTCTGCCCAGGTGTGGATCAAGTGAGCGCTGCTGTAGGGGCGTGACAGGTCAGCGCTGAAGTTCCAGCCATGAGTTTCACGCCACTTGGGCGAGGCCCAGGCGATGAACGGAACGGTGTACATCGGCGCGGTCGGCTTGCCTTCGTTGCGGCCAAGCGTGCTATGGCCCGGCGAATCGAACACGTCTTCACCATGGTCCGACAGGTACAGCAAAAAGCCGTTGGGGTCGGTTTTGGCGTAGTCCTTGATCAGACTGGACACTACGAAGTCGTTGTACAGCACCGCGTTGTCGTAACTGTTGTAGGTCGGGACCTGGTCGTCACGCACCCCCGCCGGTACGCCCTGGCGGTCGGTGAACTTCTTGAAGTTGGGCGGATACCGGTACTGATAGCTCATGTGGGTGCCGAGCAGGTGCACCACGATCAGTTTGCGCGCCGTGCTGTCTGCCAGGGCCTGATTGAACGGGGCGATCACATCGCCGTCGTATTGCGCCGCGTTCTGGTTGCGGTTGTTGTTCAGGTATACCTGCGCATCGGCTTGTTGAGAGAAAGTCGTGAGCATGGTGTTGCGCTTGGTCATGGTCTGCTGGTTGGTGATCCAGAAGGTCTTGTAACCGGCCTGCTTCATCATGCTCACCAAGGACGGTGTGCTCAGGTAAAGGTCCGGGTTCTGTTCATCGGCAAAGGTCAGTACCTGCTGCAGTGCTTCGATGGTGTAGGGGCGCGGGGTGATGACATTGTCGAAAACCGAGAGCTGGTCCTTGAGCTTGTCCAGTTCCGGCGTGGTTTTCCTTGGATAACCGTACAGGCTCATGCGCTGGCGGTTGGTGGACTCGCCGATGACCAGCACCAGGGTGGCGGGCTGCTCGGCCATGGCGTCCTTGAGGTTACGCAGCGGTGCGATCTTGCTGGCGCTGTGAAGCATGCCTTGCATGTTTTCCAGCTGCTCGCCATAGCGCCGGTATGCCACCAGCATTTGCCACGGCACGGCTGGCTCGATACGACTTTCGAATTTCTCCAGACCACCGGCAAGCGTGCCGGCCCGCAGGGTGTGTTTGATCAGCGGATAGCCGACCACTGCCACCACAATCGCAGTCGCCGCGACCATGGCTTGGCCGCGGGGCAGGTACACCGGGCGCAGGCGTGTCCAGAGCCAATACCCGACGGCGGTATGGGCCAGGAAGGCCACCACCATCCACCAGGCAAAATACTGCGTCATGTACTCGCCGGCTTCGGACACGTTCGATTCGAACATGATGAAGATGACGCTCTGGGAAAACTCTTGCTGATAGATGAAAAAGTAACCGAGGCTGGCCATAGAGCAGGCCCACAGCACCACGCCGATCAACGCCGCAAGCAGGCGGGTCCGAGCAGGGAAGAGCAATACGGGCGCCAGCCACAGTGCGCTCATGACGAAGGCCTGACGAAACCCGGTAAAGCCCGAAGTGTCGGTCACCAGTATGAGCAGTTGGGTAATACCCGAGAAATACCAGAAAAACAGAAAAAGCCAACCAAAACCGGCCCAGTCGAAACTTTTCGCAGTCGTTGTGCTGCGTTTGAACAAACTCATCAAGCGCTCCAGCCGTCCTGTCGACGACGCCGCTGGCACCCAATGGATGCCCACAGGCATGCGCCGAACTACCCTAAAAGGCCGGGAGTATCGCGATGGAGGTGTGAAAAATTTGTAAGATATTTGGTTACAAAACGAATGTCGGGGGGGATGTGGCGAAGGCGTTTTTTTGTGGCGAGGAGATTTATTTCCGGTGGTCGCGTTGCACCCTCACGCACTGAAACCCGCGCACCCAGGGGCGGGACTGCTACGCGCTGCAGCAGGAACACATGCCCTTGGCACGAGTGGGTATACATGGAAATGACACCGGTTTGTCCAGTGCCACTTCCGGCGCCGCGCCTCTGCTCGGGGGTTACCGAGCCAGGGCCTGGCTCTGATGGGACAGCTGGGAGTGTTGCAACTGCATGCGCAATTGCGTCACCTCATCAAGCAGCAGATCACGCTCTTCTTTAAGCAGGCGTAATTCGTCGCGACGAATGGTCACGTAAAGGGTTTGGGGAGGACGTGCGGTAACTACGGAGTCCATTGCTCACCTCGCAAATGGCGTACATCAACTATAGAGATGTCGCCAGTATTTGGTCGACACCTCTACTATCGGCGCCGATTCTGATTTCTTTTGCTTGTGATTGGAACTTTTTTATTTTTCATGGTCGCTGTGTCTTTGGCCGGATCTGGAGCGTTATCCCTTGTGATCGCTCGAATTACCCGGAAACTATGCAGCAATGCTCTGGACTAACCTCCACTCGTCGATTGAGCTAAACCTTTGACACACCTTTATTTGTAGTAGGGAGCATCAGCACATGCAACTCGGGATCATTGGACTGGGCCGCATGGGCGGCAATATTGCGCGGCGCCTGATGCTCAATGGGCACACCACCGTCGTCTACGATCGCAATGCCGCCTTTGTTGAAAACCTGAGCCAGGAGGGCGCAACGGGCGTCGCGGATCTGCCGCAACTGGTGGCCGGTCTGGAAAAACCACGGGCGGTCTGGGTCATGTTGCCCGCCGGCGCCCCCACCGAAGACACGATTAACGTTCTCAGCGAGTTGCTGGAGCCGGGCGACGTCATCATCGATGGCGGTAACACGTACTACAAGGATGACATCCGTCGCGCGCAGGCGTTGTCGGTCAAAGGCCTGAATTATATCGACGTCGGCACTTCCGGCGGCGTCTGGGGCCTGGAGCGCGGTTATTGCATGATGATTGGTGGTGACGCCGAAGTGGTGAAGCGCCTGGACCCTTTGTTCGACAGCCTGGCACCAGGGATGGGCGATATTCCGCGCACCCGCGACCGCAAGTCTGACGATGATCGCGCGGAACGCGGCTACATCCACGCGGGCCCGGCCGGTTCGGGGCATTTCGTGAAGATGATCCACAACGGCATTGAATACGGAATGATGCAGGCCTTCGCCGAGGGCTTTGACATCCTCAAGACCAAATCCAGCGAAAGCCTGCCACCTGAGCAGCGATTTGACTTGAATGTGGCCGATATCGCCGAAGTCTGGCGTCGCGGCAGTGTGGTGTCGTCCTGGCTGCTGGATTTGACCGCCGACGCCTTGGCCAGCGATCCGAAGCTGGACGGCTTCTCCGGTGAGGTTGCCGACAGTGGTGAAGGGCGCTGGACCATCGAAGCGGCCATCGAGCAAGCGGTTCCGGTGCCGGTGCTCTCCAGTTCATTGTTCGCCCGTTTCCGCTCGCGCCAGCAGAGCACCTACGGTGACAAGATGCTATCGGCCATGCGCTTTGGCTTCGGTGGCCACGTGGAGACGCCGAAAAAATGACCTCGATCGGCAGGAAACCCAAGGCAGAACCCGCGCCGCCGACCACGCTGTTTCTGTTCGGCGCCCATGGCGATCTGGTCAAGCGTCTGCTGATGCCGGCGCTGTACCACCTCAGTCGCGACGGGCTGCTGGGAGATGGCCTGCAGATCATTGGTGTCGACCACAACGCTATCAGTGATGTGGACTTCGCCCGCAAACTCGAGGATTTCATCCGTCACCAAGCGGCGAGCAAGGGCGGCGATGCCGACCGGGCGCTCGACCCGGTGCTGTGGGCCAGCCTGGCGCGGGGCATCAGTTACGTTCAGGGTGACTTCCTCGATGACAGCACCTACGAAGCACTGGCGGCGAAAATCGCCGCCAGTGGCACCGGCAACGCGGTTTTCTATCTGGCGACCGCGCCGCGTTTTTTCAGTGAAGTGGTCCGCCGCCTCGGTGCGGCCGGGCTGCTTCAGGAACAGGACGATGCCTTCCGGCGTGTGGTGATCGAGAAACCGTTCGGTTCCGATCTGCCAACCGCCGAAGCGCTCAATGCCTGCCTGCTCAAAGTCATGAGCGAAAAACAGATCTACCGGATCGACCATTACCTGGGCAAGGAAACGGTTCAGAACATTCTGGTCAGCCGTTTTTCCAACAGCCTGTTCGAGGCCTTCTGGAACAATCACTACATCGACCATGTACAAATCACCGCCGCGGAAACCGTTGGCGTGGAAACCCGTGGCAGTTTCTACGAACACACCGGCGCCCTGCGGGACATGGTGCCCAACCACTTGTTCCAGTTGTTGGCGATGGTGGCCATGGAACCGCCGGCCGCCTTTGGCGCCGATGCGGTGCGTGGCGAAAAAGCCAAGGTGGTCGGGGCCATTCGCCCCTGGTCGGTGGAGCAGGCCCGCGCCAACTCGGTGCGTGGCCAGTACACCGCAGGCCAGGTCGGCGGCGTAGCGGTCAACGGTTACCGCGAGGAAGCCAATGTTGCGCCCGACAGCAGCACCGAAACCTACGTCGCCCTCAAGGTGATGATCGATAACTGGCGTTGGGTCGGGGTGCCGTTTTACCTGCGCACAGGCAAACGCATGAGTGTGCGGGACACGGAAATTGTCATCTGCTTCAAACCGGCGCCTTACGCGCAGTTTCGCGATACCGAAGTCGATGAACTGCAACCCACGTACTTGAGAATCCAGATCCAGCCCAATGAAGGCATGTGGTTCGACCTGCTGGCCAAGCGGCCGGGGCCGACCCTCGACATGGCGAATATTGAACTGGGATTTGCCTACAAGGACTTCTTCGAAATGCAACCGTCCACGGGTTACGAAACCTTGATCTACGACTGCCTGACCGGCGATCAGACCTTGTTTCAGCGTGCCGACAACATTGAAAACGGCTGGCGTGCGGTCCAGCCGTTCCTCGATGCCTGGCAACAGGACGCGACGCTCCAGTTCTACAAAGCCGGTGAAGATGGTCCGTCGGCCGCAGATGATCTGCTGACACGCGATGGCCGCGTTTGGCATGCGCTCGATGAGTGATCAGGTGAAACACCCCATCCGTTTTTTGCTCAGTGACATGGACGGCACGCTGCTGCTGCCTGACCACAGTCTCAACCAGCGCACCATCGAGGCCGTTCGCTCGCTGCGCGAGGCGGGCGTGATGTTCAGCCTCGCCACCGGGCGGCCGCCCCGGGCGATGTTGCAGCAGATCGAAGCCTTGGGCGTGGACCTGCCTACCGCCGCGTTCAATGGCGGTACGCTGGTCCACCCGGACGGCAGTTTCCTCGCCGTACACTACCTGCCACCTGAGGCGGCTTTGGCGACGCTGGCCTTGTACGCCGACCAGCCTGCTATCGAGGTCTGGGTGTTTGCCGACGGTGACTGGCTGGTGCGCGACGCTAACGGTCCGATGGTGCCGGTGGAGACGCGCGGGCTTGGCTATCCGCCGGTGCAAGTCGAGAGTTTCGAGCCTTACCTGGAACGTATCGACAAGATCGTTGCCACCAGCCCCAACACGCAGCTGCTGGTTGAGCTGGAGGCGCGCTTGCATCCGCTGCTCAAGGGGCAGGCTCAGGTCTCGCGTTCGCAACCGATCTATCTGGATGTGACGGCGATGCGGGCAAACAAGGGTGAAGCGCTGGCGACCCTGGCCGCCTTCCTCGGGGTGCCGTTGGAACAGACCGCCGCCATGGGCGACGGTGGCAACGATCCGGCGATGTTTCACCGTGCGGGGTTGTCGATTGCCATGGGGCAGGCGGAGGAGGCGATTCAGCGTCAGGCCGATGTCATCACCGCAGCCAATACCGAAGACGGCGCGGCGCTGGCAATCGAGCGATTCATTCTGGCTCGATGAACCACGCAAATCCTCAGGGCCGGTACCGCACCACCACCGCCTGATACTTGCCATGCAGAGAATAGCCGCCCACCAGGATCTTCCCGTCTGCCTGCAGAGCCAGGGATGTGGCGGTGTCGAGGCTGTAGCCCAGTCGAGTGCGGACCCAACCTCTGCCCTCAGCGAAATCCGGGTCGAGGCTGGCGTCCGGCAAGTGTCGGGCCAGAACGAAGTCAGTTTCGATGCCGCCGATGGTGGCACCGGCGGTCACCAGCTTTGCGTCCGCTTGAAGCTGGGCCGCCGTCCACTGACTGGCGCTGTTGCCAAATTTCAGGAGCTGACACTGTCCTTGGTTGCAGCGAGGGTCCGGTTTGCCGTCGCTGCCCACTCTTAACGACAGGCAATGCATCGGGTCGCGGCTGCTGCCCAACGCTTGCAGATCACCGTCTGGAAGTTGGACGATCTGGCTGACCATTACGCTGTGCTGCTCAGTCGTGATGGACAGGAAACCGTCCTCGCCAAAGCTGTCATCCAGTGTGCCGCTGGGATCATAGCGGGCCATCAGACCTTGTTGGGGCAAGTCAATCACTCCGCCGACCACGATGCTGCCGTCGGCCTGAAGCGCCACACAACCCAGCCAAGTGTTTTTCAACAGATGCCGGACCATCACAAAGCCGCGGTTGTTGAACGAAGTGTCCAATGCGCCGTCCGGCAGGAGCCGGATCAGGATGCCGACATGGTCAGATAGTTGGTAATGATGATTGGCGAGGATGAGGATCCGGCCATCGGCCTGCACCCGCATGTCACAGGCTTCAAGGCCCGGTACGCCGGGTGGGAGCCACGTATCGCGCAGACCTTGGGAGAGATTGCCGCACAGCCGTATGACCTGCTGCCCGGCGCTGCCGAAGCTTTGAACGGCGCGGCCCTGCTGATCGAACAGCGCGATGGCGGGCAGGGTGCGGTCGGTGTTTTCGTAGTGCAGGCCGGACAGCAGGATACGGCCGTCGGGTAATTCCATCACCTTGCCCGCCGTGGCTTCGAAGCCGCGCTCAAAAGAGCCGATCACATAGCCATGGTGTCCGAAGCCCGCGTCAGCCGAACCGTCGTGGTTGAGCCGTGCAAGCCCGAACCGGCTGCCCTCGGTCGTTTCGATCCGGGCTGCCACCAGGATTCTTCCGGCATGATCGACCGTCAGGCCCGTGGTCAGACTCCCGAGGTTACCGGTGAAATGCAACCAGGCTTTACCGTTATCGGCAAAGCCTGGGTCGAGATGGCCGGCACAGGCTGCGGTCGTCGGCATTGCAAACGCGGATTGATCGAGCATGCATGCCTCTCCTTGCGTGTCGATAAGCCCGGAGGGGCGCCGACTGCATGAGGGCAACATTCAATCCCTGAATGTGACAATGCACAACTGTCAGACTCTGCAGAAACAGCAGCGAATCGTGCCAGAACACTGGCTTTTCGACCCAGTGCAAAGCCTGCAATCCATCATCAGGTTACCGGCAAGGATTTACTCAGGCATGGACCAGGATTGCAGGGTGTAGCCTTCCTGGCTCAACTCGGCACGGGCCTGTTTCAACCAGTCAGCCAGTTGGGCCGGGTCGGTGTAGGCACTGCTTGGAATCTGAGTACGGCCAATATGAGTATTGGTGCGGTCAATGACGGTCAGGCTCAGTTCACCATTACCGTCTTGTGGAGCCCAGGCCACGCATTGAAAAGGACGAAAGGCGCGGTCGGCAATCAGAAGAGCTTCGTTGATACGGAGCGGGGCGTTCATGGCGTTATCTCTCAAGTATGCCCAATCAAATGATGTGCCGTCGGTTGGGCGTACCGGGCGGCTGGTTACTTGTACTGATGTCTTGTAAGGGGGGGCAGGTCACACATTCCTTAAATAAATTTCGATTTTCTTTCAGACCCGGCTTTTGGACTTTTGTTTGAAAGCTTGATGAAAGATTCAAGCGGGCGACAACTAACCAAACGCGCCCTTATAACCACTTTAAAGCGAACCCGATAATCAATTGATACAAGCAGGTGTCAACTTCTTGCTACTGTTACATGCAGGTTCGCCAAACGACTGTTTTTCCTCATATTCCTTATTTTGGCGCCAAGGATCAGTCATGATCGAAGCCAGTACGTCGCGTCGTCTGCTCGTGGTTGATCCCTGCGATGATTGCCATCGCCTGTTGCCCGGATTACGCACCATTGGTTGGGACGTGGAGAGCTGTTCCCTTGAGCATGCGGGTGATCGAACGTGTGACGTCGGGCTGTTGCGACTTCAGCCTTTTCACCTGGAACGGCCGGAGGCGGTCAAGGAGTTGATCAGCCGCAGCGGCACCGAGTGGATCGCCGTGCTGAATCAGGAAGTGCTGCGCCTGAAGAATGTCGGAGACTTTGTCTGCGAATGGTTTTTTGATTTCCATACCTTGCCATTCGATGTGTCCCGGGTTCAGGTGACCCTGGGCCGCGCCTTTGGCATGGCGCGTTTGCGCGGACAGGGCTCGATTCACGTCAATGAGCCTGAACATGAATTACTGGGTGACAGCAAACCCATTCGGGAGCTGCGCAAGTTGTTGAGCAAATTGGCACCTGCCGAATCGCCAGTGTTAATTCGCGGTGAAAGCGGCACCGGCAAGGAACTGGTGGCGCGCACGCTGCATCGCCAATCCCATCGGCGCAACAAACCGTTCATTGCCATCAATTGTGGCGCGATACCGGAGCACTTGATCCAGTCGGAATTGTTCGGGCACGAGAAAGGTGCTTTCACGGGGGCCCATCAGCGCAAGATCGGGCGGATCGAAGCGGCGCACGGCGGCACCCTGTTTCTGGATGAGATTGGTGACCTGCCGTTGGAGCTACAGGCCAATCTGTTGCGTTTCCTGCAGGAGAAACACATCGAGCGGGTCGGGGGCAGCCAGCCGATCGCCGTCGATGTGCGGATTTTGGCCGCCACCCATGTGGATCTGGAAGCCGCCATCGATCACAAGCTGTTTCGTGAAGACCTGTATTATCGCTTGAACGTGCTGCAGGTGCTGATGGCGCCGTTGCGTGAACGCCATGGCGATTTGTCGATGCTGGCCAGCCACTTCTCGCATTTCTACAGTCAGGAAACCGGACGTCGACCTCGCAGTTTCAGTGAAGACGCGTTGGTGGCCATGGGTAAGCATGACTGGCCGGGTAATGTGCGTGAGCTGGCCAATCGGGTACGTCGCGGCCTGGTGTTGGCCGAGGGGCGGCAGATTGAAGCGATGGACCTTGGCCTGACCGGCCATCAAGGGCCGGTGGCGCCGATGGGCACCCTTGAAGATTACAAGACCCGTGCTGAGCGTCAGGCGCTGAGTGATGTACTTAACCGGCACAGTGACAACCTGAGTGTTGCTGCCCGCGTGCTGGGCATATCCCGGCCGACGTTCTACCGGCTGCTGCACAAGCATCAAATCCGCTGAATCAAGCCCTGCACGCGTCAATGCGAGCGCGAGCCTGCTCGCGATAGCGCTGTGTCAGTCACAAACAGTTAACTGATCGACCGCTATCGCGAGCAGGCTCGCTCCCGCAAGGACTGCATCAGAAGTAATAGGGGAATTTCAGGCTAAAGGTGAAGTCCGGCGCATCGTCGGTCAGACCGATGGACAGGTTGGGCACGATGGTCAGGTTGTCGCTGGCGGCTACGGTCATGCCGATGTTGAAATAGCCGGCATTGGCGTCGCTGGAGACCACCGACTCCCAATCCCCGCCGTCCTGTTTGAGCTTGCTTTTCTTTTGGATGAGGTCGGAAACCGAGAACGACATACTCATCTTCTCGTTCAGCGCGAAGGCAATGCCCGCACCGATCTGGAAGCTGTCGCCGATCCGCACCTTGCCCGGTATCCTCTGGTTGACGGTGGAGCTTATGTCGTCGAAGGACTCTTCGAAATTATGGGTGTAGGAAAGGCTGCCGAACAGCACTGCCGGGTCGAAGGTCTTGACCAGCGAGATCCCGGGTGTGATCGACCATACGCCGTTGCCGGTGGGCAGGTCTTCAGGCACGAACAGGTTGGTGTTGGCCTGGGACTGGCGCAGCTTGATGCCAAACGGCTCCTCGCCGGTGGGGGCCTTGACGCGTAGCGTGAGCACCGCGTCCGGGCTGTTGATCGATTCATCCATGAACTTGTAGGCGATGCCGAAGTTGACGTCACCGATGGTGGGATCGCGGGTAACGGTTTCTTCGCTGGTCACCCCAGCCGCGCCTTGGTTGGCACCGCCGGACTGATAGGTGGATTCGCGGTAGACCACCGGTACGTTGAGATCGAACTGCCAGCGATTGTCGAAGTTGTAACGGCCGGTGAGGTCCAGGGTCCAAGTGTCGGCCTTGATCCTGTCCAGGTTGATGTTGCCCAGGAAAATCGAGTCCAGGGCCAGGAAGCCGTTCAGAATCAATTGTCGTGTGTCGTAGCGCGAATAAGTCACGCCGGTTTCGAAGCTGAACTTGCCACCGCCAAAAAAGCCGCTGGCCTCGTCATAGAGGTTGGAGACACTCTGGGCCGGTTGTGAATCATCGGCCAGGGACTGCCCGTAACCGCTGCCACCGGCCGCTGCGCCGCCCGCCGCATTCTGGTTGCCTTTCATGTCGGCCGGGGATTTGGCCAAACGCTTGGGCGCGGGAGCAGCGGGTTGATCCTCGACCTGGCGAACTCGCTGCTCGAGTATCGCCAGGGCTCTTTGCTGGACCTCGTATCGTTGTCTGAGCTCGAGAAGCTCCT
Organism: Pseudomonas sp. NFACC45; assembly: GCF_900113505.1. Lineage (NCBI taxonomy): Bacteria > Pseudomonadati > Pseudomonadota > Gammaproteobacteria > Pseudomonadales > Pseudomonadaceae > Pseudomonas > Pseudomonas sp. NFACC45. The sequence goes on from NZ_FOPO01000002.1 coordinate 113,112, forward strand.
GCTTCAGAGCTTGAATGTCGGCGTCAGGTGCTGCTTGCAGCAGGGGCGCCGGTAAAAGAGTGCTTACGCACATCACAGCGCGCAACGATACGGATCGATACATGAAATATGCCGTCCCTATTTGCCCAGTGGTCGCAAGGCAGCGTAGTTCAATATCCGAGATTGCGCAGTCCGCGCAGCTGGGTCAGGTTGCAGTCCAAAGCTCCGGCGCTGAGGCCGTTGTTGTTCAAAACCACGTTGAGTTGCGTCATGTTGTTGACCAGGTTGCTGTTACCCAGCAAGCGAGTGTTTTGCAGCAAGCCGCCCTGGGCTACTTGTTGCAGAGAACTACCCTGGTTGTGATTGGCCTGGATCGCCATCTGCACGCCGCTGCCGGTGGCGGTGACCGCGACACTGCCGGCGGCGTTGCTGCCGCTGATGGTTTGGCCTTTGCTCAGCAACTGGCCTTGAGCAGGCACCAGAGCGGGGGCCTGGTTGCTTTCCCTGACGTTGATGCTGACGTTGTTGTAGGCGGAGTTGCCATCACCCGCGGCGCGTACGCTCTGGGTCACACCCTGGCCGCCCGCCAGGCCCGCGCCACCGACAATGTTGCCGCTGCCCTGTTGCGGGGCCTGGCCATTGCCGGTCTGCTTGATCGTTGAGACATAGAATTGGGGTTTGACGGTGGCCGCCTGGATCTGCATGGAACTGCTCGCGCCGATCAGGTCGCCACTGGCGTTGCGCCAGGTGCTGCTCATGACGATGCCGAAGCTGATGACCCGGCCGGGCATGACATAGCGTCCACGCAGTTCGGCAAGCTCCTGATCCTTGACTTCGATGGGTTTGAATCCGGCGTGGGCATGGCCCGACACAGCCGCGGCAAGGCCGGCAAACGCCAGCCAGCGTGAAGTTTTCATGTGCTGCTCCCGGAGCTTCCTGCTCCTTTTTGTACTTATCGTTGGCGATTGGTCGGCGATTAGAAAAAGTCGCTCTGTATGAAGCCAAAATCCATCAGCTCTGCATCTTTGACCGGGTTGAACCCGTCCAGTTTGTTGCGCGCCGTCAGCGGTTGCGGAGGGGTGCGCAGTGCGTTGGTCTTGTCGTAACCCGGGCCGACGATGGCAAACACGATGCCGTTCCAGCCTTTGACGAAATCATCATGGGCGTAGCGCTTGTGCCCCAGTACAGGGTCGGCGATATAGACCCATTGCTGGTCGGCTCGCTGCAATACCACGAAGTGCTTGTAGCCACGGATGTCCATCAGGACCACCACCGGAATTGTCACTGCCTCGAGCTTTTCCGGCGGTATCCGGTAGCCCCGGGCGCGCATGCCGATGCTTTCCACGTAGCGCTTCATATCGAGCATGGAAAATCCCTGGGTGCGGACCAGGTCATGGTCGGCTTTGACCAGCATGCCCTTGATGACGTGCTCTTCATCCACGTCAAGCCAATAGGCCTGGCGCAGTACCGTGGCCAGCGCGGCGGCGCCGCAACTGAAATCGGTTTTCTGCTCGACGATGTCGCTGAACTTGCGCTCGCGCACACTCTGTACTGGCTTGTAGACCAACATGCCGCCGGGTAGGGCGGCGACCGGCATCTGCGCAGCTTCAGCCACGCCGGCCAGACAAAGGAGCAGAGAAAGGGCTGCCGCTCGCATGATCGATACGCCTTATGCACACCTGGGAAAGAAGCCCCGTTTCCGGGGCTTCGTTTCGATCGCGCTTACATGCAAGCCCTGCAACCGGCTGCAATGGACAGCGAGTTGCTTTGCTGGTTGCCCACGCCCGCCGACACGTTGGCGCCGCCGTTACCGGAGAAGCCGTTCATGGAGTTGGTCATGGTAGCGTTGTTGATGACAGGGTTTTTCCAGCCATCGCGGGTCAGCACTTGCTGAGTGTTGCTGCCGGCCAGTTCGAAGGTGCCCACGGCGGAGAACTTGAACTTGTCGTCATCGTGACCGCCGCCGTAGCCGCCTCTGTTGCCCCAGCCGCCATGGTTGTCGTCTTCGACGGTGCCGGTGCCTTTGGCCTTGAACGTGCCGGAAGCGGCATAGGTGCTGGTAAGGGTGTCGGTTTTGTAGGTTCTTACGCCCTTGTTGTCGACCACAAGGCCTGTGGAGGACTGATCGGCCGCGGCCGCGGCTTCGGCGACACGTCCACCCGATACAGCAATGGCCAGGTTGTTTTTCTGTTGGTTGAAGTTACCGGCGGTCACGTTGATGCCGATGTTGCCGGAGCCGTTGTTGCCCGCATTGGTGAGCGAGGCGTTGTTTCGGGTCGAGTTGTTTTTGACATAGTTATTGTTATTGACCTGCATGGCGCTGGAGGCAGCGACAGCCGAGCCGAAGATGAATGCTTCGTCAGCGGTGGCGATGGCTGCGGCATTGTCCTGCTGGTTGCCGTCGCCGGCGGCGATGTTGGCGCCCATATTGCCGTTGCTGCCATTGAGCGAGTCAGCGGCTTCGGCGGTGTTGCGGGTGGCCTGGTTGGTCACCACGTTGCCGTCGCTGTTCTGCACATCCAGCACGGCTGCGCCAGCCCCTGCGGTGATCGAGAGCAGTTGCTCAAACGACGGGCCTTTCGGACCGTGATTGCCGTGCCCGTTACCGTGCCCATTGCCACGTCCGTTTCCATCGGCCTGTGCGGCCATTGCCATGACAGCGGCGAGAGCAAAAACCAATGGTTTGAGTGCCATTGTTGGTTTCATGGTGTTTCTCCTTGCGTGTCGTTGGTTAAGTGTCAGTACTTTCTTATGCGCACTGTTTCCGGATCAGTCAGCGACCCGGATGCTCAGGGTGTTAGCCATGCGGTTTCCCACCCCGGCACTCTGGTTCACCTGGATGACCCCTCGGCTGCCGGTGAAGGCCTGGTCGCTGGTGACGACCTGGCGACTGCCGGTTGGGGTGCCAGTTGCTCCTGAGTTTGGTAGCAACGCCACGTTCTGCTGAGAAAGGGCGCTATCGTCGATGCTCTGCGGCCGGGCACTGATACCCACCCGCATGACATTGGCCATCTGGTTGTTGGCACCGGCGGACTGGTTAACGCCCAGCACTCCGTTGCCGTTGCTAAATGAACTGCCGCCGATGCGGGCCGTTGCGTTCACCGACGGGTTGGCCGCTGTATCCAGCCGTTGACGCACGTCGGTGGTGGCCTGTGCGTGGGTACCGATGGCGATGGCCCGGGTGTTGGTCTGCTGGGTCTGATCGCCAGCGGCCTGGTTGACGTTGAAGTTGCCGGTATAGCGGCTGCCGGAATCCTGCAGGTTGGCGTTACTGATCACCGCCACGCCCGGATCGGCGAACACGGTGGACGAGCCGAGCAGGGCAAATAGAAACAGGGCTGCTTTCATGTCACTGACCTCCGCCCAGCCGACCCAACGGGGCCAAGCCGGAACTCAGCGAACGGTTGATCGTGCCGGAGATGGCACCACCGCTGCCGCCACCGTGACCGGCGCGCATGCCCGGCAGGCCGTTGGGGTTGGTCACGACGTTCAGACCTTGCACCCCGGTGTTGTTCGGGTTGACGGCGTTGCGGATCGACGAGCCGCTGGCAACGTTGGCGAATTCGCCGTCGCTCAGCTCGATGCTGGCGGTCGCTTGATTGACTCGATCAGATGGGTTGGCGTTGACGGTGCTCGGGTAGGGGTCTTTGCCACCGTTGCGACCGATATGAACGGGTTGGACGTCACGGGTGAGCACAATGACGCCGTTGCCCTCGGCCTGCACGGGGAGGCTGAACGTCGCGCCGGTGGCGCAGCCGATCAACAGCAGGCAGGTCAAACTTCTATTGAAAGTCCCCACGGCATCGATTCCTTCTTCGGTGGGCTGGCCTTGGTCCAGCGGTGCGAAGGAGGAAGAGCAGGTGTTGTGCCGCTTATAAAAAGTCTATCAAATTCAATGGGTTGGTATGTTTCAGTGGAATTGCGCCTGGCGACTGTTTCATTCGTGAGACAGGCCGATAGAGGCTAATGGCCGGGCGCTATCGCTTGGCTCTGGTTCAAGGCTTCGCAAGCAGGTGTTTCAAGAACCTGACAAAGGCAACGGAAAAACCATCTAGGTGCTCTGGAGCCGGGTTTGCCACGACCTGGGTGTTTCAAGAGTGGTACAAACAGATGGGTGAATCAGGCTTGGAGCAGTCGAGTCACGGTTGCAAACACCCGTTCCCGACGTTGCGCCCAATCGCCTTCAATGACCTGCAAGGGTTGCTGATGCCGAACCAGCCACTGCTCGATAGCCTCGAAAAACCTCATTCGGTCTTCCAGTTCGGGTTGGCAGCGCAGGCCGTCGCCAGTCCATTCGACCTGTTGCGGACTCAGCAGCAGGTGCAAGTCGTAATGGCGCGCCAGCAAGGCCGGCTCCAGCCAGCTTGGGCAGTCGCCGAACAGGGTTTGGCTCCAGAGGATGTTGCTCAACAGGTGGGTGTCGAGGATCAACAACGGTGGTTTACAGGCGCGGGCCGCGTCTTCCCAGGCCAACTGTCCTGCGGCGATATCGGTGATGTCCGACAGGCGGGTCTGACGCGGATTCTGCTCCATGAAGTGGCGAACGTATTCGTCCACCCGCAAGCCGCCGAAGTGCTCCTGCAACTGCGCCGCCAGCCAGCTCTTGCCGCTGGACTCCGGCCCGGTGAGCACCATGACCTTCATGTGCGCAGGACCGGGTCGGCGCGCCATTCGCGCCAGCCCTGTACGGCCAACAGGGTGAACAAGGCGTAGAGCGCAGCGGTCAGGTACAGGTCCTTATAGATGAACAAGCCCACGAAGATGATGTCCAGGGCGATCCACAGCGGCCAGCATTGCACGCGTTTTTGCGCCATCCACCACTGGGCCACGAGACTGAAACCGGTGAGCGCGGCGTCGAGCCAGGGTTGGGCGGCGTCGGTCCAGTGCGCCATTGCCGCGCCCAGCATCAGGCTGCCTGCCGCGCCGACCGCCAGGCCACGCAATACTGAAGGAGCGCCCAGGCGGGTGATTTGTCGCCCCTCATGATGCTGCCCCGCACGAGTCCATTGGTACCAGCCATAAAGTTGCAGTACGGCGTAGACACACTGCAGCAACATGTCCGAGTACAGCTTCACTTCGAAGAAGATCCAGCTATAGAGCAGCACCATGACCAGGCCGATCGGCCAGCACCAGGGGTTCTGCTTGACGGTCAACCAGACAGCGATCACGCCGAGGGCTGCGGCAAACAGTTCAAGCCCGGACATGGCGGTTCCTTGGGTAGTAGAAGAAGGCGGCGATTGTAAACGCTGGCGCCAGTTTTTCTATGACTGGTAAACCTTCTTGAGCAGGCGCAGCAATTCTTCGCGCTCGGCACCGTCAAGGGTTGAGGTGGAGTCCAGGTCGCTCTGTGCGGCGATTTGCTTGAGTTCCTTGAGCAGGGTTTCGCCGGTTTTGCTCAAAAATATCCCGTAGGAGCGTTTGTCGGGCTTGCACCGCACCCGCACGGCCAGTGCCCGGCTTTCCAGCTTGTTCAACAGTGGCACGACCTGCGGCGGTTCGATCGACAGGGCCTTGGCCAGATCGGTCTGCATCAGGCCAGGGTTCTGGTCGATGATCGCCAGGGCCGAAAATTGGGCGGGCCGCAGATCGTGGATGGCGAGTCGACCGATCAGGTTCTGGAACAGTTTCAATTGGGCGCGACGCAGGGCGTAACCGATCAGATCATCCAGCGCGGAGTCCAGCGGGGCCTGTGCGTCGGTACCGCTGGCCTGGGGCTCGGCGGGTTCGGCAAGCTTGGAAGACTTGGCCATCGGAGGGAGCATCCTCAAGGTGAGTGATTAACAAGGCTATCCATTTTGCCGAGGTTGAAGGGCGATGGCTATGGTGGAGATCGAAATAGTGATTGCCGCTTTGTCCTGTCCGTTGGGGAAAATACAGATAAATGGATTAATAGTTAATTGACATAACTAGTTTTCGAGTTTAGTTTTTGCTCATCTTCAGCCAAGAACAAGAGAGCACGCCCGCCATGAGCAATTACGAAGGTCGCTGGAAAACGGTCAAGGTCGACATCGAGGAAGGCATTGCCTGGGTCACCCTCAATCGCCCGGAAAAACGCAACGCCATGAGTCCGACGCTCAATCGCGAGATGATCGACGTGCTGGAAACCCTGGAGCAGGACCCGGCCGCCGGAGTACTGGTGCTGACCGGGGCCGGTGATGCCTGGACGGCTGGCATGGACCTCAAGGAATACTTCCGCGAAGTGGATGCCGGGCCTGAAATCCTGCAAGAAAAAATCCGTCGCGAAGCCTCCCAGTGGCAATGGAAACTGCTGCGCATGTACGCCAAACCGACCATTGCCATGGTCAATGGCTGGTGCTTCGGTGGCGGCTTCAGCCCGCTGGTTGCGTGTGACCTGGCGATCTGCGCTGACGAGGCGACCTTCGGCCTTTCGGAAATCAACTGGGGCATCCCGCCCGGCAACCTGGTCAGCAAGGCCATGGCCGATACCGTGGGCCATCGTCAGTCGCTGTACTACATCATGACCGGCAAGACCTTTGGCGGGCAGAAAGCCGCCGAGATGGGACTGGTCAACGAAAGCGTGCCCCTGGCGCAACTGCGTGAAGTCACCGTTGAGCTGGCGCGTAACCTGCTGGAGAAAAACCCGGTGGTGTTGCGAGCGGCCAAGCATGGGTTCAAGCGCTGCCGCGAACTGACCTGGGAGCAAAACGAGGATTACCTGTACGCCAAGCTCGATCAGTCGCGCCTGCTCGACACCGAGGGTGGTCGCGAACAGGGGATGAAACAGTTCCTTGACGACAAGAGCATCAAGCCGGGGTTGCAGACCTACAAACGCTGAGACAACGGCGCGGCGGGTGCCGATCCTGTGCCCGCAGGCTGTTGCTAAAAGGCCCTTGGCGCTACTGTGAATGTGTTCCCTATAAAGACAATAAAGAGGAATCACCATGCTGGACGTGCCCCTGTTGATCGGCGGCCAGTCGTGCCCCGCCCGTGACGGTCGGACTTTCGAGCGTTGCAATCCGGTAACCGGTGAAGTGGTCTCCCGTGTGGCGGCTGCCACGCTGGAGGATGCCGACGCCGCCGTGGCCGCCGCGCAAGCTGCGTTTCCCGCCTGGGCAGCGTTGGCGCCCAATGAGCGGCGCACGCGTCTGCTGCGTGCCGCCGAGCAGTTGCAGGCGCGCACTGGCGAGTTCATTGCCGCTGCCGGCGAGACGGGTGCCATGGCCAACTGGTACGGTTTCAACGTGCATCTGGCGGCGAATATGCTGCGCGAAGCTGCGTCCATGACCACCCAGATCAATGGCGAAATCATTCCTTCGGATGTGCCCGGCAGTTTTGCCATGGCCTTGCGTCAGCCGTGTGGCGTGGTGCTGGGTATCGCGCCGTGGAATGCCCCGGTGATTCTCGCCACCCGCGCCATCGCCATGCCTCTGGCCTGCGGCAACACCGTGGTGCTCAAGGCTTCTGAAATCAGCCCGGCGGTGCACCGCTTGATTGGCCAGGTATTGCAGGACGCCGGGCTGGGCGATGGCGTGGTCAACGTCATCTGCAATGCCCCGGCAGATGCGCCGGCCATTGTCGCGCGGCTGATCGCCAACCCGGCGGTACGCCGTGTCAATTTCACCGGCTCGACCCATGTCGGGCGCATCGTTGGCGAACTGTCGGCGCGCCACCTAAAGCCGGCATTACTGGAACTGGGCGGCAAGGCGCCGTTGCTGGTGCTCGATGACGCTGACCTGGATGCAGCGGTAGAAGCCGCCGCCTTCGGGGCGTACTTCAATCAGGGGCAGATTTGCATGTCCACCGAGCGGCTGATCGTCGATGCCAGCGTGGCCGATGCCTTTGTTTCCAAGCTGAGCGCCAAGATCGCCACCTTGCGTGCCGGTGATCCTGCGGCCGGTGATTCGGTATTGGGTTCGCTGGTAGACGTCAGTGCCGGCCAGCGTATCAAGGGGTTGATCGACGATGCCTTGGCCAAAGGCGCGACGCTGGTGGCGGGAGGGCAACTGGACGGCAGCATTCTGCAGCCGACCTTGCTCGACGGCATTACTCCAGACATGCGCCTGTACCGCGAAGAGTCTTTCGGGCCGGTGGCGGTGTTGCTGCGGGGTGAAGGCGACGAAGCCTTGTTGCGCTTGGCCAATGATTCCGAATTCGGCCTTTCGGCAGCCATTTTCAGCCGCGATACCACTCGGGCGTTGGCCTTGGCTCAACGGGTCGAGTCGGGCATCTGCCACATCAATGGTCCGACCGTGCACGACGAGGCGCAGATGCCCTTCGGTGGGGTCAAGTCCAGCGGTTACGGCAGTTTTGGCGGCAAGGCGTCCATCGAGCATTTCACCCAGTTGCGCTGGGTGACGATGCAGAACGGCGCCCGGCATTACCCGATCTGATATCCGTCGCATGCGGGCGGTGGCGCGTGGACATCGCCGGCCCGATGCAGGCCAGACATAACAATAACAAGGCCGCAGCCAGATGCTGCCACGCTCCGCTCGCTTCGTGTGGGTTCGGCGTGCCTTGATGGAGGAAATGTACGTGAGTGTTGAGTTCAGATCGTCCTCCCGAGCCAGCCCCGGGCGCTATCGCCAGGTGTCGATTGGTCATCCAGCCGTTGAAGTCAGAGAAGAGCAGGGCATCCTGCACATGCGCTCCCTGGAGCCGTTGGCTGCGTTGCCGACGCGTTTGCTCGATCGCCTGGTGCATTGGGCCCAGGTGCGCCCGCAACAGACCTTCATTGCCGCCCGCCAGGCGGGCGGGGACTGGCGGCGAGTCAGCTATGCCCAGATGCTCGACAGTGTGCGGGCCATCGCGCAAGGCCTGTTGAGCTATGGCTTGTCAGCCGAAAAGCCCCTGGCGCTGCTATCGGGTAATGACATCGAGCATCTGCAAATGGCCCTTGGCGCGATGTACGCCGGGATCCCCTATTGCCCGGTGTCGCCGGCCTATTCATTGTTGTCCCAGGATTTCGCCAAGCTGCGCCACGTTTGCGATCTGTTGCAGCCGGGGTTGGTGTTTGTCAGCGAGGCTGCGCCGTTTGAGCGGGCGATCAATGCGGTGCTGCCGGCGGACATTCCCTTGATCACAGTACGCGGCGAAATGGCCGCAAGGTCCAGGGCAAGCTTTGCCAGCCTGCTGGCGCAACCCGGTGGTATTGAGGCCGAGCGGGCCTTTGCCGCCACCGGGCCGGACAGCATTGCCAAGTTCCTCTTCACCTCGGGCTCCACCAAGTTGCCCAAGGCTGTGATCACTACCCAACGCATGCTCTGCGCCAACCAGCAAATGCTCTTGCAGACCTTTCCGGTGTTCGGTGAAGCGCCGCCGGTATTGGTGGATTGGTTGCCGTGGAACCATACATTCGGTGGCAGTCACAACGTCGGCATCGTGTTGTACAACGGCGGCACGTTTTACCTGGACGACGGCAAGCCCACCGCCCAGGGCTTCGCCGAAACCTTGCGCAACCTCAAGGAGATTTCTCCCACTGCGTACCTGACGGTGCCCAAAGGCTGGGAAGAGTTGGTCAGTGCCCTGGAACAGGACGGCGAGTTGCGCGAGCGTTTCTTCGAGCGCATCAGCCTGTTCTTTTTTGCGGCAGCGGGTCTGTCCCAAAGTACGTGGGATCGGCTCGACAAGGTCGCCGAACAGCATTGCGGTGAGCGCATCCGCATGATGGCCGGGCTGGGCATGACGGAGGCGTCGCCGTCCTGTACTTTCACCACCGGACCGTTGTCCATGGCCGGTTACATCGGCTTGCCGGCACCCGGCTGCGAGGTGCGGCTGGTGCCGGTGGACGGCAAGTTTGAAGGCCGCTTTCGCGGACCGCACATCATGCCCGGCTACTGGCGCTCGCCGCAGCAGACCGCTGAGGTGTTCGACGAAGACGGATTTTATTGTTCGGGCGATGCGATCAAGTTGGCCGATCCCAATGATCCGCAACTGGGTTTGATGTTTGACGGACGGATAGCCGAGGACTTCAAGCTGTCCTCCGGGGTGTTCGTCAGTGTCGGGCCGTTGCGCAACCGGGCGGTGCTGGAGGGGACCCCGTACGTCCAGGACCTGGTGGTGACCGCGCCGGATCGCGAATGCCTGGGCGCGCTGGTGTTCCCACGGCTGGCTGAATGCCGGCGTTTGTCAGGCCTGTCCCCGAGCGCCAGCGATGCCGAGGTCTTGGCCAGCCCACCGGTACGCCAATGGTTCGCCGATTGGCTGCAACGGCTTAACCGCGAGGCGAGCGGCAACGCCAGCCGCGTGGAGTGGATTGCCTTGCTCGATGAACCGGCCTCTATCGATCGTGGTGAAATCACGGACAAGGGCTCGATCAACCAACGGGCGGTGCTGCAATGGCGCGCGGCGCAAGTCGAGGCGCTGTACCGCGGCGAAGATCCATCGATCCTGCGGGCGAACTAGTCGGTCCTGATACAAGACCTGTGGGAGCAAGGCTTGCCCGCGATGGCGATGGATCAGTTGGCATCAATGTTGGCTGATCTACCGCCATCGCGGGCAAGCCTTGCTCCCACAGGACTTTCCTGAGCCTGATTCTTCTTCGATTGGCCTGCCCCCGTCGTGACACCCCGTCCCAAGCCTTCTACTATGGCGACTCTGTTTTCTCTGGAAGAACCTGGATGAGTAAGCCCGGCCAAATGGTGCTGGTCGCATTGCGCAGGATGATCGCCTCAGGCGAGCTGGCGGGTGGTGAGCGCTTGATGGAAATTCCCACGGCTGAGTTGTTCGGTGTTTCGCGAATGCCGGTGCGCATGGCGTTTCGTACCCTGGAGCAGGAAGGGCTGCTGGTGCGCTTCGGTGGTCGCGGATTCCAGGTGCGCTCGGTCAGTGCCGAGGAAATCGCCGGAGCCGTGGAAGTGCGCGGTGTGCTCGAAGGCCTGGCCGCGCGGCAAACGGCCGAGCGTGGCTTATCCGAAGAGGGGCGAGCGGCACTTGAACAGTGCCTGGTGCAGGGCGACGAACTGTTTGCCAAGGGCTATGTAACCGAGGACGACCTTGAGGTCTATCACGACTTGAACATGCGCTTTCATCAGGTGATCGTCGAGGGCAGCCATAATCCGGCGATTGCCGATGCCCTGGCGCGCAACGATCACCTGCCATTTGCCTCAGTCACCGCCCTGGCGGTGGATCGCCAGAACATGGCCGGCGAGTTTCGCCGCTTCAACTACGCCCACATGCAGCACCACTCAGTGTTCGATGCGCTGATCCATCGCCAGGGCGCCCGCGCCGAGGCAATCATGCGCGAACATGCCAATGCGACTTTGCGTTATGCCGAGGTGTTCGGCTCGACGTTGGCTGATGAGCGGATGAAGGTGATTGTTCGGTCGCAGTGAGCACGCATACGCCTGTGGGAGCAAAACGGTGCTCTCACAGGCTCTGGCCACTGCGTTTTGGGTCAGATATCCAACACCAGAAGTGGCGTCTTCGAGCGGGAGCAGCACGGCGTGAACTGGTCGTTGCAAGCCTGTTCAGCCTCGGTCAAAAACATGTCCCGGTGCTCCGGCACACCTTCCAGCACACGCGTCAGGCAGGTGCCGCACACGCCCTGTTCGCAGGAAATCGGAATCTCGATGCCGTGGCTTTCCAGCACCTGGACCACGCTTCGGTCGGCGGGTACTTCGAAGACCTGGCCGCTGCTGGCGACTTTCACCGAGAAGCTGCCATCCGCGCGGGTGTCGGTGGGCGCTGCGGCGAAATACTCGCGGTGCACACAGGTTTCCTGCCAGCCCAGGGCCCTGGCGGTATCGAGTATATGCTGCATGAAACCGCCGGGGCCGCACACATAAAGGTGCACATCGTCACCAGGCGCGGCCAGCACTCGAGCGGCGTCCAGCATGGTTTCGGGTTCTTCATCAAAATGCAGGAACACTCGATCGGCATAGGGTGACCGGCGCAAGCGTTCGACAAACGCTGCCCGCTCCCTGGATCGGGCGCAGTAATGCAGCTCGAACGCCGCACCGCTCTGGGCCAGCTGTTCGGTCATGCACAGGATTGGCGTGATACCGATGCCTCCGGCAAACAGCAAGCTGCGTCGGGCCTCTGGGGCGAGGGGGAACAAGTTGCGCGGTTCGCTGATCAGCAGGCGCGCGCCAGGCAGAATCTGTTCATGCAAATTGCGCGAACCGCCTCGAGACGTCACATCCTTGAGCACCCCGATGAGGTAGCGATGCCGTTCCTCGGGATGATTGCACAGCGAATACTGACGAATCATGCCGTTGGGCAGGTGTACGTCGATATGGGCACCGGCGGTGAACGCCGGTAAAGGCTGGCCGTCGACACTCGTCAGCTCGTAGCTGCAGATGTCCTGGGCTTCGTTGTGCCGCGCCGTGACCTGGACTTCAATCATGCTCGTTGCTCCCCCTGATGGGTGCTGGCAATCAATCCCGCTTGCGGCTCGCGCTCGCGGGCAATCAAACGGTCCAGCACCCGACGCGACTGCACGCCGCCGGCATCGATATTGAGCTTGAGCAGGCTGCGTTGTGGGTGATCCAGCAAGTTGCGTTGCTGACGCTCGAGCATTTCCAGGTCTTCGCTGAAAATCTTGCCCTGGCCCTCGCGAATGCTGGCGGTCAGCGCTTCGTCCTGCGGCTGGAAGTGTCGGGCCATGCCCCAGAAGTACCAGATGGATGTCTCGGTTTCCGGGGTGATGAAGTCCACCACGATGCTGGATGCCTTGAACTGCGGCGCGGCGTGATACCCGCCCTTGCCGGCATGGGCCACGCCAACTTCGATCAGCACATGGCTGGGCGGGGTGAAACGGCAGATCTGCCAGCGGTCCACCGGCACGTCGTCGGCCAGGTTGTTGCCACGCAAGGCCATGCGCCAGAAAGGCGGGGCCATGATGTTTTCCATGTGCCGGGCGGTGACCACTTCGTCACCTTCGACCGTGGTCACCGGCGGCGCCTCGTCGATTTCCTTCTGGCCGATGCTGGAAGCGTGCACGTAGGTTTCGTGGGTCAGGTCCATCAGGTTGTCGATCATGAGGCGGTAATCGCACTGGATATGGAACAGGCCGCCGCCGTAAGCCCACTCGTCACTTTCGGCCCATTCAAGATGATGGATTAGCGTCGGGTCAGCCAAGGCCTGGTCACCGGGCCAGACCCAGATAAACCCATGACGCTCCTGCACCGCAAAGGTCTTGTTGCAAGGGAACCCTCGCACCCGTTGCCCTGGCATTTCGACGGTCTTGCCATCGCACCCCATCACCAGCCCGTGATAGCCGCACACCAGGTTACCGTTTTCGACATAGCCCAAAGAGAGCGGGGCGCCGCGATGGGGGCAGAAATCTTCCACAGCGACAACTTGGCCTTCATGACCGCGGTAAAAAACCATTTTCTCACCGCATATCTGGCGGCCCAGCGGTTTGTCAGCGAGTTCATCAGGGGTGCAGGCGACATACCAGGTGTTCTTGGGGTACATGACGGATCTCCGTACGGACATTGTTGTGCTTATGGATCCATTAACTCTCTTAACTATTTCTGTTGTCAATATTTTTGGCGGTTTTGCAGACGGTTGGTGCCCTCCAATGGATCCATTTGTTTTCCTTCCTATGAAAAAAACTGCACAAATCTTCCAGACACCTCTGGCGCCAGCGGTTAACCTGCTCGGGCAGATACACAAAAACGGGACCGCCCATGACGCCGCGCAACTGGATCGATCTCAAGCAGGACGCCACGTCCGGCATCGAGACCGTGCGCGCGCATTTCGAGGGGCATGCCTACGATCCCCATTGGCACGACGCCTATCTGGTGGGCGTGACCGAGCAGGGCGTGCAGCAGTTCCATTGTCGCCGCCAGCAGCACAACAGCACGCCGGGCAAGGTGTTTCTGCTCGAGCCTGGCGAGTTGCATGACGGCAACGCGCCCCACGCCAGCGGTTTCACCTATCGCACGTTGTACCTCGAGCCACAGTGGCTGGAGCGCGAGTTGCGGTCGTTGTTCGACGTGGCTCCGGATAATGCACAGCTGGGATTTGCCGCCACCCTGGCTGACGATGCGCGGCTGGCGAGCGCCACGGCGCTGGCGTTCCAGAGCCTGCACCAGCAGGAGATCCGCATCGTCCGTCAGACGACCCTCGACGCCTTGCTGGCTAACCTGACCCAGCACCTGCACTGGCGTGCGCGGATCAATCCCGATCCGCGCTTGCCATTGGTGGCGCAGCAGGCCCGTGATTACCTGCACAGTCATCTGAGTGAAGACATCGGGCTGGATGACCTGGCACGGGTCACCGGGGTGGATCGTTTTCGCCTGACCCGCGCCTTCAAGGCTGCGTTCGGTCTCGCCCCCCATGCCTATCTGATCCAGTTGCGTCTGGCCCGGGCCCGGCGCTTGCTGGCCCGTGGCGAAAGCGCGGTGGCGGTGGCGGCGATACTCGGGTTTGCCGACCAGAGTCATTTGGGTCGCTGGTTCCAGCGTGCCTATCGCCTGAGCCCGGCGGACTACCGCAAGCGTTGCTCAAACGTTCCAGACTGAGCGCCGTTGGGTGGGGATGATCAGGCTACGATCATTCACCGAGATGTTGCTCCATGGACCAGTTGCTGCCGTTTGCCTTGTTCGCCTTTGTCGCCTCCATTACCCCGGGCCCGACCAATATCCTGGTGCTGAGCCACAGCTCGCGCTTTGGCCTGGCAACCACCTGGCCGATCATCCTCGGCGCCTGCGCTGCCGCAGCCTTGTTGGTGTTGTTGGTCGGCACGGGATTGGGGGATGTGCTGGCCCGTCATGCGACGATTCAGACGTTGCTGTCATGGGCTGGAATTGCCTGGCTGAGCTGGATGGCCTGGCAAATATTCAGCACGCCGGCCCAGGCCATTGACCCCGAGCGCCGCATTGAGGGCCCACGACTTGGCTTGACAGGGGCGGCCGCTTTGCAGTTGGTCAATCCCAAGACCTGGATGATGGCATTGGCGGTGGTCAGCGTTTTCGCCGGCACCGAGGCCGACCGCACCGTGCGGGTGCTCTGGCTGTCCCTGGCGTTCTTCGCGATTTCCATTCCGTGCATGACCGTGTGGGCCTATCTGGGCCTCGGTGCTGCCAGATTCTGCCGCAGCGCCGTGGCCATGGGGCGGTTCAATCGAGTCATGGCGGTGTTGTTGCTGATGTCGGCGTGGTTGACGTTGGTGGTCTGAGCCGCTGACGAGAGGGGCGAAGCGCCCACCCAAAGGCAGCGCTTCGCCAAGCCTCGGTCTATCGCAGGTCAGCTTTGCAAGTACACCGCATGGGTATGGGTGTATTCGTACAAGCCGTGCTTGCCATCGGCCCCACCCACCCCAGACTTACGCACGCCGGCATGGAAGCCCTGCATGGCTTCGAAATTTTCGCGGTTGACGTAGGTCTCGCCAAAGTCCAGGCCACGAATGGCGTGCATGGCCCGGCTCAGGTCGCGGGTGTAGACCGAAGAGGTCAGGCCGTAGTCGCAGTCATTGGCCAGGGCGATGGCCTCGTCCAGGTCGTCAATGATCTGGATCGGCAGCACGGGACCGAAGATTTCCTCACGCATGATGTCCATCGAGGCGTTGCAACCGGCCAGTACCGTGGGTTGAAAGTGAAAGCCCTGGGGACGCTCCGCCACGCGGCCGCCGCTGACCAGGCTGGCGCCTTGGCTGAGGGCGGTTCGCACCTTGCGTTCAACACTGTCCAGGCCCTGACGGTTGATCAGTGGACCCATTTCCACGTCGGCTTCGGCGATCGGGTCGCCGTAGCGGGTTGCGGACATCGCCGCGCTGATGCGTTCGATGAATTGATCGGCGACCTTGCGCTCAACGTAGACACGTTCGGCACAGTTGCAGACTTGCCCGGTATTGAT
Organism: Pseudomonas sp. NFACC45; assembly: GCF_900113505.1. NCBI lineage: Bacteria > Pseudomonadati > Pseudomonadota > Gammaproteobacteria > Pseudomonadales > Pseudomonadaceae > Pseudomonas > Pseudomonas sp. NFACC45. The sequence goes on from NZ_FOPO01000002.1 coordinate 128,853, forward strand.
AATCCGTGAGTCGCGAATGGCTTTCACCGCCAGCGCCAGATCGGCGTCCGCCAGCACGATGGCCGGGGCCTTGCCGCCCAGTTCCAGGTTGAGCTTGGTAATGTTCGGTGCCGCCGCCATCATGATCCGTGAGCCGGTGTCGACGCTGCCGGTGAAGCTGATCATGTCCACGCCTTGGTGAGCGCTCAAGGCTGCGCCGACCTGGCCGTCGCCGCATACAACATTGAACACGCCGGGCGGCAGGTCGGTTTCGGCCACCAGTCGGGCAAATTCGAAGCAGTTGTTCGGGGTTTCTTCGCTGGGCTTGATGACGATGGTGTTGCCGGTCAACAACGCGGGGGCCATCTTGCGAGCGATCAGGAAGAACGGAAAGTTCCACGGCAGGATCCCGGCCACCACGCCCAGGGGCTTGCGGAACAGGAAGATGTTTTCACCGCGCCGGTCGCTGGTGATGATCTCGCCTTCGATGCGTCGGGCCCATTCGGCCATATAGTCGAGGTAGTCAGCGGTGAAATTCACCTCCACCTCGGCCAGGGCGCTGATCTTGCCTTGTTCCAAGGTGATGGTGCGTGCCAGGTGGGCGACGTTTTCCCGCAGTTTGGCGGCGATGCGGCGCAGGTGTCCGGCGCGTTCGATAGCCGGTTTGGCCGCCCAGTCTTTCTGCGTGGCGCGGGCGGCAGCCAGGGCCTGATCGACGTTGGCGGCGCTGGAAGCCGGAACCCGGGACAGCAAAGCGCCGGTTGCGGGGTTGAACACCTCCAGGTGCGCCTCGCTGTGGGTGAACTGGCCGTTGATGAAATTCTGGAATACAGGAACGGATGACATGGCGGTGTCCTTCAATAAGTGCGCGACGGCGCTTGAACGGCGGCGGGTTCACGGTAGCGGGCGAGGGTGGCAATGGCACTCTGGCGCAGCAGGCTGATGTCGATGGCCACGGCGATGAACTGGCAACCCCAGCCCTGATAACGGCGGGCGTCTTCTTCGTTGGGCGCGAGGATGCCGCAGGCCTTGCCGGCGGCGAGGGTGGCGTTCACGGCGTATTGGATGCGCGCCTGGACTTCGGGGTGGCCAGGATTGCCTGCGTGACCAAGGCCGATGGACAGGTCGGCGGGGCCGATGAACACCGCGTCCACACCCTCGACGGCGGCGATGGCTTCGACGTTTTCCACCCCGGTGCGTGACTCCACCTGGACGATCAGGCACAGCTCTTGATGGGCTGTGGTGAGGTAGTTGGCGACGCCGTCCCAGCGGGTCGCGCGGGTCAGGCCACCGCCCACACCACGAATGCCTTGGGGCGGATAACGCATGGCGCGCACCAGGGCCTGAGCCTGTTCAGCGGTCTCGACCATGGGAATCATCAGGGTTTGGGCGCCGACGTCCAACAGTTGCTTGATCAGGTTGGCATCGCCGGTCACCGCTCGCACCACTGGCGCGGTGGCATAGGGCGCCACGGCCTGGAGCTGGTTGAGCACGCTGGGCACGTTGTTGGGGGCGTGTTCGCCGTCGATCAGCATCCAGTCGTAACCGGTGCCGGCGACGATTTCGGCGGCGTAACCGCTGGCGAAGCCGGCCCAGATGCCGTACTGCGTATGCTTGGCGGTGAGCGCGGCCTTGAAGGCATTGTGAGGCATGTTCATGGTGGGCTCCTCTAGCGGTGATAAGGCCGGTGCAGTTGGCACTCGGGATTCAGCGCCACGCCGAAGCCGGGCTGGTCGAGGACCGACAGGCGCATGCGGCCTTGCACCGGTACCGGCTCGCCCAGCAATTGCGGGTGGAACATCGGCACCACTTCATCCGCCTGGGGCGCCATCATCAGGAATTCGGCGAACGGACTGTTATGCCGGGTGGCGACGAAGTGATAGCTGTAGACCGAGGAACCGTGGGGGATGACCAGTGCGTTATGGGCATCGGCCAGGGCCGAGATTTTCACCAGTTCGGTGAGGCCGCCGCACCAGCCGACGTCCGGCTGGATGATGTCGCAGCAGCCCATTTCCAGCAGCATGCGAAAGCCCCAACGGGTGGCTTCGTGCTCGCCGGTGGTCACCAGCATGCCCTTGGGTACATTGTTGCGCAGCGCCGCGTAGCCCCAATAATCGTCGGGTGGCAGAGCCTCTTCGATCCATTTCAAGCCGTGCTCATGGGCGCCGACCGCAAGTCTGGTGGCGTAGTTGAGGTCCAGGCTCATCCAGCAATCGAGCATCAACCAGAAGTCCGGACCGACCCGTTCGCGCATCGTTGCCAGTGCCTCGAGATTCTTGCGCAGGCCTTCCTCGCCTTCGGCCGGGCTGTGATGCAAAGGCATCTTGCCGCCGATGAAACCCATTTTTTGTGCCAGGTCGGGGCGGGCGCCGGTGGCGTAGAACTGCAACTCATCGCGCACCGCGCCGCCGAGCAGTTGATGCACCGGTTCCTGGCGGATCTTGCCGAGTAGATCCCAGAGGGCCAGGTCCACCCCGGAAATGGTGTTAATCACCAGGCCTTTGCGACCGTAGTAGAGCGTCGATTGGTACATCTGGTCCCAGATCTTTTCGATGTCGGTGACCCGGGCGCCTTCGACGAAACGCGCCAGATGCTTCTCTACGATGTAGGCCGCCGGTTCGCCGCCGGTGGTCACGGCAAAACCGACCGTGCCGTCACTGGCCTCGATCTCTACCACCAGGGTGCCAAGCACGTTGATACCGAAGCTGCGGCGACTCTGCCGGTACTGTGGGTATTTGCTCATCGGCGTGGCGATGTGATCGTCGATCCAGTGGCCGTCCGCCTGATCGTGATAATCCGCGCCGCCGCCTCGCAGGACGAAGGCGCGAACGTGTTTGATAGTGGGGATACCCATGGTGCAGCTCCTTGAGTTAAACCGTGGCCGGTGTGTTCGAAGCGCGTTGGCCGGGGGAGTGGATGCCCAGTACCAGCAACGCGGCGATGACGGTGGTGGCGGCGAGCAAATAAAGGCCGGCCGCGGGGGAATGAAAGGCGCCTTCGGCCCAGTTCTTCAGCACCGGGGCAATGAAACCGCCGAGTGCGCCGAAGGAGTTGATCAACGCGATACCTGCCGCAGCGGCACTGCCAGCCAGGTAACTCGAGGGAAAGGTCCAGAACACCGGCTGCACGGCAATGAAACCGGAAGCGGCAAAACACAGGGCGATGATGCCCAGCAGTGGGCTGGAAACGCTCACCGAGCAGGCGATCCCGGCGGCGGCCATCAACAGGGTCAACGCAGCCGTGCGGCGGCGCTGGCCAGTGCGGTCGCTGTAACCGGGAATCAGGTAGGCCGCGCACAGCGCACAAACCCACGGAATGGCCGTGACCAGGCCCACCATCAAGCCAACCTTGCTGCCCAGCAACCCGCCCACTTGGGTCGGCAGGTAAAACACCACGCCGTAGACGCTGGCCTGGATCAGCAGGTAGATCAGGCACAGGTACAGCACCGAAGGCTGGCACAACACGCTGAGCAGGCTGCGGCCATGGGATTGTTTGTGCTGGTCCTCGGCATCAAGCAGCTCCTGGACTTGGCGGCGCTCTTCAACCGTCAGCCATTTCGCATCGGCGGGGCGATTGTCCAGGTACCAGTAGGCCCATACGCCCACTGCCGAAGCCATCAGGCCTTCCACGGCGAACAGCCATTGCCAGCCGTGAACACCGGCGAAACCGTCCAGCTCCAACAGCAGGCCTGATAGCGGGCTGCCGAATATGAACGCCAGTGGTGCACCGAAATAAAAGAAGCCCATGGCCTTGCCCCGGGCCGCCGAGGGGAACCAGTAGGTGAGGTAGAGAATCACGCCGGGGAAGAACCCGGCTTCGGCCACGCCTAGCAGGAAGCGCAGCACATAGAAACTGGTTTCGTTGTGGGCAAAGACCATCGCCGCCGACACCAGGCCCCAGGTGACCATGATCCGGCACATCCACAGCTTCGCACCGACGCGGTGAAGGATCAGGTTGCTGGGCACTTCCAGCAACGCGTAACCGGCAAAGAACACGCCGGCGCCAAATGCGAATGCGGCGTCGCCGATACCGGTGTCGGCCTGGAAGGCTTGCTTGGCGAAGCCAACGTTGGCGCGGTCGAGAAAGGCCATGATGTACATCAGCAGCAGGAAGGGCAGCAGGCGCCAGGAAATCTTGGCCAGCACAGACACAGGAAGAGTCTTCATCGCGGGAGTCCTTTAGCAGGTATTTGTTCTTATGGGCTGGACTGTACGGCGGGCGATTGATGCGTTACAAATCGAATCTCGCTAACAATCGATACCTTGAAGGTATCGGTAATCAGAGGCCTATCAATGACTCATCCTGTATTGTCGCGCAGTCTGTTCAACCGCCTGCGCTACAAGCACTTGCACATGCTGGTGGCCTTGAGCGCCAGCCAGAACCTGCACCGGGCGTCCCAGAGCCTGAACATGTCGCAACCGGCGGCGACCCGGATGCTGCACGAGATCGAGGACATGTTCGGTTGCGACCTGTTCGAGCGACTGCCCCGGGGCATGCGTCCGACTGCCCTGGGCCAGGAGCTGATTCGCTTCGCCGAGTTGGCTCTCAGCGGCCTGGACCGCTGCGCCGAAGACCTGCTGGCCCGGCAGCAAGGCGGTTACGGTTACCTGTCCATCGGCACCATCATGGGAGCAGCGCCGGACCTGGTCATGGATTCCATTGCCCGGATCAAGGCGCTCAATCCGCAGCTGCGGATCCGCATCATGGGCGACACCAGCGACCAGGTGATCCAGTTGCTGGAGCAAGGCCGCATTGACCTGGCCATCGCCCGGCGCAACGCCGCCACCGACAGCGAGCACTACGACTTCGAACCACTGGGCAATGAGCGACTGCTGGTGGTGGTTCACGCCGGCCATCCCCTGGCCCGGCGCAAAAAACTGGACCTGGCCGAACTGGTCAGCGACTGGCCGTGGATCCTGCAGCCGGAAACCAGCCCGGCGCGCATCGGCCTCGATCAAGCGCTGCAACGTCTTGCGTTGCCGACACCCGCAGACATCATCGAATGCAGCTCGGTGTATTCCATGCAACAGCTGATTCAACTGACCGACGCGATCATGGTGCTCTCGGAAACCGCCTTGCGCGATTACCTGAAAATGGGCTTGGTGGTAGCGCTGCCGGTGGCGCTGGACGTGCAATTGGCGCCGTTTGGCTTGTTGCGGCGCAAGGGGGAGCCGGTGAACCGGGAGCTGGGGTTGTTCATTGATCTGCTGCGCACGCAGGCCGCGGCGGGAAGGTAGCGCCGAAGCGCTTGCTGCGCTGACGCCCGCAACCCCTTGCAACGGTTGCGCGGTTTCAAAAAACGATCGGTTTGGAGAGCATCGACCACGTCAACGTATTCAATCGCCCCCAAGGAAGGAGGTCCAACATGTCCACACTCGAGACCCATGTCGAGTTTATCCGCGCCAGGCTGCCCGTCTGGTTGAAACGCGCTTCGCGGGCCCATCAGAAACGTTTCAAGGTCCTCACCCAGCAATTGCAGCGCGACAGTGACACCCTCAATGCGCTGATGATCGACTTGCCGGCCCCCGATACCTTTACGCGCGATCTGCTGCAGGCTCAGCCGCAGGTACAAGCCTGGGGGGCGGTGAATGGCACGGGCGGTGTCGCGGGTGCGGTACGTCGGGCCCGGGTCAAGCGCGATCCCTTCGGTGCCTCGCTGTCGGTGGTCGAAGCGGCCATGCGCAATTACCCTCCCGCCGATGCGACCGTCGGCAGCGAGTTCGATAAGAAAGGCGAGCTGTTCATCAAGGGCAAGCCTGGAGAGTTCAGCCGTTGGGGGGCGCCGTCAGCCACGGCGGCGCTGCCCACGACCCCGGCCAGCTTCGCGCGGCTTTGTCGACAGGTAGATGTGGGCGGGGCTTATCAGCGCTTGCTCGAACAACGGCTGCCGCGTATCGGCAGAGAGGTTCCCGCCGTCGCCAAGGCCTATAGGGCTTACGCACGTAGCCAGCTCGCCTATGACGCCTACGAGGCGAAGCTGGATGGACGCCTGGACGAAACGGGTGAGCGACTGCTGGCTTATGTCGGGGTGCAGCTTGAAGATCGACTCGTGGCGCCTCTGGCTTGTGAGGTCAAGGCGCTGGAGGTGCTGTCGGCGCCGCTGTTCGGCGCTCGGGTGTATTGGGGCCTGGCAGCAGATGCCAAAGGCGTGCGCCCGGTGGTCTTGCACCTGCCCCATGACGTGGTGGCGCCCATCAAGCAATTTCCCAGCTTGCAGGCCATGGCCGCCCAGTTGACCGAGCGGATGCGCAAACGCAGTTACCGCCAGAGCCTGATGCGTTATCTTCCGATGCGCTTGCAGGCCCGGCTGGGCGAAGCCCTGCATGATCAGGTGGAGTGGGAGGTAAAAGACAACCTCAATCTCTTTCAGGAAATCCACGCTCGCATTACCGGCTGGCGAGAGGGCGAGCTGGGTGAGGATGGCAACCCCCGACGCATTCGGGTGCCAGCGCCCCACGTGCCCTGGAATCTTAGCGATGTGCGCGAAAATCACTGGGACGATCGCTATCACGAATGGCGCACCCACACCTTGGCCAATGCCTCGGCGCTGATGGTCCCAACCAAGAATCAGGACTGGCAGGCGCTCCTGGCTCGCTTCGAGTATTGGGAAAGCCTCGTCGAGCGCTCGTTGATGTTGGCCGTCAGCTTCATCCCGTTTTGCGCACCGATTGGAATGGCCGCAGCGGCGGTGGGCGGGGTGCGCCTGGTGTATGAGTTCTTCGAAGGTATCCAGGCGTTCAACGAGGGGCATGCACAAGAAGGCATCGATCACATTTTCAACGTCTTGTTCGGCGTCGCTCAAGGCGCTTACCTTGGGTTTATCGGCGGGGCAGTTGAACCCATGCCGATGCAGGACGGTACGACGCGCCTGTGGAATGGCGATGTCACGCCGTTCCAGGCCCGGCGCGGCCCCCCCATGGAGGCCGAGCAGGATGCCTGGGGCGTCTGGCGCACGACGGACCAGGCATGGGTGCAGGTTGAGGGCCGTTACTTCGAGGTGCAAGGGAGCGCCGATGCCTTGGGTTTGCGCCTGCCCGCCGGGCATCGAGGCGTGACGCCTTTGCTGGAATGGAGCCGCGCCCGTGGCTGGCGCTGGGCGCACCGTAACCCGTTGCAGCGCAGTAACCTGGAACTGTTGCGCGACTTTGCCGAAACGCCAGGCGAACTGGACGACAAGACGATCCTTGCCCTGCAGCGGCAGGTGGGTATCAGCGAGGCGCACCTGCGTTATCTGCAAGTGGAAGGACAGCCGCTGCCGGCGCTATTTGCCGACGCCCTGAGTGAAGCGCGCAATTGGCAAAAGGTGCAGCAGACCATCGGGCGTCTGCGCCGCGATGAAGCGCCTGGGCATGTGCCTGTTCAAATCACGCTAGCCCTTGTGGATCTGCCGGGTTGGCCAAAGGACTTGATGTTGCGCTACCACGACGGCGGACAGACCCACTTCGTAGGTGACACAGCCGCCACGCGCACTCTCGACGTGTACGACGCAGACCTGGCGCAAGACGCCTGGGCGGATCGCATCCTGGCTGGGCTGAGCGTGGATGAACAGCGCACGCTGCTGGGGCAAAGCACCCTTGGCCTGCGCCCGGTGGAGCGCAGTCGGTTATTGGCCAGGCGCTGGTCCGATTACCTAGAACGCCATGGGACGCAAGTAAGCGCTGCCATGGTCCGGCCCGCAGGGCTCGATCCGCTGGCTGTTCCCGTGGCGCGTGCCTTCTCAGGCTTACCGGAGTCCATGGCTAACGAACTGGCCAATCTGGCTCAAGGCCAGGACCGGTTGCGCCTGCTTAAAGGCCGGGTTATCGGGCGCCTGGGCAAGCAATGTGTAGAAGCCCTGAGCGAGTTGCGCCTGACCCGTGCCTTGCGCGCCCTGGAGCGTGGCGAAAGCAGTGCCGACCGGGATGGCATCGTCATGGGGCTGCTTGGCAGTATCACGCGCTTGCGCGGTCGACTGCACTTGCGTCTGTTGTCGCCCGAGCAGCGGCACCTGCTCACGGTGGGAGAAACGGGGCCTTTGAAAGTCATTCGCCAGGAAGGCTGGCAATACCAGCCTTTTGACGAAGAGGGCAGCGAACTGGCCGGGCCTTCGAACCTGGAGCAAGCGCTGCTCAGGGCCATGCCGGACGAGGCGCGCAAAGCCTTGGGCCTGAATATCTGGGACGCGGAAAAGCTGCGCGAGGAACTGCTGGAGATGGCCTTGGGTGACCGCCAGAGCCTGCGCGCTTACTTGCGACTCAAGCGCCTGGACAGCGATGGGGCGACCCCGCAATGGTTGAACAAGGCCTTCGGTTATCCTCTAAGCGGGCGTGGCAGGCTTCCCTTGCAGCGCTGGCATGGCAGTCTGCAAAGGCGTCTTGAGCGGTTGTATCCCCACTCTGCCGGAGAAGCCCTCACGGAACTGCAACGAAGCCTGACCGACCAGGCCGGGCGCGAAGGCATCAGCCTGGACGATCTGGTCACCCGGTTGACCCAGGAATGGGCGACGCTGGATGAAGGGCTGCGCCAGTGGGAGGTGCACGAAGGTATTCATCATCCTGTCGAGAGCCAGTATCACCGCGAGGACCTGATTGCTCTGCGCAAGGAGGTGGCGAAGGAAATCCGTCGAGCCTGGCGGCGTGAACCCGATCCGACCAGGGAAGACAGCGAGTTGGTTCTGCGTCTGTCAGGGTGGCACATCGGCCGGCTTCCACCGCTGAGCGCGCGTTTCGAGCACATTGAGGAACTGATGCTGGCTCATATGGGCTTGAATGAGGACCCCTCGGATTTTCTGCGGCTGTTCCCCAATGTCGATACGTTGCGCCTGCACGACAACAACCTCACCGCCGTGCCCATGGCCACCGGCGAGTTTCGTCACTTGCTGGAACTGTCATTGGGCAAGAACCCGCTCAATATGGATGCGAACGTATTCGCGCCCTTGCTCGGGGCCGATCGCGCGCCCCTTCTAGAAGAACTCAACCTGTCCGGGGTGAGCGGCGGGGCGGTGGGCAGTGCCGACAGGGTGACGGCCATCGGCCGTCTGGGTGAGCTACCTTCACTGCATGAACTGGTATGGTCCGACAACGTGCATTTCACCCCCGAAGAGCTACAGACCATTACCGCGCTACCGGGGTTGCAGAGGCTGGATCTGGCCCGCTGTGGCCTGCGGCTGGATCAGCAGGGCAGTGCCTTTCTGCGCACCGCCACGGGCTTGAAGGAGCTGCGTCTGAGCGGCAACAACTGCCGCGAATTACCTGATTTACCTGAACTTGCGGCCCTGGAATCGCTGGAACTGGCCAATGCGAAGCTCGATCGGGTACCGGCCCTGGCATTAACCTTGATATCCCGGCCTTCATCCGAACCCCTATTCGTCGATCTCAAGGGCAACCACATCACTGACATCCAGGGTGATCTGATTCCCGCGCTTGGCAGCATGCCGACGAGCAATACACTTGGGTTGTGGCTCGAAGACAATCCGCTGCCCAGTAGCCAGATCCGGATCCTGCGCGCACTGGACCCACAGTCCTTTCGCTATACCGTCGACGATTGGCTGGAGACCTTCACAGGACTGCAACGGGCGTTGGAAGTGGCTCGCGACGATGCCGGAGGGCGACGGTTCATCGACTGGTTCTGCGCAGCCATCAGTGACGTCGATGCTGACACGCCGGGCGGGCTCGCCCTTGGCGATCGCCAAAGGGCCGCCGGTATTTTGCAGTATTACACCGGCTACCCGGACATCTATGCCGAACTCTCTGCCCGGATTACCGACTTCAACCAGCAACTTGGACAGTTGCGCATGCGCTTGCAAGGGCGGGTCATGGACCCGCAAACGCCGGATGTCGCCGAACTGGAGTTGCACTTTCTCATGTTCCAATCGGTTCAGCGCGCGCGTCTCGAGCCGCAAGGCGAGCCTTTTGCGAGCTTCATCGGCCACCACTACGACTATTGGGACCGGGTGCTAAGCAGCCGCCTTCCCGAGGTTTCCCAGCGCCGTGCGGCGATGACCCGAGAGGGCTTCATCAATTGGCTCAGCGAAGCCCAGGACACTTTCAACAGCAACGATCAAACGCCACGTGTAGGGGAGCAGGTCTGGCGGCCATACTTGGGGTTGATGTCCCGAGACTGGCTCGAAGGTCTGGCAACCTGGGAGACGGTGGAAGACGACCTGGTGGACGCTTTCAGCGAGCCTGTGGACCCATCCCGCTGGCCGCAGGTGCTGCTCGATAATCTGGTTCAACCGGGCGATGACCTGCCCAGTGCCCTGGAGCCCGTGACGGCGCCCGAAGGCACCGTCTGGCATCGGGTGCGGCTCGAAGCGGTGGCGGATGTGGATTGGAACGCGGGCGAGCCGGTGACACTCACGGAAGACCAGTTGCGGCGCACCATGATCATCTACCGTTCGGTCAAGAGCCGGGAAGTCGAGGCCATGGTACGTCGGATCACCGCGGGACTTGTCACCCCCTGGTGGTCGTTGCGGGCGCCGTAGTCTCATCGCCGGTAAACACCAACGCCTTCAGGCCACATTCCCCGTCGGTGTCGGGAAACTCCGGCGGATTGGCCAGGCGTTCCACGAATTTCAGGTTTGGCGCTTCACGGGTGACACCGTCGATAAGAAAGTCCGGGCCGGTGGCCGGGTCGTTGCTGCAGGCCAGGACCGTGCCACCGGCGCTGAGCAGTTCCGGCAGGCGCCGCAGTACCCGCTGATAGTCTTTGGTCAGCAGGAAACTGCCTTTCTGAAAGGTGGGCGGATCGATGATGACCAGATCGTAGGGGCCACTGTTGATCACCTTGCCCCAGGACTTGAACAAGTCGTGGCCAAGGAAACTTACCTGACTCAGGTCGTGGCTGTTGAGGCGATGATTGTCGCGGCCACGGCTCAGGGCCGCGCGCGACATGTCCAGGTTGACCACATGTTGCGCACCGCCGGCGATGGCGGCCACCGAAAAACCGCAGGTGTAGGCGAACAGATTCAGTACTCGCTTGCCGCTGGCGTTGGCTCGAACCCAGTCGCGGCCGTAGCGCATATCGAGAAAAAGCCCGTTGTTCTGCTTCTTGCCCAGGTCGATCCGGTAACGCAAGCCGCCTTCGATCAGCGTCCATTCTTCGACCGGCTCGCCCACCAGCCACTGGGTAGTGCTGTCGGGAAGATAACGGTGTTGCACGGCCAGCGTATGGGCCGTGCTGTGCTGCCAGGCCGGTGTGGCCGTGAGGGCGAGCAGCATGGACATCAGATCGTCCAACTGCGCAGGCTCAGGCGCCTTGAACAACGAAACCAGCACCACCCCTTGCAGCCAGTCGACGGTGATCTGCTCCAGCCCCGGCCAGCAGCGACCGCGGCCATGGAACAGGCGCCGGGTTTCTTCCGGCACCGAGGTCAGGGCCGTCAGTAAATGGGTCTGCAGGGTTTGAAGGGCTTCAGGGTTCATCGCAAAGGCCAGCAATTCGAAGGGCCGGCATTTTAACCACCCAGTGACCTTGTGGCGAGGGAGCAAACGCCCTCGCCACAAGCGCGCGGCCTAGCCATCACTGGTCGCAAGAATACTGGCAACCTGTTGCGGTTGACAGTTGAGGTAGGCCGAGCGCTTGAGCCAGCTCGGGTCCGGGTACCAGGAAAACATGAATTGCCCGTCTTTAAGTTTGTCGATCACCTTGCGCGCCACCTGCGGGCGGACGGCTGGGCAGCCCAGGCTGCGGCCAATGCGCCCCTGACGCACGCTCCACAGCGGGTTCACATAATCGGCGGCGTGGATCACGATCGCGCGATCGCGGGCCAGGTCATTGAAGCCCGGCTCCAGACCATCCATGCGCAACGAGTATCCATGGGCGCCCTGATAACTTTCCTGAGTGCGAAACAGCCCCAGGCTCGACTGGAAACTGCCCAGACGATTGGAGAACTGTGTGGCGAAGTTTTCCCCGGATTTTTGCCCGTGGGCCACCAGGTCGCGCAATACCAGCTTCTTCTGGCGCAGGTCGAAGATCCACAGGCGCCGGGCCGTGGAGGGTTGCGAGTAGTCGATGACCGCCAGGTGACGGGCGGGGCGAGCGCCGTTGGCGACAGCGCATTGCATGGCGCTCAAGGCACTTTTAAGCGCCTGGGGATTGAGTTCCGGCGCTGCGTGGGTGAGGCTGTTGTAAAGCGGCTGAGAATTTCCTTTGTCGGCCAGCGCCGGGCCGCACATGACGCCAAGGCCGGTGATGACCAGGCAGAGTCGGCGCAAGAGGCTGGCTGAAGATGGAAAATTCCCACGGTGGTGTTCGTTTGCGGCATCCCGTCCGATTTGGTTTGTTTGCATGATGGCGGGTCGTACCTGTCGCAAAGTTGACCGTCAACGGGACGGCCATGGATTGGAGTAAAGCAGTTGTTCAAAAAGTCCGCATGTTACCTGAGCCTTTTATTGCTCACTGCGCCATTGGTCGCTACAGCCGAGCAAAGCGATCCGGCCCTGGTGCAAACCACCTTGGCCCAGCTATCCGTCAACTGTCCCGAACTGGCCGCAGGCGTCGACTTTCCGACGATGATGAGTTTGCAGGCGTTCTACGAGCAAAACGCAGGCCAGGACGTCTGGTCGGACGATGAGCGGCGGATGGCGTTGCAGGTACAGTTGCAGCAACTGGCCGACGACGGACTGGACCCGGCACGCTACAGCTTGCCCGCAGAAGAAACCGCCCAAAACGCCCATTGTGTAGACATCGCCATCAGTCAGCGCTACTTGCAAGCGCTGTATGAGCTACGTTTCGGCTACCTGCCTCAGGAGCGCCTGGAGCCGGTTTGGAAGGCCGACCCGCTGCCGCAGGATCGCCAGGCCGCAGTGTTGGCCATCGCCGGGCTGGGGCTACAGGACCTGAATGACGCTTTTGAACAGGCCCGACCGCGCCTGGCGCTGTATCGCAACTTGCGTGAACTTTACGCCCGGCAACGGCAACTACCCTTGCCCGAATGGCAACCGGTGCCTGGCGGCCCGTTGTTGCACCCGGACAAGCGCGACGCCCGCGTGCCGGCCCTGGCCCAGCGATTGTTCAGCGAAGGCTATTTCAGCGCACCCCCGGTGATCATCGACGATCACTACAACCCCGACCTGGTGGCGGCGATGAAAAGCTTCCAGCTTCATCATTCGCTGCAAGCCGATGGGGTAGTGGGGCCATGGACGGTGACGGAGCTGAACATCAGCCCGTTCATGCGGCGCGAGCAGTTGCGCGTCAATCTGGAACGCATGCGCTGGCTGGCTCGGGACCTGGAGGCGGACAGCGTACTGGTCAATGTGGCGGCGGCCCGGTTGACGGTCTACCAGGACGGCGCACCGGTCTGGCAAACCCGCACCCAAGTGGGCCGCGCGGACCGGGAAACACCCCTGCTCAAGTCCCGGGTGACACGACTGACCCTCAACCCGACCTGGACCATCCCCCCGACCATCATGCGCGAAGACAAACTGCCTGAGATTCGTCGCGACCCCGAGTTCTTGAGTCGACACAACTTGAGGGTGATCGATCGCGATGGCTTGCCGTTACTGGCCCAGGACATCGATTGGGAGCATCCCGGCGGCCTCATGCTGCGCCAGGACCCCGGTCCACAAAACCCACTGGGTAAAATGGCGATCCGCTTTCCCAACCCGTTTTCCGTGTACCTGCATGACACGCCCAGCCAGTCCCTGTTCAGCAAGGAACCGCGGGCGTTCAGTTCGGGGTGCGTGCGAGTCGAACAGGCCATGCAGTTGCGCGACTGGCTGGTGAGCCCGGCTGAACGTCTGCGCACCGACACGCTGCTGGCCAGCGGGCTGACTCATGAGTTCAGGCTGGCCAGGCCGGTGCCGATTCTGTTGGGCTACTGGACAGTGCAAGCCGACAACCAGGGGCAGGCAGTGTACATCCCGGATATCTACAAGCGTGATCAGGTCCTCTCTGCCGCCAAGGGCAGCGTGCTCTGATGGCGGTCAGGCGCACTCGGTGCTTGCTTGAACCGGTGCAGTCTCGTCGCGAACCTGGAACAACTGCCGGCCAATGGCATAGGCAGCGTCCAGGTGACGTGCCGGTTCGAGGGTTTCCGATTCGAGCAAACGCTTGGAACTGACCACCCGGGCGCCGCAGTAATCAAAGATACCGTGGTCGATTTGCGCGGTCATCGCCTGGTCATAACCGTGGCGCTGGAACGTACCTTCATCAGCCCCGCCCACGGCCACCAGATGCACCTGCAAACGCTGCAATTTTTTGATAAAGGGCTTATCGAGGCTGAAATCGAACGCCCAGCCGTTGGAAAACACCCGGTCGATCCACCCCTTGAGCAAGGCTGGCATCGACCACCAGTAAATGGGATACACCAGCACCAGCGCATCTGCGCGGTCGATTCTGGCTTGTTCGGCCAAAACGTCCATGGGCGGTGAGGCTTCGCGGTGGTGTACCGCATGGTCGGCGAAACTGAACCGCGGATCGAAGCCTTCGGCGGCCAGGTCGGCGATCTCGAACGTATCGGCGGGATTGGCTTGGGTCAGGCCTTGGGCGATTTTTTTGGCGAGGCCGTGGGTAAGGGAGTGGGAATCGTGGTGAGCGACAACGATGAGTGCGTGCATGGCAAAACTCCTCATGGCAATGACCGGTATCAAGCAGGTATGCTTGGTTAAGTTACCTTTGGTAAGTTACGGTTGGTAAAGTTAGCATGTCAAGTCTTGATGAAAATTCGCGATCTTCTGCTGCTCCCCGTCGACGCTTGTCTCGCGAGGATCGGCAACGACAGCTGTTGGATGTCGCCTGGCGGCTGGTGCGAGAGGAGGGCAGCGAAGCGCTGACCCTGGCCCGGCTCGCCGAACAGGCGGGGGTCACCAAACCCATCGTGTATGACCACTTCACCACTCGGTCCGGGCTGTTGGCGGCGCTCTATCAGGATTTCGATGCCCGACAGACAGCGCTCATGGACGCCGCCCTGGAAGCGAGCGAGTCAACACTGCAAAGCCGCGCCGAGGTGATTGCTTCTTCGTTTGTCGAATGCGTCCTGCTGCAAGGCCGGGAGATCCCGGGGGTCATTGCAGCGCTGACAAGTTCGCCAGAACTGGAGCGCATCAAACGCGAATATGAGGCGATTTTCCTGGCCAAGTGCCGAGCCGTCCTGGAACCGTTCGCCGGTACACGGGCCCTCACGCAGGCGAGTCTGCGGGCGATGCTGGGTGCGGCAGAAGCCCTGTCCAATGCCGCTGCCACCGGGGAAGTCAGCGCTGACGAGGCCAAACAAGAACTCTTTGTGACCATCGTGGCGATGGTGGACAGAACCGCCCGCATCTGCGCGACCTGAACCTCCCCCATCGCGAGCAGGCTCACTCCCACGATGGCCCGAGCCCCTCTGTGGGAGCGAGCCTGCTCGCGATGGCGTCCGCCCAGTCACTGCACTTTTATGAAGCCGCAGGCGATAGATCGCACCATGGCAAGGCAATCGTCCGCGCATGGAAGCTTCAGGCGAGCGCCTGTAAGCATGAGGTGATTGGGCGGGCTCTTTCGCGGGCAAGCCCGCTCCCACAGGGATTTTCAAGGGTTGCAAGCAGCGTTGGATCTATGAATTCAAAGGGACAGACAAAGGCTTGGCACGCTCGCTGCAAGAGGCTGTTCAGGCCCACTGTAAATACACTCAAGTGGGCAACCCCGTCGGTCAACGAAGATCGAGAGCCAGCAGGCCGGGGATAACGGTAGATCGGGGCGCAGTCGCCGGATCGATACCGCACAGAACAGGCAAAGACGCCTGGAACCGCAAGGTTTCAGGCGTCTTTTTTTTTGCTTCCAAAATCGTGATGGGCTTTTGTCGGGTGCTTTTATGAATTCCAACGTCGCTTCCCTGAACAAGCTGCAAACACTGATCGTGATCGGCAATGGCATGGTCGGCCATCACTGCGTCGAGCAACTGATCGAGCGCGGTGCCCTCAATCATTGCCACCTGCATGTATTCAGCGAAGAACCGATGCGCGCCTATGATCGCGTGCATCTGTCGGAGTATTTCTCTGGCCGTGACGCCGAGTCCCTGGCGCTTGGGCAAGCCTCGTTGTACCAGACCCCCGGCGTCACGCTGCACTTGGGCGTGCCAGTGCTGGAAATTGATCGCCAGGCGCGCCAGGTGATCACCGCCCAGGCTCGCATCAGCTACGACAAACTGGTCCTCGCTACCGGCTCTTACCCGTTCGTGCCACCGATCCAGGGCGCCGAAGGCGATTCCTGCCTGGTCTATCGCACCCTGCAAGACCTGGACGCCATTCGTGCCGCCGCAAGCAACGCCCGTCGTGGTGTGGTGGTCGGGGGTGGTCTGCTGGGCCTGGAAGCGGCCAATGCCCTCAAGACTCTGGGCCTGGAAGCCCATGTGGTGGAATTCGCCCCGCGATTGATGCCGGTACAACTGGATGAGCAGGGCGGTTTGGCCCTCAAGGCGCGCATCGAGAAGCTGGGCGTCGGCGTGCATCTGTCCAAGGGCACGCAGTCCATCAGCGCTGGTGAACAGTACCGTTATCGGATGAATTTCGGCGATGACGACTTCCTGGAAACCGACCTGATCGTGTTCTCCGCCGGCATCCGCGCCCAGGATGCCCTCGCTCGCCAGTGCGATCTGCAGATCGGCCCGCGCGGTGGCGTGGTGATCGATGACCATTGCCTGAGCAGTGACCCGGACATCTACGCCATCGGTGAATGCGCAGCCTGGAACGGCAGCATTTTCGGCCTGGTCGCACCGGGTTACCAGATGGCTCGCAACGTCGCGGCTTGCCTGTGCGGTGATAGCGCCGAACCGTTCACTGGCGCGGACATGTCCACCAAGCTCAAGTTGCTGGGGGTGGACGTAGGTTCCATCGGCGACGCCCACGGCAATACACCGGGTTCGCGCAGCTTCCAGTTCATCGATCAAACCAGCGCCAGCTACCGGCGACTGGTGGTGGATGCCGACGGCAAACGAGTGATCGGCGCGGTCCTGGTGGGCGATAACAGCTACTACGACACCCTGCTGCAATACATGCAGAACGGCATCGCTTTGCCCAAGGACGCCGCCGGCCTGATCCTGCCGAGTTCCGAAGGCGCACCCACGTTGGGCCCGGCAGCGCTGCCGGCGGCAGCGACCATTTGCTCGTGCCACAACGTCACCAAAGGCTCGATCTGTGCGGCCATCGACAGCGGCTGCACCGACCTTGGGCAACTGAAATGCGATACCAAGGCCGGCACCGGTTGCGGCGGTTGCGCCGCCTTGGTCAAGCAGGTGTTCGAGCACGAACTGATCGCTCGCGGCGTCAGCGTCGACAAGAGCCTGTGCGAACACTTCGCCTATACCCGTCAGGAGCTTTATGCCTTGGTGCGGGTTGAAGGCATCATCAGCTTCGACGAGCTGCTGGCCAAGCACGGCCGCGGCCACACCGGTTGCGACTTGTGCAAACCGGCGGTGGGCTCGATCCTGGCGTCGTGCTGGAACCAGCCGATCATGGACCCGTCCCTGGTGCCGTTGCAGGACACCAACGATACCTTCATGGCGAACATGCAGAAAAACGGCACCTATTCGGTGGTGCCACGCATCGCCGGGGGCGAAATCACCGCCGACAAGCTGATCGCCATCGGCGTGGTCGCCAAAAAATACGACCTCTACACCAAGATCACCGGCGGCCAGCGCATCGACCTGTTCGGCGCCCAGTTGCACCAGTTGCCGGATATCTGGGCTGAACTGATCGAAGCGGGTTTCGAAACCGGGCACGCCTACGGCAAGTCGACCCGTACGGTGAAGTCCTGCGTGGGCAGCACCTGGTGCCGTTACGGCGTGCAGGACAGCGTGCAAATGGCCCTGACCATTGAAGATCGCTACAAGGGTTTGCGTTCGCCCCACAAGCTCAAGTTCGCGGTGTCCGGCTGCACCCGCGAGTGCGCCGAGGCCCAGAGCAAGGACGTCGGCGTGATCGCCACCGAGAAGGGCTGGAACCTCTACGTGGCCGGTAACGGCGGCATGCGCCCACGTCACGCCGAGCTGTTCGCCACCGACCTGGATGACGCGACCCTGATTCGCTACATCGACCGCTTCCTGATGTTCTACATCCGCACCGCCGACAAGTTGCAACGCACGTCGGTCTGGCGCGAAAGCCTGGAAGGCGGCCTGGACTACCTCAAGGACGTGATCATCGACGACAGCCTGGGCCTGGGGGCCGAACTCGAAGCCCAGATGCAATTGGTGGTCGATCGTTATGAATGTGAGTGGGCCAACGCCCTCAAAGACCCGGACAAACTCAAGCGCTTCCGCACCTTCGTCAACGACGGTCGCGGCGATCCGGATGTTCATTTCGTCAGGGAACGCGGCCAGCGCCGGCCGGTTCATGCCCACGAGCTTCACCTGATTCCCGTTACCGAGGAGGTGCTCTGATGAGCCAGTCAAACGTTGTTCGTATCCCCACCCGCGACGCGGCCCCAAGCCCTGTGCAATGGCGTGCCCTGTGCAGCCGTGAGGATCTGGTGCCCAACTCCGGCGTGGTCGCCTGGCACGACGGCAGCCAGGTGGCGCTGTTGTACCTGCCCGAACAACAGGACAAGCCGTTGTACGCCATCGACAACCGCGACCCCAAGTCCGGGGCGAACGTGATCGGTCGTGGGCTGTTGGGCTGCATCAAGGGCGAACTGGTGATCGCATCGCCCTTGTACAAACAGCATTTCCGCCTGGAAGACGGCCACTGCCTGGAGTACCCGGAGCAGCGTCTGCGGGTGTGGCCGGTGCGCCTGAATGGTGATGTGGTGGAGATTGGCGAAGACTGATTCGCACCTGGCCGCAGCAACACTGCTGTTGTGGCGAGGGGATTTATCCCCGTTGGGCTGCGCAGCAGCCCTTAAACCTGCCAACTCGGTATCACTGATAGATCGGATGCGCTGTTCTTGGGGCTGCGTAGCAGCCCAACGGGGATAAATCCCCTCGCCACAGGGGGTGCGCCTAGCGCAGATCATCTTGTTTGGTTGGCTTGCCTTTAACTGAAGTTGAGGATCAACAATGAAAACAGCCGCTCAACTGGTAAGACTCAAGAGTGTGCAGCACCAGCAGGTTCACAGCATCGCGCCGGAGCAGACCGTGCTCGAAGCGCTGCAGATCATGGCCGAGAAAAATGTCGGCGCGTTGCCGGTGATCGAAGACGGTCAGGTGGTTGGCGTGTTCAGCGAGCGCGACTATGCGCGCAAGATGGTGTTGCAGGGACGCTCCTCGGTGGGCACTTCGGTACGCACGGTCATGAGTGCCCCCGTGGTCACCGCCGATAGCCAGCAGAGCATCGACCGCTGCATGGAAGTCATGACCGATAGCCACCTGCGGCACTTGCCGGTGCTGGATAACGGCCAGTTGATGGGGTTGTTGTCCATTGGCGATCTGGTGAAAGAGGCCATTGTCGAGCAGGCGGATTTGATCCGGCAGTTGGAACACTACATTCGCGGGCACTGAGCCCACAGGGAATTTATTTGTGGTGGTGCGAAGTTCCGCTAAATTCCCTCACCCCAACATCAGCAATTGCCGGATCAGATTCGGCGTACTGCCGGTCCAGCGCTTGAACGAGCGGCGAAAGTTCGCCGTGTCGTTGAAGTTCAGGTACTGCGCCACTTCCTCGTTGCTGAACCCCTTGACCTGATACAAGTACAACGCCACATGGGTGTGCACCCGGTCGACCTGTTGCTGGAACCCGGTATGGTGCTTGTGCAGTTTGCGCTTGAGGGTCGCCGGGCTCATGGCGAAAGCCTGGGCGGTCTGTTCCAGGCTGGGCGTCTGCTGCACATGGCTGTGCAGGTAGTCATAGACGCAGTCCAGAAAGCTGGCGGCGAAACCCAATTGCTCGAGCTGGTCCCGGGACTCGATCCGTGCCACCTGGCCGACGGTGGCCGAGATGTTAGGCCAGGGCTGAGCCAGACAGTGGCGAGGCAGGCGCATCAGGTCCAGCGGACGATTGAATTGCGTCTGTTCACCCAGGTGCACCCAGTACTGTTCGACGTAACGCGGCTCTTCATGGCGAAAGCTGCATTGCCAGGGCAGACGTTCGCCGCTCAGCCATGCACTCATGGCAACCATCGACGTCATGCTTGCTTCCAGTATGAAGCGCCATTGTTCAGCGGCACCGCAACTGTCCAGCCAATGGACG
Source organism: Pseudomonas sp. NFACC45 (assembly GCF_900113505.1). NCBI lineage: Bacteria > Pseudomonadati > Pseudomonadota > Gammaproteobacteria > Pseudomonadales > Pseudomonadaceae > Pseudomonas > Pseudomonas sp. NFACC45. The sequence continues at coordinate 148,904 of NZ_FOPO01000002.1, forward strand.
TAGGCGTAGTGCTCGTCCAATAACAGGCGCGGTGCGGCCAGGGGACTGAGCAGGGCTTGTTGGTCGATCAGGGTTTCCAGGGCCTGATGCAGATTCTGCGCGTGGCGCAAGGCATGACTGGCCGGTCCGTAATGCCCTGGTAGCAGCCGCTGGCCGAACAGAAAACTGCTGTCACTGGCATCGAGCAGGCGTCGGCTGTTGTCGATCAGGCCCAGAAACTGTTGCGGGCTGATGCGGCTCTGGCCGGCGAGGATATCGTCGTGAAACAGCCCCGTGCCACGCAGCAGGCGGTGGCTGTCGATGTCACGCGACAGTGCCAGATCGATCAGCGCCGCAGGCTGATAGTGCCCCGGAATGAAGCGGCTATCGGTTTCATACCAGCAGGTCTTGAGCGTCATGGACCGGCCTCAGGCGCTTTTCAATGTGGAACGGGATCGGGCCAGCGTCAGGTTGAGGCGTTTGAGCAAGGCTTCCGGCGACTCGTCGAATGCCATCACCACGGCGGTACTGGCCGTCAGTTGCAAGCGCTCGCCGTGTTGCCGGGTCTTGTGGGCCAGGCTGCAAACGGCGTGGGCAAGCTCGGCGGCCAGATGCCGGGCCTGGCGCTCGCCGGTGTCGGGCAACAGGACCACAAAGCGATCACCGGCCAGGCGGCAAAGCAGATCCTGACGGCGCAGGTTCAGCACCAGCAATTGACTGACCGCTTGCAGCACCGCATCGCCCTCACCGTGACCGAAACGCTGATTGATGGCGGTGAAGTTGTCCAGGTCCAGAGCCAACAAGGACAAAGGCTGCTGGCGGCGCCGGCTGTCCTCCAGGCTGCTCGTCAGTTCATGTTTGAAAAAGTCCGCGCCTCCCAGCGGCGTGAGTTTGTCGAACAGGCGGTGCTCGCGGAACAACCGTTCACGCTTTTCCATTTGCCCGTTGATCGCCAGTTGCTCCCGGTGCCAGTGATAGATGCCGAGGGTCAGCAGAATCATGCCCACCGGCATCGGCCCGGACTCCAGCCAGTGGTCCCAGGTGATGGTGTCGGGCAGACGGATAAACTCGTCGAGGCTGTCGATCCACCAGGAAAAAAAGATGCAACCCAGGCCCCATACCAGATAGTTGGTCACCCGACCGGCCGGGCGACTCTTGAGCACCAGGCCGAGCCAGACCAGAGCCAGCAAGGCCGAGCCGCCTTCGCCGAGAATATCCAGCCAGACCCACTCACTCAGCGGTTTGAGCTCACCGTTGGCCAGGTGGAGCATCAGCCCGAGGTTGGCCGCCAGCAGAAGCAGGGCGAGTTTGAGGCGGTGCGGGCGCAGCATGGAGAACATGGCCGGAATCCTTTGCCAGAAGCGGAGTGCGGCTCAGCACAGCAGATGGATGTGACAGTGCGGTGACAGCGGGTGAAGGGCTGGGGAAGGTCGAATCAGCTCACCTGTTGTCGGGATTTTTTCTTGGTCTGCTCGCAAGCCCCGTGGCGAGGGAGCTTGCTCCCGCTCGACTCTGTAGGAGCTGGCGAAGCCTGCGATCTTTTGATCTTTCGCTGGATATTTAGGTGGGCGAGGGAAAGATCGCAGCCTCGTTGCACTCGTCAACTCCTACACAGCTCCAACATAGCGCCTACAGAGGTCTTGCGGCTTATCGGGGAAAGCGCCTCGTCACAAGGAGCTTTGTATCGTGTTACGGGTGTAGCTTGCCGCTGTAAGGACAGGTCATTTCAGCTCATTCTGGTCCGCCAACCCCCTTGGATCAGCACGTCTGAGCCCCTGCGACCAAACGCTGTCACAGAACCGTCACCCCCCACCCCTAGCGTGCCCTCCCAGTTGCCGGGCCGTTGCCTGGCGGATTTTTGGATTCCTGGGGGAGACCACCATGCATCACCGCACCAGCACTGCCGGGCTCGTCGGTTTTACGTTCACCGCGTTGGCGATGGCCATTGCCAGTGAGCGGTTGAGCGCTGCCGAGCAGACGGCCACCGAACATGTCGAAGTGGTCGGCCAGGCGGCCAGCATCGATCAGGCTCTGAAGGAGCAGCGCAGCGCCGACAGCATCAAGAGCGTGGTGCATGCCGACGGCGTGGCGCAGTTGCCGGATGAAAACGTCGCCGAAGCCGTGCAGCGCTTGCCGGGCATCAGCGTCGAACGTGATCAGGGCGAAGGGCGCTTTGTCAGCGTGCGGGGCCTGGGGCCAGACCTCAACAGCGTGACCATCAACGGCACGCTGGTGCCGGCGCCGGAAAGCGAGCGCCGGGCCGTTGCCCTGGACGTGCTGCCTTCGGAGTTGGTGCAGTCGCTGTCGGTGATCAAGACGCTGACGCCGGACATGGACGCCAACTCTTTGGGCGGCACGGTTGACGTGAAAAGCCTCTCGGCTTTCGACCACAAGGGCTTGTTCTACACCGGCAGCAGCGAAGCCAGCTACGACAAGAATACCGGGCAGACCAGTCCGAAATTCTCTGGGGCGATCAGCGACCGTTTCAGCCTGGGCGACGGCATCGATAACTTCGGCGTTGCCGCGGCGCTGAGCTGGCAGAAGCGCGACTTTGGCTCGGACAACGTTGAAACCGGCGGCGCCTGGGATTTCGAGCAAGGCTCACGGCTCGAAGAATTTGAACAACGCGACTATGACATCCGTCGGGAGCGCGCCGGCGGCGGGCTGAACTTCGACTACAAGCCGGATGATGTGAGCAGCTACTACCTGCGCACGCTTTACAGCCGTTACAAGGACAGCGAAACCCGCAATGCTGCCAGCCTGGCTTTCGAGGACCCGCAAGCGGCCGGTGAGCTGGGTGCCGCAGAAGGCGAGCGCAAGGTCAAACAGCGCGAAGAAACCCAGGAGATCCAGTCCTACGTACTGGGCGGGGAACGCATGTTCGGTCTCTGGACCCTCAGCGGCCAGGGCGGCTACAGCAAGTCCAGCGAGGACAGCCCCGGTCACATTGCCGGTGCCACATTCGAAGGCATCGACGGTTTCGAGGGGGGCTTCTACGGCAACGACAAGCCGCGGCCGATCATCGGTTCGGGGTTCTACGATCCGGCCAACTTCAGCCTGGACAAGGTGGACTGGGAACAGCAGAACACCACTGACACCGAGAAAAACCTGCGCCTGGACCTGGCCAGAGACTATGACGTCAGTGGCTACGCCTCCCAGGTCAAATTCGGCGGCAAAGTCAGCCGCCGCGACAAGGACAACGATCTCGACGCCTGGGTCTATGAGGATTTCGACGACCTGGGGTTCACTGACGAGCAGTTGAACCTCGGCCAGTTCCAGAAGGGCAACGTGGATTACCGCCTCGGCCAGTACGGTCCAGGCATCAGCGCCGGGGCCATCGAACAATTGTTGGGTGGTCTGGACCGCGACGCCTTCTTTGATGAGCAGGAGTCGCGGGTCAATGACTTCCAGATGAGCGAAGACATCAACGCCGCTTACCTGATGAACACCGTGGACATCGACGATTGGCGCTTGATCGCCGGCATGCGTTACGAGGGCACGGAGTTCGAAGCCAAAGGCAGCGGCGTTACCGATGGCGTGTTCACCGACACCCAGACCCGGCGTAAATATCACCACTGGCTGCCGGGCCTGCACGCGCGCTATCAGTTGGACAAGAACACCCAGGTGCGTGCGGCCTGGACCAAATCCGTGGTGCGCCCGACCTTCGGGCAACTGGCCCCGGGGTTTGTCATTGACGATGACGAGGCGACCTTCGGCAACCCGGACCTCAAGCCCCTGGAGTCGAGCAACCTGGACCTGGGCATTGAACATTTCATGGGCCGGGCCGGCACTGTTTCGGCTTTTGTGTTCTACAAGGACATCAAGAACTTCGTCTACAACACCGATCTGGCCGGCACAGGCGCCTGGGCCGACTTCTCCGAGGCCCACAGCTTCGAAAACGGCGACAGCGCCAAGCTCTATGGCCTGGAACTGGCCTACTCACAAAAATTCGACTGGTTGCCAGCCCCCTGGAACGGACTGCTGCTCGGGGCCAACACCACCTTCAGTCGTTCGGACGCCGAGATCGAAGGGTTCGATCAGGCCAGCGGTACACAGCGCAAGCGCAGCATCGACCTGCCGAACCAATCGGACACCGTGGGTAACCTGATGCTCGGCTGGGAAAACGACAAGCTGAGCCTGCGCCTGTCGGCCAATTACAAATCGGCCTATCTGTATGAACTGGCATCCATCAGCGACCGCGACCATGACCTGCACGTTGACGCCCAGACCTTTGTCGACTTCAGCGCCCGCTACTCCCTGACCAAGAACCTGCAAGTGAGCCTGGAAGCCCAGAACCTCACCGACGAGTCGTATTTCGTCTACACCGGCCACCGCTCTTACAACGGCCAATACGAGGAATACGGCCCGACCTACAAGCTGGGACTGACGTTCACCCATTTCTAGATCGCGACGCCGATCACTTGTGGCGAGGGGATTTATCCCCGCCGGGGCGCGATGCGCCCTCCCTTTCAATGACAAGGATTTTTCCGTTGAACACAGCTTTGTTTTTTCCCAAACAGTACCTGCTGGCAATGCTCATCAGTCTGGCAACCGTTCCAGCCCTGGCGGCTTCCCCAACCTTGAAGCTGCAACCCTGGCCGCAGACCCAGGAGCGCTCGATCAATGCCCTGGCATTTGTGCCCGGCCATTCGACGACCCAGCGACTGGCCATTGCCGATGAAGGCTTGTTGCTGCTCGATGCCCAAGGCCGCGAACTGTCGCGCCTGGAGGGCTCCTTCGAAGGTCTCGACAGCCGGGCCCTCGGGGCGAACGTGCTGGTCGCCAGCCTCGACAGCACTCGTCAGCAAGCACTGTTGGTCAGCCTCGACCCGGATAAACGCCAGTGGGGGAAGCCGCTGTACCTGCCCGCGCGGGATTTTCCGGTAAACGGGCTGTGCCTGTACCGCGATGAAGCGAGCAACCTGTTTGTGTTTCTGGTAGGTGAAGAAGGCAAGGGCGAACAATGGCTGGTGGGTAACGGCGAGCAACTGAGCGCCAGCGCACAGCGCGTACGCGGCCTGCCACTGCCGCCCGATGCCCAGGCCTGCCAGGTGCAGGACAGCGCCAATCAACTGTTCGTCAACGAGGAACAGGTGGGCTGGTGGGCCTACCCGGCATCCTCCGAGGCCGATGCGGTGCGTGTACCCGTGGCGATGCGCACACCGTTCGGTGACATCCAGCAGGCCGCTGGGGACCTGGCGGCGTTACCAGGCGGGTTGCTGGGCCTGGACCCACAAGCGCGACAGCTGCATCTGTATCAGCAAGACGGCCAGGGCTGGACCTCAACAGCCCGCCTGGCGCTGCCCGGCCTGAACGAGCCGGAAAGTCTGGCGGTAAGGGCGACGAAAAACGGCCTTGAACTGTTGTTGCGCGACGATGACAGCGCACGCCTGTATCAGGGCCAAATCAATTGGCAGCCCACGCCTGTTTCCCTGCCGCCGGTACTGCCCACGGTGGCGGCCATTGCCCAGAGCGAACCGGTAGCACGCCAGGGCGACGCGGCGGATGACCCGGCGATCTGGATTCATCCCACCACGCCTGCCTTGAGCCGGGTGCTGGGCACCAACAAGAAGCAAGGCCTGCTGGCGTATGACCTGCAAGGCAAGCTGCTGCAGGAGCTGGCGGTGGGCCGCCTCAACAACGTCGATGTGCGCGGCAACTTCAGGCTGGGCACGCAAACCGTCGATCTGGCCGTCGCCAGCAACCGCGATCGCAACAGCCTCAGCCTGTTCCGCATTGACCGTGTCAGCGGTGAGTTGAGCGAGGCCGGCGAGATTGCCACACCGCTCAAGGAAATCTACGGCATCTGCCTGTTCCAGCCGGTTGAAGGCGAACTGTATGCCTTTGCCAATGGCAAGGACGGGCGTTATTTGCAGTACCGCCTCAGCGCCCCGGACGGTGTGGTGAAAGGGGAGTTGGTGCGCCAGTTCAGCGTCGACAGCCAGCCTGAAGGTTGCGTCGCCGATGACCGCCGCCAGCGTCTGTTTCTCGGCGAAGAAGACGTCGGTGTCTGGGCGGTGGATGCCCGGGCCGACCGGCCGGCGACATTGAACAACGTGATCAAGGTCGGACCTCAGTTGCATGCCGACGTCGAGGGCATCGCCCTGTACCAAGGCGCCGGCCACGATTACCTGGTGATCTCAAGCCAGGGCAACGACAGCTATGTGCTACTTGATGCCGAACCGCCTTATGCCGTGCGCGGTGCGTTGCGCGTCGGCCTGAACGGCGCCGCGGGCATTGATGGCGCCTCGGAAACCGATGGCCTGGAAGTGACTTCGGCCAACCTGGGCGGGCCCTGGAACGACGGCATGCTGGTGGTCCAGGACGGCCGCAAACGGATGCCCGAGCAGACCCAGAACTTCAAGTTCGTGCCCTGGAGCGAAGTGGCCAAAGCCTTGCGCCTGCCTTGAACGGCGCTGTCATCAACCGGTCATGAACATTTCATCGAATAGCAGCCAGACAGGAGTTCTACCCATGCAAGCCACTCTGGAACATATGACAATCTGGGGCCTGATCAGCGATGCGAGTCTTCTGGTCAAGGCCGTCATGCTCACCCTGCTGCTGGCCTCGCTGTTGAGCTGGTACCTGATCATCCAGCGCAGCACCGCGTTGCGCCGCAACGAGCGCCAGTTCAACGGTTTCATCCAGCGTTTTCGCAGCACCAGCGATTTGCCAGCGCTGTTGCGCGAGACCGCCCAGGTGCGCGAGGAAGAGGGCGGCGTGGAGCCGATCTTTCACGCCGGCTTCCAGGCTTTCACCCAGCTCAACGTACCCTCCGGCAGCCCACAGGTGGTGCTTGAAGGGGTGGAGCGTTCGCTGCAAGTGGCAATCAGCGAGCAGGAGGTCCAGTTGGAGAAAGGCTTGCAGTTTCTCGCCACGGTCGGTTCGGTCAGCCCTTACATCGGTTTGTTCGGCACGGTCTGGGGGATCATGAACGCCTTCCTGGGTTTGTCCCAAGTGCAGCAGGCCAGCCTCTCCACTGTGGCGCCGGGCATCGCCGAGGCCTTGATTGCCACCGCCATCGGCCTGTTCGCGGCGATTCCCGCTGTGATCGCCTACAACCGGTTTTCCGCCCGCGGCCAGACCTTGTTGACGCGTTACTACGCGTTCGGCAATGAGTTGCAGGCCCGCCTGCACCGCAAGCTGCACGGCGCCCCGGTGAACCTGGCCGCGGCCGCTTGAGAGGAGAGGGCAGATGCTAGTCAAACCCCAACGCAAGCACGGGCCCAAGGCCGAAATGAACGTGGTGCCTTACATCGATGTGATGCTGGTGCTGCTGGTGATCTTCATGGTCACGGCCCCCATGTTGACCCAAGGCGTGAAAATCGAACTGCCCAAGGTCGCCAGCCAGGCATTGGCCAACGATAGCCGCCAACAGATCCTGACCCTGTCTGTGAAGGCCGAGGGCGGTTATTACTGGAACCTGGGCGCCGAACTGGACACCCAAAGCCAGACCGACAGCGCGGTGGACCTGGATCAGATGCGCGCCAAGGTGGCCCAGGTTGTCGCCGAGCGCAGCGACACTCAGGTGTATATCCGTGCCGACGACCACGCCGACTACGGTCGTGTCGTGGCCGCCATGGCCGCTTTGCAGCAGGGCGGGGTGAGCAACCTTGGGCTGGTGACCGAGGCACCCCGATGACGGCGATGATCATGCACAGTCCATCCTTGGGTTTATCCACGGTGTCCGGCAGTGGTTTTTGGAGGAACAGCCTGGCGGCAGGACTCGCCGTGGCCTTGCACGCGGTGGTCGCGGCATTGCTGGTGCTGGGCTGGACCGTAGAGAAACCTGCCGTCGAAGCGCCGCGGGTGCTGCGCACGCAACTGGTGATGTTGCCACCGCTGCCGGTGCCTGAAGCGCCTGCGCCGACCGCCGTGGCGGAGGTCGTCCCAGAACCGGTCGAAGTCGCGCCGGCTCCAGTGCAAGCGCCACGCCCGCCACCGAGCAAACCTGTGGTCGATCCAAGGCTTCAAGCACAGAAACTGGAGCAGGCAACCCTGGCGCGCAAACGGGTTGAGGAGCAAAAGCGCGAGCAGCAGGCCCAGCAACAGGCCGAACGACAGCGCGAGCGTCAGGAGAACCAGCGACGCCAGCAGGAAGCCGAGCAACAGGCCGCCGAACGACAGCGCCAAGCGGCTCAACAGGCCCAGGCGCTCGCCCGGCAACGCCAAGCCGAACAGGCGCGCCTGGCCGCCGCCGACAGTCGCCACTATCAACCCCTGAGCAAAGAGGCTCCGGATTATCCGCAACGGGCTTTGGACAAAGGGTTGGAAGGCGATTGCACGGTAGAGTACAGCGTCAAGCCGGACGGGCGAATCGACAACCCCAAGGTGCTGGACGGCTGCCATCCGTTGTTCATCCGACCCTCGTTGACTGCGGCCCAGACCTTCCGTTATCAGCCGCGGATCGTCGACGGCCAGGCCGTGACGGTGCCGGCGGTGCGCAATACCTTTCACTACCGCATCGAATAGAACCCAAGCCTATGGCGACCCGACGCACCAGGACTAAACCGCGCCGGCGGCCGGTCGGTGCTGGCGCAACAGTTCGATCTGTCGTGATGGAACCAGCTCGCGCAACGCCTTATAAAGCGCCCGTGTTTCCAGCAGGTTCCAGATGCGCAGCATGGTTTCCAGCGCATCCAGGGGTTTGCTGATGAAGTCCCGGGCGCCCAGCGCCAGGGCGCGTAGACGGGTGTCGCGGGTCGCGTCGGCGGTCAGCACCAGAATAGGCAGGTAGTCGTTTGCCGGGATGCGCCGGTTGAGCTGCTCCAGCACGGCGAAGCCATCGAATGCCGGCATGTGCAGGTCCAGGATCACCAGGTCAGGCTCAAAACTGTTGAACAGGTCAAGGGTGCGCAAAGGCTCGGTGCTGCTCAATACGTTGTGCAACCCTTCGCGAGCCAGCAACTGCTCCATCAGGTCCAGGTTGGGGCGCTGATCGTCAACGATCAGGATGCGCAAATCGCGATTCATGCGGGCTCCGGTAAATAACGCTCAAGGTGGCCGAGAAAGGCCTGGATATGAATGGGTTTGGTCAGGATCGCCGTGGCCCCGGCTTCGTGCAGGGCACGGTGGGTCAGGTCGCTGGCATCGGCGGTGATCATCAGTACCGGTGTGGCCGCCGTGGCTGCCGATTGCCGCAAACGGCGCAGTACCTCCAGGCCTGTCAGGTCCGGCAGGGTCACGTCCAGCAGGATCAACTGCGGGGCGTGCTGGCGAGCCAGGTCCAGGCCCAACTGGCCTTGCATGCTCGACAGCAGTTGGATACCCGGACGACGCTGCATCAGGGTCTCGATCAGCGCCAGACTCGACAGGTTGTCTTCGATGCACAATATCTTGCCGTGATATTCGACCGACGGACGCGGTACCTTCAGCGCGACGATGGGGGGCAAACGGGCGTGTTCCACCCGGGCACCGGGCAATTGCAGGGTAAAACAACAACCTTGCCCCGGCTCGCTGTGGACCTGGAGGCTGCCTTGCATCATTTCCAGCAGGCTCTTGCTCAAGGACAGCCCAAGACCGGTGCCCTCGACCTGTGGATCGGCACCCAGGCGCTCGAATGGCTTGAACAACCGGTCAAGCTGCTCGGGGGCAATGCCATGCCCGGTGTCGCTGACGGCAATGCTGACTCGCGGCCCCTGGGCCGTCACTTCAATGCGCACTTCACCGCCGGGTCGGTTGTATTTGATGGCGTTGGACAACAGATTGAGCAGCACCTGCACCAGGCGTTGACGGTCGGCCAGCACCCCGCTGCTGTCGGGTAGCGGCGCCAGCTCGGCCAACTGAATCCCTGCGTCGGCCGCCATGGGTGAGACCAGCGTCAGGGCTTCGTGCAACACCGTCGTCAAGGCAATCGGCTCAATGTTCAGCGGCAGACGACCGGCCTCGATCCGGGCAATGTCCAGCACCTCGTTGATCAATGCCAGCAGATGCTGGCCGGCGCGCAGGATGTGACTGACCTGTGGGCGCTGGCCGGCGCTGGAGTCCATGTCCAGCAGTTGCGCGAAGCCGAGTATGGCGTTCAGCGGGGTGCGCAGTTCGTGGCTCATGCGCGACAGAAATTCGCTTTTGGCGCGGCTGGCGCTTTCGGCTTCTTCACGGGCGGTGCGCAGAGCGATCTCGGCGGCGCGGCGGTCAGTGATGTCGCGGGTGATCTTGGAAAACCCGCGCAGGGTGCCGGTACTGTCGTACTGGGCAGTGATGACCACACTGGCCCAGAAGCGGCTGCCGTCCTTGCGACAGCGCCAGCCTTCTTCCATGTAATGACCGTCACGGGCGGCTTCGTGCAGCGCCATGTCCGGGTGTGCCGGGCATTCCTCGGCCAGATAGAACAACGAAAAATGCCGGCCGAGGATTTCCTGTTCGGTGTAACCCTTGATCCGTTCGGCGCCGGCGTTCCAGGTAATGACATGGCCCTGGGCGTCCAGCGCGAAGATTCCGTAGTCCTTCACCCCATCGATGATCAGTCGCAAGCGTTCTTCGTTATCCCGCAGAGCCCGCTCGCGTTCGGCAAGCAACTGCCCGGCCTCTACCAGACGGGTGCCCAACTGGCCGATTTCGTCCTGCTCCGGCGGTTGCGGCAGCAACGGTTGACCCAAGGCCAGGCGCTGAGCGTTGCCCTGCACCTGTTGCACGCGGGCGACAATACCCTTGGACAGGAACAGCACCGCTACGATGGCGCCAAGCAGTCCGCACAGCGCCGCCAGCAGCGTGGCGAACAACAAGCGCATGCGCGTGGCCGAGGCGGCGGCGCTGCGGTCGGCGAGCAGCGCGTCTTCACGTATACGCATGGCGTTGATCTGCTCGCGCAGCACGTCCAGGACGTGTTTGTTTTCGATCAGAATCGTCGTGATGGCCGCTGTGTCATCGGCCTTGCCGTTGCGCAAGGCATCCAGTCCATCGAGTTTTTCTGCGATCAGTGGGGTGATGGTCTTGAGGCGTTCGCGCATCCGGGTGTCGCGAATGTTGTGGTCCAACCGTTGTAACGCGGCCTGGATCAGCGGCGTGGCCTGTTCGTAGCTGGGTAGGAAGTCTTCGCGCCGGGTCAGCAGGTAACCGCGCACGCTGGCCGCGGCTTCGGCCAGCAGGGTATGCACCGTCTGGATATCCCCCTGGACCAGCAGCACCCGGCGCACGTCTTCCTCGGCCCGGGCGGTCTGGCGTTCGGTGATGTAGATCAGCACCAGCGACAGCAACAGCACCACCAGGGGCAGGGAAATGACCACCAATGCCTTGCCCCGCAATGGCAGGTTGGCCCAGCGGCGGGCGGCGAGGAACCTCATGGCCATTGCCCGCTGGGTTGTGCCACCAACCCCAGGGCGACACCGCGCACGGCGGCCTGGGTCCGGTCGGCGGCGCCCAACTTGCCGATAACTCGCTCCACGTGGGCCTTGGCGGTGCCGGCGGCGATGCCGAGTTTTTCGCCGATTTCACGGTTGCTGAAGCCGCCGGCCACCAGCCCCAGCACCTGGCGCTCGCGGGCTGTCAGGGCCTGGACCTGGGCGGCGCCACTGGCACCGCGCTCGGCCATGCGTCGCAGCAGGCGCGCACTGACCGAACTGTTCAGGGCCTCTTCGCCTTGGGCGACCCGTTTGAGGGCGTCCAGCACTTCATCGCGGCTGGCATCCTTGAGCAGATAACCGACCGCGCCTGCGCCGATGGCGGCTTCAAGGTGATCAGGGCTGTCGTCCATGGTGAAGATCACCACTTTGATCCCCGGCTGACGCTGCTGCAGGATACGCGCCGCCCCCAGGCCATTGAGCACCGGCATGCGAATGTCGAGAATGGCGATGTCCGGTTGCAGCCGCTCGCACAGATCAAGGGCTTCCTGGCCGTCGCGGGCCTGGCCGACGACTTCGAACCCCGCGCTGCCGGCCAGCATGCTGATAAAACCGGTGCGGGTCACTTCGTGGTCATCGGCCAAAAGCAGGCGTAAAGGGGGCGTCATCAGTGTGTTCCGTGGGTGGGTAGGGGGATGCTGGCCAGCAAACGGGTGCCGCCATCGGGCTGGCTGAAACAGCTCAGGTGGCCACCCAGCAGGCTGGCACGTTCCTGCATGGCCGCCAGGCCCAGATGACAGGTGCCATTGGTCTCGATGGGTTGTTCCAGAGCAAAGCCACGGCCATTGTCTTCGACCCGCAGCGAGGCCCGGTCGCCGCTCACCACCAGTCCCAGGCGCACATGACTGGCCCGGGCGTGCTTGAGAATGTTGTTGATGCCTTCCTGGGCAATGCGGAACAGGGCGATTTCGGCGTTGCCCGGCAGGCGAGCGGCGCTGTGCTCGGCCCAGTCCACCGACAGGCCAGCATCGCGCAGGCGGTCGGCTTCCTTGTCGACGGCTTTGTACAGGCCGAAGTCATCCAGCGCATGGGGGCGCAGGCCGCCGATCAACTGCCGGCCTTCGCCGACACAACCCCGGGCAAGATCGAGGATGGCCTGCAGGTCGTTCGCCAGGGCCGGCGGGAGAGGCGGGCAGCGACCGGCGAACCCCTGCAGGCGCTGATGCAGGCCGGCCAGGTTCTGTGCCAGGCCATCATGCAGGTCGTAGGCCACGCGTTTGCGTTCGTCTTCCTGGGCGCTGAACAGTCGATGGACCAGCTCGGACATGGTGCGTTCGCGGGCCTGCAGTACTTCGAGCAGGCGACTGTTTTCCAAATGGGCAGCCAGCAGGGTCGCCAATAGTTGCAGTGACTCAATATCCTCGTGGTCCGGCGTGCCCAGGGCCACGCCGTTGCCCAGCAGTAACGCCCCGAACACCACACCGTCGGAGCCCCGCAACGGAACGCGCAAGACCTGAGGCAGGGCGCTGCCAGGGTACTCCAGCCATTGCGGCTCGGCCGACGGCGGCTGAGCCAGGCTGGCAAGCAGATCGAGCCGTTCTTGGCTGCCATGGCTGGCGATGGTGCGAAACGTGGTGTCCGCCGCCCACTCCAGCAGCAGGCCATGATCCATGGCCATGAATGCGCACGCCCGTTGCACTGCGCGCTGGCGCATCGCCGAGAGGGGCAATTGCGTCAGTTCATGGCCGGTGCCCAACAGCAGGCGCAGCCGTGCGGCACGACTTTGCGACTGGCGATATTGGGTTCGGATGGCCAGGGCACTGCCGGGGTCATGGGGTGGGCTTTGCATGATAGGGCTCCAGCGTGGATGGGACCGGTCGGCGTGACCGTATTAGAGCGTGTCATCAGCACCGGGCCTATCTGCCGAACGGCATAGGCAATCGGCACCGGTTGGCCGATGGCGAAGGCCGCCAGGCCCGGCAAAGTCGGCTCATTGAAACCCACAGGAACGTTACGATGAAACTGAAAACCTTCGCCGCTGCCGCTTTTTTCATGCTGACCACACCCTTGGCCCTGGCACTTGAAACAACACCATACGTTTACCGCACCGTAGCCGAGCAGCCACAGAATCAGAATGACCGTGAAATTGCCGCATTGTTCGAGCGCTGGAATGCGGCCCTCAAAACCGGTAGCGCTGCTGCGGTAACCAGCCTGTATGCGCCGGATGCGATATTGCAGCCCACGGTATCCAACCAGGTGCGCAACACGGCGGCATTGATTCAGGATTACTTTGAACACTTCCTGGCCAGCAAGCCGGTGGGGCAGATCAACTACCGGGAAATCCGTCACCTGGGACCTGACGCGGCGATGGACAGTGGCGTATACACATTCGCTCTGACCAACGCTGACGGCTCCACGCGCGAGGTTCAGGCGCGCTACACCTTTATCTATGAACGCATTGACGGTCAATGGAAGATCCTTAACCACCATTCCTCGGCCATGCCGCAAGTCCAGAAGCAATTGCATGCCAGCCACTGAGGCTGCTTGAACAAATGAGTTCTCCCCCGGCCGCGCGGGGGCGAACCATCAGGTCGGGTAACTAGACGCCGGACTGTGCGCATACCCCCTGCCTGGCGCAAGGGCTGTTTCCTGGCCATCGCCGGAACCGCATGCTCGCCCAAGCCTTTGCTATGCTGATTAACAAAAGTAACCAGTTCTCGCTGGATTGTGACGCCTGACCCATCCTCACAACGTACTGGAGCACTCCTGTCGGATTGGCTGTTCCGACTGGCTTGGCTGACGGCTATCCGTGCGACTGAGTGGCGACAAATTTAAGAACCTATGACGCAGGTCTTAAAATTAAGAAGCTTAACGTTTTCTTTGTTTTGTTTTTTGTCATACTCCCTCCAACCGAGCCGGCAGTGATACCTGCCAGCCTGGGTAAGCGTGGTCGCGGTCCGAAGTGACTCTTTCGGGTTCCTTCCAGACCTCACGACGCTGCTGCGATGAGTACAGTGGGACGTTATAAATGCAGCTCAGACGAGCATCGCGCATTGACAGCCCTTGAATGAATCGCGCATATACGGCTGTCGAAAACGAACGATCTCCCGTCAAGGCGAGCTCGCGGCGCGACACGGTGTTGGTGAGCACCGGCTGTTTGATTATCCCGCCACTAAAAAAACCATAACGGCGGCAGGTCTACTTGAGTTTGACGTCCATTGTCCTCCTTGTACTTGGGCAAGGGGGCACGACGTCTGTACTTCTCGATCCATTGAGAGCGAGCAGCATCGTGAGGGAACAAGATGACTGGGGATTTTTCGAACAATAATTCTTCACCGTTGGAACATGAAGTGCTCGATATCGTCGGTACTTTGCAAGCGTTTATCAGGAAAGCCGCTCCCCTGAAGGTCGACATGGTACTGGAAGGAGAAACCGGCACGGGAAAGGACACCCTGGCGCGCCGCATCCATGAGCTGTCCTGTCGCGAAGGGCCGCTGGTAGCCCTCAACTGCGCGGCGGTGCCTGAACAACTGGCCGAGAGCGAGTTGTTCGGGGTGATGGCGGGTGCCTACACCGGCGCTTCGAAATCCCGCGCCGGCTACATCGAGGCCTCCGATAAGGGCACCTTGTACCTGGACGAGGTCGACAGCATGCCTTTGCTGTTGCAGGCCAAACTGCTGCGGGTCCTGGAAATGCGCGGCATCGAACGCCTGGGCTCGACGCGCTTCGTGCCGCTGGATCTACGGGTGATCGTCGCGACCCAGACACCGTTGGAAAAACTGGTGGAGGAAGGCAAGTTTCGTCGTGATCTGTTTTTTCGTCTCAACGTGATCAAGATCCAACTGCCCACTCTGCGCTCGAGCCTGCAACACATCCGGCCCTTGTTCCAGCGCTTTGTCCTTGAGGCCGCCGAGCGCCATCGCCAGCCGATTCCAGAACCCGACCCTCACTTGCTCCAACGCCTGCTCAGCCATCGCTGGCCGGGCAATATCCGTGAACTCAAATGCGCCGCCGAGCGATTCGTCCTGGGCATGCCGCCTTTGCAGTCGCCTGATGAGTTCCCCGATGCACAGCGCGGTGCGCCGCTTAAAAGCTATCTACGCCTGTTCGAGCGCACGCTGATCCAGGAATGCCTGTCCCGTCATGCCAAGTGCATCGACGCGGTGGTCAACGAACTGGGCATCCCGCGCCGTACCCTGTATCACCGCATGAGAAGCCTGAGCATCGATGGGGCGGAGCTCTGATTCCTTTTATCCGGAATATTCCGTGGCGGGGGGATAAAACCCCGCGACACCGGCGTCCGCCTGTCAGGCGCGTTGTTTTCGTGAAACCGACACCTCCTTTCTCATCCCCATGGAACCGCTTCGGATAATCGACCACTCATTGTTCGAACACCATCCAGGTGTTCAACACAACCTTCGATAATCAGGAGTAAATACTATGGCGGGTACCGCTTCCCTCGGCGCTTCGATGGCTGCAATGACTCAGATGGACGCCACGGCTGCTGCCACTACCACCATGAACGCCCAGGCTCAGTCCAACAAGATGATGACCGATACCGTCAACGGTATCGCCAGCGCCTACCAGGATTCGGCCACCAAGGCGCAGAACGCAGCCCAACAAACCGGTAAGGCGATCAACTACTAAGTGGTCGTGGGCCCCCTTGGCCAGAGGTCGAGGGGGCCATGACTTGCGCAGTCAACAAGGAGTGCACGCATGCTTTCTTCTTCGATTAGCCTGCCCCAGACCAGTTCTTTCCAGGGCAGCAGTTTCAGCGCGTCGAACATGGCCGATTTCCAGGCCGGTTCTGACAGCATGGCCGGTCAGATAGCTTCGCTGTTGGGTGATGCATTGTTCGAGAAATCCGGCAGCGGGGCGAACATCCGCGATGCTGACAATCCGTTGCTTGGCATGATTGCCGACCACATGGACAAGAATCCCGACAAATTCGCCCGACCTGACGACGCCAACGGCAGTGTCCGCGGCTGGCGTGACGAGTTGAGCGAGGACAACTACCTCAGCGGCGATGAAAAGGAGACGTTCACCAAGGGCCTGGAGTCGCTGATCAAGGACTTGCTTGGCGGCGGTACGCAGTCCCAGGGCCTGGGCGGTGCCGGCAATACCGGCGTCATGGGTGGCATGGGCGGTTCAGGCGGCTGGAACAACACTTCGGGCGCTACCGGTTCCGATAACGCTATCCAGCAATTGCTGTCCGCGTTGTTGGGTAGCCTGGGTGAGGAGAAGCTCGACAATCTGCTCAAACCCACCGGCAATCCGATCCGTGACTCCCGTGGCGAGATGGAGTTCTCCAACGAGGACAAGGATGTGCTCAAGGAGGTGGCGCGCTTCATGGATATGCACCCTGAAGAGTTCGGCAAGCCGGACGGCAAGTCCAAGGACTGGATGGGTGAGTTGTCCGAGGGCGATCAGTTCATGTCCCGTGGTGAAAGCGCTCAGTTTCAGAAAGCCATCGACATGATCAAAGGCGAGGTCAAGGGCAGTGCCCAGGGCAATTCGCTGGGCGGACTGTTCCCCAACGCCGAACAGAACTTTCTCAATGGAGGCGCTGGCAACACCCTTCAGACCGACGCGAGTATTGCGGCGGGCAACGTACTGTCGGTGCTGACGCAACAGAGTTCCTCCAGTTACCGCGGCTGACGCAAACCTTCGTCCTGGCAGGAGCGCTTGCATGACCATTACACGGATCACCTCACATCAATCGGACCTGGCCGCTGGCGAAGCCGTACCGGTCAGGCCTCCTGCCGAGGCGGACATTGCCTGGTTCAACGTGCAGATGCAGCAGGCAGCGGCACGCCCCGGTCCTCAGGATGCGCTGATTTCACCCATCGCTCAGGCGTCGGCGACCTTGCAGCAAGGGGCGGACAAAGCCGCCCGCGACCTGCAGCGCGCCGCCCGCTCGGTCGATCCGCAGCAGGCGTTGCAGGCCAACCGATCGCTGTCATCGTTCTACCTGGAGAGCCTGCTCAGCGCCAAATTGGTGAGCAAGGCCGCCCAGAGCGTGGAAAAACTCACCAGTCTTCAATAAGGCATACCCATGCAACCCAAGGCATTTGGCCGCATGGCCGTGCTCTCGGCGATATTGCTGCTGGCCGGCTGCGGCGACCGTATGGAGCTGCACCGCGATCTGACCGAACAGGACGCCAATGAAGTATTGGCGGAGCTGACCGGCAAGCACATCGACGCGCAAAAGCGTCTGGACAAGAACGGCGTGGCGGTACTGGTCGATGCCCGCGATATTTCCCGCGCGGTGCGGGCGCTGGAGGCGGCTGGTTTGCCGCACCGTTCGCGCTCAAGCCTGGGGGATGTGTTTCGCAAGGAAGGCGTCATTTCTTCTCCGCTGGAAGAGCGCGCCCGCTACATCTATGCCTTGTCGCAGGAACTGGAACAGACGCTGTCGCAGATCGACGGGGTGGTGGTGGCGCGGGTTCACGTGGTACTGCCAGAGCGCATTGCACCGGGCGAACCGGTGCAGCCGGCTTCGGCGGCGGTGTTCATCAAGCACCGCAACGATCTGGACCCGGACAGCGTCTTGCCACGTATCCGCCGCATGGTCGCCAGCAGTATTCCAGGCATGGGCAATGCCGACGACAAGAAACTGGCCGTGGTCTTCGTGCCCGCCCAGGGCTATCGCGAGGCAGTGGAAATGGTCGACATCGGACCGTTCACCATGACCCGCGAGCGCGCCCGGTTCTGGCAGTGGCTCGCCGGGCTTTGTGCGGTGGCGGCGGTCTTGCTGGTCGGTGGACTCGTCTCCGTCAACCCGTCATGGCGTCAGCGCCTGATGGGTAGAACGCCGGCTCAACCTGCTGCGGTCAAGCCGCAATGAGGGGTGGGACGCAGCCAAGTGACGAATCGGCCCTGCGCTGGGTTGCCTGGTGGGTGACGGGGGCGGAGCAAGCTTGTGGGGATCTGCCGGCCGATGGTGCGCTGCGCAACTGGCTGCGCGAGCATCCTGAAGAGCGTTTGCCGGACACTGAAATGCCGCCGCCACCCAACCTCATCCTGCTGCCGTTACTGGCGCTCGAACCGGCGCAATGGTCGCGGCTGTTTTCCCTGGTGGCGACGGTGTGTGACGGCGCTCATCGGCCGGCGCGGGCAGGACTGGGGCCCGCCGAGCTGATCTGGTGCCGGAGGCTGGGCAAGGCCCTGCAACCGGGACGATGGATGCCTGTGAGCGGTTTTGCCGACGCACCTGATATCCAGGGTCTGCGTCTTCTGCGCGCGTGGGTCGGGGAGACGGTATGGCAGCGCCTGCGTCTTTCATTCGTGCGCGCCGATGTCGTCGAGGCCGAACGCCACCCGTGGCACGGCTTGCCGGCGACCCGGTTGATCGCGCTGTGGCAGGCCGCGGCCTGGTATTGGCTGACACTCTTTGCACAAGGACCTTCTTATGATGACCCGCCGCAGTCTGACCCTCAGCCTGCATCAGACGCCGCTTGAATGTGCTTTGCTGCGCCGCGAAACCCTGGAACAGAGCGTGCTGGCCGATCAGTTGCTCGACCGTGCCAGGCAGTTGGCCCAGGGCATCGTTGATGCAGCTCAAGACACCGCCGATCACTTGCGCCAGCACGCTGGCGATGAGGCCCGCGCAGAGGTCTGGCGGCAGGCCGAAGAGGTCCTGGGCACATGGCAACGGCAGCGTGAGGCGATGTGGGACGCAATTGCCGAACACGCCGAGGCGCTGGTGCAACAAGCCTTGCACACACTGCTGGGCGAGGTGCCCGACAGCGCAAGGATCCAGGGCATCCTGCGTCAGTTGACCGACTGCCAACGTCGTGACGAAGCAGCGGTCGTGCTCTGCCATCCCGATTGGCTGGAGCGTGTCACAGCAGGGCTTGCCAGCGCCGAAGCTTGCCAATGGACAGTGCGGGCCGATCCGCTGTTGGCCACCGAGACCCTGTGTCTGCGTACTGAAACGGGTGACTTCAGCCTTGGCTGGCAGGCGCTTGAGCGTCATGTCTGGCCAGACGAGAACCTCAAGGTCGATTAAATATTCGTGGCGGGGGAACCGCTCCCGCCAGTGCGCCACTCAGGGAACAGTTCTCAGACCTGGAGTCTTCCGATGCTTTCTCCTGATGCACTACGCCGCCGGCTGGACCACAACTTCGAACAGTCGCAGAACGATCTGGACAGCGCCGCTCTCGACATGGACGCCTTCAACCCGCAAGACTGGCACGCCTTCAACTCTGCCATTCGCCAGTCCTCCACCGCCAGCTGGGCCGCCAACCAGGAAATCGTGGTCAAGCACAACCTGGCCAAGGCCATTATCAATGAAATCCGCTGAGTTGATCGTCACGGCGCAACGCTGGCTCGATAGCGCAGAAGCGCAACTGAGCCTGCTGATCGACCAGGCTCCGGTTCGCCTGCAACGACGTGGCAGTGCGGTGGTGTGCATCGTGCCGCTGAGTGTCGCCTGGCGCGCGGGCGACGCGGGTCTGGAGGCGGCACTGCGTCTGTCGGCTCCCAGCATTGGGCGCTTCAGCGGCGCCCTGGCCCTGGATGCGGCGAACAAGCGGCTGTGCCTGATGCGTTATGTAGCGATCAACGGTGCGGCCGCACTCATCGAAGTGATTGAAGAACTGACCAATCAGCGTGACGTCTGGGAAGCCATGCTCGAACAGACGGCCCCTCCTGTGCGTCGTCTCAACCGTCCTGTCACTCTGGGAAAACACTATGGGCTCTAAGGGATTTTGCTGGTTGGCGCTGCTGGGTGCACTGGCCTGGCCAGCGATGGCCGCCGTGCCTGAAGACTGGCGTACCTCGGCCTATGCCTATGAGGCCAGCCAGACACCGCTGGAAACAGTGCTGCGTGATTTTACCAACGCTTATGGCGTGGGCCTGAACCTCAGTGGCGTCAGCGGCGTCGTGGATGCGAAGCTGCGAGCGGCCAGCGCGCAGGAGTTCCTCGACCGACTGGCCCTGGAGCATCAGTTCCAATGGTTTTCCTATAACGGCCAGTTGTACGTCAGCCCGCAATCGGCGCAAGTTTCCCAGCGCCTGGAAATTTCCGCCGAAGCCGCGCCGGACCTCAAGCAGGCGCTCACCGACATCGGCTTGCTGGACAAGCGTTTTGGTTGGGGCGAATTGCCTGACGAAGGCGTGGTGTTGGTCAGCGGGCCAAGTCGTTACGTCGAGTTGGTACGCAGTTTCAGCCAGCAGAAGGTCAAGCCCGAAGAGAAGCAACAGGTCATGATGTTTGCTCTGCGTTACGCCGCCGTGGCCGACCGGCAGATCCGTTACAGGGACCAGAGCGTGACACTGTCGGGCGTGGCGACCTTGCTCGAAGGCTTGCTCGATAATACCCCGCAGCAACCTTCCCCCGAGGACCCGATGGCCAATATCGAAGCGCTGCAGGGCATGGCGGACATGGCGCGCACAAAGATCTTCAATCTGGCCAACGAACGCAAGGCTTCGCCTGCAAGCTCGCGGCCCGCCAAGGCCAGTGGCGGCCAGCGCCGGGTGGTGGCCGATGTGCGCAACAATGCCGTGTTGATATACGACGACCCGGAAAAGCGCGCCGTCTATCAGCAACTGATCGAGCAATTGGATCAGCCAAGCAATCTGGTGGAAATCGACGCAATCATTCTGGACATCGACCGCAACCAGCTCTCGAACCTGGAGTCGCGCTGGTCGGCCAGGGCCGGTGGGGTGGGGTTCGGCAGTTCGTTACTGACCAGCGGTTCGTCTACCTTGTTTATCCGCGATTTCGACCGCTTCTTTGCCGACATTCAGGCCCTGGAAGGGCAAGGCGTAGCGTCGATGATTGCCCGTCCCTCGGTACTGACCCTGGAGAACCAGCCGGCGGTCATCGACTTCAGTCGGACCGCCTATATCACCACCACCGGTGAGCGGGTGGCCAATGTTCAGCCGGTCACGGCGGGTACCAGCCTGCGAGTGATTCCCCGGACCATCCCGGGTGCGCAGCACAATCGTTTTCAGCTGATCGTCGATATCGAAGACGGCCAACTGGAACAAAAGCGTGATGAGCAGACCCCGACTGTCAAGCGCGGCACGGTGAGCACTCAGGCGGTGGTGGGGGAGAATCGCTCGCTGGTGATCGGTGGTTTCCACGTCGATGAGCGCGGCGATCAGGACAATAAGGTGCCGGTTCTGGGCAGCCTGCCGCTGGTGGGGCCGATGTTTGCCTCGACTCGGCGAGAGGTGTCACGCCGGGAGCGACTGTTCATCCTCACCCCGAGGCTGATCGGTGATCAGATCGATCCGGCACGTTACGTCAGCAGCGAAAACAGGGAGCAACTCGACCAGGCGCTGGCCAGCGGTCGTCAGCCGGGCGGCACCTCACAGCAGCGCGCAGCGATTGCGGCCACACTGGCCGGTCTGGTGCGAGGCCAGGTGCCGGTTGATATCAAAAAGTTATCATCTGGTGTGCCCTTGCAACATCTGTGTAAAGTGGACGGCACTCTTAGGATCGAGCGTGCACAGGGGCAGTGGTACAGCGCGAAAGATTTCACGGTGACGGTAGGCGTGGTGCATAACAGCGGCACTCGCGCCCGGGATTTTGATCCTGGGCAGTGTGCGGGAAGCCGCACACTGGCCGTCGCCGCCGCACCGTACGTCACGCTGCAGCCGGGGCAGTCCAGCGAAGTATTCGTCGCGTTGAAACCCCTGGCAGCCACTTCCTCGTCGCCCTTGCCGGCGCGTCTTTCGATGCTGCCGCCGGGGCAAGTGGCGCAATAAGCCTCGCGAGAAGGCTGTTCAGTAATGAGGTGTTGTGTCCGGACAATTGGAGCCGTTGTTGGCACTCGCTTGTCGACGATGGCGCAAAGAGGTAAATAGAATGCCAAGACAATATAGGGTTACTTTTTTAATCTGTATTTCTTTGTTGAGTGCGTGCACTTCCGTATCAGAAACATCCTGTTTCACTTCGGATTGCCGTCAACTTGACGCCAATAAAAATGTACTGAACATCTGGTGGTCGCCCACCTTGCGCGATGGCGGTGGGCAATACAGCGCGGTGTCTTTGAATGACTGAAATGATTTTGCGAAGCACAGACCAACAGGACTTCATTACCCGGGTCAGCCAGAAGTGTGCAAGCAGCTGGCAATGGGCGCCCGGCATTGATTTCGTTTGCCGGCAAGAGAGCGTGGGCTGGGGGCTGGCGCTGAATATAAAGCCTCAGGCACAGCGCCCGGACCTGTTCTCGGAAACCCTGAAACGGCGTTTCGAGGATGTCGAGTCCTATGAGGGTTACTATATTTGCCTGGACAGCCAGCACACTTTTGTCGTCTGGCATGAACTCAGCAATGATGATCAGGATGAACAGGTTCAACATCTGCTTTGCGAGTTTCTTTCCCTGGCCGGCTTAAAGCGCTGATTCCAGAATATTTATTCCGCGTGGAACTATTTGCCTTTTATTTTCCACTGATGTTGCGCGTCGGTATTAGTCCGACTAATTCAACTTAAGGGGATATAAAGTGGCGAATTCCAAAGCCAGTATTGATCGTTTCATTGCCCGCCTGGCGCATCAGTTGGGCTCTTCTCTTCATCTGCAAGGCGGTGTTTGCGCATTGCACGACGCTAAACAACAGGAAGCCGTGATCATCGAGTCGCCGGAACACAGTGACAACGTGATTCTGCACTGTCGTCTCGGTGCAGCTCTGCCCGGCATGGATACGTTCAAGCAGTTGCTCAACCTCAATTTCGATGTCTGTTCCTTGCGCGGTTGCTGGTTGGCCCTCGACCAGGCAGACGTGCGCCTGTGTACCCAGCGGGATCTGGATCAACTGGACGAGGAAGGCTTTTGTGACTGGGTCAGCGGGTTCGTTGCGCAGGGCCGGGAAACCCGTACCCGTCTGGAGCGCTACCTGGGTTGAGTCGGGATGGAACCACAGTGGGCGCGCCGGCCACATAAGGGGGCGGTCCGCTATGCAGGTACGGCGGGGCTAGCGAGGTATCAGCGGCAATGGTTGCCGCTGTCCAGATAATCTCGAACGGGGTGACTTTATTCATGGCGGAATTCGGCAATCTTTCCGGACTCTCACAAAGCGGCTTTTCTGGTGCGGGTCTGTTTCAAGAAATGGGTATGGGGCCAACCGCCCCAACAGGGCAGGCCGGATTACAGGAACTGGCCAGTATGTTGGCCGAGATGCTGCTGGGCACAACCCAAGGGAACCAGACGGGGGCTGGCAAAGGGACTGGAGCTGAGTTGTTGCAGGCGTTGCAGGGCAATGACAAAGGCATGGGGGGCGATGGCAAGGGCAATGCAGGCAGCCTCGATGCCGATTCATCCAAGGAACTGCTGACGCAAATCCTGATGGCGTTGTTCGAAAAGATCCTGGGTGGGGAAGGCGGCAAGGGGGGTGAAGGCGGACAGGGCGTCGGTGGGAACGGCGCCGGCGGCGTCAGCGGTCTGGGTGGTCAAGCTCCGGGCGGCGGTGTTGGGGGGGGCGACGGCGCCGGCAGCATTGAAGACCTGGTCAATACTCTGATGAAAAGCCTCGGCGAAGGTTCGCTGAACAATGCGCTGAGCCCTACGGCCAATGGGGGTGCCCAGGTGTCACAGGACGACAGGCTCAAGGAACTGCTGGAGATGATCGGCCAGTTCATGGACAGTCATCCAGAGACATTCGGTACACCCGGCGCACCCGGTGGCGATGCACCGACGAGCAGCAGTCTGGGGCCAGCAATCGGCGGCGCATCGACCCAGAACGGCGCTGGCATTGGCAGTCCTGCTTCGGGCCCTGCGGCACCGACCACTTCCGGCCCGACGCCGACACTCGACAACAGTGGCGTGGCGCCGGTGTCGTTCCCGACGGCTTCGACTAGCCCGACCGTGGTCAACCAGACCATCAAGGTCGGTCCGGGTGAAGTCTTCGACGGCGAGGGTAAAACCTTCACCGCCGGCGCGGCACTGGGGGACGGCGGCCAGAGTGAGTCGCAAAAACCGATCTTCGAGCTGGCCGAGGGGGCGACGCTCAAGAACGTCATCATCGGTGATAACGGTGCCGACGGCGTCCACGTCAAGGCCGGCACCGATAAGGCTGTAAACGTCGACAACGTGCACTGGACGAACGTCGGTGAGGATGCGCTGACGGTCAAGCCAGGCGGCGCCTCGGTGACCAACCTGAACATCACCAATAGCAGCGCCCAGGGTGCAAACGACAAAATCTTCCAGCTCAACGCTGATGCCAACGTCAACGTCGATAATTTCAAGGCCCGGGATTTCGGTACTTTCATGCGCACCAACGGCGGGCAGCAGGGCGAGTGGAACCTGAACCTGAGCAACATCAGCGCCGAGAACGGCAAGTACGCCTTCGTGAACAGTGATGCCGAGGGGGTGCACCTGACCACCAAAAACATCGATCTGAACAACGTGCAGAATGCCTACAGCAAATTACCGCAGTCTACGAACATCAAGGAGGCGTGAGATGAGCGCAGCACAGACCGGCGCGATGTTCCCCGAAGGCAGCTGGAGAGCGCTGGTGCAGGGTGAAGGCTACCTTAGCGCTGAGCAACGGTTGGCGTATCAGCGGGCTATTGATCTGGTGACTGAGTCATTGCGCGACATCCTGGAGCAACCCGCTTCGACCGTTCACGGGCGGTTCAACCTGACTGCCTATATCGACAGCCTCGAAGCGCAGTTCCGCCGCCACGCCAAGGCTGATGAGGTGCGCGGCGACGCGGCGCTGACGGCCTTCTGGGTGCTGCGCATTTTGTCCGATCGACTGCTCAAGGCGGGAGGTATCGACCGGCGCTGGTAGGTTGGCCATCACTGGGAAAAGAGGCTCGTCAGATGATGAGCCTTTTTTTTGCGAGAGTGGTTTGTCTGCGGGTGTTGACGGTGGATGTAGCACGGCAATCGCGAGCAGGCTCCCACATGGGGTCGCAAAGTGGTCACCAAATCGGTGACCATCCCCAATCCCCGTGGGAGCGAACCTGCGCGCGATTGCTTAATGCGGCGCGCGAGGGATCGTCTTGAGCAGGTCTTCCGGGCTGATATGCCCGACGACCGGCTGCGCGGTGCTGCCCGGCAGCGGTAGGTCGAGGATGTGCCCCTTGATCTTGCCGACCACATGCATCTCGCAGGGTTTGCAGTCGAACTTCAGCGTCAGCACCTCGTCACCATGGATCAACTGCATCGGCGCAACCTTGGTGCGCACGCCGGTGACGCCTTTGGCCTGCTTGGGACAGAGGTTGAACGAGAAACGCAGACAGTGCTTGGTGATCATCACCGGAACTTCACCGGTTTCTTCGTGGGCTTCGAACGCCGCATCAATCAGTTTCACCCCGTGGCGATGATAAAAATCCCGGGCCTTCTGGTTGTAGACGTTGGCCAGGAACGACAGGTGCGACTCCGGGTACACCGGCGGTGGATTGGTCTCGGCCTTGCGCCCACCACGCGGATGGGCTTCGATGCGAGCCGCAGTCAGGGCTTCGATGACTTCGCGGCGCACTGCCTTTAGCTGCGAGTTGGGAATGAAATACGCCTGGGGCGCATCCAGCTCGGTGGCGGTGGCGTGGTACTCGGTGGTGCCCAGTTGGCCGAGCAGGTCGTGCAGTTGCTCCAGCGCCTGTTCCGGCTTGTTCGCCAGGCCGAATGGCCCGTCCAGGCTAACGCTGGCGCTGACGCCTTCCTCGCTGGTGGCAGTCAGCTCCAGGCGCTCTTCGCGCAGGCGTGCATTCCAGGCCAGGCCCACGCGACGCTCTGAGGAGGTCTTGAGCAGGGCTTGCTGCCAGTTGTGATCCAGGTTGCGGCTCAGCGGGTGGTTGGGGCGCAACTGGTGCAGGCCGCCGGGCATCTCGTTGGGCTCGACCCGGTAGCGGTAACGCTTCTGGCCGTCCTCTTCGAATTCGCCCTTGGGCTCGGCAATATTGGCCCGAAAACCCACCACTTCACGCTTGACCAGCACGTTGAGGCCATCGCCGTTGGACAGCGGATCAAAAGTCACGACTTGCAGGTCGCGCTTGCCGACTTTCTCCACCACGCCCACCGGCACGCCGGTAAAGGTCGGGGAATCGAAGGCGCCGATGTCGATCTTGCGCTCGCTGACGAAGTAGTCGGTGCTGCCGCGGTGGAAGGTCTTGTCCGGGTCGGGTACGAAGAAATGCGCGGTGCGGCCGCTGGAAGCGCGGGCCAGGTCCGGACGGTCTTCGAGGACATCGTCCAGGCGTTGGCGGTAGTAGGCGGTGATGTTTTTCACATAGCCCATGTCCTTGTAGCGTCCTTCGATCTTGAACGAACGCACGCCGGCTTCCACCAGGGCGCGGATGTTGGCGCTCTGGTTGTTGTCCTTCATCGACAGCAGGTGTTTCTCGTAGGCAACCACCCGACCCTGGTCGTCCTTGAGGGTGTAGGGCAGGCGACAGGCCTGGGAGCAATCGCCACGGTTGGCGCTGCGGCCGTTCTGGGCGTGGGAGATGTTGCACTGGCCGGAAAACGCCACGCACAGCGCGCCGTGGATAAAGAACTCGATGGCCGCGTCGGTTTCGTCGGCGATGGCGCGGATTTCCTGCAGGTTCAACTCCCGTGCCAGGACCAGTTGGGAGAAGCCGGCCTGATCAAGGAACTTTGCCCGTGCCAGGGTGCGGATGTCGGTCTGGGTGCTGGCGTGCAGCTCGATCGGCGGGATGTCCAGCTCCATCACCCCTAAATCCTGGACGATCAACGCATCGACCCCCGCATCGTACAACTGGTGGATCAACTGGCGGGCCGGTTCCAGTTCGTTGTCATGCAGGATGGTGTTGATCGTGGTGAATACCCGGGCATGGTAGCGATGGGCAAACTCCACCAGCCGGGCGATATCACTGACCTCGTTACAGGCGTTGTGACGCGCGCCGAAACTCGGGCCGCCGATGTACACGGCGTCAGCGCCATGCAGGATGGCCTCGCGAGCGATGGTCACGTCGCGGGCAGGGCTGAGCAATTCCAGATGATGTTTGGGCAAGGACATGTTTTTTATCAGGCAGGTCACGGTCGAAGCGCGCATTGTAGCCGCCAGGCGCCCGGCAGGCACCTGTGGACTTGGATTTGCGCGATATGACCGATATGCGGCTTTCGCCTCGTGGGATCACCCCGGCGAAGCATCAGGGCTGCACCAGCGGTTTCTCCCGGTGTTTTTTGCCAGATACAAGAAGGCATCAGCGGCCTTGATCAGCATGGCCGGAGTCACCTCCTCGGTGCTCGGCCGGCAGGTGGTGATGCCCGCGCTGGCGGTGACCAGGCCCAACGGATGGTCGAGGTGTTCGATGTGCAGCGCCCTGATGGACTCCAGGATCTCTTGTGCGATCTTGGCGGCTCCCGCGCTGTGGGTGTCGGGCAGCAATATGGTGAATTCTTCACCCCCGTAGCGCACCGCCAGGTCACCGGGTCGTTTGATCGTTTGTTGGATCGCTCCGGCGATCGCGCGCAGACAGTCGTCCCCGGCAGCATGCCCGTATTTGTCGTTGTAGCGTTTGAAGTAATCGACATCAAGCATGATCAAGGCCAAAGAGGCGTTCTGACGCCTGGCCCGGCGAATCTCATCGGCCAATGCAATGTCCAGCCGCCTGCGGTTGCCCAAGCCGGTCAGGCTGTCGGTCAGTGCCATGTCCCGCATGGTTTGGTGGGCGCTGCGAATCTGTTTCTCCATGGTCATCCTGTAGCGCAACTGGCTCAACACGATCAGCCCGAAGCCGACGAGTATCACGATCAGGAATATCAGTACGAAGCCGGTCTTGAGCAGATCGTGACGCCAGGGGGCGATGATCGATTCGCGAGACAATCCGGCCTCGACCACCAGCGGATAAGTGGTCAAGGCCCGATAGCCGTACAGGCGTTCGGTGTCGTCGACGACGGCCCTGGCCTCAGCGACGCCCTGATTGGAGTTGGGCAAGTGGTCACGGAAGATCACGCTATTGACCAGGCTCCTGCCGACCACCGAGGCGACGAAGGGTCGCCGGACCAGAATGGTGCCATTTCGCAGAGCCAGGACCAGGGCTCCCTTGTCGTCGATCTTGAAGTCGCCGTAGTAATCCACGAAATAGCTGACTTTGACCGTTGCCAGCAGCACACCGGCAAACGAGCCGTCAGGATTGTTCAAGCGGCGGGAGATGGGGATGATCAGGTCATTGGTGGATCGGCTCCTGATCACTTCGCCGATTCGCACGTTTCGGTCCTCGTGGGTGCGGTGATACTGGAAGTAGTCGCGGTCGGCATTGTTCGCCAATTCCGGTGTTGCTTGCTTGTCCGTCACTATCCACTGCCCGTCGGGGCCGTAGATAAACAAGCCGTGCAACTGCGGCATGATGACCGACTGTTGCACGAGCAGTTTATGGATGCGCGGGATGTCGATGTTCTGCAGGCCATCGCCTTCCACTCGCTCGCTGAGTGCGGCGGTCACCACGTCCACTTGCCGGATGGTGTCTTCGGCGTGCTGGGCGGTCGCCCGCGCCAGGTTCGTCACCGAATCGCGGGCTGAGGCAAAAGCAGAGCGATAGTCACGCCATGTTCTCCAGCCTTCAACGGCCAGGAACACGATCACCACCACCAGCATGAAAGTGATGGTGAGCCGCAAGGCAGCTCCGGCCCGCGCTACCTGAGGGGGAAAGGATTCGTCAGCACTTTCTTTCTTTAGCTGCGGCCGTTCACGTCCGAGCATCAACATTTCCTTCTACAGCAACGCGACTGCGAATTATTAGGACGCAGGCTACCTTATCCGATAACAGCACGTTAGCTGAAGGATTCGAGGCAGGCACAGATCGCAAAGGCAGGGTGGATACCAAGGGCCATAACCCGCAGATCCTCTCAAAAAAGCTGTACAAATCATATTTCATGTACAACTATTGAGTGACCTTCGGTAATCCAGTGATGTTTTTCAATGGCCAGGTCGTTTGCGCTCAAGAAAAGCCTGAACCGGTTCATGGCCTGCGTTTTGGTGCTTTACGCCAGCCAGGCTCTCTGCGACTGGCGCACGGTATTGCCTGACGCCCGTCTGGTGGGGCAAGCCGATTATTCTTGGTACGGGTTCGATCTCTACCAGGCCAGGTTATGGAGTGCTGCTTCGCAACCCAGCCTGGAAACGCCGCTGGCACTCGAGCTCAATTACCGCCGCACGATCAGCAAGCAAACACTGGTGCAAGCGAGCATCGAGGAGATGCTCCGAATCGCGGGTACATCCCTGGACCCCGGACGGCTCGACAGTTGGACCGATGACATGCGGCGGTCCTTCGTCGACGTCAGGCCAGGCAGTCAAATCACCGGGCTTTACCTGCCCGGCAAGGGTTGCCGCTTCTATGTCGACGGGCGCTTGACCCATGAGGTCGCCGACCCAGCGTTCGCTCGAAACTTCTTCGCCATCTGGCTCGATCCCCGCACTCGGCATCCGGAGTTGCGGCAACAGCTGCTGGGGCTCAACAACACGCGCGCGGGAGGAAAAACACCATGACTCGTTTGATGGTTGTGTGGCTTTTAATGATGAGTTTGACCAGCTGCGGCAACGTCAATGTCGATCGTTATGCCGACCAGCAACCGCAGCTGGATCTGGTGCGCTTCTTCAGTCAGCCAATCAAGGCCTGGGGCATCTATCAAAAACGTTCGGGCGAAGTCATCAAGCGCTTCGAGGTCGAGATACTCAGTCACCGCGAAGGTGAACGGCTGATACTCGATGAGCGCTTTCTCTACAGTGATGGCAGCCGACAACGCCGCGTATGGACGCTGACCCCCGATGGCCCGGGGCTCTGGCGCGGTCGCGCCGACGATGTGATCGGCGAGGCGCGGGGAGAGGTGGCCGGCAATGCGCTGCGCTGGCGCTATCGATTGAACCTGCCGGTAGACGGATCGACTTACGAAGTGTCCTTTGACGACTGGATGTACCTGATGGACGAAGACACGCTGATCAACCGTTCGAGCATGAGTAAGTTCGGCGTCGAGTTGGGGCAGGTCACGCTGTTTTTCCGTCGTCAGGGCGGGGGCACGCCATGAACCTGCAAACCCTGATCGAGCTGGCCATCGAAGGCCGGGTACACGAGCTGGAGTTGTGGTCGCTGGAGGGCGGTATCTACGTGTTGCGTGCGCGACTGGACCGTGGGTTTCGTACGTTGCTCGACGACTCGGGACGAACATTGCACTTGCGATCCACCACCCATTTGCGTGAGTTGCTGCGTGACGCGCCGCGGTTACCCTGCATGTTGGTACAGCATGTCGTTCACGACGAAATGTGTGGCCAGCGCGAGGGGCCGATAGAGCCTTTGCGCGTGCCACTTTTTCTGGATGAACCTTGGTAATGATCCTCGCCTGGTGCGGGTTCTGACCTCAGTGGGGATCGGCCAGGCGCAACGCCAACGGCAGCCAGAGTGCCCACAAGGGCGCCAGCACCAGCGCGGTTCCCACGATGCCAAGCGGCAGCGCAACGCCGGCCAAGGGTGCTCCTGCGCAATAGGCCAATGGACCGCCGATCATGCCCAACAATGCACCGCGCCATACTGGCCGCACAGCCCAGGCCAGGCTGTGCCGCAAGCTGGTGGCAAATACCAGCCAGAGCAGCACTAGCCAGAGAGGCAGGGCGCTCTGGCCGAATCCGAACAGACCCAGCACACCGAGGCTCCAGTCCAGCAACATGCCGCACAGCCCCACGCGCATCACCGCCCGCAGCTCGGCCCGGGGCTGTGGGCAGAAACTCAGGTGAGCCAGCAACCCCGCTGCCACAGCCAGGAGCCACCAGGCATTCTGCGCACCCAGCACACATCCCCACCAGCCCAATTGGACCCAAAGTGCGTTGACGATCAGGCTTGCGCGGCTCATCACGCCTGCCGCCGCTCCAGCATAGAGACCTGACGCGCCCCGGGAGCGGCAAAGAGCAGTTGCGCGACGCCGATGGCACGTTCCTGGAATCCACCTTCGCAGTAACACAGGTAGAACTCCCACAGGCGTTGGAAGGTTTCGTCGTAACCCAGTTCCAGCAGAGCTTGGCGTGATTGACGCAAGTTCTCGTGCCAGTGCTTCAGCGTGCGGGCGTAGTGCGCGCCGAAGTCTTCCAGGTGCAGCAGGTTGAGCGGTGTTTGACGGCTGGCGGTGTTGAGCAGGACGGACAACGATGGCAACGCGCCGCCGGGAAAAATATGCCGCTGGATAAAGTCCACCGAGCGTCGTGCCTGCTCATACCGCTGGTCGCGAATGGTGATGGCTTGCAGCAACATCAGGCCGTCATCCTTGAGCAGTGCGGCGCAGCGCCGGAAGTACTCGGGCAAATAGCGATGACCGACCGCTTCGATCATTTCGATCGAGGCCAACTTGTCGTAGCGCCCCTCCAGGTCGCGATAGTCCTTGCACAGCACTTCAATGCGCTGCTGCAGGCCCAGCGCCTCGACGCGCTGGCAGGTGTGGGCATACTGTTCGCGCGATAACGTTGTGGTGGTCACCTTGCAGCCGTATTGGCTGGCCGCGTAAATCGCCAGGCTGCCCCAGCCGGTGCCGATCTCCAGCAGGTGGTCGCCGGGCCGCAGGTCGAGCTTGCGGCAGATGCGTTCGAGCTTGTTGAGCTGGGCGTCTTCCAGGCTTTGTTCGGGGCTTTCGAACAGGGCGGCCGAGTACATCATGGTGGGGTCGAGCAAGCGCTCGAACAAGTCATTGCCCAAGTCGTAATGGGCAATGATGTTGCGCTGCGAGCCGCGCCGGCTGTTACGGTTGAGCCAGTGCAGCCAACGCAGCAGCGGGCGGCCGAGGCGAGCCAGGCCGCTGTCCATTGCATCGAGCACGTCCAGGTTGGCGACGAACACGCGGGTCACCGCCGTCAGGTCGTTGCTGCGCCAGTACCCCTGGATATAAGCCTCACCGGCGCCGATCGAGCCGTTACTGGCGAGCATGCCCCAGACGGCGTCATCCAGAATTTCGACTTCGGCCTGCAGAACACTGGCCGGATCGCCGAAGCTCAACGATTCTCCCTCAAGCAGCAGGCGCAAGTGGCCTTGACGCAGGTGTCGTAATTGGCCGAGGACGACTTGCTTGAAGACGCCGCCGTTGAACAGGCGAAAGCTGCCGGCCTTAGTAACGCTCAGGGTGGGTTCGGGCATGGTCGGGGTCCTTGTGGGCGGTTTCGCCGACGCTCAGGCCGTTTTGGCAGGCCTGATGGTCGTGCAGGGGGGTACGTTTGAAGAGCAGGCGCAGGGCCTGCCAGTAAATGGCGCTCAAGGTGCGCAGGCTCATCCACGGGAAGGCCAGAAAGTGACGACGTACGGCTGCGGCATCGAGAGGCTGGCGCTTGAGCGCGAGGTCGGCCTCGAACACCTTGCTGCCATCGCGCCAGTTCTCCATGTGCACGCGGATATGTGAATCCGCGACCAGGAAACGCATGCGGTAGTCCATGTCCTGGGGCAGGAACGGCGACACATGGAACGCCTTGGCCACCCGGAACGCATGAGGCGCGCCGGGGCTTACCGGCAACACATAGTGGTAGCGTTCGCGCCATGGGGTATTGCGCACTTCACAGAGAATGGCCGCCAGCTGCCCATCGGTTTCGTGGCAGAAATAGAAACTCACCGGATTGAAGGACAGGCCCCAGCTGCGCGGTTGGGTCAACAGCTGAATGGCGCCCTGGGGCGCGGTGCCCAGGGCTTGGGCCAGTAGTTCGCGCACCGCCTCGACCAAGGGAACACCCAGACGTGTGCGAGCGGGCAGGTAATCGCGCTCGCGCCAGCACAGCGGTGCCAAGGGCCAGCCCCGCAGCAGGCGGGACAGGCCCAGCACCTGGCTTTGTTCGGCGAGGTCCAGATAAAGCATGCCGATGGGGTATCGGAATCCATGGGCGCGGGGTGAGTAGCGGCGATGGTCGATCCAGCCGCGGCACAGGCTGCTGTTCAAAGGTATTCTCCGAAATGCCCGGCCACATCCAGCGCACTGACCACGCCGTCTTCGTGGAAACCATTGGCCCAATAGGCGCCGCAGAAATAACTGTGCTGACGCCCTTGCAGATCACCCTGGCGAGCCTGGGCGGCGACGCCGGCGAGGCTGTATTGCGGATGCGCATAATCGAAGCGGGCAAGCACCTTGGCCGGATCCACCACGTCACTCTGATTGAGGCTCACGCAGAAGGTCACTGGGGCGTCCAGGCCCTGGAGGATGTTCATGTTGTAGGTCAGTGCGGCAGGCGCTCGCATTGAACCGCCCAGTCGGTAGTTCCAACTCGCCCAGGCCTGGCGTCGTTGCGGCAAGAGACGAGTGTCGGTATGCAGCAGCACTTCATTGCTGGCGTAGGCCAGAGCACCGAGCACCTCACGTTCCGCTTTGCTTGGCGTTTCAAGCAGTGCCAGGGCCTGGTCGCTGTGGCAGGCAAACACCACTTTGTCGAAACGTTCAAGGCCGGCTGCGCTGAGGATGTCCACCCCTGTAGTGTCGCGGCTCACTCGCTGCACCGGGCAGTCGAGCCGGATGTGCTGGCGAAAGTGCGCGCACAATGGGTCGATGTAACCCCGGGAACCGCCCTCGATCACCCGCCATTGTGGCCGTCGGTTGACCGATAGCAGGCCGTGGTTATGGCAGAAGCGCACGAAGAACTGCAGCGGAAACTCCAGCACTCTGGCAGGCGACATCGACCAGATCGCCGATCCCATGGGCACGATGTAATGGTCGATGAAACGTTGGCCATAATTGTGGACATGCAGGTAATCGCCGAGCCGGGTGGTGCTGTCGATGCGTTGCGCCTTCAAGTCGGCCGTGGCCTGTCGGTTGAACCTGAGGATGTCCTGCAGCATGCCCCAGAAGCTCGGCGACAGCAGGTTGCGCCGTCGGGCGAAAAGGCTGCGCAGGGTATGCCCCTTGTACTCTTGGCCAGTGGCTGGATCATGTACCGAAAAGCTCATTTCAGTGGGGCGGGAAGGCACACCCAACTGGTCGAGCAAACGGATGAAGTTCGGGTAAGTCCAGTCGTTGTAGACGATGAAACCGGTGTCTATCCCATAACGCTGGCCTTGCCATTGCACGTCCACGGTGTGGGTGTGGCCGCCGATCCGGTCGTCGGCTTCGAACAAGGTGATCTGGTGCTGGCGAGCCAACAGGTACGCGCATGTCAGTCCCGATATGCCGCTGCCGATGATTGCGATGCGCATGTTTCAAGACTCCTGGGAAGAACGTGCCAGGCGCCGGCCAAGGGCCAGGCGCCACCGGGCGGGCAAGTGTCCGAGCAGGCGCAGGACGAAGGTGAAGGACCAGGGGAACGCGATGTCCAGCGGTCGCGCCGGCAGGCGTTGGGCGATATGCCGCGCCGCACGTTGTGCCGACCAGCGCATGGGCATCGGGAAGTCGTTGCGGCGGGTCAGCGGTGTGTCGACAAAGCCGGGGCTTATCAAGGTGACATCGATACCCTCGGCCGCCAGGTCGATGCGCAGCGATTCGAACAGATAGCGCAGCGCCGCTTTGGACGCGCCATAAGCGCCGGCACGCGGCAAGGCCAACCAGGTCACCGCGCTGCACACCCCCACCAGATGCGGACGTTGGCCTCGACGCAGCAAGGGCAGGGCCGCTTCCAGGCAGTGGCTGGTGCCCAGCAGGTTGGTGGTCAATACCCGTTCGACCAGACGCGTGTCGAAGCGCTCCGGCTCCAGGTATTCGCAGGTTCCGGCATTGAGTATCACCAGGTCCAACGCCCCCCATCGAGCGTCGAGGGTCTGGCAGATATCGGCCACTTGCGCCGGATCGGTGAGGTCACCCGGCAGCACCAGGACCTGATCCCCATAGCGAGTCGCTAACGCCTCAAGAGGCGCAACCTGGCGCGCACTCAGCGCCAGACGGTGGCCTTGCTCAAGAAGCTCTGAGGCCAATGCCGCCCCGATACCGCTGCTGGCGCCGGTCAACCAGATGCGACTCATGCCAGCCTCCGCTTGAACCAGCCGATCACCGATCCGAACAGGGGCAGGTGCTCGTAGAGCAGGGCGCCAGCGTCGAAGAAATCCTGATGCAGGTAGACCCGTTCGTTCCAGCGTAAATAGCTGCAGCCTTGCAGGGAGATGAGTGCACCGCCGGCCAGACGTGGGTGGCTGTAATGCAACGTCCAGCGTAGATAGCCCGCGCCGGGGCCGACCTCATCAAAGCCATGAAAGTCGTAGCGCACCTGATCGACGTTGGCATACATCTGCGCGAAGTAGTCGCGCAGGGCAGGCAGGCCTTCGATCCGATGCAAGGGGTCCTGGAACTGTATGTCGGCGCTGTAGAGCGCATCGAGCTCGTCCAGGTGACTGGCGTCCAGCTCGGCGAAGGCGCGGGCAAAACGCTGGAGGTAGGCAGACATGTCAGGCTCCGAATTATTGTACAGGTAGTAATTCCTGTACAAGTTTTCGCAGCCTACTGCACGAGTTGTACGTTTAAAAGTATTTTGTATAGGTATTTGTAAGTTTGTATAGATTTTCCGCACGAATCGCCTCGCAGGCTTGGCGCAAAGAAGCATCGTCCAGTGCGTAGGCCATACAGCAGTTTTTTCCTTTCCAGCAACGATAAAAACCCTCGTTTCGCAAATCCCCGCCTGCCAACACAATCGCTTCGACACCTTCTGTCGATCGTCGTAAACGCAGAACAAGAAAAAATCCAGACCCGAGGCGGCGCCATGCCGGCCTGAACCATCCCACTGCCGGAAGTGCACAGACATGCCCGTTGAGACAATACACATAGACACGCTTGTTATAGGCGCCGGCCAGGCCGGCGTGGCCATGAGTGAACATTTGAGCCGCCAAGGGGTGCCTCATCTTGTGGTGGAGCGCAACCGTATTGCCGAGGCCTGGCGCACTGCGCGTTGGGATTCGCTGGTAGCCAACGGCCCGGCCTGGCATGACCGCTTTCCGGGTCTGCAATTCCAGGGGCTCGACCCCGATGCCTTCGCCACCAAGGATCAAGTGGCCGATTACTTCGAAGCCTATGCCAGTACATTCAACGCGCCGATCCGTACCGGTGTGGAGGTCAGGAAGGTCGAGCGTAATATCGGCCGTCCAGGCTTCAGCATTGAAACCAGCGAGGGCCCGATTGAGGCCATCCACGTGGTGGTCGCCACCGGGCCCTTCCAACGGCCAGTGATTCCGCCTATCGCTGCGAATATGGCGCACGTCACCCAGATGCACTCCGCCCAATACCGCAATCCCCGGCAGCTCGCTGATGGCGCGGTGTTGGTGGTGGGGGCGGGTTCGTCCGGGGTGCAGATTGCCGATGAATTGCGGCGCGCCGGCAAGCAGGTCTACCTTTCGGTGGGCGCCCATGATCGCCCGCCACGGGCCTATCGCAACCGGGATTTTTGTTGGTGGCTGGGGGTGCTCGGCGAGTGGGATGCGGAGGCCGTCCAGCCGGGCAAGGAACACGTGACCATCGCCGTGAGCGGTGCCCGTGGGGGCCATACGGTGGACTTTCGCAGGCTGGCCCATGAGGGCATCACCCTGGTGGGCCTGACGAAGTCGTTCAACGGTAGCGTCGTGACGTTTGAGCCCAACCTTGCCGAAAATATCGCTCGTGGCGATGACAACTACCTGGCGCTGCTGGATGCCGCCGATGCCTACATTGCCCGCAACGGCCTGGACCTGCCGCCGGAACCTGAAGCCCGGCATCTGTTGCCTGACCCGCACTGCCTGACCCATCCGATCCTGGAACTGGATCTGGTGGACGCTGGGGTGAGCACCGTGATCTGGGCCACCGGCTACTCGGTGGATTACAGCTGGCTGAAGGTCGACGCGCTTGACGCCAACGGCAAGCCACGGCACCAGCGGGGTGTTTCCAGCGAACCGGGTGTGTATTTCGTGGGCCTGCCATGGCTGTCACGGCGCGGTTCGGCGTTCATCTGGGGCGTGTGGCACGACGCCCGGCATATCGCTGACCACATCGTGAAACAGCATACCTATCTGAACTACCGAGACGCTTCGCAGCGCCAGAGCGAGGACGCTCAACCCCCGGCACTCGATAGCGATTCGAACAGTTCGAAAACCAGCCTCATGGGAGTCCGTTGATGCCTACCCACACTCGCATTCGCATGTTCAACACCAAAGACACCTATCCCAACCAGACGCTGGACAACGACTTATGCCAGGCCGTGCGGGCCGGCAACACCGTCTACGTGCGCGGCCAGGTCGGCACTGACTTCAACGGCCAGTTGGTGGGCCTGGGCGATCCCCGCGCTCAGGCCGAACAGGCTATGCGCAACGTCAAGCAATTGCTGGAAGAGGCCGGCAGCGACCTGAGCCATATCGTCAAGACCACCACTTACCTGATCGACCCGCGCTATCGCGAGCCGGTGTATCAGGAGGTGGGCAAATGGCTCAAAGGGGTGTTCCCGATTTCCACAGGACTGGTGGTCAGCGCCCTCGGCCAACCGCAATGGCTGATGGAAATCGACGTGATCGCGGTGATCCCCGAATAAGGAGAGTGGAGCATGACTTTTTCCATTGTCGGGCGCTGCGCCGAGACGGGCCAGTTGGGCATCGCCATCAGTTCCTCTAGCATTGCCGTCGGTGCCCGTTGCCCCTGGTTACGGGCCGGTGTTGGCGCGGTGTCAAGCCAGAACATCACGCTGCCGGCCCTTGGTCCGCAGATCCTCGACGAACTGGCCGGCGGCCTGGCCGCCCAAGAAGCTGTCGACCGCGCCCTGGCGCGCAATGGCTACAGCCAGTACCGCCAGGTGGCGGTGGTGGATGCCCACGGAGGCACGGCGATTTTCAGCGGCAGCCACGCCTTGGGCAGCCATCACGCGCTGGCCGGTGAGCAATGCGTGGCGGCCGGCAATCTGTTGGCCAGTGTGGGCGTGATCGACGCCATGGTTGCAGCATTCGAACACAGCGAAGGCTGTCTTGCTGCGCGCCTGATGAGTGCTTTGCAGGCCGGGCAGAGCGCCGGTGGTGAAGCCGGAGCGGTGCACTCTGCAGCGCTGTCGGTGGTGGATGAACTCACCTGGCCGATCGTAGATTTGCGTGTCGACTGGGCCCAGGAAGATCCCATTGCTGAGCTGCAGAAACTGTGGCTGGCCTATCAGCCGCAACTACAGGACTACCTGACCCGCGCCCTCGATCCGACCCAGGCCCCCAGCTACGGAGTGCCGGGTGATGAGTGAGCTGCGCAGCCGCGCACTGCTCGCCCGCCTGGTGGGCTTTGCCACGGTCAGTCGCGAGTCGAACCTGGCGCTGATCGAGTTCGTGCGTGGCTACCTCCACGATCTGGGCGTGAGTTGCGAACTGATCTACAACCCCGAGCGGACCAAGGCCAACCTGTTAGCCAGCATCGGCCCAGCGGTGCCCGGTGGCGTCGTGCTGTCCGGTCATACCGATGTAGTGCCGGTGGACGGACAGCACTGGACGGTCGATCCGTTTTGCCTGAGCGAGGCCGGCGGCAAGCTGTACGGCCGGGGCACCGCCGACATGAAAGGTTATTTGGCTGCAGTGCTGGCGGCGGTGCCGATGTTCCTCGCCAACCCGCTTCGCCGGCCCGTGCATCTGGCGTTCTCCTATGACGAAGAGGTCGGTTGCCTGGGTGTGCGCAGCCTGCTGCAAGTGCTGGCGCAACGCATTCCCCCGCCTGCGTTGTGCCTGATTGGCGAGCCCACCCAACTCCAACCGGTGTTGGGCCACAAGGGCAAGTTGGCGATGCGTTGCCATGTCAAAGGGGCGGCCTGTCATTCGGCCTATGCGCCCTACGGGGTGAACGCCATCGAACAGGCAGCGCGGCTGATCGGTCGGTTGGGGGAGATCGGCGCGAATCTGGCCGAACCGGCGCTACACGATCGGCGCTTCGATCCGGCGTACTCAACGGTACAGGTGGGCGTGATCCAGGGCGGCACCGCGTTGAACATCGTCCCGGGGGATTGCCGCTTCGATTTCGAAGTGCGCGCCTTACCGGATTTCGCCCCGCAGGTCGTCGTCGAGCAATTGCGCGATTACGCCGAGCAGGCGCTGCTGCCAGCGATGCGGGCCGTGCAAGGCGACACCGCGATCCGGTTTGAACCCCTGTCCGCCTACCCGGGCCTGGCAACCGCGCCGGACAGCGCCGCCGCGCGTCTGGTTGCCGAGCTGTGCGGCAGTGATGCCTTCAGCACCGTGGCATTTGGCACCGAAGGCGGCCTGTTTGATCAGGCTGGAATCCCGACCGTGGTCTGCGGCCCCGGCAGCATGGATCAGGGGCACAAAGCCGATGAATACGTGAGCGTTGAACAGATGGTGGCCTGCGACCGATTGA
Source organism: Pseudomonas sp. NFACC45 (assembly GCF_900113505.1). Lineage (NCBI taxonomy): Bacteria > Pseudomonadati > Pseudomonadota > Gammaproteobacteria > Pseudomonadales > Pseudomonadaceae > Pseudomonas > Pseudomonas sp. NFACC45. The sequence goes on from NZ_FOPO01000002.1 coordinate 188,307, forward strand.
TGGATCGCCTGGCGAGCCATCTCAGCGAACCCAACGACTTCTTGAGACAGGGAATTTGCGGTGAACGATTTCAATGATTGGAAAGCTCGGGCCGTGCAACTGCGCTTGAAGAATAACGCCCTGATTGACGGCCGGCCTCATGAGGCCGGCACCCTGGGCAGGATGATCATGGCCCCGGCGCTGGTAGCCAGCCATGCCGACATCAACGAACTGGTCGACAAGACCCGTATTGCTGTAGATCGCACCGCCCGCGCTTACGGTCGCCTCTGAGTCCCGTCGCCGGCTCGTGCGGGCGAGCCGGCTTTTCGAGGAACCGCTTCATGTCCAGATCCTTGCGTTGCAATATTGCGTGTGCCCTGGTGCTGTTGAGTGGCAGTGTCATGGCCGCGCCACAGAGCCTCACCGTGATCTCTTTTGGTGGCGCCACCAAGCAGGCCCAGGACAAGGCCTACTTCCAACCCTTCAACGCCAGCGGTGCAGGAAGCATCGTCGCCGGCGAATACAATGGCGAGTTATCGAAGATCAAGGCCATGGTCGCGGCCGGCCACACCAGTTGGGACGTGGTCGAAGTCGAAAGTCCCGAGCTGTTGCGCGGTTGTGAGGAGGGCCTGTTCGAAAGGCTCGATCTGAGCGCCTTGGGTGATCCGGCGAATTTTGTGCCGGGGACTCTCACCGAATGTGGTGTGGCCACTTATGTCTGGTCGATGGTCCTGGCCTATGACCAGAGCAAGTTGGCCAAGGCACCCAAGTCCTGGGCGGATTTCTGGAACGTCACCGAATACCCGGGCAAGCGCGGGTTGCGCAAGGGGGCCAAGTACACCCTGGAAATTGCCTTGCTGGCCGACGGGGTCCAGGCGCAGGAGTTGTACAAGGTGCTCAACACCCCCGAAGGCGTGTCGCGGGCATTCGCCAAGCTGGACCAGATCAAGTCGAACATCCAGTGGTGGGAGGCAGGTGCGCAACCGGCGCAGTGGTTAGTGGCGGGGGATGTGGCGATGAGCGCCGCCTACAACGGTCGCATCGCTTCAGCGCAGAAGGAGGGCATGAAGCTGAGTATCGTCTGGCCGCAAAGCCTGTATGACCCGGAATACTGGGCGGTGGTCAAGGGAACGCCGAACAAGGCCTTGGCCGAGCAATTCATTGCCTTTGCCAGCCAGCCGCAGGCGCAGAAAGTGTTCTCGGAAAACATCCCTTATGGACCGGTGCATCGCAAAACGCTGGCGTTGCTGCCTGGAGCAGTCCAGGAGCAGTTGCCTACCGCCGAAGCCAATCTGGCCGAAGCCCGGGCCGTGGATGCCGAGTTCTGGGTTGACCATGGCGAAGAACTGGAGCAGCGCTTCAACGCCTGGGCAGCTCGCTAGCCATCGAACCATTCTTGCGGCGAGCAGAGCCTTTTGTGGCGAGGGAGCTTGCTCCCGCTGGGCTGCGCAGCAGCCCCAACACTGGTTCTCGCGGTGTGCCAGGTTGATCCAGTCGGTTGGGTTTGGGGGCGCTTCGCCCCCAGCGGGAGCAAGCTCCCTCGCCACAGGGTTCGGTGTTTGACTGGGCATCAGGCCAGCCATTGTTTGAACTGCTCTTTGCAGTAATCCACGAATAACTGCGCAGGTTTGGTCAGGTGCGCGCGCTTGAGCCATCCCGCCGCCAGGGCCGAACCGGTGACGTCCTCGGCGATGTTGACGCGCACCACTTGCTGCCCATCGTAGGTGCAGGTGGAATGTGGCCGGGTTACCAGCAGCGCAAAGCCGAACGATTGCCCGACCATACCACGCACCATTTCGATCGAGGGTGAGCTGAAAACGATGTTCGGTGTCAGGCCCAACTCCTCGAAAATGCTCACGAAATAGGTCCGGCTGGGTTGCACGTCCAACAGAATCATCGGCTCCAGTGCCAAGTCGCGCAGGGACACCTGAGCCTGGCTGGCAAAGCGGTGCCCCGCTGGCAGCAGCGCGTAGGGTTGTTGCGGCGCCATCAGCGCCTCGGTCTCGATGGTGCCGTCCAGGTCGTGCTCATAGAAAATCGCCAGGTCGAAACGCCCCCCCGTCAAACCTTGCACCAGCTCCTGTTGCTCACCGTCCTGCAGACGGATCTCCACGCCTGGGTAACGCTGGCGGAAACCGGCGATCAATCGGGGCAAATACAGGGGTGCGACAGTCTCGAAGCAGCCGATGTCGATCTGACCGCTGACCACGTCGTTATCGGCCAGCGCGTTCTGCTCGAACTCTCGCGCCATGCGCAGCAGTTCCTGGGCCTTGCGATAGAAGCGCGCACCGCTGGGGGTTAGTGACACACCCTGGGCGTGGTGACGGATGAGCAACTGCACGCCGAAACTGTCTTCCAGCCCTTTGACGGCGGTCGCAATCGAGGGCTGGGCGATGTACAGCTTGCGGGAGGCTTCAGCGACGCTGCCACACTCGACAGTGGTGACGAAGTATTTCAGCTGACGCAGGGAATAGGAGGCCACGGTACACCTCGATCAGGATGATTTTTGTCTACCTTACCTTGTGCCGCTTGTGCGAGGGGCGGGCATTGCAACGCATTTTGCTGGGCAATGGCGATATTTGAACTGGGTGAGGATAAGCACGGTTTTGGAACGTACGGCGCCCAGGTTGAGCTCCATAGACCGAAGAGAGAACGGCACCATCACCCATGCCGAAGGACCGATGGGTTCGAAACGTGGCACATGGACTGAAAAAACACCTGCCCAAAAAGCAACGGCAGGTGTTCGGGAAAACCGGCACAGAAGGAGGGGACTGGCCGGGCTATGGCAGGTGAGTCAAGCCACCGGAATCAACGGATCAGCCGCAGCCAGGGCTGTGGCACGGTCGGCGGCCGGAGGGTAGATCCACACCGTGTTGATCTGGGTTTTGAGTTCCTTGGCTTCCTGCCCGACCAGTTTGAGCTGGCGGTCCCAACCTTCGGTGAATACCGCGCCCCAGGCACCCAGGTCCAGGCAAGTCACGTACTTGGGCTGGCTGTAGGTCATCGGCGCGACACCCAGTAGGTCCGCCGCGACGTTGTGGCCAGCATAGCGCCCCAGGGCGATGGCGTGCTGGCAGGACATCGCCGCGTAGTTGCCAAGCGTGTCGGTGGCGGCATAGGCCACGTCACCGCTGGCGAATATGTCGTTCTGTCCCACTACCTTCAGATGTCCATCGACGTGCAGGCGACCTTGAGGGTCGCGAGTGCCCGGCACTTGTTGGGTTAAAGGGCTGGCACGGAAGCCCACGGTCCAGATCACCGTCCTGGACTCGATACGCTGGCCATCCGAAAGGGTGACGCCGTCAGCATCCACCGAGTCGACCGACACATTGACCCTCCACTCGATGCCCAGGTGGTTGGACGCTTCGATGATGGACGGGCGAATACCGTCGCCCATCGACGCGCCGATTTGCGGCCCACGCTCCACCACGATGACGCGGATGTTGGCGTCCTCGCCCAGGATGGCGCGTAAACGCGCCGGCATCTCAGTCGCGGTTTCGATGCCGGTGAAACCACCACCGGCCACCACTACGGTGTTACGGCCAGGGCTGTCCGGCAGATTCTTGAGGGACTTGATGTGGGCTTCCAGGCGTGTTGCCTGTTCGATCTCATCGACGTCGAACGCATGTTCCATCATGCCCTTGAGGTCGGGACGGATCAGTTTGCTGCCCGCCGCCAGCACCAGGCGGTCGTAGCCCAGCGTGCCCTGTGTCCCGAAGACGTCCACGTAGCCAACCCGTTTGCTATCGACGTCGATAGTGCTCGCCGAGCCCTGCACGAATGTTATCCCCACCGCATCGAACAGCCCGCCCAGCGGAGCCATCATGGTGTGGACATTCGGCTCATAGAACCGGGGCCGGATTCGCAACTCCGCTTGTGGCGCCAGGACCGTAATCTGTACGTCATTGCGATCGTGCTGGTCCAGCAGGCGGGCTGCACCGAGGGCGCTCCATACCCCGCCGAAACCTGCGCCAATCACCAGAATATGCTGTTTCATGATTTGCTCCCGAAGACAAAATCGATACGTTGAAAGGGTGGGTTTGCCCCGCGTGCCAGTGCTGCGAAATACCCAAAATTGCGTGGCTTGGATGCTTGAACATCCAGCGCATCCAGCTTCGGCTCGCTGCAGCAGATGGTATTCGCGGCGATCACATCCAACACTTCTACATAGGGTCATCGGGCCTATGCGTGGGTAGGGGGTGAGCTATACGAAGGTATGGGCGGCGCAAGTCAAAAAGGACGTTCAAGTACCGACTCGATGCAAGCGATCAGTGCAGCGCAGTCGAACGGCTTTGGGAAAAATGCCAGCGGTTTGGGAGCCGCCGCGCTGAGACGGGGTGGAGCGCCGGGATGGCCGGTAATGAAGATGACCGGGATACGAATGCCCAGGGAAGACAGCTGTTCATACATCTGAATGCCCGTCATGCCAGGCATTTGTATATCCGATATCAGGCAGGCGGTTTTGCCAGGCTCACTGGAAGACAGAAATTGCAGGGCGTTGGCGAATGTGTTGACCCGATAGCCGTGGGAGCGTAACAAGCCATCCAGCGCAATTCGGACCGATTCGTCATCATCAACGACTGAAATTATTGCGCTGTTGGACATGTTGATACCTGGCAGTGATATCAGGTAGCCATAGAGCCACCCGCGATCATTGCAAGATACGCGGTCCGGGCGTCCCGCCAAGTATACGTGGGTATGAAAACGTTACTGGTCGCGGGCAAGTTCCAAGGCCTGGGCCATGCGTACCAGGTCAGCAAAGGAGCGCGCGGACATTTTGCGCATGGCCTGGCCACGGTGAATCTTGACCGTGATTTCGCTCAAGCCTATCTCGGCGGCAATCTGCTTGTTCATCAGGCCCGACGCCGCCAGCGCCATGACTTGCTGCTCCCTCGGCGTCAGGGTGATGTAGCGCTCAAGCAGGTGTTGGTGGTTGCGCTCGGCCTCGCGACGCAGCCGATCCTGTTGATGGGCGGCGGCCACAGCATCGATCAGGTCCTGCTCGCGAAACGGCTTGGCAAGGAAATCCACCGCGCCAGCCTTCATCGCTCGAACGGTCATGGCGATATCGCCATGGCCGGTCATGAACACGATCGGTAGTTGAACGTTGGCGGCAACCAGCTCGCGCTGGCAATCCAGGCCGCTGGTGCCCTGCAGGCGTACGTCCAGTACCAGGCAACTGGGCAGATCGGGCCTGGGATGCTGCATGAACCCTGCGACCGAGCTGAACAGTTGAACCTGCAGGCCAATGGAGCGCAGCAAGCTGCCGAGGGATTCGCGCAGAGGGGCATCGTCGTCAACGATGTAGACGAGGGGGGCGGTGCAGGTGACTGGATTCTTGTGGGAATAAGGATTCATTGGGGCTCCCCGGACAACGATGCGCACGTTAACAACGGCAGTGCGAACCTGAATGATGTGCCTTGGCTAGCCTCGCTGGTTGCCCAGATCCTGCCCTCATGAAAATCGATGATGGACCGGCAGATGGACAGGCCCATGCCCAGGCCATTTTCCTTGGTGGTGAAAAATGCATTGAACAAGGAGGGCAGAATGTCGGCGGCGATGCCGGTTCCTTGATCGGTCACCTCCAGCACAGCCTCATTGTCTTGCAGCCAGGTGCGGATCTGCAGAATGGGCTCGCGCAGCTTGATCCCGTCCATGGCATGGCAGGCATTGATGATCAGGTTGATGATCACTTGCTGCAGCTGCACGCGGTCCGCGCTGACCTGCATGCCGCTCGTCGCCAGATCCACTTGCACCCTGACTTTGTGATGAGCCAGTTGCTGCTGGACCAAGTAGAGCGTCTCGCTGACGATATCGTCCAGCGGCTCGGGTCGACGCATCGGATCACACTTGCGTGACAGCGCCCGGATGCGGCTGATGACCTCACTGGCGCGACACCCGTTGGCGATGATCCGGTCGAGGGAATCGAGGGCTTCCTTAAGGTCGGGTTCGGGGCGTTGAAGCCACCGGCGGCAGGCTTCGCCGCTGCTGGTAATGGCCGTCAATGGCTGGTTGACTTCGTGGGCAATGGAGGCGGCCATTTCCCCTAGCGAAGTCAGACGGGTGACGTGGGCCAGTTGGGTCTGAGCGCGGAACAACGCTTCTTCGGCCTGCTTGCTGGCGGTGATGTCCATGAGCGCGCCGAGGTACTGGAAACGGCCGTGTTGCAACAGCGAGGGGCTGGCGATCATGTGGATATGCTTGATACGCCCGTCAGGCATCAGCAGGCGCAGCTTGACCTCAATCTGCGGTTCGCGGCGGGCGGCCTGTTCGAAAACTCCGCGTGCCAGCTCAAGGTCTTCGGGGTGCGTGCGTTCGAACATCATCGAAACCGTCGGCGCCTTGCTGGGTGGGTATTCGAAGATCCGTGCAGATTCCTCCGACCAGGATATGTTTTGCCGATCACCGCGAAAGCCCACGCTGCCAGTCTGGCTCAAACGCTGGGCACCGATCAGGTAGGCCTCGTTATGCCGCAAGCTGTCTGAAGCCTGCTTGCTGCGCAGCGCCAGGAAGGCAATGGCCGACAGCGCTGTCAGGCAGCGGAAAAAACCGGTGGTCGAATCCCAGCGATGGTAGCCGCCGTTGTACAGGAACATCGCCGTGAGCAAGAGCATGCACATTAATGCGACGGTGATCACCAGGTTGATCGAGAACAGATTGGCCGCCATCAACAGCAAGGTGATGTACAGCAGGGTGGGGGCCAGGTCGGAGTGGGTTTCTGAATTGATGATGACAATCCCGCAGGCCACCACCAGGCCTACCAGCCAGCCGAGGGCGTTGACCAGCGGATGGGTACTGATTCCCATCGACAGTCGCGGCCCCCTCTGGCATGGGGTGTATCGCAGGCTGTCATAGACGTTCTTGAGCATCGCGGAGGGTAGGGGCACGCTGGCAGACCTTTTGTTTTTACGTGGTCTCGCTCTGGGATGTCGGGGGACAGAGCATCGGTTCGTATCTTAGAAGCGCCGCTTGGGCCGAGGTAGGACATAAAACCCTGAAATTCCGCCAGGCCGTGCCCACACCTCCCTTGTGGCGAGGGGATTTATCCCCGCTGGGCTGCGAAGCGGCCCCTAAACCAGGCAACTCGGTGTGCCAGGAAGATTGAGTTCACTGCTTTAGGGGCTGCTGCGCAGCCCAGCGGGGATAAATCCCCTCGCCACAAAGGCGGTGTTCGCCAGGGGGAGATATACCGAAGTATCGATGATGTTGCCCAAAGGGTGGGCTGAGTGTCCCCACGTACGACAGACACGGGTCCGGTAGGGGAATAGTCTCGTAACACCCCTTCGCCGCAGTGTCTTGATGATGGCGCAGGTGATGAACTTCTCTACCCTGACTCAATGGCCTGGCGCCTGAGGCGACGACTATGATGAACAGAAATGACCTGCGTCGTGCTGACATCAATCTGCTGGTTGTCTTCGAAACCATGATGCATGAGCAAAATGTCACGCGCGTCAGCGAAAAGCTGTTCCTCGGACAGCCCACCATAAGCAACGCTTTGGCGCGCTTGCGGGTGATGTTCGATGACCCCTTGTTCATTCGGTCCGGGCGACTGATGGAACCGACCTTCAGAGCGCGGGAGATTTTTTCTAATCTTTCTCCGGCATTGGACTGTATCGCCGCAGCTTTGAGCCGCTGCCAGACATTCGAACCGGGCACCAGTGAGGCCACTTTCCATATCGGGCTCTGCGACGACGTCGAATATGCGTTATTGCCGGACCTGCTGCGACGGCTGCGAGGCGAGGCGCCGGGCATGACGCTGGTGGTGCGCCGGACCGATCAATGGCAGATGTCGCAGCTCTTGGCCAGCGGAGAGATTTCCTTGGGGATCAGCCGACCCTGGAGCTGCCGGCCAACGCCCGGCGCAAGATGCTACGTGCGGTCCGGCCGATGCTGTTGCGGGCCGATTCTCACCCCGACAAGCTAACCCTGGACCAATTCTGCTGTCGGCCCCATGCCGTGGTGTCGTCCATGGGCAATGTCATTGACGATTCGGACCGAGCGTTATGCCAGATGGGCCGACAGCGTCGGGTGGTGCTGACGGTGCCGCAGTTCAGCGCCTTGCCGGTGTTACTGGCGCAAAGTGACATGATCGCCATCGTGCCGGATTATGTCGCCCGAGCGATGACGATGGCGCCAGGTTTACGGACCGAACCGGCCCCGATTCGCTTGCCTGAGCACGAACTGTCCATGGTCTGGCGCGCAGCCTCCCACAATGATCCGGCTGAACGTTGGTTACGCTCCCGCTGCAGCGCGTTCTTGGCCGAGCAGGCCGATCCGCAGGCGCCATCCAGAAAAGTCGCCTGACAGTAGGGGGCTGGCGCCGTCAGCGGGAAAACCGGTTGCGGTACTCCCGGGGGGAAATCGAGAGATGGCGCTGAAAGGTGTGGCGCATCCGCTCCTCGTCACCGAAACCGCATGAGCGCGCAATCTGGTCGATGTTGCGCTGGGAGTCTTCCAGCAGCCGTCGTGCGGCTTCCAGGCGGAACATCTCGACCGCTTTGGCCGGGGTTCGTCCAGTCTGGCGTTTGTAGACCCGGGCAAAATTGCGCGGGCTCATCCGCGCCTGCCGGGCCAGCCGCTCGATGGTCAGGTCATCGTCGGCCAGATGCTCGGCAATCCATAGGTGCAATGCCTCGAACCCGGCGCTGTCCTGCATCTGTGATTGCAACAACTGGCTGAACTGCGCCTGCCCACCGGGCCGCTTGAGAAATACCACCAGTTCCCGGGCCACCTGCAAGGCCACGTCGCGACCGCAATCGGCTTCGACCAAGGCCAGTGCCATATCAATACCGGCACTGACGCCTGCCGAGGTCCATACGCTGTCCTGCTGGACGAAAATCGCGTCCAGGTCCACTTCGATCAACGGGAAGCCCGTCTTGAGCATCTCGCACATGGCCCAGTGCGTGGCGGCCCGTCGTCCGTCCAACAACCCGGCCTGAGCCAGCAGAAACGTTCCGCTGCATACCGACGCGGTGCGCCTGGCCTTGACTGCGGCCTTTTGCAACCACTGCACCAGATCGACACAGTCGATCATCGCCTGCCGAATGTCCGGTGCGCCGGGGACGATCAGCGTATCGATGAGCGTCCCGTCGAGCTCCCGCAGGGCACGGGTATCCACGACCAAGCCTTCGGCGCTTTGCATCAATCCGCCTGCCAGGCTGGCGGTGTGCATGGCGTAGCCGGGCAGGCCGCGTTCGGTCATGGCCTTGGTGGCGGCCCAGAACACCGTTTGGGCGCCGGTCAGGTCCAGCAAGCCCATCTGCGGATAGGCCAGGAATACCAGGGTGCGCGGTTGGGAAATGGACTCGGCGGCGAGGCCGACATCCAGGGTCATCTCGTTCATGATCGTTTCGCGCTGGTGTTTGTCAGGGCCGGTGAAAGAGTCTATCCGTTTTCGGCACAATTGAACGAGTGGCCTACCAGGCGGAATGGAACTTGCCTGAGCTTGGACCCATAAGCCCTGGAATCATCAAAGGTCGGGTCAATGAACAATGACAACATGGCGCAGCCAGCGGTCTCGTCGGACGGGGTGCCGATGCTGCCGATCAATCGGTTCCGCACCACAGACATCGACGAGCACGCCCGGAACATGGGCGGCTGGCAGGTTAGCTACGACCAGTTGACCCCCGGGCGCTTCGACGGCGAGTTGATCGAGTTCCGCTCCGAGTGGATGCAACTGGTGCGCGACCGCTCTAATCAGGCCCTGACCAAGCAAGGCACGGCCTGGGAGGGCGCCATCACCTTCAGCGTGCCGCTGAGTGCGGACGGGCCGGTCTTTTGTTCCGGGCACCCGATTGTCGAGCCCAGCCTGTTGGTGGCCCGTGGGCATAACCTGCCCGAGCTGCGCACCCCCCAGCATCTGGATCTGCTCGGTGTCGCCATCGACGAGCAGGCGTTGGAGCATGTGCTGGAACGTCAACGCAGCCGCTTTCGAATTACCGATCTTCCCAAGTGTTACCGTCTGGGCAACTCGACGCTGCCCGCCGAGCTTGCGGCGTTATTCGATGAGCTTGAAGGGGGCGAGCAGGGGCGTGACTCATTGCTGGGTTACGAGTCGATTCGTCGTGGCCTGCGTGACACGGTGATGCTGCACATACTGGAATTGGTGGCACCGGACGAGGCGCCGCCGCTCAACCCCACGGCGCGCAAGCGCATGGTCGACCGCGCCCGGGAGTACGCCTTGGCCCATGTCGATGAGCCGCTGTCGATCCTTGACCTGTGCAACCACATCGGTGCCAGCCGACGCAAACTGCAGTATTGCTTCCAGGAAACCCTGGGTATCAATCCCGTGGCCTATTTGCGGGCGTTGCGCCTCAATGCCGTGCGCCGTGAACTGCGTAACGGCGATCAGGCCCTGGGCGTCCAGGAGGTGGCGGCACGTTGGGGCTTCTGGCACTTGAGCCGCTTTTCCAGCGATTATCGGGTGCTGTTCGGTGAGACACCTTCCCAAACCCTGCGTCGCACGCATCTGTGCTGAAAACGGATAACGGTTGACCGGCCGGCTCCCTAGGATGACCCCCAACACCACAGGGTTGGAGGGGCATTCGATGAATCAAAATAAAAAAGCAAACGCCTGGCGCTGTACTTGGTTGACCTTGGGGCTGATCGGTATGGGGGGCGCTGCCCATGGCACCGAAAACGGTGCACCGACCACGGCGGTCGGGGTCTATGATTTCGGCGCGGGCATGATGCCGCCGGCCACGCCCTTTGGCACCGTCGGCCTGCGCACCGCGTTCTATTCGGCCAACGTGCAGAAGGACCGTCACGGCAAGTCCGTGAACAACAATTTCTCCCTGGATGTGCTGTCCATCGGCGTCGCCTATATGCGCATGACCGATTACACCGTGCTGGGCGCCAAATATGGCTTCGGCGCCGTCGTGCCGTTCTTCCAGATGGACGCTTCGGTACAGGTGCAGACGCCAATCGGTCCGCTGGATCTTGCGGCCGATCCGTTTCGCATGGCCGACATCCAGTTGTTGCCGGTGATCCTGCAGTGGACCCTCTCGCCCAACCTGTTCGTCAACACCCAGTTCCAGATCCAGGCACCGACCGGCGACTACGACAAGAACCGCCTGATTTCGCCGGGGCTCAACCACTGGACCTTTTCGCCGATCCTCAACGCCACTTACCTCTCCGACAGCGGTTTTGAAGTGTCTTCCAGTTTCGAAGTCGACATCAACACGCGCAACCCTGCCACTGACTACAAGAACGGCATTGAGTACCGCCATGAATTTGCGGTGGGCCAACACGTCGGGCCCTGGACCGTGGGCGTGGGCGGTTATTACTACCGCCAGTTCAGCGACGACGATGCGCCAGGACTGCAAGCGGGCAATCGCGCCCGGGTGATGGCTGTCGGGCCGGCGGTGAGCTACTTCAAGCCCGGTATGCCGCCGGTGTGGTTGCACGTCTACAAGGAGTTCGACGCGCGTAACCGTGCCGAGGGCTACACCACGGCGCTGCGCATTTCTCAAAGTTTCTGAAGGGACTCGCCATGAACCAACCAAGTAGCGTTTCAACGGCCCCGTTGCGTCAGGCAGGCCTGCGTCAGGGCTTGGTACTGATGCTGGGCAGCAGTTTGACCATTATGGGGTCGGTGATGGTTTCTCCCGTCCTGCCCCGCTTGGGTGCCGAATTCGGCCCCGTGGAACCCCGGGCCGATTTGCTGTTGCCGCTGGCGGTCACCGGGCCGGCCCTGGCAATCGCCCTGTGCGCACCCCTGGCCGGATGGTTGGCCGATCGCGTCGGGCGCAAGGCCTTGCTGGTGCTTGCCACGTTACTTTACGCCGTGCTCGGCGCCTTGCCGGCCATGCTCGATAGCCTGCCCGCCATCGTGGCGACGAGGCTGTTGTTCGGTTGTACCGAAGCGGCGGTCATGACCTGTTGCGCCACGTTGATTGCCGACTACTGGCACGACGAGGAGCGCTTGCGCTACGTCAATCGGCAGGTGGTGACCATCGGACTGGTGGGGGCGCTGTTCTTTGTGGTGGGCGGCGCGCTCGGGGAGCATTCGTGGCGCCTGCCGTTTCTGCTCTATCTCCTGCCGTTATTGCTGGTGCCGGTAATGATGAAGGTGCTGTGGGAGCCGCCGCTGGCGCGGCGCACCGTGACCGAGCAGCCAAACGGCGGGGCAGGGTTGGCCAAAGTGGCGGTGCTGCCGCTGGTGGTGGGCAACCTGATGATTTTTGGCGGCATGGTCCTGGCCTTCGTTTTACCGGTCCAGGCGCCGATGCTGTTGGTCAGCCTGGGCATTACCTCCAGCACCATGATCGGCATGGCAGCGGGGCTGAGCCTGTTGGCGACCCTGGTCGGTTCGCTGATGTGGCCAATGTTGCGCCGTCGCTTCGGCATCGCCGGTTGCAATGCGCTGCTGCTGGGGCTGGCGAGCCTTGGACTATGGCTGCTGACGCGCGCGCAAAGCTACAACGAGGTGCTGGTTTCAGTATTCATCCAGGGCCTGGGGTTCGGGTTGTTGGTGCCCAACGTGATGGCACCGGTGATGAACGCCCTGACCGCCAGCACCCGTGGTCGGGGGTTGGGCGGGTTCACGGCATTTCTCTATCTCGGTCAATTCGCCAGTCCTCTGGTGGTGGCGTGCGTGGGAGGATTCGCCGGCGATCTGCGCCAGTCCATCCAATGGTTAGCGTTCGCCAGCCTTGTCGTAGCACTCCTTTGGCTAATAACCGGTCTGCGCAGGCGTGGTCACGACCAGACCAGCCCTGTCGGCTCACGTCCATCGTCATGAATAAGGAATCCCAAACATGAGTATGCAAGACATCCACCAGTTGATGGATCGCGAAGACGCCATGGGGCTGGCCGAGTGGGTCAGGCGCGGCGAGGTCCGGCCTGGCGAATTGCTCGAGGTGGCCATCGAACGTCTCGAGCGGGTCGAGCCGCAACTCAATGCCGTGGCCGAGCGATTGTACGATTCGGCACGGGACGCGGCGCAAATGCCCCAAATGGGGCAGGGCCCGTTGGCCGGCGTGCCAACGTTGATCAAGGACCTGTTTTCGCCGGTCAACGGTGCGGCGATGACCAACGGCTCCCGCTCCCTGGGAAGCGCGCGGGCGGATTTCGAGGCGGAAGTCGTGACGCGTTTGCGGAGGGCAGGGTGCCAGTTGGTCGGCACCAGTACATCGCCGGAGTTCGGCACGTCGTACTCCACCGAGTCCGCACGGTTTGGCGCGACTCGCAACCCTTGGAACACCGATTACAGTGCCGGGGGCTCCAGCGGCGGTGCCGCGGCGTTGGTGGCGGCCCGGGTGGTGCCGTTCGCCCATGGCAACGATGGCGGCGGTTCGTTGCGGGTGCCGGCGTCCTGCTGCGGCGTGTTCGGCCTCAAGCCCAGCCGTGGCCTGTTGCCGTCGGGGCCGATTGTGGGGGAGGGCTGGGCGGGGATGGGCACGCCCCATGGGATCACCCTGTCGGTGCGTGACAGCGCGGCGTTGCTGGATGCGACCGCCGGGATGGACCTCGGCGCGCCCTATGCCGCCCCGATGCAGGCGCTGCCTTACGTGACAGCGGTGCAGCGCGATCCGAAACCGCTGCGCATCGCCCTGGTCGAGCAACTCGGCCCCTGGCCGACGTCGCCTGAAAGCTTGCGGGCGGTGGGCGAGGCAGCGCGATTGTGCGAATCCCTGGGGCATCGTGTCGAGCCGGTGAACCTGCCGGTGGTGTTGCCGGAATTTCTCGACCAGGTGTTCACCATCATTGGTGCAAGCACGCGCCACTATGTCGATTTGCTGGGTCAGATGCGCGGCCTCGCGGTCCAGGCCGAAGAGCTGGAAGTGCGCACCCGGATCATCCTGCGGGACAAGGGGAATGTGAGCGGCGCCCAATACGCGGCCGCCGTGGAATGGATACACACCCTGGGTCGGCAACTGGCGTCGTTCATGCAGGATTACGACCTGATCCTTACCCCCGTCTTGACCCGTGAGCCGGCACGGATCGGTGAGTTGGACATCCAGGACGTGTGCCTGAGTCTTGATCAATTGATCGAGCGCTACCACAGCTACTCGCCATTCACCGCGTTGTTCAATGCCAGCGGCCAGCCGGCGATGTCTGTGCCGTTGTCCTGGAGCAGCAACGGCCTGCCGATGGGCGCGCACTTTGCCGGTCGCTTTGGCGAAGAAAGCACCTTGCTGGCCCTGGCCGCGCAACTGGAACGCGCCCAGCCGTGGCGTGGTCGGGTGCCGGCGGTGAACGCCTGTCGTCATTGAACGCGGCGATGTTTCAATAAAGCCAAGCGGGCCGGTTCGAAGACGGTACAACCAGCCTCGATGGGGGGGCCGATCTCGATGCCTGATCAGGCCCGCTTCCCACCACTCAGCCGTGCCCGTCCCGAAATCGCTGATCAAAATCCTCCGCCAGCTGCGCCAGGGTGATGCTGCCCAAACGCTTGAGCAGCAACGCCTGGGCCTCATCGAATGCATCCGTCAGCGCCGCATTCACTGCTTGTTCCACCAGGCACTGTGGGTGATCGGTGGACAGGCCGATGGCAAAAATCGACGTGCTGCCCAAGGCTTGATGGATGTCGAGCAGGGTCATTTCTGCCAGGGACTTGCTCAACGTCCAGCCGCCGCGATGGCCTTTTTCCGAGGTGACGTAGCCCTGTTCCTTGAGCAGCGCCATGGTCCGGCGCACCACCACGGGGTTAGTGCCGAGCATCTGCGCGAGAGTATCGGAGGTGGCGGATTGCTGGTGACGGTCCATGTGGATGAGCACATGAAGCATGCGGGACAGGCGCGTGTCGTTTCTCATGATAACGGCGTTGTTCGGTGGTTGAGACGGGCTGAGTATCGCCTGTAATTGCAAAAGTTACGAGATCGTTGACAGCGGCTTTTCAAGGAACTTACGATGTGTCGAGACTTTGGCGGTCCTTCGAACACCACCCTTGGAGAAAGCTCATGGGCTACGACGTCATCATTACAGGCGGCAGTTACGCGGGTATGTCGGCAGGTTTGCAACTGGCACGGGCCCGGCGAAAGGTGCTGGTGATCGATGGGGGGCTACGCCGTAACCGGTTTGCCGCGACTTCCCATGGCTTTCTTGGACAGGATGGCCGCGCGCCCGCTGACATCGCCGAGGATGCCCGTGCCCAGCTCATGGCCTATCCGACGGTGGAGTGGCTGTCGGACACCGTGGTCCAGGCCCGCAAGGAGGAGGGCGGCTTCACCCTGGAAACCGCCCGTGGGCAGCATTTCCAAACCCAACGTCTGCTGCTGGCCACCGGAGTGGTCGATGAGTTGCCGGCGGTGCAAGGCCTGGCCGAGCGCTGGGGAAAAAGCGTGTTTCACTGCCCTTACTGTCACGGTTATGAGTTGGACCAGGGGCCGATCGGCGTGCTGGCAACGTCGCCCATGTCGCTGCACCACGCCTTGATGCTTCCCGACTGGGGGCCGACGACGTTCTTTACCAATGGCGTATTCGAACCGGACCCGGAGCAACGGGCCAGCCTGGAACGACGCGGGGTGACGCTGGTGGCCGAACCGGTCGAACGCATTGAAGGCGAGCGGGCGAATGTGGTGCTGGAAGGGGGGCGCGTGGTCGCCATTGAGGGGCTATTCGTCTTACCGCGTACCCGCGTGGGCAGCGCCTTGGCCGCCTCTCTGGGGTGTGAGTTCGAAGATGGCCCGCTCGGCGCGTTCATCCAGACCGACATGACCGGTGAAACCAGCGTGCCGGGGGTGTTTGCCTGTGGTGACGCGGCCATGCCGTTCGGCTCGGTGGCGCTGTCCGTGGGCGATGGTGTGCGGGCGGGATCGGGCGTGCACCGATCGTTGATTTTCGGCGCACACTGAAAAACCCGCTCCCCGCCTGAAATCTAAACCTGAACCGCCCCGGTTGCCACGGCGAAGGCGAGCATCACCAGGCTGACGCCCCAGGCCCAGAAAAAGGTGTAGGCGATGTGTTTGCGCAACTCCACGCCGGACAACGCCAGGGCCAGGTACACGCTGGGCACCACCGGGCTGATGGAGAAACCGGTGTTTTCACCGATCAGCATGGCCCGGGCCACCGCATCCAGGGGCACGCCTGCGGCGGCGGCCACGTCCCTGATCACTGGCAACAGGGCGAAGTAGTAGGCGTCCGGCGAAAAGATCATCCCCAGGGGAACGCCAAAGAATCCGACGATCACGTGCAGGTATTGAGCGGAGCCGGCCGGCAGAAAGTCGATCAGTGCCAAGGCCATGCCATCGGACATCTTCGCCCCGGACAGCACCCCCAGCAACACGGCGGCGGCCATCATCACCAGGACCATTTGCAGGGCGTCGGAGGCATGGGCCTTGAGGCGTTCGGCCTGGGCGTCCAGGGAAGGGAAGTTCAGCGGCAGGGCAATGCCCAATCCCACCATGAAACAGGCATAGAGTGGAAAAATACCGGTGAACAGACACGCCAGGATCGCGCCGGTCAGCGCCACGTTCAGCCAGTACCGCAGGTCGCGGGGCGAGAGACCGAACTCGCGACCTTCGCTGGACAGGCTGTCCAGATCGACGCTGGCGGCCGCTCCCAAAGACATCGGCCGACGACGCTGGGCGCGCGAGCCCAGTACCGTCGCTACCAGCAACATGCAAACCAGACCCACCAGTTGCACTGGCAGCAAGCCCAGCCAAAGCTCGGTGGCGTCCAGCCCGGAAACCGCGGCGGCCCGGGCAGTGGTGCCGCCCCAAGGCACCATGTTGATCACCCCGGCGGTGGTGCCCACCAGGCACAACAGCATGGCCGGGTTCATGTTCAGGCGCTTGTACAACGGCAACAGTGCCGGAATGGTCAGCAGAAATGTCGCGGCACCCACCCCGTCCAGATGCACCACCGACGTCACCAGCACCGTGACCACTGCCACGGCCAGCGGCTTGCCACCGGTGCTGCGGATCAGCAGGTTGACCAGCGGGTCGAACAGGCCGCGATCACGCATGATCCCGAAAAACAGAATGGCAAACAGAAACAGCGCGGCGGTGGGCGCTACGGTGATCAAACCGGCCTTGATGAACTCGCCAATTTGTCCGGGGTTGAAACCGGCCAGCAGGCAAGCGGCAACGGGGAGGGTGGTGAAGGCGACGACGGGGCTGATCCTGCGCAGCAAGATCAGCCCGATGATGACCAGCATCATCAAAAAACCCAACGTTGTAATCATGGTGCAGCCTCTCTTTTTATTGTTGTCGACGGTACGGGCGCGCGGGTCCTTCAGCCCTGTGGTCGGGGCAGGCGCAGTGACAGCAGCAGATAACTCAAACTCTTGCCATGGCGGTCCAGGCCGCAACTGAGGTTGACGCCGCCTTCCAGGGCGTCTTCGAGGACGAAATTCAGCGCATGCAGATTCGGTAGTTCATAGCGATGCACTTTGGACGGCTGGCGCGTGGCAAATTGTTCGGCGACTCGTTCGCAGGTCAGTTCTCGCAGCAGCCATGGGTAGTGCGCCGGATCGAGGGGCAATACCGCAATGCTGAGGATGTTGCCTTTGTCTCCGGCACGAGCGTGGGCGAAGTCGGCGAGGGTGATCAGGTTCATCAGTACCACTCCAGGGTCGTGTGGATTTCTCTGCGTGGCAGCAGGAAACTGCGGGTGGTGACGGCTTCAGCGAGGTGCCGGCGAACGCCGCCACCGCCGGCCGGACCGTTGGTGTAAAGCGACTCCACCTCGGCCAACAGGGTCTGGACCATTGCCTGATCGGTATGGGTCAGGCCGACGCGCACACGCACATCGTCGAGGGCCGGCGCCAGGGCCAGTCTTTGTTGCAGATAGCGGCCACTGTGGTCATTGAACAGACTGGCGACACCCGACAAATCGATCCAGGGCTGTACGCCTGGCGCCAATCGGTCAAAACGTTGCTGCAGAATCTCCCGGGCCAGGGCGGCACGGGCCACGGCACCGGGGCCGGCATAGGAAATTTCCGCCTCGCCGAACCATAGCCCGCGCACACCGGCCAAGCCTTTGAGCGTATCGGGGCGCGGATGGCCCAGCAGGCCGCTGACCTCAACACGGTCATCACCCAGGTCGTGGACGCGGGCCTGCCCCAGGTCGAGCACCACATCCGGGGTCAGGTAACGGCGCGGATCATGCACCTCGTAAAGCAATTGTTCCTTGACCGTTTGCTCGCTGACGCGCCCCCCGCTGTCCTGGGTTTTGCCAATGATCAAGCGCCCATCCTCATGGATTTCGGCAATTGGGCAACCGAGGTTCGCCGGGTCCGGGATCTCTTTGATCCCAGGGTGGGCAAAGTACCCGCCGGTGACCTGGGTGCAGCATTCCAGCAAATGCCCGGTCGCGGTGGCGATGGCCATTTTCTGCCAGTCGTCGGCGGCCCAGCCCAGCCCGTGGCGAATCGCGCCCACCGCCAGCGAGGGATCGGCCACGCGCCCGCACAGTACGATGCCAGCACCTTCTTGCAGCGCCGTATGAATGCCGTCGGCCCCGGTGTAGACATTGACCGATACCACGTCTGCGGAATCCTGGGGCAGCCATTGCTCGAAGCGCGGCGGGGTTTCTTCCAGCAGGTCATCGCCCAGTACGCAGGCGATTTTCAATGTCCGATAGCGTCCTGCCAGTGTTGCTCGCAGGCGCTGCGCGGCGGCCCTGGGATTGGCTGCGCCACCATTGGTAATGATGGGGATGCCGGCTTCGATACACACATCCAGCATCGGTTCGAGGAAATCGAACAGGCGCGAGGCATATCCCGCTTGAGGATCGAGGCCCCTGCGCAACTGCGCTTCGGCCAGCGTCCGTTCGGCCAGCAGCTCCAGCATGATGTAGCGCTGGCCGTTTCGTTGCGCCAGATCCTGGGCCAGGCGCAAGGCGGCGTCCGGGCGATCATTGGCAAAACCGGCGCCGCATCCGACGAGAATTGTTTTGGTCATGTCCGTTTCCACTGATGGGATGGCCCATAGTGGCGGGCAGGGATTGTTCTGTGAATTTTAAAGGTAGAATCAATTGATCCATTATCTTTATAAGTGCGGCCATGAACGTTTCTTTCCGACAGCTTCGTGCCTTTATCCTGATTGCTGAAACCTCAAGCTTCACGCGCACCGCTGAACAGCTTCACCTGTCCCAGCCGGCCCTGAGCTACAGCATCCGCAAACTGGAAGAGACCATGGGTTTGCAGTTGCTGGCGCGCAACACTCGCAGTGTCGAGTTGACCCTGGCCGGCGAGCACTTCCTGCCCCAGGCCAGGCGCATGCTCAGGGACATGGACGATGCCGTACGCGACGCCCGCGACACTCTCAGCCTGAGTCGTGGCTCCCTGCGCCTGGCGGCCCTGCCCACGGCCGCCGCTTCGTTCCTGCCTGTGGTCATCGCTTCGTTCCAACGCAAACACCCGGGTGTAAGGGTGAGCGTACTGGATGGTCGGGCCGGGGAGATCATGGGCTGGGTGCAGCGCGGCGAGGTGGACGCGGGCATTACCTCGTTACCCGACGACCTGTCCGGGCTGAGCTTCGTGCGCCTGCTGGATGACAATCTGGTGTTGCTGACCCACAAGGATCATCAGCGCGACAGCCTGGACGACTGGAAACGCAGGCCCTACATCGCCCTGACTCCCGACACCAGTATCCGGCCCTTGGCCGACGCGGCGTTACGCTACCTGAACGTCGAGCCTGAGCCGGCCTGGGAGGTGGCGCACATGAGCACCGCCACTGCGCTGGTACGCGAAGGGTTGGGATTTTCCCTGCTGCCGGCCAGTTGCACGGCAGTGTTCAATATTGGTGAGCAGTGCGCGGTGATCGCCATTGACCAGCCTGGCAAGCGTTCGATCGGCCTGTTGCAACGCAAGCCAGTGGCTCAGTCGCCCTCGTTGAGCCAGTTCATGCAGCATTTGCGGCAAACACTTCGCCAGTAATGTCAGTGCCATTGTCATCGCGAGCAGGCTCGCTCCCACAGTGTGTTCCATTTCGTGTTCGTCATAAAACCCTTGTGGGAGCGAGCCTGCTCGCGATAGCGGGATTCCCGTCAGTGCCAGGCGATCTGATCAAACGCTATTGGGTGCCAAACATCGCTGTCCAATAAATCCCCGCATCGCTCTTTGGGTCCACGGCATAGCCGGCGCCCAGCTCTTTGAACTGCGGGTTCATCAGGTTGGCGCAATGGCCGGGGCTTGCCAGCCAGCCGTCCACCACTTTGAGGGCCGTATCCTGTCCGGCGGCGATATTCTCGCCGATCAATTGGCCGAGGTAACCGGCCAGCTCGGCGCGGTCGCCCGGCATACGGCTGTCGCGATCCTTGTGGTCAAAAAAGTTGTTGTTGGCCATGGTCCGGCTGTGGCTCACGGCGGCCAGGGCCAGCGTAGCGTTCCAGGCCAGGGGCGTGGTGGCCGTGAAGGCTTCGGTGCCGCAGCGCCGCGGTTGGGCACGAGCACTGTTGATCAGCTTCAGCAGCTTCTGGCCTTCGGCTTGCCAGTCTCCCAGGCGCGCCGACAACAACGGGCGTGCCAACACGATGCGCCATTCGCGATCCAGGCGACTGACGCCGATGTCGACGAACTGTGGGTCCAGCACCACCTGGCAGAAGCTCTCCCGCACCGCCTTCATCGCAGCTTGCGCGTCCCGCGGCCCGGACAGGCTGATGGCCTGTACGTTGACCATCGGATAGGCCGTGCGGGCCAGCGCCTGCTGCAGGTCGCCAATGCCGTTGGCCGACAGGATCAGCCGCGAGTCCATGGCTAGCGGCGGCAGCTCCAGAGAGGCTTGATCCGCGCAGCTTTGCGACTGGCTGCGGTAAAGGTTGATGGACTCGACCAGTTGCGTCTCTTCGGTGGCCAGGACACTGGTGGCGAAGGCCAGGCCCAGCGACAGCCCGATAAGACGCATGACGGATGAAATGGCACGCATGTAAATCTCCCTTGAGCGGACGGCGCCTATGATGCGCAATTTTTGCCCGGCTGGGGCAACGGTATTCACGCTCTCTTGAAATCCCTTGCAACGGCACCGCTGGGTACCGTTTGGGACAATCCTCAAGTAGTGGGATCAATTTTCAGGCGAATAAGTCCATTTGCGTCGATTTAAGGCCAAAAACCGCCGAATTATCAGCTCATCCAGTTCCCGCCATCGACGTTATAGGTCTGCGCCACCACATACTCGCTCTCCGCCGAGGCCAGGAAAATCGCCATCCCCACCAGATCCTGTGCGGTGCCCATCCGGCCATAGGGTACTTGCGCACCGACCTGACGCTTTTTTTCTCCCGGGGGCAGGTTTTCATGATGGGCGAACAGCGCATCCACGCCGTCCCAGTGCTCTCCCTCCACCACCCCAGGGGCGATGGCGTTGACGTTGACTCGATGCTTGATCAAATCAAGCCCGGCGGATTGGGTCAGGCTGATCACCGCCGCCTTGGTGGCGCAATACACCGCCACCAGGGCTTCTCCACGCCGGCCGGCCTGGCTGGCCATGTTGATGATTTTGCCGCCATGCCCCTGGCGGATCATCTGCCGGGCGGTGGCCTGCAGCGTGAAGAGGGTGCCGGCGACATTGATGCAAAACAGCCGTTCGTAGCTCTGGCGCGTAATCTCCACGATAGGCGCCAGGTCGAACAGCGCTGCGTTATTGACGAGGATATCGAGCTTGCCCGCCCGGGCCACGACCGCCTCGATGGCCTGGTCAATCGAAGCTTGTTCAGTGACGTCCATTTTGACCGCGTAGGCGCTGGCGCCCAGTTCGGCTGCGGTGGCCTGGGCCCGTCCAAGATCGATATCGGCAATCGCCACCGTAGCCCCTTCGTTGATATAGGCGTGGGCGAACGTCCTGCCAATACCGCGGGCAGCACCGGTGACCAGCGCACTTTTTCCTTCCAGTCGTTTCATGGGTTGTCCTGTCTTGAATGACAAAAATAAATAACAGGGGAGCGCGCCCTTGTGGCGCCGATTACAGCAGCGTCAATGGCGCCGGACAAACGCGGGCGGGATCATCGGCTGGTACTTTTTTAACGCCGTGATGTGTCCCTTGGCCGGGTTAAAAAAGTATCGGTGGACGATCAGGTCAGGGCTGGTGAACCGGTGCGCGCCGGGCGTAAGGTGCTGCCTACAGCGACAGAGACGCGCGACATGCCTGATCACCCAACGCCCCTGTTCGAGCAGCCACCGGCCGAACTGGAAGTCATCCTGCCCGAGCCCGAGCACAGTTTTCGCTGGTACGAGCACGACTATCCGTATCCGAAGGCGCGCTGGAACCACCATCCCGAATTCGAGATCCATCTCATTCGTCGGGGCAGCGGTAAATTGCTGGCGGGCGATTATATTGGCCCATTCGGGCCCGGCCATGTGGCGATGATCGGCCCGGGTTTGCCCCACGACTGGATGGGCGACCTGGCCCCGGGCGAGCACTTGGCTGGAAGGGATGTGGTGCTGCAATTCGATGGTGCAACGCTGTTGAGCCTGCGCCGGACGCTGCCTGAACTGGGGGATTTACAGCCGCTGTTCGAAAGGGCACGACGAGGTCTGGTCTTCAGCGGCGACACCGCCGTGAACGCCGCAAGGCTGTTGGAGAGCATCGGCCCGGCGCAGGGGCTCGGGCGGCTGGCAGTGTTTATCCAACTGCTCAACACACTCCATCTCGCCCCGCAGGACCAGGCCCAGTGCCTGGCCAGCCCGTGTTATGCACCCAGCCTGGATGCCCGCAGCTCCGAACGCATCCACAAGGCCTTCGAGTACCTGCAGACTGAACTCACGGGTGACCTGCGCCTGTCGGTGATTGCTCGGCAACTGGACATGAGCGAGCCCGGTTTTTCGCGTTTCTTCAAACGCATCACCGGACACGGTTTCATCGACCTGATGCGCAAGCTCCGAGTCCAGCGAGCCTGTCGGTTGCTGCTACACAGTGAAATGCCAGTGACCGATATCTGTTTTGAGGTGGGTTACAACAACCTGTCCAACTTCAATCGGCACTTCCGCATCGAGATGCACCAGACACCCAGCGAATATCGCGCAGGCGCTAGCCACACAGGCCACTAGACTCTGAACTGCTTCAGCAACCCGTTCAACTGCTCACTCAGCGACTTGAGGCGGGTACTTGCCAGGCTCGACTGTTCGGCCGCCATGGCGGTGCTGTGGGACAGCCCCGCGGCCTGGGTGACGTTTTGGTTGATGTCTTCCACCACATGGGCCTGTTGCAGCGTGGCACTGGCGATGGAGGCGTTCAGGCTGTTGAGGTTGCGCAGGGCCTGACCGATGGCGTTGAGACTGGCACCTGCCAGCCCGGCTTGCTCAATGGTCAATTGCGAAGCACGGCTGCTGTCGCTGATGACTTTCACCGCCGCTTCGGAATGGTTCTGCAAGCGTTCGATCATCGCCTGGATCTCGGCGGTGGACTTCTGCGTACGCTGGGCCAGCAGCCGCACTTCATCGGCCACCACGGCAAAGCCACGACCTTGTTCACCGGCGCGGGCCGCTTCGATCGCGGCGTTGAGGGCGAGCAGGTTGGTCTGCTCGGCAATGGAGCGGATCACCTCCAGCACGCTGCCGATCTGGGTGCTTTCGCTGGCCAGGGTGCGGATCACTTCCACCGCCTGATCAATGGTCTGGGACAGTCGGTCAATCTGCTGCAGGCTGCCGTCGATGTTGACCTGGCCTTGCTGGGCCTGGGATTCGGCGTCGCGCATTTCGCTGGCGGCGTGCTCGGCGTTCTTGGCGACGTCTTGCACGCCGTAGGTCACTTCGTTGATTGCAGTGGCTACCAGTTCCATCTGTTGCGATTGCTGCTGGCTGCGTTCCTGGGCCTGGGCGGCGTCGTTACCCAGTTCGTTGGACGATTGCCCCAGGGCGTGGGCTGAGTCCTGCAACTGGCTGACGACTTCGCGCAATTTGGCGGTAAACGCATTGAAATGCCGGGCCAGTTGCGTCACTTCGTCCTGGCCGTGGGTGTCGAGGGTGCGAGTCAGGTCGCTTTCACCGCTGGCGATGTTGGCCATGGCATTGACCGTTTCCTGCAGTGGCCGAACGATGCTGCGCACGATCAGGGTCAGGAGCAAGCCCATGAGCAGGGTGATCGCCAGGCCGATCAGCGAAGCCTTGATCACTTGAGACTGGAATTCGGCCTGCACGTCATCCACGTACACACCTGAACCGATGATCCAGCCCCAAGGCTCGAACAGTTTGACGTAAGAGGTTTTCGCCACCGGCGCCTCAGCGCCCGGTTTCGGCCAGAGGTAATCCACCATGCCCGCGCCCTTGGCCTTGGCAATGGCGACCATCTCGTTGAACAGCGCAAAACCATTCGGGTCTCGAATCGCCGAGAGGTTCTGGCCTTCGAGTTTCGGGTTGGTCGGGTGCATGACCATCACAGGGGTCAGGTCATTGATCCAGAAGTAGTCATTCTGGTCATAACGCAAGCCGCGCACCGCGCTAAGCGCCTGCTTCTGCGCGACTTCGCGAGTCAGGGTGCCAGCCGTTTCCAGACCATGGTAGTAGTTCAGCACACCACTGGCAGTCTGGACCACATGCTGGGTTTTCTGCACCTTGGCCTGATACAGGTCGGTGTGGATCTGCTTAAGCATGAACGCGCCCAGCGTGAACAACATCACGATGGACACGACCAAGATGAGCCACAAGCGTCGGCTGATCGACACACTGCGCAAGCTATTCATACGCTGTCACTCCGGTTTCTTATTCTTGTCATCTGACCGCCTGAATCCGGCGCGGGCAGGTAGGACCTGGTGCCCAGGAGCCATAACGCGGCAGCGTTATCAGGGCTTGTCTGATAGGATTTCGGCCCCGCGGCGCAAAACCTGAGCCTGTTCCGGTTTTTTCATTGGTTTTTTTGAGAAATCGCAGTCACCGTGCGCCTGCTGTTTACACCTGCATAACGCTTAAATTTTGATGAGACGTGCGCAAGCATAGTCTTTTGGGGGATGAATGGATTTGTGGACCGCCTTTCAGGCACTGATTCTTGGCGTGGTAGAAGGTTTGACGGAGTTCCTGCCGATCTCCAGCACGGGGCACCAGATCATTGTCGCGGACTTGCTCGAGTTCGGCGGGGAGCGCGCGATGGCGTTCAACATCATTATCCAGCTCGGGGCGATCCTGGCGGTGGTGTGGGAGTTTCGGCGCAAGATCTTCGACGTGGTACTGGGCTTGCGTACCCAGCCCAGCGCTCGGCGGTTTACGGCCAACCTGCTGATTGCCTTCATGCCCGCTGTGGTATTGGGCGTGTTGTTTGCAGACTTGATCCACGAATACCTGTTCAACCCGATCACGGTGGCCACGGCGTTGGTGCTGGGCGGTTTCGTGATGCTCTGGGCCGAGAAGCGCCAGCATACAGTGCACGCCGAAACGGTAGACGACATCACCTGGAAGGATGCACTGAAAGTCGGCTTCGCCCAGTGCCTTGCGATGATTCCCGGCACCTCCCGTTCAGGCTCGACCATCATCGGCGGCTTGCTGTTCGGGCTGTCGCGCAAGACCGCGACCGAGTTTTCGTTCTTCCTGGCGATGCCAACCATGGTCGGCGCAGCAGTCTACTCAGGCTATAAATATCGCGAGCTGTTTGTGCCGGCGGATTTTCCGGTGTTCGCCATCGGCTTCGTCACGGCGTTCATTTTCGCCATGATCGCGGTCAGGGGCTTGTTGCTGTTCATCGCCAGCCACAGTTACGCAGTATTTGCCTGGTACCGGATCGCTTTCGGCCTGTTGATTCTGGCCACCTGGCAATTCGGTTGGGTGGACTGGACGGCGGCCCAGCCATGAGCCGCCCAGGCCGCGAGCCGGGCCCAGCAGTGCAGAGTTTGCGGCTCAAGCTCGTGGTATTTGCGCTGGTGTGCGCCTTGCCGCTGCTCGGGTCACTTTGGCTCGGGGTGCGCGCGGTGTCCTGGGTGCCCCTGACGGCCTACGGCCTCGTCAGCATGGTGGCGTTTCTGTTGTACTGGAGCGACAAGCGCAAGGCCCGCGCTGACGCCTGGCGCACCCCGGAAAACGTATTGCACGCCGTGGAGCTGGCCGGTGGCTGGCCCGGGGCGTTGCTGGCTCAACAAGTGTTTCGCCACAAGACCCGCAAGGTGTCGTTTCAGGTGGTGTTCTGGTTCATCGTATTGCTGCACCAGGTGTTCTGGATCGACCAGTTATTCCTGGGCAGTCATCTGCTGATGCTGTTCTGAGCTTACGACAGCAGCAACCCCACCTGGGTGCGCTTGGGCAGCTTGCTCACCACCAGTTGGTGGGAGCGCTGCAGCAGGCCACGCAACTCGTCGGCGCCCAGCGGGTAGGGCGTTTGCATAATGATCCACTGGGCCCGCGCCAGGTACGGCGCCGGGCCAATCCCGGGGCGGTCGCAATGCCCCAGGAACAGATCCTTGTCGACCTTGAATGCCAGTGATTCACCCCGCAGGTTCTGCAAGGCGAACATCTTGTTGCCGGCAATGGAAAATACCCGCACGCCGCCCCATTTGTAGTCTTCCCGGGCGCCAGGCAAACCCAGGCAAAACCGCGCGACATCCGCTTCGCTCAAGCTCATATTTTCCTATCCCCACAGCTTTCGAATGCGTCTACCAGATGGTCGATCCAGGCGCGCACCGCTGGCAGCATGCCGCGTCGATGCGGGTAAACTGCCTGCAGCCAGCCGTCCGGCAGCGACCACTCGGGCAACAATTCCACCAGTGTGCCGTCCTGCAGTTCCTCCTCGCAATACATGCTCGGCAACAAGGTGAAACCCAGGCCGGCGAGGGCGCAGGCGCGGCGCACAATGAAGTCGTCGATGCCTAGTCGGGCTTCCAGGGCCAGTTCGACGGGCTCTGCGTTGGCCTTGAGCAGACGCAGGTGGACCAGGCGATCGGCGTCCAGCGCCCCGAGTATCGGCAGTTTCTTGAGATCCTCCGGGGTATTGATCTGCCGTCCTTCGACGAACGCCGGGCTGGCGACCATGATCAGCCGCGCCTGACGCAGCCGTCGCGTCATCAGCAGCGGGTCTTCGTCCCCCAGATCGCGCACGCGCAATGCCACGTCGATGCCTTCGCTCACCAGGTCTACCCGCCGATTGACCAGCATCATTTCCAGCTGCACTTGAGGGAATTTTTCCAGGAAGCTGGCAATCACCCCGCCCAGCATCTGGTGAGCCAAGCCCACCGGACTGGAAACCCGCAGGCGTCCGCGCGGCTCAGTGGACATGCTCGCCACGGCTTCATCGGCCATCTCGGCTTCCAGCAGCATGGCTTGGCAATGGCGCAGATAACGCTCTCCCACGGCCGTGAGCTTCAACTGGCGGGTGGTACGTTGCAGCAATCGGGCGCCAAGGCGCTCTTCCAGTTCAGCGATACGCCGTGACAGCCGCGACTTGGGAATACCCAACAGGCGTCCGGCCGCGGCGAAACCACCGGCTTCGACCACTTTGGCGAAGTAGTACAGATCATTGAGGTCTTGCATATCGAGTTCTATTGTCCTGTCAGTGGAACGAACTATCGCATTAATACTGACTTATCGGCTATTGGCTTCATCGATAGGATTGTTCTCAATTGATCGCCTGGTCGCGATCCTCACTTGGAGAGCACTCATATGAAACTGTTGCACATCGACTCGAGCATCCTGGGCGACAATTCCGCGTCCCGCCAACTGAGCCGTGACGTGGTTGAGGCCTGGAAAGCTGCCGAAGCGGACGTCATCGTGACCTACCGCGACCTGGCGGCCGATGCCATCAGCCACTTTTCCGCCCAGACCCTGATCGCCGCCGGTACCAGCGCTGAACTGCGTGACGCGGCCCAGAAGCACGAGACTGACCTCAGCGCCTCGACCATGGCCGAGTTCCTGGCGGCGGACGCGGTGGTCATCGCAGCGCCGATGTATAACTTCACCATTCCGACCCAGCTCAAGGCCTGGATCGACCGTATCGCCGTGGCCGGCCAAACCTTCCGCTACACCGAAGCCGGCCCCGAAGGCCTGTGTGGTGGCAAGAAGCTGGTGA
Organism: Pseudomonas sp. NFACC45; assembly: GCF_900113505.1. Taxonomy (NCBI): domain Bacteria; kingdom Pseudomonadati; phylum Pseudomonadota; class Gammaproteobacteria; order Pseudomonadales; family Pseudomonadaceae; genus Pseudomonas; species Pseudomonas sp. NFACC45. Next base: position 216,146 of record NZ_FOPO01000002.1, read on the forward strand.
TCGTTTCCACCTCAGGCGGCCTGCATGCCGGCCAGCCAAGCGGTGTGGCGCATGAAGAGTACCTGAAGGTCATGTTCGGTTTCCTCGGCATTACCGACATCGAGTTCGTTCGCGCCGAGGGCCTGGCTTACGGTGACGAGATGCGCAGCAAAGCCATCAGCGAAGCCAAGCTGCAAATCAGCGAGCAATTCGCCGCAGCTTAAAGACCGCGCAAAAAACACCAGGCCTGGGCGAACCGGCCTGGTTGGTTTGCAGTAGGTCGATCAATACGCGGCTTTTTCGGTACGCCGACGCAGCAGTAAAGTCAGGCCCAGTCCGATGATCGACAGCAGTGCCGCACTGAAAAAGATCGAGGAATATCCCAGATTCAACGCCACCGCGCCCATCAAGGGCCCGGCAATCGCCAGCGCCAGGTCGAAGAACACCGCATAGGCGCTCAGTCCTGCGCCACGGCTGGTATTGGGTACTTGCTTGATGGCCTCCACACCCAACGCTGGATACACCAGCGACAGCCCGAAACCGGCCAGCCCCGCGCCGATCAGCGCGAACGCAGTAGAGGGTGCCAGCCACAGCAACACCAGCCCCAGGGTTTCTATACACATGCAGGCAATGGCCGTCCTGAAGCCTCCGAAGCGGGCGATGCTGGAAATGAACAACAGGCGCGCCAGGATGAAACAGATGCCAAACACCGTCAGGCACCAGGCCGCCCCCGTCCACCCGCGACTGACATAAAACAAGGTGATGAACGTGGTGAGCGTACCGTAGCCGATCGAGGCCAGGCACAGGCTCGTTCCGAACGGTGCAATACGCCCGAACACCGCCCAAAAGGGCAGCCGCTCGCCTCGAATGACCGGCACCGACGGCTTGTTGCGTATCAACAGCAGCGCCGCGCCGGCCAGCAGCGACAATGCGATCCCCAGGCTGACAAAGCCCAGCTCACCCACCATCACCACCCCCAGCGGCGCGCCGATGGCAATCGCGCCATAGGATGCGATGCCGTTCCACGAGATCGAGCGGGCCGTGTGTTCCACACCCACCTGGCCCATGCACCAACTGATGGTGCCCACGCCAATCATTCCCTGAGCCACGCCGAGCAGCAAACGCCCGGCGATCAGGATCAACAGGCTCAGCAGTGGAAAGCTTTGCAGCAGCGTCGAGAGCAGTGTCAGCAAACCACTGAGGACGATCCCGTAAAGCCCATAAACGATTGCCCGCTTGGTGCCGATACTGTCCGACAGCCGCCCGGCCATGGGCCGACTGAGCAGCGTCGCCAGATACTGGGAGCCGATGGTCAGCCCGGCCACCACGGCACTGAAGCCCAACTGTTCGTGGACATAGCCCGGCAACACGGCAATCGGCAGGCCGATGCAGAGAAAGGCGATGAAGGTATAAAAAACGATGGAGATGATCTGCCAGGTGATCGACAGGGAACTGGAGGCGGGTGGGTGTGTTGGCATGAGGCTCGTTCGCGGGCAGCGGTAAGAGGGCCTCATCATGGCGCGCGCCGGGAATAAAAGAAAGCAGGCTAACGGTTTGCCCGGCGGGTGAGGGGCCGCCGCTATCGCGAGCACATCCTGCATAGAAGTGACTGATCCACCGCTTTCGCAAGCAAGCCCGCTCCCACCAGAGGCAGGTGCAGGCTTGCTCCCACAGGCTGTTCTACCTTGAAAACAAAAAGCCCTGTCACAACGGACAGGGCTTTTCACTTGCAGCTTGACGCTTGCGGCTCAGGGCTGTTCTTAGAACAACACCCCTTGGCTGCGCAGGTAATCGTCATAGGTGCCGCTGAAGTCGATCACGCCGTCGGCGCTCAACTCGATGATGCGGGTGGCCAGGGACGATACGAACTCACGGTCGTGGCTGACGAAGATCAACGTGCCCGGGTAGTTTTCCAGCGCCAGGTTCAGCGCCTCGATGGATTCCATGTCCAAGTGGTTGGTCGGTTCGTCCATCACCAGCACGTTTGGCTTTTGCAGGATCAGCTTGCCGAACAGCATACGGCCCTGTTCACCACCGGAAATGACCTTGACCGACTTGAGGATCTCGTCGTTGGAAAACAACATGCGGCCCAAGGTGCCACGAACCAGTTGTTCACCGCCCTGGGTCCACTGGCCCATCCAGTCGAACAGGTTGACGTCGTCTTCAAAGTCGTGGGCGTGGTCCTGGGCGTAGTAACCCAGTTCCGCGGCGTCGGTCCATTTCACAGTACCGGCGTCCGGCTCCAGTTCATTGACCAGGGTGCGCAGCAACGTGGTCTTGCCGATGCCGTTCGGGCCAATGATCGCCACGCGCTCGCCGGCTTCGACGGTGAAGCTGAAGTCCTTGAACAGCGGCTTGCCATCAAACCCTTTGGCCATGCCTTCGACAATGACCGCCTGACGGTGCAGCTTCTTGGTCTGTTCGAAGCGAATGAACGGACTGACACGGCTCGATGGCTTGACCTCGGCCAATTGGATCTTGTCGATCTGCTTGGCGCGGGAGGTGGCTTGCTTGGCTTTCGAGGCGTTGGCCGAGAAGCGGCTGACGAACGATTGCAGTTCGGAAATCTGCGCTTTCTTCTTGGCGTTGTCCGACAGCAATTGCTCGCGGGACTGGGTCGCCACGGTCATGTACTCATCGTAGTTGCCGGGGAACAGACGCAGCTCGCCGTAGTCCAGGTCCGCCATGTGGGTGCAGACACTGTTCAGGAAGTGACGGTCGTGGGAGATGATGATCATCAGGCTCGAGCGCTGGGTCAGCACGTTTTCCAGCCAGCGGATGGTGTTGATATCCAGGTGGTTGGTCGGCTCGTCCAGCAGCAGCACTTCCGGGTCGGAGAACAACGCCTGGGCCAGCAGTACCCGCAGTTTCCAGCCGGGCGACACTTCGCTCATCGGGCCGAAATGCTGTTCGATGCCAATCCCCAGGCCCAGCAGCAGTTCACCGGCACGGGACTCGGCGGTGTAGCCGTCCATCTCGGCGAATTCGGTTTCCAGCTCGGCCACGGCCATGCCGTCTTCTTCGGTCATTTCCGGCAGCGAATAGATGCGGTCGCGCTCGGCCTTGACCTTCCACAGCTCTTCGTGGCCCATGATCACGGTGTCGATCACGGTGAATTCTTCGTAGGCGAACTGGTCCTGGCGCAGTTTACCCAGGCGCACGTTCGGCTCGAGCATGACCTGGCCGCCGGACGGCTCGAGGTCGCCGCCGAGGATCTTCATGAAGGTCGACTTGCCGCAACCGTTGGCGCCGATCAGGCCGTAGCGGTTACCCGCGCCGAACTTGACAGAGACGTTTTCGAACAGCGGCTTGGCGCCGAACTGCATCGTGATGTTAGCTGTAGAGATCAAAGGTTTATCCTGCGGAACATTCAGAGTAGCTAAGGGTGCGGCAGTACCTGTTCAGTACCTGTTTGCGCAGGTCCCGACCGCGCAAAAGCATCGCGGTCGCAAGCGCAAGGGTCCATCCGGCATAAGAGGACAGCAGCATACGGAGCGCCTGACCCAAATAGATGTACGCCGAAGCCGGAATCCGGTATCGGCCAAAAAGGGGGCGCGTAATGTTTGGCGGCAATTGTACTGATCTGGCCGCGTTAACGATAGGGTGTAACCCAGGCAAGACAGTTTTTAACAACGCGGGGATAACCTTTGGTTACGAGTTGTGGCTAAATTGCCGTCTCACTTACGCCATTCCCCACACTGTTCAGTTGTGCGGGAAGTGGCAGCCTGTCCACTTTTGATGTGTGCGGATACTGTGAAACTCATCATTGCCGCGATCTATCTTCTTTCTATCGGTTATGTGCATCTGCGCGGGCGTGTTCGGCACAAGCTCGGGCGCCAGTTGAGCGACCACTCGTCCTTCCTCGCGCCGATCAACTGCCTGCTTTACCTGTGCTCGAAACTGCCCAACAAGCCTTTCCTGAACCCGGCGCAGTTTCCTGACCTGAGCCCGTTGCAGACCCACTGGCAGGAGATCCGCGCCGAAGGCCAGAATTTGCTGCGAGCGGGGGAGATCAAGCGTTCCAACCAGTACGACGATGTGGGCTTCAATTCGTTCTTCAAGACCGGTTGGAAGCGTTTCTACCTGAAGTGGTACGCCGACAGCCATCCCTCGGCCATGAAGCTGTGCCCGCGCACCACTGAACTGGTGCAGAGCATCGGTTCAATCAAGGCGGCGATGTTCGCCGAACTGCCGCCGGGCTCCAAGCTGGTTCGTCATCGCGACCCGTATGCCGGGTCCTACCGGTATCACCTGGGCCTGGAAACGCCCAACGATGCCGGCTGCTACATCAATGTCGACGGTGAGCATTACCATTGGCGTGATGGCGAGGCGGTGATATTCGACGAGACGTTCATTCATTACGCCCAGAACACCACGCCCCACAATCGCATCATTCTCTTTTGCGACGTGGAACGCCCCATGAGATTTCGCTGGGCCGCTGCCTTCAACCGCTGGTTCAGCCGGACCGTGATGGCTGCCGCCGGAGCACCCAATGACGCCGGTGACAAAACCGGCGGCCTGAACCGGGCGTTTTCCAGGCTTTACAGGATTCGCCTGCAAGGCAAGGCGCTGAAGAAGCGCAACCGCAAGCTGTATTATTTGCAGAAGTGGGCGTTCTTCGGCGGTCTGCTGGCGGTCTTCATCTGGATCTGAGCGGGTGACTCTGCGTACCTGCGTCATTCCCCAGGTTTTTGCGCATCCAGTTGCTCCCACATCCTGGCCGTGATTCGCTGGCGATGGTTGTAACCCTCCCAAGGATCGGCGCCCAGGTTTCTGGCCCGCTCAAGCGCTGTATACATATCCCACTGCTGGGCGTTACGCAGGCCATCGAGTTCGGCCCGGGCAATCGGCACGGATACCGGCAGACCTGGCCGAGCGCGCACGGAATAGGCGCTGACGGTGCTGGCGCCCCGGGCGTTACGCAGGTAGTCGACAAATATCTTCCCGACACGGTTCTTCGGCCCCATGGTCGCGGTGATCCGCTGCGGCATCTGCCCGGTCATGAACTGGGAAATGGCCTTGGCGAAAGCCTTGGTAATGTCCCAGCCTTCACTGCGCGCCAGCGGCACGATGACATGCATGCCTTTGCCTCCGCTGGTCTTGAGGAAAGCCCGCAAACCCAGTTCGTCGAGCACCGAGAGGGTCAGGCGAGTCGCCTCGATCATCGCACTCCAGGGCAGCGACGGGTCGGGGTCCAGATCAAGCACGAACAGGTCCGGCGTCTCGATCCGCTCATGCGTGGCGGCCCATGTGTGCAACTCCACCGTGCCCATTTGGGCGGCGCTGACCAGCGACTGGACACTGTCGATTTCCATCAGTGCGGCATGGCCGGGATCCAGTCGCGGATCCAGCTGTTTGATGTGGGGAATGTCCAGGCGATCGGCGTGTTTCTGAAAGAACTGCTCTTCGCCGATGCCCTCTGGAGCCCTGAGCAGGGCAACAGGGCGCTGCTTCAGATGCGGCAGAATCCAGGGGGCGATGTTCTCGTAGTACTGCGCCAGTTCGACTTTCTGAACGCCGCTGACGCTGTCGATGACGCGCTCGGGATGGGAAATCTCCACCCCTGCGACCTGTACGGTACGGGCTTTGCCACGAAGCGCGGTTTTGGCGGGCATGGTTTTTATCGGAACGGGTTGCTCGCGCACAACCTTGTCGGCCGGCGTGTCGTGCAACAGATCCAGGAACACCGCCTGCCGCACCAGGCCGTCGCGGGTCCATTCGGCGAACTCGACTTCACAGACCTCGGTTGGCGCTACCCAATGCACGCTGCGGCTTTGCGCGCTGCTGACCGGTGCGGCCAGTGGCGAATCGTCCTGCTCCAGGCTACAGAGTTGCTCATGCAGTTGTTCGAGCTGGGATTGTGCGAACCCTGTGCCGACGCGGCCGGCATACATCAATCCCTTGGGCCCGTTGACCGCCAGCAACAGTGCGCCGAAACCACTGCGCCGGCCTTTGGGGCGGGTGAAGCCGACGATCACGAACGGCTGGCGCAGACGGCACTTGAGTTTGATCCAGTCGGCGCTGCGGCGCGACACATAGGGGCTGCCCAGGCGTTTGCCGACCACGCCATCGAGTGCGAGGGCGTTGGCACTTTCAAAAATGTCGTGCTGGTTGGCGGAAAACGACTCAGAGAAGCGCAGGCGCTTGCTGGCATTGTTTTTCAGCGCCTTCTTGAGGGCTGTCCGCCGTTTTTCAACCGGCGCCTGGCGCAGATCGACGCCATTTAAAAAAGGCGCATCAAACAGGACGTACACCAAGTCTACCGTGCGGCCAATCTCGAACGACTGTCGCAGGGCCGCAAAGTCAGAGTGGCCGTTGTCATCAAGCGAAACCAGGCCGCCGTCGAGCCAGCTGTCACCCAGATTCAGCTCGGACAACGCATCGGCGTGCAACTGGAGGCGATCGGTCCAGTCCTGTTGATTGCGGCTGAACAAACGCACTTCGCCTGCTTCGATGCGGGCCATCAGGCGATAACCATCGTACTGCACTTCATAACGCCATTCACCGGCGGGGGGCTCTTCCACGGGTGTGGCGCGCTGCGGCAGCAAGCGCTCGGGAAAGCCGTGTGCGCCACCGGTCTGGTTCTGTCGGGTGCGCTTGCGGCTGTGTTTCTGTTCCGGCTCGGCACCGGATAAACGGGCGTATTCACTCTCGGCCTTGGCCATGACGGATTCCCTTGTATTGCTGGCGCCCGGGGGTTAGCCCCGGGAGGCCTTGGTGGCTTTTTTCGCGGGAGCGGATTTGCTGGTCTTTGCCGGCTTTGCAGCGGCTTTCCCGGCAGGCTTGTCTGGCGCCTTGCCCTTGCCGGCCAGGCTGCGCTTGAGCAGTTCGGTAAGGTCGATGACATCGGCGCTTTTGCGTTGCTCTTCGCCCGGGTCGGTTTCCACCGCCTCAAGCCGGCCTTCCTTGGCCTTTTTCTCCACCAGTTCCATGATCTTGTCTTCGAAGCTGTCCCGGTACTCTTGCGGTTCCCAATCGGCGCTCATGTCCTGCACCAACCGCTTGGCCATTTCCAGCTCCCCCTTGGCCAGGGTGGGCTTGATGACTTCATCGCCCAGTTCCAGGATGTCGAGTTCGCGCACTTCGGCGGGCCAGCGCAGCATCACCAGTACCAGCGCAGACTCCAGCGGCATCAGCGCTGCCAGATGCTGGCGGGTATGCAACACGACATGGGCCAGGGCCACCTTGTTGGTCTTGATCAGGGTTTCGCGCAGCAGGGCGTAGACCTTGCCACCGCGTTTGTCTGGCGCCAGGAAGTAGGGCGTGTCGATGTTTTGCAGGGGGATTTTTTCGCTGTCGACGAAAGAAAAAATATCGATGGTCTGGGTGGACTTGGGGTGGGCGGAGCGAATTTCCTCTTCGCTCAGCAGGACGTATTGGCCCTTCTGGTATTGCACACCCTTGACGATATTTTCCTTGGTCACTTCCTTGCCGGTGACCTTGTTCACGCGCTTATAACCCACCGGGTCCATGCTGCGCTTGTCCAGCCAGTCGAAATCCACCCCCTGGGAGGACGTGGCCGACACCAGCGCCACAGGAATGTGGACCAGTCCGAAGCTGATTGCGCCTTTCCAGATTGCCCGTGCCATGGAGGGGTTTCCTTGCCGGTGAATGAGTCATTCAGGTGACCTTACGGCCTTCGCAAAAGTTTCCATGGAGCGCCGGTTGACCCGCCCCCCATTGCCTTCGAGACGCTTGGTTACATCTTCGGACGGACATTTCCCTTAACAACGGCGAACCGGCGGCGTAGCGTGCTTTCGATATGCCTGAATCCAAGAGGTGCTCCGATGAACAGGCTGCTGCTCGCTCTCATGACGCTGTTGCTGACCACTGCCGCCCACTCGGCAACGCCCGACTGTGGGGCCATGGTCCTGGCCCAGAACCTGCCCGGTAACAACAATCCCTATAACAGCCCGATCCGCCGGGCCAACCCCAACAGCATGCAGGGCACCCGGCCCAACGTGCCGATGATCCATAACAACCCGACGGTTCCCGTTCCCCGGCCACCCACGCTGGAAAATGGCGGTATCGGCAACGGGTATCCTCGTTCCGGTCAGCCTGCCGGCTCGCCACGGCCTACCATCAAGTCCACTCCACCGCCGAGGGGCACCTCAAACGACATTCGCTGAGTCCTGAACCTTGGCAGTCTCTATTCACACCACAGAAGGAAGTGTGCATGTTGCGTAAAACACTCCTGGCCGCGTTTTGCGCCAGCGCTGTACTGACCCTCGCCACACCGGCGTCTGCCGCGCAAACCAGGCAACTCAAGAGCGAGGAGGGCACGGTGGAGGTGACCACCGTGGTCAAGGGGCTCGAGCACCCCTGGTCCGTGGCTTTCCTGCCTGACCAACAGGGCATGTTGGTGACAGAGCGAGCGGGCAACCTGCGCCGGGTCAGCCCTGATGGCCAGCTCTCGGCACCGTTGAACGGCGTACCTGAGGTCTGGGCCAGAGGCCAGGGCGGTTTGCTGGATGTCGTGCTGTCGCCGGACTTCAAGCAGGACCGCACGGTTTACCTGTCGTACGCCGAGGCCGGCGATGACGGCAAGGCAGGCACCGCCGTGGGCCGTGGGCAATTGTCCGAAGACCTGCAAAGTCTGAAAAACTTCGATGTGATTTTCCGCCAGCAGCCCAAGCTTTCCACGGGGAACCATTTTGGCTCGCGCCTTGTTTTCGATCGAGACGGCTATCTGTTCATCACCCTTGGGGAAAACAACGAGCGTCCCACGGCCCAGGATCTGGACAAGCTGCAGGGCAAAATCGTGCGCATCTACCCCGACGGCAAGGTGCCGGACGATAACCCTTTTGTCGGTCAGGCAAACGTCCGCCCCGAGATCTGGTCCTACGGCGTTCGTAATCCCCAAGGGGCGGCCCTCAATCCCTGGAACGGTACGCTGTGGGAGAACGAGCACGGCCCCAGGGGCGGCGATGAGCTGAATATCATCGAACGCAGCAAGAATTACGGCTGGCCGCTGGCGACTCACGGCATCAACTATTCCGGGGCGCCGATCCCGGAAGCCGGCGGCAAGACTGCCGAAGGCACGCTTGGCCCTTTTCACGTATGGGAAGTGTCACCCGGGTTGAGCGGCATGGCGTTCTATGAGGGTGATCGCTTCAAGGCCTGGCAACGCAACGTGTTCATCGGTGCGTTGGTGTCCCGGAATCTGATCCGCCTGGAACTGGAGGGTGACAAGGTCGTGCACGAAGAACGCCTGCTGGGTGAGCTTGGCGAGCGCATCCGCGACGTTCGCCAGGGGCCGGATGGTTTCCTGTACGTGCTGACAGATGATGACGATGGGGCGCTATATAAAGTCGGACTCAAGTGATTCGCAACAGTGCCCATTGACTTGCCAGTCACCGGCAGGCTAATTTCCAGTCATGACCCGCACCGTATTGCGTAGCCAGCCAAGCATTATTACCGCCATTCCTTATTTGGCGGGCTAGCTGACGACTGCACCCAACCCGCCTCCGAGGCGGGTTTTTTCTTTCTGTCTCCGGAGTTTTGTCCAAACCAGGAGACCGCTATGCCTACCATCCGTTCCGAGCAAGCCCTGTTAGAACATTACGTCAAGAAAATCCTGGCCGCGCCGGTGTACGAACTGGCCGTGCGTACGCCGTTGCAAGTGGCCGCCGGGCTGTCCGAAGCCTTGAACAACCGGATCCTGCTCAAGCGTGAAGACCTGCAGCCGACTTTTTCTTTCAAGATCCGTGGCGCCTACAACAAACTGGTGCAACTGACCGCCGAGCAACGGGCTCGCGGGGTCATCACCGCTTCGGCGGGCAATCATGCCCAGGGCGTGGCGCTGGCCGCGCGGGAGCTGGGCATATCGGCCAGCATCGTCATGCCGCTGACCACACCGCAGCTCAAGGTGCTGGGCGTGCGCAATCGGGGCGCCGAAGCCGTGCTGCACGGGGAGAGCTTTCCCTTTGCCCTGGCATACGCATTGGAGCTGGCCCGTCAGACCGGACGCGAGTTCGTTTCGCCCTTCGATGATCCTGACGTGATCGCCGGGCAGGGCACCGTCGCCATGGAAATCTTGCGTCAGCATCCAGGCAGGCTGGACGCGATTTTTGTCCCGGTCGGTGGCGGGGGGCTGATTGCCGGGATCGCGGCCTACGTCAAGTACCTGCGCCCTGAAGTTCGCATCGTCGGGGTGGAGTCTCAACATTCCGCCTGTCTCCAGGCGGCGCTGGCAGTCGGTGAACGGGTAAGTTTGGCAAGCGTGGGAACCTTTGCCGATGGCGTGGCTGTCGCGCAAATAGGTGCCTACGGCTTCGATATCTGCCGTTTCTGCGTTGATGAAGTGATCACCGTCACCGACGACCAATTGTGCGCGGCGATCCGAGACATCTATGACGATACTCGGTCGATAACCGAGCCCTCGGGCGCCTTGGCGGTGGCTGGCATCAAGCAATACGTTGCTCACACCGGCGCACGGGGTGAAACACTGGTGGCAATCGATTCAGGCGCGAATATCAACTTCGATAGCCTGCGCCATGTGGCAGAGCGGGCTGGTGCCCGAAGCCATTTGACGTTTTTTACGCCACTTCACACTTTTTTCGAAGCAGCCGACGGGTGCCCGCTCGCCCCGGCGCAATAGGGTCTAATCTAGCTTGCGACGGGATCACAGGCGATTGCAGTTTGCATGAGGAAAAGCCCGCTTCCTTGCAATTTGCACGCACGCTTCAACCGTCTTGAAAGCTAAGTAGTTGATTTGGATCAATCGGGATTTTCTTTAAAGCAGGCATATTTTTTGCGGGATGATTAAGGAGCCGCTTAATGGGCTCATTGATTAGAAACGCCAAGAACGAACGAACGGCACGGCATTCGTAGTCCCAGTCCGCATGGAAGAACGGGCGAAATACCGCCGTCGTGAACATAAATTGGCCGCCTCAACAGGAGAGAGTCGCCATGTTTTTATCTGCCCTCGAAATGCGAAACATCATTGAAAGCAGCTTGTTGCCCAAGCGCTCGCAGTGCACCTTGTCACCTGACTTGTCGATGACAATCAAGATCTATGACGATCATGAAACCGATCGTGTGGCGTTGATCAAGACCGACATTGATGCCAACAAACTGAATGGTTGTCGGGCAATCAACGACCTGATTGCCGAGTTGCGCTCTGAACTCGACCACAATCACCACGCTGGTAATCACTTTCACCAGCAACACCGCATGACCGGGCGCTGATCACGGCCTTGTCTTCCTGAGAATCACGTCCGGGTTCGGTCATTGGCCGAACCCGGTGCCGTGCTTTTACTCAATCGGTTCAGTCCAATTGTTGTCGATAAGGCAGGTCCGGCCCGGTCCGGCCGCACGTCAGCGCAGCCGCGCGCATGGCAAAAGCGAGCATCTCGCTTACCTGCTCCCGGTTCAGGGCATGCAGGCCATCCACCGAATCCAGTTGTTGCTCGGTCAGCCAGGTAATCAAAGCAGCCTGGAAGGTGTCCCCTGCGCCCACGGTATCGGCGATCTGCACCAAGCATGCCGGCATTGACCAGGAGCCGTGCTGGCGGCTGAAGACCGTGGCGCCTTGACTGCCACGGGTAAGGAACACCAATTGGCAACGGTGCTCCAGCCAGCGCTCGATGATGGTCTGTGGCGGTTGGTCGGGGTAAAGAAGACTCAGGTCTTCATCGCTGACTTTGATCAAATCGGCATATTCGACCAGCGTTGCGATTCGCGAGCGCCAAAGTTCAATGTCCGGTTGCGGGTTGAGTCGCACGTTCGGATCCAGGCTGATCAGGCGTTTGCCGCTCTCGCGCCGTACCAAGGCCAGGAGTGTGTCGGCGATCGGCTGCACCACCAGAGAGAAGGAGCCGACATGCAACCCGCGTACGTGGGGACCGAGCACCGGTAGATGGTCCAGGCCCAGTTGCCGGTCCGCGCACCCTTCACCGCGAAAGCTATAGTGGGGCGAACCGTTGGCGCCGACCGCCACCATCGCCAGGGTTGTAGGCGCGTCGAAGTCCAGTACGTACTCGGTGCTGACACCTTCGGCAAGCAGGACCTGGTGCAAGCGTCGGCCCAGGTAGTCCGTGGACAGCCCACCAAACAGCGCCGACTCCACTCCCAGTCGCCGCAGCCCTACCGCCACGTTGAATGGCGAGCCGCCGGCAAGCGCTTTGAAATTGACCTGTGACGCCGGGCCGCCAGATTCCTTTTCGCTGAAAAAATCAAACAGCGCTTCACCACACACCAAATACATAGTTCTTAACTCTCAAAGGGTTGCGACGTATTGTTGATAACATTCGTAAGCTTTTTGCGATGCCGCGACATGCTCGGCAATGGGTCGGGTTTCACTGACTGGGTCGAGCTTGACGCAGCGTTCGCACAAGTCGGCCAGGCTGTCTGGCGAGCCTGAATGGCACCACGCCGCCTGAATCGCTGCACCCAGAGCGGCCGCTTCACTCTGTTCAGTGCAGATGACCGTGGTGTCCATGATATCGGCGACGATCTGCCGCCAAATCGGGCTTTTCGAGCCCCCGCCGATCAGGCGGATGCTCTGGGCCTCGAGCCCGTTGGCGCGCAGCAGGTCCAGGCCATAGCGCAAACCGAAGGTGGTGCCTTCGACCACTGCCCGGCACAGATTGGCCCGGGTCAAGTTGGTGGTGGTCAGACCGAAAAGGCTGCCGGTGGCATGGGGCAGGGCGGGCACCCGCTCGCCGTTGAGAAACGGGAGCATGCACACGCCTTCGGCGCCAATCGGGGCCGCCGCCACCAAGGCATTGAACGCTTCGATGTCCAGCTCCAGCAGCTCGCGCATGACCCCGGTGGCGTTGGTCAGATTCATGGTGCAGATCAGCGGCAGCCAGCCGCCGCTGGATGAGCAGAAGGTTGCCACCGACGGCTGCGCACTGACTGCAGGTTCTGCGGCATAGGCGTAGACCGTGCCGGAGGAGCCCAGGCTCATGGTGATCACGCCGGGCTGGATGTTGCCGGTGCCGATAGCGCCCATCATGTTGTCGCCCCCTCCGCTGGCCACCACCGCGTCGGGGTTGATGCCCAGATGGGCGGCAACGGCCGGCAGGATCCGCCCGACCGGCTGATGGGCCTCGATCAGCTGCGGCAATGCCGATTGCAGCCGGCCGCTGGGATCGATGTGTTGCAGCAGCTGTACGTCCCATTGACGGCTGCGTACGTTGAAATAGCCAGTACCCGAGGCGTCGCCGTATTCGCTGCAATGGCGGCCGGTGAGCCAGTGATTGAGAAAATCGTGGGGCAGCAGGATGCTGGCGATGCGGTTGAACAACTGCGGGTAATGCTCGCGGGTCCACAATAGTTTGGAAACCGTGTAGCCGGGTGCGATGACCACGCCCAGGCGTTCCAGAGAGCCGCTTTCGCCCCCCAGGTGGGCCAAGAGACGATCGTTTTGTGGAGTGCTTTCGGTGTCGCACCATAACTTGGCCGGGCGCAGGACCTGACCTTGATCATCGAGCAGTACCAGACCATGTTGCTGGCCGGAGACACTGAGGCCGAGGATGGCCTGGCCATCGACGCTGGCGGATGCCAGGGCTTGATGGGTGGCCTGGGTGAAAGCGTCCAGCCATTGCACGGTATCTTGTTCGCGCCGCCCGTCAGCGCCGCTGATCATGGTGTGGGCAGCAGAACCGTGTCCCAGGACTTGACCGCTGGTGGCGTCCAGGATCAACGCCTTGGTGCCTTGGGTGCCGCAATCGATGCCCAGGAACAATTGTTGGTTTGCCATAAGAATCCTCGGATCAAAGAACAAAACACAGAACTTGTGGCCAGGGAATTACCTGTGGCGAGGGGATTTATCCCCGCTGGGCTGCGAAGCAGCCCCAATGTATCTGCAGCTTCGGTATATCAGGCAGCACGTCTGGGGGCCGCTTCGCGACCCAGCGGGGATAAATCCCCTCGCCACAAAAAGCAGATCGTGTCAGCAACTCAGTCCGTGTTGGCCAACACCCGCTCAAGCGTGCGCGTGACCCCGTGTTCGCGCAAGCTGTTGCAGCACCACTCGAAGGCCGCCACGAACTCGGGCGAGTGGGGGATGGACGTACCGAAAATCTCATCTACCTCCAGCAGCCGCTGGGTCACCAGCGCATCGTCGGCCACCAGCGCCTGGCAGAACGCCGCCCGCGGGTCCGGGATCGAGTAGCTCACGCCGTTTTCGTCCACGCCTTTCAAATACACGGCCCAGGCCGCCACCACCAGCGCCGCGCGACGGGTTTCGCCGCCGTCGGCAATCAAGCGGTTGATGGTCGGCACGGTGAATTTGGGAAACTTCGACGAGCCGTCCGAACACACCCGCTCCAACTGGTCAGCAATCGCCTGGTTGGAAAAACGCTCCACCAGGGTGTTCTTGTAGTCGGTCAGGTCGATCCCTGGCACGGGTGCCAGCTGTGGGGTCACGTCCAGGTCCATGTACGCACGCATGTAACGCACGAACAGCGGGTCGTTCATGGTTTCGTGGACGAAGCGATAACCCTTGAGAAAACCCAGGTAGGTCAGCGCCAGGTGACTGCCATTGAGCAACTTGATTTTCATCTCTTCATAGGGCGAGACGTCATCGGTGAACTGCACGCCGACCTTTTCCCAGTTCGGGCGACCGTTGACGAATTTGTCTTCCAGCACCCATTGCACGAACGGCTCGCAGACCACCGGCCAGGCATCGTCGATCCCATGTTCGTCATGCAATTGCAGCCGGTGGGCACCGCTGGTCATGGGGGTGATGCGGTCAACCATGGCGTTGGGAAAGCTCACGTTGCGGTCGATCCATTGGCCCAGGTCGGGGTCGCGCAACGCGGCGAATGCCAGCAGCGCCTTGCGGGTGACAGCGCCGTTGTGGGGCAGGTTATCGCAGGACATCAGGGTGAATGCCGCAGTGCCGGCCGCGCGGCGCCTGGCCAGGGCCGCGCAGAGGAAACCGAAGACCGTCTTCGGTTGGTCAGGATGGGCCAGGTCGTGTTGGATTTGCGGCAGGTGGGCCATGAACTCGCCGTTACTGTCGTCGATGCAGTAGCCACCCTCGGTGATGGTCAGCGAGACAATGCGGATGTTCGGATCGGCCAGTTTCTCGATCAGCGCCTGGGCGCCGTCTTCGGCCAACAGCATGTCATTGATGGCACCGATCACCCGAACTTCGGTGTCATCGGTGTCCCCCAGTTCAAACAGGGTAAACAGGTAGTCCTGACTGGCGAGGTCATCCCGGGCACGGCGGTCTTCGGCCCGCAGGCCCACGCCGCAGATGGCCCAGTCGAGGCCTTCGCCGGTGTTCATCAGGGCGTCGGTGTAATAAGCCTGGTGCGCGCGGTGGAAGCCGCCGACGCCAATGTGGGCAATGCCCTGGCTGACCTCGCTCAAGGAGTAAGCAGGCAGGGCGACCTCGGGGTTGAGGTTGTGCAGGTTCTGTCGGTTGAGTTTCATCACAAGTCTCGGCAATCAGGCGGCGACGCGCAGCGCACGGGTGACCGCCACGCCCTCGGCATCGAATAAGTGGCAGTGTTCAGCATCCAGGTGCAGGCTCAGTTGCTCACCGAAACGGCTCGCCAGATCGCCGCGCACCCGCATGGTCAAGGCTTCGCCGGACGCGGTTACAACGTGACAGAACGTATCGCTGCCCAGCCGCTCGCTGACATCGGCGGTGACCTCAAGCGTGCAATCGCCCGGTTGCGCCAGGTTCAAATGCTCCGGGCGAATCCCCAGGGTCACCGCGCCACCGACGCTCAGGCTGGCCCCGTTCAGGGGCAGGCTGATCCGGGTGCCGGCATCCAGCAGGACTTCACAGCCCTGGCCTTCAAGCCGTGTGACCTTGCCTTTGAGAAAGCCCATTTTCGGCGTGCCGAGGAACCCGGCGACAAACAGGTTGGCCGGCTGGTGATACAGCTCCAGCGGCGAGCCGACCTGTTCGACGCGCCCGCTGTTGAGCACCACCACCTTGTCGGCCAGGGTCATGGCTTCGACCTGATCGTGGGTGACGTAGATCATCGTCGCCTGCAGCTCCTTGTGCAGTCGCGCCAGTTCCAGGCGCATCTGCACCCGCAGGGCGGCGTCGAGGTTGGACAGCGGTTCGTCGAACAGAAAAATCTTCGGGTTGCGCACGATGGCCCGGCCGATCGCCACCCGTTGGCGCTGGCCGCCGGACAGCTGCTTGGGCTTGCGCTCAAGCATCGGCCCCAGTTCGAGGATGCGCGCCGCTTCGTTGACTTTCTTCTCGACCTCGGCCTTGGGCACACCGGCCAGGTCCAGAGCAAAGGACATGTTCTTGCGCACGCTCATGTGCGGGTAAAGCGCGTAGGTCTGGAACACCATCGCCAGGTCGCGCTTGGCTGGGCTGACTTCGGTGATGTCGCGGCCGTCCAGTTCGATAGTGCCGTCGCTGACCTCTTCCAGGCCGGCGATCAGCCGCAGCAGGGTGGACTTGCCGCAGCCAGACGGGCCGACGAAGACCACGAACTCGCGGTCATTCACCTCAAGGTCGATGCCCTTGATGATGGAGAAACCTTCGAAGCCTTTTTGCAGATTCTTGATTTTCAGGTTGGCCATGATGATGGGCCTCCACTTGTCATTTATTCAGTTTGGCTGGAGAAGATCGCAGCCTCGTTGCACTCGACAGCTCCTACAGGGCTGGCGAAGCCTGCGATCTTTTGGCGATTCATTTCACGGCGCCGAAGGACAAACCACGCACCAGCTGTTTCTGGCTGATCCAGCCAAAAATCAGGATCGGTGCGCAGGCCAGGGTCGAGACGGCGGATAACTTGGCCCAGAACAAGCCTTCGGGGCTGGAGTAGGACGCGATCAGGGCCGTCAGCGGCGCGGCTTTGGACGAGGTGAGGTTCAGCGACCAGAACGCCTCGTTCCAGCACAGGATCAGCGACAGCAGCACGGTGGAGGCCAGGCCGCCCTTGGCGATGGGGAGCAGCACTCGCACCATTTCCTGCCACAGCGTGGCGCCATCCAGACGCGCGGCTTCAAGGATGTCGCGGGGAATGTCCTTGAAGTAGGTGTAAATCATCCAGACCACGATCGGCAGGTTGATCAGGGTGTAGATGATGATCAACGCCGTCCGCGTGTCCAGCAGGCCAAAGCTCTTGGCCAGCAGGTAGATCGGCATCAGCACGCCCACCGGCGGCAGCATTTTGGTGGAGAGCATCCACAGTAACGTGCCTTTGGTGCGCTGGGTTTCATAGAACGCCATGGAGTAGGCCGCCGGCACCGCGATCAGCAGGCAAAGGGCGGTGGCGCTGAAGGAAATCACCACCGAGTTCCAGGCGAAGCTGAAGTAGTTGCTGCGCTCGTTGATGTGCAGGTAATTCTCCAGCGTCGGCGTGAAGATGAACTGCGGCGGCGTGGCAAACGCATCGATTTCGGTCTTGAAGCTGGTCAGCACCATCCAGAAGATCGGGAAAAAAATCAGGATCGCGATGGCCCAGGCCAGCGTACCCAGCAGCAGGCTTTGCAGGCGACGGGATTGTTGAAGTGTCATGGCTGCGGCCTCAATTCTTGTCGGTGAGGTTTTTGCCGATCATCCGGACCAGGATGATGGCGGCGATATTGGCAATCACCACGGCAATCAAGCCGCCGGCCGAAGCCATGCCAACGTCGAACTGCACCAGCGCCTGGTTGTAGATCAGGTAGGCGAGGTTGGTGGAGGCGTAGCCGGGGCCACCGTTGGTGGTGGTGAAAATCTCGGCAAACACCGACAGCAGGAAGATGGTTTCAATCATCAGCACCACCGCAATCGGGCGAGCCAGGTGGGGCAGGGTCAGGTGCCAGAAAATCGCGATCGGACCCGCGCCATCCAGGCGCGCAGCTTCTTTCTGTTCCTGGTCGAGGGACTGCATGGCCGTCATCAGGATCAGGATCGCGAAGGGCAACCATTGCCAGGACACAATGATGATGATCGACAGCAGCGGGTAGTGGGCCAGCCAGTCCACCGGCTGCGCGCCGAACAGTTTCCACACCGAGGCGAGGATGCCCGAGACCGGGTGGAAAATCAGGTTCTTCCAGATCAGCGCGCCCACGGTGGGCATGATGAAGAACGGTGAGATCAGCAAGACCCGCACGACGCCGCGACCAAAAAACTCGCTGGCCTCCAGCAGCGCACTGATCAACACCCCGAGCACGATACTGATCAGCAACACGCTGCCCACCAGCAGCAGGGTGTTGGTGGCGCCGGGCATGAAACCCGAATCGGTCAGGAAGTACTCAAAGTTCTCCAGCCCGACAAATTCGTTTTCGCCGGGGTAGAGCAGGTTATAGCGGATCAGCGAGAAGTAGACGGTCATGCCCAGTGGCACGATCATCCACAGCAGCAATATGGCCACTGAGGGGCTGACCAGGAACCAGCCGGGATTGGCCAGGCGGCTTTTGCGAACCGGTGGGGCAATCTCGATGGGCGCTTTGGCGGTTGTCGTTGAGCTATTCATGGCATTGAACCGATTTTTTTGCTGAGCCTACGGAGAACCCTTGTGGGAGCGAGCCTGCTCGCGATAGCGATTTATCAGTCACATCAATATTGAATGTGCTGGCCTCATCGCGAGCAGGCTCGCTCCCACAGGAGGCGAGAGCGGGTTACTTGGGATACCCGGCACGCTTCATCTCGCGTTCGGTGGTGGACTGCGCAGCGGTCAACGCCTGGTCCACGGTTTGCTGGCCGGTCAGTGCGCCGGAGAAGAACTTGCCCACCTGGGTGCCGATGGCCTGGAACTCAGGAATGGTCACCAACTGGATGCCCACGTAGGGCACAGGTTTGAGGGTTGGCGCTTTCGGGTCGGCGACTTTCAACGACTCCAGGGTCACCTTGGCAAACGGCGCGGCCTTCATGTAGTCGTCGCTGTAGGTCGAGGTGCGTGTGCCTGGTGGTACGTTGGCGATGCCGTCGGTCTTGGCGACCAATTGACCGTACTCCTTGGACGTTGCCCACGTGGTAAAGACCGTGGCCGCTTCCTTGGCTTTGGAACTGGCCGGGATGGCCAGCGACCAGGAATACATCCACGAGGTACCCTTGTCGGTTTTTTCGTGGGGAGCGAAGGTGAAGCCAACGTGATCGGCCACCTTGCTCTGAGTTTTGTCGGTCACGAACGAACCGGCCACGCTGGCATCGACCCAGATCGCACATTTGCCGCTGTTGAACAGCGCGAGGTTTTCGTTGAAGCCGTTGCTCGAAGCGCCCGGCGGGCCGGATTTCTTCATGTTGTCGACGTAGAAATTCAGTGCCTCTTTCCACTCGGGCCCATTGAATTGCGGCTGCCACTTCTCATCGAACCAGCGTGCGCCATAACCGTTGGCCAGGGTGGTGATCAGTGCCATGTTCTCGCCCCAACCGGCTTTGCCACGCAGGCACAAGCCATATTGTTCCTTGGTCTTGTCGGTGAGTTTTTCCGCGAACTCACCAATCTGGGTCCAGGTTGGGTGTTCGGGCATGCTCAGCCCGGCATCCTTGAACAGGTCGGTGCGGTAGTACGTGATCGAGCTTTCGGCGTAGAACGGCAGGGCATAGAGCGTGCCCTTGACCGACAGGCCTTCACGCACGGACGGAAAAATATCATCCAGGGCATAGCTGGCCGGCAAATCTTTCATCGGTTCCAGCCACCCCTTGGCACCCCAAAGTGCGGCTTCGTACATGCCGATGGTCAACACGTCGAACTGCCCGCCCTGGGTGGCGATGTCGGTGGTCAGACGCTGGCGCAGGACGTTTTCTTCGAGCACCACCCAATTGAGCTTGATGTCCGGGTGCTCGGCTTCGAAGGTCTTCGAGAGCTTTTGCATGCGGATCATGTCGCTGTTGTTGACGGTGGCAATGGTGAGGGTCTGTGCGCCGAAACTGACGCTGCTGAGGGTCATGCAGGTGGAGACAAGCAGAGCTTTTACCGAAGGTTTCATCGCGCACTCCTTTTCCGCGCCCAAAGGCTGCGGAAGGACAGTTATTGTTTTTGTGTCTTCCGGATGAAGGGAAGAATGTGCGCTGATTACAGCCCTCAATCGACGACGTGACAAATCATCCGTCGCACTTGTGCTGATACTTTTTTGCACTGGATGGAAGTTTCACCGATCCGTAGGAGCTGCCGAAGGCTGCGATCATTCTGCTCACGACTCTATTGCCGGTTAAAGATCGCAGCCTCGTTGCACTCGGCAGCTCCTACAGGGTGTTGTGAATCGTCGGGTTTGTTAACCCTGGTTCTGTTCGGTCAACCGCTGCACCGCCAGCCGCCGGTAATGGGAAGGGGTCATGCCCTTGAGCTGCTGGAAGCGCCGGTTGAAGTTGGAAATATTGTTGAAGCCCGATTCAAAACACACGTCCGTCACCGGTTTGTCGCCGTCGGCCAGCAATTCGCAGGACTTGCTGATGCGCAGGCGATTGACGAACTCGATGAAACAGCGGCCGGTGGCCTGTTTGAAGACGCGGCTGAAGTACGTCGGTTTCATGCCCAGATGGTCGGCCACTTCTTCCAGGGACAATTCACGAGCGTAATGGGCGAAGATGTAATCCACCGCCCGGTTGGTACGGTCGATGCTGTGCTCGTCCGCCGGTTGCGAGGCGGTGGCTCCGGAAAGCAATTGATAGTCATCGGTTGCGGCCAGCAGCTCCATCAGGATGAAAAAATGCCCCAGGCGGCTCATGCCTTGGGAATCGGCGATGCGCTGCATCAGGATCATGGCCTGGCGGATGGTGCGCTTGCAGCGAAATTCGATGCCGTACTGGGCGCGCTCCAACAGCGGGGTGACGGTCTTGAGCTCGGCAAACACCTGATGACCGCTCTCGAACAGCTCGTCGGTAAAGTTCACCAGCATGTCACGCTTGGGCACCACTTCGTCCTCGGCCACCTGGCTGATCCAGTTGTGGGGCAGGTTGGGGCCGGTGAGAAACAGCGATTGCGGGTAAAAGTTGCCGATGTAGTCACCGATGAACACCTTGCCGGAGCTGGCGACGATCAGGTGCAACTCGTATTCCTTATGGAAATGCCAGCGCACCAGCGGGCACGGGAAGCCGTGCTGGCGATAGATGATGGACAACCCGTTATGGTCGTCCATCAACTCGTAGGAAGGATCGGTGACTCTTGCTGTTCGGGTCATGGCCTGGCGCTTTTATTGTTATTGCCGTTGGATAATGCCCCCTTCGCCGCACGGGGGCTACCCCGGAGCGTTAGCTGCCTGGCTGTTGCGGTTCTTCTCCTCAATCCACTGGGACATGTACTGAGTGCTCTTGTGCTGATGGTGACGCAACATGCTGCCGGTGAAGTTATCCCGGCGCCGTTGCTCAAGGTCGGCGCGACAGGCTTGGAGGCAGTCAATCAACGCCTGGGCGTGGACCTGTTGGCGGTAACGGTCCGCCAGCAGCGCCAGGCCGTTATCCCGGGCGCGGGTCCATAGGCTCTGTTCGCTGTACAACTGCACAGCGGCGCGGGCGATATCTTCGGCGCTTTGGGCAACCGATCCAGGCCAGGGCATTTCACCGTGCATGGCCTCTGCGCCGATGGGTGTGGTGACATTGGGCGTGCCGCACAGCATGGCATCGATCAGCTTGCCCTTGATGCCGGCACCGAAACGCAACGGCGCCAGACAGACACGCGCCGCCGACATGACCTGTAGCGCGTCTTCGGCCCAGTTCATGATGTGAAACCCTTGGGCCGGGTTGTGCAGCGCCGCAGCCTTGGGCGGGGTGTAGGCGCCATACAGGTGCAGTTGCGCGTCGGGCAGCTGTTGGCGGATCAATGGCCAAATGGCGTTTTTCATCCAGAGCACGGCGTCCCAGTTCGGCGCGTGACGGAAGTTGCCGATGCTCAGGAAATGCGCCCGATCTTCGAACGGCACGCGTTCCTCGCTCGGCAGGTCCAGCATCAGTGGGCACCAATGCAAGAGGTTGCGGGGCAGTTTGAAGTGCTCTACCAGCAGCTCGATCTCGACTTCGGACACCATCAGGCTCAGGTCGCACCGGTGCAGGGCGGCGATTTCACGCTTGGCCAGGTCGGTGCCGGCCATCAACTCGAACGCTTGACGCAGGTCCTGCGCAAACAGATCGCGGAAATCCTGGGAAACGTCATCCTTCTTCAAACGATCCTTGAGCCGCTGATGCCGGGCGTGGCGCAGGCTTTGCAAATCGGACGTCTCCAGCACACGAAGGGCCCCGGGGCAGTGTTTCTCGACCCGCCAGCCGAACTGTTCTTCCATCATGAACTGGTCGAACAACACAATATCCGGAGCCAGTTCAGCGATGAATGCGTCGAAGCTGCTGTTGTTGAGCTCGATCGGCACTTCGTCGATGCCCAGCGCGATCAGGTCGGCACGGTTCTCACCAGGGCCTGCGGGACTGCTGAAGGTAATGTCCCAGCCTTGTCCGAGGAAGGCATCCAGAATCTGCATGACGTGCCCGCTGGCAGCCGATGAGCGCGGCTCGGGCCAGACATAGCCGATAACCAGGACCTTGGTGGCGGTGGGTTGACGCATGAGCGGGTGCTTCCTTGGAACGAATCGACGTGGGCGCTATCAGCGCGGGGCGCCGATAGTGACCAACAATTGCGTCAGGCTCAAGAAAGAATGCCGTTGACCTTATCGCGCAACTGATCAATGGAAAAAGGCTTGCCAATCACCGCCATGCCTTCGGGCACATCAATGCTTTCGGCGTAACCGCTGGCAAACAGAATGGGCAACTGAGGCCGCGCCGATCGGGCCTGCTTGGCCAGCTCGCGACCGTCCATCACCGGCAGGCCGACATCGGTCATCATCAGAGCGATGGGCTGCGCATCATTGCGCAGATACGCCAGGGCCTGTTCGCAGCCGTCCGCTTCCAGTACCTGGTATTCCAGCTCTTCCAGCACGTCGACAATCAACATACGAACGATGTCGTCGTCTTCGACTACCAGAATGGTCGGCTGAGTATCAGGAGCGGGGTTGTGCATGGTAGACATTCTCGGGGTATTGGGTTGGGGAGTGCGCCAAAAAAAACGGCCTTATGCATGAGTAAGTAGCGAGGGGGCACAAGTTCCCAGGGTTGTACAAGAAAGGATCTATAGTACAAGAGCTGACAAGGATCGTCGCTTCCTCAGGCTTTTCGTGGAGTTTGCGCCTTTGCCCCGTCAGAATGTGGATCCAACCGGTATTATTCGGCAAACTCCACGGTTTTCAACTGTCCACCAAGGCTTATTCCATGACTCCTTCGTCTTCGGTTGACGAGCAAAGTTTTCGCAAGCTCCTGAGCCGCAATATCAGTCTGCCCCTGGGTATCGGCGCCCTCAGCGCTGTGTTTTTCGTCGTGCTGATCACCTATCTGCTGTCGGTCATCCAATGGGTCGGGCATACCGATCGCGTGATCAATAATGCCAACGAAGCGCTCAAGCTGAGTGTGGATCTGGAAACCGGCATGCGCGGTTACCTCCTGACGGGCGACGAGCACTTCCTCGACCCCTACGAAGTGGCCAAGCCGCGTATCGCTGTCGCCCTGGAGACATTGCTGGAATTGACAGCCGACAACCCCGTCCAGGTTGACCGGCTGCGCAAGGTACAAGCGCTCCAGGTGGAGTGGGCCAATTACGCCCAGAGCATGATTGACATGCAGCGCAACAGCGGCGATTACCGCGGCGCGGTCAAGGCCGGGCGCGGCAAGCGCTTGACCGATGAAATACGCAAGACCTATGAGGATATCGTTGAATCCGAGCAGCAGCTGCGTGCCGAACGCAACGACCAGGTGCGCGCCACTACCCTCTGGAGCATCGCTCTGTATCTGTTGTTCGTGGCCGCCGTCAGCGGCTTGCTGGCCTATGTCGGGCGCCGGGATCTGTTGGGGCTGTCCAACAACTACAGCGCCAGCCTGAAGATCCAGCAGCAGAGCGCGTTGCATCTGGAAAAACAGGCCTGGCTGCGCAATGGCCAGACGCTGCTGGCCGAGCAGGTCCTGGGGCAACTGACGTTGAACCTGCTGGGTCGCAACATCCTGCAGTTCTGTGCCCAATACATGGGCGCTGTCGTGGCCGCACTTTATGCGCGGGAAGAAAGCGGCCTGCTCAGGCGCGTCGCCACCTACGGCATGTCCCGAGAGAACGAAGAACAACAACAGGTGATCGTTGTCGGCGAAGGCATCGCCGGCCAGGCGGTTCAACAAGCGCGTCTCATCCGCCTGGATGACGTGCCCGACGACTACCTGCAAGTCAGTTCGGGGCTGGGCCAGGGTTTGCCCAACAGTGTGCTGGTCATGCCCACCAGCGACGATGACCGGATCAACGGCGTTATCGAACTGGGCTTTCTGCGACCTGTGACCGATCGCGATATCGAACTGCTGGAACTGGTGGCTGGCAATATCGGCACCTCCATCGAAGCGGCCCGTTACCGGCAGCGTTTGCAGGAAGTCCTTGCCGAAACCCAACAGTTGAACGAAGAGCTGCAAGTTCAGCAGGAAGAACTGCGGACCGCCAACGAGGAGCTGGAAGAACAGTCGCGCATCCTCAAGGAATCCCAGGCGCACCTGGAAGCTCAGCAACAGGAACTGGAACAGACCAACGAGCAACTGGCTGAACAACGCGATGCCATGGACCAGAAGAACAGCGAACTGAACCTGGTGCAGATCCAGTTGCAGGAACGCGCCGAAGAGTTGCAGCGTTCGAGCAAATACAAGTCCGAGTTCCTGGCGAACATGTCCCATGAACTGCGTACACCGCTCAACAGCTCACTGATCCTGTCCAAGCTGCTGGCGGAGAATCCGCAGCAGAATCTCAACGAAGAACAAGTGAAATTTGCCGAGTCGATCTATTCCGCCGGTAACGACCTGCTGAACCTGATCAATGACATTCTCGATATTTCCAAGGTCGAGGCCGGGAAGCTGGAAGTGCGCCCGGAGAACACCGGCGTGACGCGCCTGGTGGAAGGCTTGCGTGACATGTTCATGCCCCTGGCGAGCGAAAAAGGCCTGAGCTTCGAGGTGCAACTGCTGCCCGACGCCCCGGCCATGCTGTATACCGACCGTCAGCGCCTGGAACAGGTACTCAAGAACCTGCTGTCCAATGCCATCAAGTTCACCGAGAAAGGCACGGTATGCCTGACGGTGGCCGGCCAGGCCGGGGCGGGCATCGCGTTCATGGTGCGTGACTCAGGCATCGGCATCGCCGCCGATCAACAACAAAGCATCTTTGAAGCCTTCCGCCAGGCCGATGGCACTACGAATCGCCGGTACGGCGGGACCGGTTTGGGCCTGTCGATTTCCCGTGACCTGGCCAGCCTGCTTGGCGGCTCGATTTCTGTCTCCAGCGAACCGGGGCAGGGCAGTGTGTTTACGCTGGTATTGCCAGAACGCTACGTCGAGTCGGGTGAGCCGCTGGTAGAACCGGGGATGTTCACTGCAGCCACCACGATGGCGCCCCCCGCGCCCCCTGAACCCGTCAGCGCACCGCTGATCGCCCAAGTCGATGTGCCCATCGCCCCCTTCGCCGATGACCGCGACAAGGCACCGTTCAACACCCGGTGCATTCTGGTGATCGAAGACGAGCCCAGCTTTGCCCGGATCCTGTTCGACCTGGCCCACGAGCTCGGTTACCAGTGTCTGGTGGCCCAAGGTGCCGATGAAGGCTTCGACCTGGCCTCGCAGTTGATCCCCGATGCAATCCTGCTGGATATGCGCCTGCCGGATCACTCCGGGCTGACGGTGTTGCAGCGGCTCAAGGAGCAACCTGGAACCCGGCACATCCCGGTACATGTGATTTCCGTCGAGGATCGCGTAGAAGCCGCGATGCACATGGGCGCCGTCGGCTATGCGGTCAAACCGACCTCTCGCGAAGAACTCAAGGAGGTATTCGCCCGCCTGGAAGCCAAGCTGACCCAGAAGGTCAAGCGGGTGCTGCTGGTGGAGGACGATGATTTGCAACGTGACAGCATCACCCGGCTGATCGGTGACGATGACATCGAGATCACCGCTGTCGGCCTGGCGCAGCAAGCCCTGGACCTGCTGCGAAGCAACGTCTATGACTGCATGATCATCGACCTGAAGCTGCCTGACATGCTGGGCAATGACCTGCTCAAGCGCATGTCCACCGAAGATATCTGCTCATTCCCGCCGGTGATCGTCTACACCGGGCGCAACCTGACCCGCGATGAAGAAGCCGAACTGCGCAAGTATTCACGCTCGATCATCATCAAGGGCGCCCGTTCGCCGGAGCGGTTGCTGGATGAAGTGACACTTTTTCTGCACAAAGTCGAATCCCGGTTGTCCCATGAACGGCAGCGGATGCTCAGGACCGCCCGCAGCCGCGACAAGGTTTTCGAGGGCCGTAAAGTGCTGCTGGTGGACGATGATGTGCGCAACATTTTCGCCCTGACCAGTGCCCTGGAGGCCAAGGGGGCGATCGTCGTCATCGGCCGTAACGGCTATGAGGCGATCGAGCGTCTGAACGAAGTCGACGACATCGACCTGGTGCTGATGGATGTGATGATGCCGGAGATGGACGGTTTCGAGGCCACCGCGCTGATCCGCAAGGACCCGCGCTGGCGCAAGCTGCCCATTATTGCCGTGACGGCCAAGGCCATGAAGGATGATCAGGAGCGCTGCCTGGCGGCTGGTTCCAACGATTACCTGGCCAAGCCGATCGATCTGGATCGTCTGTTCTCGCTGATTCGCGTGTGGTTGCCGAATATGGAAAGAATTTAGTGGAACGTAACACTGACATTGAAATCCGTTTGTTGATCGACGCGATCTACCTCAAGTACAGCTACGATTTTCGGGACTATTCCGGCGCCTCCATCAAGCGCCGGGTCCAGCACGCGCTGAGCCAGTTCGAATGCAAGACCATCTCGGCGCTGCAGGAGCGCGTGTTGCACGACCCAGGCATGTTCATGCAACTGCTGCAACTGTTGACGATCCCTGTCAGTGAGATGTTTCGCGACCCGTCGCATTTCCTGGCGATCCGCGAAGAAGTGGTGCCGCTGCTCAAGACCTATCCTTCGATCAAGATCTGGATCGCCGGTTGCAGCACCGGGGAGGAGGTCTATTCCCTGGCGATCCTGCTGCGCGAGGAAGGGCTGCTGGAACGCACACTCATTTACGCCACCGACATCAATCCGCGGTCCTTGGAAAAAGCCAAGCAAGGCATTTTTTCGCTCGAGAACGTGCGGGCCTACACCCAGAACTATCAGCGCGCGGGAGGGCGGCGATCATTTGCCGATTACTACACCGCCGCCTACGATTACGCGATGTTCGACAAAACCCTGCGCGAGAACGTGACCTTTGCCGATCACAGCCTGGCGACTGATAGCGTATTCTCAGAAACCCAGTTAATTTCATGTCGTAACGTATTGATATATTTCAACAAAAAGCTGCAAGATCGCGCGTTCGGATTGTTCCATGAGTCCCTCTGTCACCGTGGTTTCCTGGTACTGGGCAGCAAAGAGACACTGGATTTTTCGTCTTTCGGCAAGCAATTCGAGCCGTTGGTCAAACAGGAACGGATCTATCGCAAGTTATGAACCAGACGATGCACAGATCCAGATCGCCCATCCAAGCCGTTGTCGTCGGTGCGTCCGCCGGCGGCGTCGAAGCGCTGCTCAAAGTCTTTGGGCAACTGCCAAAGGGCTTCGGCGTACCCATTCTGGTGGTGCTGCATCTGCCCGATGAGCGCGACAGCCAGATGGCCCAGGTCTTCGGCCATCGTCTGGCGATACCGGTGCAGGAAGCTCAGGACAAGCAGAACATTCAACCGGGCACTTTGTATGTTGCCTCACCCGGCTATCACCTGTCGGTCGAAGCCGACCGCAGTCTTTCGTTGAGCCTGGAGGAACCGGTGCACCATTCGCGGCCGTCGATAGATGTGCTGTTCGAATCCGCCGCCGACGCCTTCGGCCCGAACCTGCTGGCGGTAGTGCTGACCGGCGCCAACAACGACGGTGCCCAGGGGCTGGCCAAGGTCAGGGAGCGGGGTGGAATCACGGTAGTCCAGGACCCTGACGAAGCCCAGGTTTCGACCATGCCCGAAGCAGCACTTGCCCTGCAAGAGCCCGACCATATCCTCACTTTGCAAGGCATCGGCCAATTATTGGCCGCTCTGGAATGAACCACATGCCAAGAGATATTCAAGCCAAACTGCTGATCGTCGATGATCTGCCAGAAAATCTGTTGGCCCTGGAAGCGCTGATCAAACTCGACGGCCGCCAGGTTTTCAAAGCGCTGTCGGCCGATGAGGCGCTGTCCTTGCTGCTGCAACACGACTTTGCCTTGGCCATCATTGATGTACAGATGCCGGGAATGAACGGCTTTGAACTGGCCGAGCTGATGCGCGGCACGGAGAGGACCCGCAGCATTCCTATCATCTTTGTCAGCGCCGCCGGCCGTGAGCGCAACTATGCCTTCACCGGCTATGAAAGTGGCGCGGTGGATTTCCTGCACAAGCCACTGGACAACCACGCCGTCAAAAGCAAGGTCAATGTGTTCGTCGAGCTGTATCGCCAGAGAAAGGCGATGAAGGAGCAGGTCATTGCATTGCAGGAGAGTCGCCGCGAGCAGGAGGCCTTGTTGCAACAGTTGCAGGCCACTCGCGGCGAGCTGGAACAGGCGGTTCGTATGCGTGATGACTTCATGTCGATCGTCGCCCACGAGGTCCGTACGCCTCTCAACGGCCTGATTCTCGAGACGCAACTGCGCAAGATGCACCTGGCCCGAGACAACGCCGCAGCCTTCAGCCTGGATAAGGTGCGAGCGATGGTTGAGCGCGACGAGCGCCAGATCAAGAGCCTGATCCGGCTGATCGAGGACATGCTCGACGTATCTCGGATTCGTACTGGCAAATTATCCATCCGGCCAAGCCGCTTCAACCTGGCGACCCTGGTTGAAAGCCTGCTGCGCAACTTCCAGCCGCAGATCGCGGCGGCCGAATGCTCAGTGACTTGCACGATAGAGCCATCGGTGGAGGGACAATGGGATGAGTTTCGGATCGAACAGGTGGTGTCGAACCTGTTGACCAACGCCTTGCGTTATGGCGGCAAAGGGCCGATTGAAGTGCGCGTTTTCAGCACGCCTGAGCATGCTTGCGTCGAAGTCCAGGATCACGGTATCGGCATCAGCGAGGAAAACCAGCAGCGCATCTTTCAGCAGTTCGAGCGGGTGTCGTCCAAAGCCGTCACATCCGGCCTGGGCCTGGGTTTATTCATCTCCGAGCAGATTGTGACCGCCCATGGCGGTACTATTACGGTCAATAGCCGCCTCAATGAAGGGGCGTTGTTTCGCGTCTGCCTGCCTTTGCAGAAAACGGTCCTGGCCAAAACCGTCGAACAGACGCAACCTCTGGGTGACCCTACGGTCGTATCAGCAGCTATTGATCGAACAAAGGCTTCTCATGAGTGAAGATGCGCAAGACGTTGTACTGATCGTCGAGGATGACCCGTCGATCCTGATGGTATTGTCGGCCTACCTGTCGGGCGAAGGCTATCGAGTGCTGCAGGCCGAAAACGGTGAGCAGGCGTTCGAGATCCTCGCCAGCAAGCCCCACTTGGACATGATGATCACCGACTTCCGCCTGCCCGGTGGCATCACCGGCGTGCAGATCGCGGAACCGGCGGTCCGCTTGCGTCCGGACCTGAAAGTCATCTTTATCAGTGGTTACGCACAGGAAGTGCGCGACACCGACAGTCCCATCACCCGCACGGCCCCGATTCTGGGCAAACCGTTCGACCTGGATGTGTTGCAGAATATGATGCGCACGATGTTGTCGTAGGCGTGGAGAGGGATGACGGAGGGCGAGGTTTTGTGGGAGCAGGCTTTGCTGCCACAAAATCCCCGGTCACGGACGAACGTTGTGCTGACATTTGGCCGCCTTACACCTTGATCATCTCCCGCACCTTGGCCGTCAACAGGTCAAAGGTGAACGGTTTGGTGATCATTTGCATGCCCGGGTCCAGGAAGCCGCCGCGCACCGCTGCGTGCTCAGCATAACCGGTGATGAACAGCACCCGCAGGTCCGGGCGGATCTGCCGGCCGATTTCCGCCAGTTGCCTGCCGTTCATGCCTGGCAAGCCCACGTCACTGATCAACAGATCGATGCGCTGGCTTGACTGAAGGATCGGCACGGCGCCGTCAGCATCGGCGGCCTCGACGAAGGCATAGCCCAGCTCGCTCAGCACGGCGCTGACCAGCACCCGCACCGCCGGGTCGTCCTCGACGATCAGCACGGTCTCACCGTCCTGCGCGTAAGGGGCGTGCTGGGTATCAACCTGTGGCTCATTGACCTCTTCACCCACGAAGCGCGGCAGATAGAGGTTCACGGTGGTGCCTTTGCCGACTTCGCTGTCAATTGTCACGTGACCACGCGACTGCTTGCTGAACCCATAGATCATCGACAGCCCCAGCCCGGTGCCCTGGCCGATCGGTTTGGTGGTGAAAAAAGGGTCGAACGCACGATTGATGACCGCTTCAGGCATCCCGCAGCCGGAATCCTGCACACTCAATACCACGTAATCACCCGGTTCCAGGTTGGTATAAGCCTCGGTGAAGTCGGCATCCAGCTGTTGATTGAAGGTCTTGACCACCAGTTGCCCACCGTCGGGCATTGCGTCCCGGGCGTTGAGCACCAGATTGAGCAGGGCGCTTTCCAGTTGGTTCGGGTCGGCCTCGGCGATCCAGAGCTGATCGTCCAGTTGCATGTCCAGCCGGACGCTCTCGTTGAGGCTACGCTGCAACAGCTCGCCCATGGACAGCACCAGGGTGTTCATCTGCACCGCTTTTGAGTCCAGCGATTGTCGCCGGGAGAAGGCCAGCAAACGGTGCGTCAGGCCGGCTGCGCGATTGGCCGATGTCACCCCCAGATCGATCAGGCTGTTCAGGTCCTCGGTGCGGCCTCGGGCCAGGCGCCGGCGCAGCAGTTCGAGGCTGCCGATGATCCCGGTGAGCATGTTGTTGAAGTCATGGGCGATACCCCCCGTGAGTTGCCCGACCGCTTCCATTTTTTGCGACTGACGCAAGGCTTCCTCGTTGTGGCGCAGCTGGGCCGTGCGTTCTTCCACTTGTTGCTCAAGGGTCTCGAGGGTGGTTTGCAGGCGCAGTTCGCTGTTACTCAGGTCGATCAGCCGGTCTCGGGCTTCATATTGCCTGCGCCGACCACGCAGCGCGGTGGTGACCACGCTCACCAGCGTGACCGGGTGAAAAGGCCGCTCGAGGAACGTGACGTTGCCCAACTGGGTGCCGATACGCGCCGCAGGGTTCTGTTCCGGCCCACCGTGGTGGGTCAACAAAACAATCGGCAGGTCTGACCAGGCCGGTTGTTCTTCGATATGCAACAACAGCGTTTCCAGATCCGGCCCCACCAGGGCTTCGGAGGAAATCACCAACAGGCCGGCGCCGTGCTCAAGCTCTTCGCACAGATGGCCCAGATGCTGACAGATGAGGCCGCCGAAGCCGGCTTCGCGCAGGATCATCAGGGCAATCTGGCTGTCGCGCCCCAGTGGCGCGAGAATCAACGCCCGCTCCGACAGGGGCTCGGTCAACGTCACTGTGGATCATCCTTGAGCAACGGATTATCCGCTCCCATGTAGTTCGGCACCCCACGCAATACACCCTGGAAAGCTTCCAGCGGTTCGCCAATGGTCATGCCCTGTCTGCCGATGCGGTATTCGCGAATCGTGGATTCGTGGCTGCCGGTGCGTTTTTTTATGATGGAGATCGCTCGGCGGACTTTGCCCAGCGCTTCGAAATAACGCAACAGAATCACCGTGTCGGCCAGGTAGGTAATGTCCACTGGCGCCTGCATGTCACCCACCAGACCGTGTTGCGCCACGGTCATGAAGGTCGCAGCGCCCCTGCGGTTGAGGTAGAGCAGCAGCTCATGTACGTGTAGCACCAGGGCATTTTCTTCCGGCATGGCGGCCTGGTAGCCATTGATGCTGTCGATCACAACAGTCTTGATGTTGCCTTCATCGACACAACGGCGTACCCGATGCGAAAACTCGCCGGGAGACAGTTCGGCGGCGTCCACCTGTTCGATCACCAGGTTCCCGGTCTCTCTGAGCGCTTCCAGGTCGATGCCGACGTTTTTCATGCGTTCAAACAGCAGACCCAATTCTTCATCGAAGATGAACAGCGCGGCTTTTTCCCCACGCTGCACGGCGGCCGCGGCGAAAATCATCGAAATCAGCGATTTGCCGGTGCCGGCCGGGCCCAGGATCAAGGTGCTGGAACCCGTCTCGATGCCGCCGCCCAGCAAGGCGTCCATGCCATCAAGACCACTGGACAATTGCTCGCGCAGGTATTGCCCGCGGTGTTCGGCGGCCACCAGACGCGGGAAGACATGAATGCCGTCGCCCATGATGGTGAAGTCATGATAACCACCACGGTATTTCTGCCCGCGGTATTTGACCACCCGAATGCGTCGCCGCTCGGCGCCATAATTGGGCGTCAGTTCTTCCAGGCGAATCACCCCATGCGCGACGCTGTGCACGGTCTTGTCCAGGGATTCGGTGGTCAGGTCATCAAGCAGCAGCACCGTGGCGTCGTAGCGCACAAAGTAATGCTTGATCGCCAGGATCTGCCGGCGATAGCGCAGAGAGCTTTGCGCCAGCAGGCGGATCTCCGACAGGCTGTCGAGCACCACCCGGGTCGGCTTGACCCGCTCGACCACCTCGAAAATCTGCCGGGTCGCTTCCCCCAGCTCCAGGTCTGAGGAGTACAGCAGGCTTTGCTGGTGCTCGGCGTTGAGCAGGCTTTCGGGAGGGGTCAGCTCGAAGATATGGACATTCTCGTCGATCGTCCAGCCGTGGGATGCCGCGCCTTGGCGCAGTTCACGCTCGGTTTCCGACAGCGTGATGTACAACGAACGTTCGCCGGCCAGAGCGCCGGCCAAGAGGAATTGCAACGCGACCGTGGTCTTGCCGGTCCCGGGTTCCCCTTCCAGCAGGAACACATGGCCGCGGGACAAGCCACCGGAAAGGATGTCATCCAGCCCTTCGATACCGGTGGCGGCTTTAGCGCTGATCAACTCGTTAGATGTAGACAAAAAAAGCCCTCTCATGACTAGGGAAGTGGGCAGCAGGCTGGAGTACGCCTAAGAATGAACTGCCTGAACACTTGACCTTTTGCCGTGATCACGGTTCCGCTTTCGTTGATAAAACGAGGTGGACTGCTCAATTTTCTGGCATCGGCGCAACGCCTACAGGCCTTGCTGCAGCGCCGGATCATCGGGGTTGAGCTGCTCCAGTTGCGCCAACAGGATCTGCACATTCTGCAACTGCCCGGACTCCTTCCAGTAGTTGATCAGCAACACTCGCGCCCTGCGATCAGCCGGGTAGCGCTGGACGATTTCCTGCAACTGTTTCTGCGCTGCTTCCAGCTCCTGTTCGGCATACAGGGTGGTTGCCAGGTCATAACGGTAATGTCGGTTATCGGGCTCAAGCTCCACGGCTTTTGCCAAGCCAAGCAGCGCGTACTCCGCCTGGCCATGGTGCAGCAGCCACAGACCTAATGCATGTTGCAGATAAGCCGACTCCGGCTGGGTTTTCAACTGTTGGGCGAGCAATTGACGTGCAGCGTCGGCCTGGCCCTGTTTGTCCAGCACGTCGATCTGCATGACCAGCGCCGGCAGGTTGTTCGATTGCAGGCGCAGGACTTGTTCTAGCGCCAACTGAGCCTTTTTCAGTTCAGCGTTATGCAAATGCAGCCGGGCGAGCTGATAGTGGGACTCGGCGGTTTGTGGACCGTCTTCAAGCATCTGCTCCCACTTGCCGATGACAAGCTGCATAGGCCCGAAGTACAAACCAAGCTCATCCGGCGATAGGCCCAGCAACGCGTTCACTGCGGCGAAGCGCACGCTTGCGTCTTGATCTTCGAGCAACGGCCCCAGCAACAGGCTGCGTTGGCCGGTTGGCACCAGCCCGCTGATGCTGCCAATGGCCGCTCGACGCACATCCGGCGACTCGCTGTGCAGGTCCGCGTCCGCCAGCTTCAGGGCTTGGGGACTTGGGTAGTTCGGTAGCTCGGCGTGCAGCCATACCCGGCGCTTGGGCGATAGGTCCGGGCGACCCAATTGCTGATAGAGCATCCGCGCCGCGCCTGGCTGCCCATTGCGTGCGTGCTCAAGGGCTTCACTGTAGCCACGTTTGATTGCCTCGGGGATTGGCGGCGTCGTGTTGCGTAGCCACATTGCGACTAGACCGATCACCAACAGGACGGACAGGCTGAGCAACAGATAGCGGCGAGGCGAGGGCATGCAGGTAGTCCATAACCAGGAAGCGTAAAATGCCGCCAGCTTCGGTCAGGTGCAGGCTTGAGTCAAACCTTGAAAGTATTTGCCCCAGACCCTGTGGGAGCGAGCCTGCTCGCGATAGCGGTGTATCAGTTGGCGTTTAAGTTGACTGACATGCCGCTATCGCGAGCAGGCTCGCTCCCACAAAGTATGGCGATATGACCAAAAAAAGCCCCGCGTCCAATAGGGGAAGCGGGGCAAAAATTTGGTTGGTTGCGGCCAACCAAAGGAGCTCGGTTGAATCAGGTCGGTCAGTTGCTGGCTACGGTTTCCGGTTGCCAGCCACCGCCCAGGGCCTTGTAGATCGCGACAATGCCGCGATACAGGTCCACTTCGGCCTGGGCCTGAGTGTCCTCGGCGGCCAGGCGCTCACGTTGGGCATCCAACAGGACGAGGAAATCCTCGGTGCCTTCGCGGTAGCGGATTTCGGCCAGGTCAGCGGCGGCTCGGCTCGATTCGCTCTGCCGGATCAGCGAAATCAGGCGTTGCTGGCGCTTGCCGTAGTCGCTGAAGGCGTTTTCCGATTCCTCCAGGGCCAACAGCACTTGCTGTTCGTAGGTCGCCAAGGCGCCGTCCGCCTCGGCGTCGGCACCGCGCAGACGAGCCCGCACACTGCCCAAATCGAAGGCAGCCCAGGTGATGCTTGGCCCCAGCGCCCAGGCATTGGCCGCCGATGAGCCGATCTGCGAACCGCGCCCGGCGGTAAAGCCCAGGAAACCGCTGAGGCTGACCCGTGGGAACAGGTCGGCCTTGGCCACGCCGATGCGCGCGGTGGCGGCAGCGAGTTGGCGCTCGGCGCTGAGAATGTCCGGGCGACGTTGCAACAGTTCACCCGGATCACCAATCGGCAGGGCCTTGGCGATGGCCGGCAGCTGTTTAGGGCTCAGGTCCACGCTCAGTTTGTCCGGGCGCTCGCCCAGCAAGGTAGCGATGCGGTTGCGCTGGCGTACCTGTTCGGCCTGCAACTGCGGCACGCTGGCTTCGACCGAGGCCAGGCGCGCATCGGCACGGACCACGTCGAGCTGATCGCCGACGCCGGCATCGCGCAGGCTTTCGGTGATCTTGCGCGATGCCTGCTGGTTCTCAAGGTTCGCCAGGGCGATTTTTTCCCGCAGTTGGGCCCCGCGCAGTTGACCGTAGGCATCCACCAGTTCGGCGATCATTGTCACCTGCAACTGATAGAGGTCGGCTTCGACCGCCTGCTGATCGGCATCGGTGGCTTCCAGGTTACGCCGGATACGCCCGAACAGATCCAGTTCCCAAGCCATGTCCAGGCCCAGGTCATAGCGTTCGGTACTGACCCGG
Organism: Pseudomonas sp. NFACC45; assembly: GCF_900113505.1. Taxonomy (NCBI): domain Bacteria; kingdom Pseudomonadati; phylum Pseudomonadota; class Gammaproteobacteria; order Pseudomonadales; family Pseudomonadaceae; genus Pseudomonas; species Pseudomonas sp. NFACC45. The sequence goes on from NZ_FOPO01000002.1 coordinate 251,593, forward strand.
TCGGTGGTTTCGCCCGGCACCTGGCCTTTGCCCAGGTTGCTGCTGGCACGGCTGGTGATGGTCGGCATGACGTCATTGCTGGCGTCGTCGCGTATTGCCCGGGCCGCTCGCAAACGGGCGAACGCCACGCGTAACTCGCGGTTGCCTTCCAGGGACCGGGTGACCAGTGAATTGAGCGTCGGGTCTTCGAATTGCTGCCACCAGATCCCTTCGAAACGCGCTCGGTCGAAATTCTTTTGACCGGCGGCACCGTCGGTGGCGGTGGTAATGTTCGCCGCCTCCGTTTGCGGTGCCTTGTAGTCCGGACCCACGGCGCACGCACTCAAGGCCAGTACCAGCAGGCTTGGCACAAACACTTTCAAACTCATTGTTGCGCCTCCAGTTTCAAGGCACGGGCCGCTTTGCGGGCCTCGCTGCGCTCGACAAAGTTGCGGATCAGTACATAGAACACCGGCGTGAGCAGCAGGCCGAAGAAGGTCACCCCGAGCATGCCCGAGAACACCGCGACACCCATGGCATGGCGCATTTCCGCACCGGCACCGCTGGAGAAGACCAACGGCACCACACCCATGATGAATGCGAAGGAAGTCATCAGGATCGGCCGCAGACGCAAGCGGCAGGCCTCCAGCACCGCAGCCAGGGGATTCAGCCCCTCGAGCTGTTTATCCTTGGCAAACTCGACGATCAGAATAGCGTTCTTGCAGGCAAGCCCCACCAGTACGATCAATCCGATCTGGGTAAAGATGTTGTTGTCGCCGCCGGAGAGAATCACCCCGGTAATGGCCGACAGCAGGGTCATCGGTACGATCAGGATCACCGCCAGTGGCAGGCTCCAGCTTTCGTACTGCGCCGCCAGCACCAGGAACGCCAGCAGGACGCAGAGCGGGAACACGAACAGCGCGGTGTTGCCCGAGAGAATCTGCTGGTACGTCAGGTCGGTCCACTCGTAAGTCATGCCATTGGGCAATTCGTCCTTGAGCAGTTTCTCGATGGCTTTTTCAGCCTGGCCGGAGCTGTAGCCCGGGGCGGCGGCACCGTTGATTTCCGCAGTGATGAAGCCGTTGTAGTGCATGACCCGGTCAGGTCCCGAGGTGTCGCTGACCTTGATGAAGGTCGCCAGCGGGATCATCTCGCCACGGTTGTTGCGTACCTTGAGCTGGCCAATCTGGTCCGACTCGAGGCGGAACTGCTGCTCGGCCTGAACGTTGACCTGATAGGTGCGGCCAAAGCGGTTGAAGTCGTTGGCATACAGCGAGCCCAGGTAGATCTGCAGGGTGTCGAAGATGTCACTGACGGCCACGCCATGGGTCTTGGCTTTTTCACGATCGATGGCGGCATCGACCTGCGGCACGTTCACTGTGTAGCTGGTGAACAGCCCGGCCAGTTCCGGCACGTTGTGGCTCTTGGTGATGATGTTCATGGTTTCTTTGTACAGCTCGTCGTAGCCCAGGTTGCCCCGGTCTTCGATTTGCAGACGGAAACCACCGATCGTGCCCAGGCCCTGTACCGGCGGCGGCGGGAAGATCGCCATGTAGGCTTCCTGGATTTCCGAGTACTGGCCGTTCAAGGCCCCGGCAATGGCCCCGGCAGACATGCTGGGGTCCTTGCGCTCGTCGAAAGGCTTGAGGGTCACGAACACGATGCCGGCGTTCGGGCTGTTGGTGAAGCCGTTGATCGACAGGCCAGGGAAGGCCACGGCGCTTTCAACGCCCGGTTGCTTGAGGGCCATGTCCGACATGCGCTTGATCACGTCTTCGGTGCGGTCCAGGCTCGCGGCATCCGGCAGTTGCGCGAAGGCCACCAGGTATTGCTTGTCCTGGCCCGGTACGAAACCGGTCGGGGTATTGGAGAACCCGAAGAACGTCAACACCATCAGGCCCGCGTACACCAGCAGGGCGATGCCGCTGCTGCGAATCACTCGGCCTACCGTACCCACGTAGCTGTGGCTGGCACGATCGAAGAAACGGTTGAACGGACGGAACAGCCAGCCGCCGAAAATCTTGTCCAGGAACCTGGAAAACCGGTCCTTGGGCGCGTCATGACTCTTGAGCAGCACCGCGGCCAGGGCTGGCGACAGGGTCAGGGAGTTAAAGGCCGAGATCACCGTGGAGATGGCAATGGTCAAAGCGAACTGCTTATAGAACTGCCCGGTCAAGCCACTGATGAACGCCGCCGGTACGAAGACCGCACACAACACCAGTGCCGTGGCGATGATCGGCCCGGTCACTTCGCCCATGGCGCGTTTGGTGGCTTCCACCGGAGTCAGGCCCAAACCGATGTTCCGTTCGACGTTCTCCACCACCACGATGGCGTCGTCCACCACGATACCGATCGCCAGGACCAGCCCGAACAGCGAGAGCGCGTTGAGCGAGAAACCGAACAGGTGCATCACGGCGAATGTACCGATCAGCGACACCGGCACGGCCACCAGCGGAATGATCGAGGCGCGCCAGGTCTGCAGGAACAGGATCACCACCAGCACCACGAGGATCAGCGCTTCGAACAGGGTGTGAACCACCGCCTCGATGGAGCCGCGCACGAAGATCGTCGGGTCATAGACGATGCTGTAGTCCATCCCCGCAGGGAAGTTCTGCTTGAGTTCGTCCATTTTGGCGCGAACGTCGTTGGAGATCTGGATGGCGTTGGAGCCAGGGCGCTGGAAGATTGGGATCGCCACCGCCGGCTGGTTGTCGAGCAATGAGCGCAGGGCGTATTGACTGGAGCCCAACTCCACTCGTGCGATGTCTTTGAGACGGGTGATTTCACCGTCCTCGCCGGAACGAATAATGATGTTCTCGAACTCTTCTTCATTCACCAGGCGTCCCTGGGTGTTGATCGAGAGCTGGAATGCCTGGGCATTGGGTGCCGGAGGTGCACCCAGGGCACCGGCGGCGACCTGACGGTTCTGTTCGCGGATGGCGGTGACCACGTCGGTGGCGGTCAGGTTACGCGAAGCAGTCTTGTTCGGGTCAAGCCAGACCCGCAGGGAATAGTCCCCCATGCCGAACAGCTGCACATCACCCACGCCGCCCAGACGCGCCAGCTCATCCTTGATGTTGAGCAGGGCGTAGTTGGACAGGTAGAGCATGTCGTAGCGTTGGTCCGGCGAGGTCAGGTGCACCACCATGGTCAGGTCGGGCGAAGCCTTGTCCACCGTGATGCCGATTCGGGTGACTTCTTCCGGTAACTTGGGTTCAGTCCGCGTGACGCGGTTCTGCACCTGCACCTGAGCGTTGTCCAGGTCGGTGCCCAGCGCGAAGGTGATGGTCAGGGTGATCTTGCCGTCAGCGGTCGATTGCGAGGACATGTACAGCATGTTCTCGACGCCGGTGATGGCTTGCTCCAGGGGCGCGGCCACGGTTTCGCCGATGACCTTGGGGTTGGCGCCCGGGAAGTTGGCGCGCACGACCACGGTCGGCGGTACGACCTCCGGGTATTCGCTGATCGGTAACTGGAACAGTGAGATGGCGCCGGCGATCAGGATCAGCAGCGAAAGCACCGCTGCGAAGATCGGCCGCGAAATGAAGAACTGGGAAAATTTCATCTTGAGTTCAGTCCCTTAACCGCGTGGGGTCGCTGCGGCCAGTTTGCCTGCCGATCCGGAAGCAGCCTTGGCAGGCGCGACTTGGGGCAGGTTGCTGGCTTCGAGCGCTTTTCGTTGTTGTGCCAGGGCGGCGATGGTTTCTTCGCTGGCCATCGGCACGGTTTCAGGCGTGACCGGCGCACCGGGACGAGCGCGTTGCAGGCCCTTGACGATGATGGTGTCGTCCTTGCTCAGGCCCTTGCGCACGATGCGCAGGCCTTCGATCTTCGGCCCCAGCTCGACAGCGCGGTAGGCCGGCTTGTTGTCGGCGTCCATCACCAACACGAATTTCTTGCCCAGGTCAGTGCCGACCGCTTCGTCGTTGATCAGCACGGCTGAGTAAGTGCCGCTGCCTACCAGTTTCAGTCGGGCATACAGCCCTGGGGTGTAGGCGCCATCCTGGTTGTCGAACACCGCGCGACCACGAATGGTACCGGTCTGTGGATTGACCTGGTTGTCGATGAAGTTCATATGGCCCAGGTGCGGATTACCTTCCTCGTTGGACAGGCCCATGTAGACCGGAGTCGCCTGACCGCGCTGGCCCTCGCGGGCAAGGCGGGTGTACTTGAGGAAGACGCGCTCGTCGGCATCGAAGTAGGCGTAGACCTTGTCGGTGGACACCACGCTGGTGAGCGGCGTGACATCGGCGGTCACCAGGTTGCCGGCGGTGATGTCCGCCCGGCTGACGCGACCGCTGATGGGCGACGTGACCCGGGTGAAGCTCAGGTTCAGTTTGGCCAGGTCCAGTTGCGCCTGGATCGCCGCAGCGGCAGCACGAGCTTCCTGGGCAGCGCTGGTGCGCGAATCCGCCAGCTCGGCGGAAATGGCGTTGCTCAAGCGCAGGCGCTCGCCACGCTTGGCTTCGTTCTCGCTGCGGGTGGCGGTGGCACGGGCCTGGGCCAGTTGGGCTTCAAGGCGACGAACTTCAGCCTGGAACGGACGCGGGTCGATCTGGAATAACAGATCGCCTTTCTTGACCAGCGCGCCTTCGGTGAACGCTACGCTATCGATCTGCCCCGAAACCCGTGGTCGGATCTCGACGGTTTCCGGCGCCTCGAGGCGCCCGGTGAATTCGTCCCACTCATTGACCGGCTGCTCCAGCACCTTGGCCACACTGACTTTGGCCGCCGGCATGGATGCCGCCGTATCTGGGGTCTTGCCGCACGCGCTCATCACCAGCACCGCCATCAGTGCGAGGGGAAAGCGCAGTTTTGAAAGTGAATATTCCATGGATAGCATCCGCCAAGAGTATTTGAGATGGGCGGATGATGCGGGGGGAGGCGGTGAGGCACGAATCGAATGAAGCAAAGGTAACTATCATTCGGAATGATATAAGCCATCGCCCAGCCGTCTAGCCTGGGGCTTTCGTTAGGCTGCTATCAATCTTGCTGATATCCCTTCAGGTTGCTAGAGGCGCAAAGCTGCCTGCGGGAAGACTGCTACTGCGGCAGATAACGGTCATGGATGCGCTGGATCTCACCGCTGGCGCGAAGGCTTTCAACGGCCGCCCGCAGCTTCTTGACCATTTTTGGGGAGCACTGCTTGGAGCAGGCCAGATAGAGATCGGCACTGCTCTTGACCGGACTCATCAGCAGTGTTCGCTTGGACACCTTTGGCCAAATATACCGACTCTCAGGGACGCCGTTGAACCAGGCGTCGATACGCCCCATCAAGAGCATCTGGGCGGGGTTGTCGCCGATGGCCAGTGGATAGATCTGGTCGTCGCTGAACCCTTCGGTGCGCAGGATTTCCTGCTGCGCGCTTCCCAGGCCGACGCCGATCTTGCGGTAGGTTTGCCTGGCTTCGGCGAAGCTGCTCACTGGCCGGTCGAGGGTGAAGAACGCTCGCTCCATGGGCATGACCGAAGCGATCCAGGTAAAACGATCCTCACGTTCCGGTGTGCGCGACAGGGGGGCGATCAAGTGATTGCGCTGTTCGCTGACATGTTTCTGTGCCCGGGCCCAGGGAAGGATATGCAGCTTGACGGCATACCCGGCTTGGGTCATGGCTGCCACGGCAACATCGCCGACAATTCCGTGCCCCCTGGGGTCGTCGACAAACGTCAGCGGCGGCGCGTCGAGAATGTGCAGTTCAATCGTCAAGGGGGCGGCGTACGCGCTACCGACAATCAGCATCGGCAATATCAGACACAGGTGCGCGAGTGCTTTTGTACGGCCTTCCAATACGCGTTTGATCCGGCTCATGATCGATACTTCAGGCATTGAAAGTGATGCGCCGTTCCAAACGCTTGGCGCCAGAAACATCGTCCTGCCATGTTTGCCACGGCTTTTTTATCAGTGCATGCCACGCTGTCGGCCTGATTGCGTGTATCTGAAGGTATAGATCATCCGGCCGACAAAAACCTTTTTACTCAGGCCCTGTCCTGGCTTGTTCAGCAATCAGTTGGGCCAGTATCCGTACCGGTTCGGTGAGGCTTTGCCCCGACCGATGCACCAATCCGATATCCCGGTGGAAGGTGTGCTGGCCAAGGTCGAGGGCTCTAACTCCTGCCGGCCAGTCATGCGCCGATGTTTGTGGCACCAGTGCCACCCCCACACCGTTTTCAACCAGCTTGATGATGGCCTCCAGTTCATCCAGTTCACACACCTCGCGCACGGTGAAGTGCATTTGCCGCAGGAAACGATCCACCTGCCGGCCACCGAATGAAGCACGGTCATATCGAATGAATGGAAGGCTGGAAAGGAGTGTCGTCCAGTCTTCCCCCGGCACTTGGCGTGCAACGATCAATCGATACGGCTCAAGTGTCAGGGTCGTCCAGCGCAGGTCGCTCTGAAGCGAGAAGGGCGGACGGATGATGGCCGCCATGTCGATTTCGCCAGCGTCCACCAGGTTGACCAGCTCCATCGAAAGCCCCGGCAGCACCCGCGTACGGCACTGAGGGCATTGCTGATGGAACCTGGCCAACGCGTCCGGCAAATAGGAACGCTGGACGGACGCAATGGCGCCAATGTTCACCAGGACACTGGCCGCAAGCTCCGGGAAGCCACCGCCCAGGTTGTCGTAGAGACGAAGCAACTCTTGCGCCTGCAAGAGGACTTGCTGACCCTCGCGATTGAGGTGGGCCGAGCGTCCTTTGCGGTCGAATATTTCGAAGCCCAACTGCGCCTCCAGGCGCTGGATCTGCGCGCTCACGGCAGCTTGGGTGAGGCCGATCCTGTTCCCGGCCGCCGCGAAAGTGCCTTCCCGTGCCACGGCGATGAGCGTCTTGAGTTCTTTAATCATTCACAAATATTAGTTGTGTTTCTAAGCAATATATATTGATTTTTCCGCCTGTAGCGCCGCACTACGATGGCCTCACCTAAAAGACACAAAAAAGGAATCTTGATGAGCCTCTCACCCTTCCACCTGGCGATCCCGGTTTACGACCTCGCGGGTGCCCGCACCTTTTATGGCGAAGTGTTTGGACTGCAAGAGGGGCGCTCCAGCGCCCAGTGGGTCGACTTCAATTTTTACGGCCACCAACTGGTGATTCATGAGCAGCCCAAAACCGCTGCCCAGGAAAACGTCCACAGCAACCCGGTGGACGGCCATGACGTGCCTGTTCCTCATTTCGGCATCATTTTGGGCTGGGAAGAATGGGAAGCACTGGCCGAACGCTTGAAATCCTTCGGCACCGAGTTTGTGATTGAACCCTACATTCGCTTCAAGGGGCAGGTGGGTGAGCAGGCGACGATGTTCCTGTTCGACCCTTGCGGTAACGCCCTTGAATTCAAGGCGTTCAAGGATATGAGCCAGTTGTTCGCAAAGTAGTCCAAGCAAAGGTGGGCAGGCACAGAGTTGGGGCGACTAAAGATGTAAGAACAGGCGATGGCGATCCTTTGAGGGTATACCCCTTCAGAACCGCACACACATGCCGATACAGCGCGCGTAGATCCTGATTGCGCAAGCGCTTCAGAGGGGGTCGCCCCCCATACTCAGGGCGTATGTGCGCCTGTATCCACTAGGTTTTCGCAGGTCTGCCCATAAGCGGGCCTCAGGTAAGAATCATGTCAGCCCACCCCAGGACCGAGCTGGAAGGCGCCCTTGCCGTATGCAAAGGCAGTTTTCTTTGCGTTGGTTTTTTCAGTTTTTTCGTCAATTTGCTGATGCTGGTTCCATCGTTCTACATGTTGCAGGTGTATGACCGCGCCGTAGGAAGCGCCAGCCAGTCGACTCTGTTGATGCTCACGCTGATCATGTTGCTGCTGATGATCACGATGGGCGGCCTGGAGTGGGTTCGTTCGCGGATTATGGTACGAATCAGTACTCGCCTGGACACGCTGCTGGGCCAGCGTCTGTTCGACGCCAGTTTCAAGCAGGCACTCAACACCAACGGCATGAATGCCACCGCCCAGCCGTTGAGCGACCTTAACGCCTTGCGCCAGTTCCTGACCGGTAACGGCTTGTTTGCCTTTTTCGATGCTCCGTGGATTCCGATCTACCTGGCGGTAATGTTCATTTTTCATCCCTGGTTCGGGTGGATGGGGGTCGTGAGTGCGGTGATGCTAGGGGCGTTGGCTTTCATCAACGAGAAGCTCACTCACACACCGTTGCAGGCTGCCAACCGCGAGCAGATCGCGGCTACCACCTTCACTAACAAGAGTCTGCGCAATGCCGAAGTGGTCGAGTCCATGGGCATGCTTGCAAGTCTGCGTCAGCACTGGAACGGGCAAACCCATAAGGTCCTGACCCTGCAAAGCCTGGCCAGTGACCGCGCCGCGAGCATGATGGCGATGTCCAGGACGTTCCGTCAGATTGTTCAGTCGCTGATGCTGGGCCTGGGCGCCTACTTGACGATCAATCATGAAATTTCGCCCGGACTGATGATTGCCGGCTCCATTTTACTGGGGCGCGCCCTGGCGCCCATCGATCAGTTGATCGGCGTCTGGAAAGGCTTTCTTGGCGCACGCTCGCAATATGCCCGATTACGCGAGTTGCTGGTCAAGATCGCCGCCGAGCCTGAGCGCATGTCGTTGCCGGCACCTGAAGGGGCGATTCGCGTCGAGGGGCTTTCAGTGGGTTCCCCGGACAATCGCAAGCCGATCATTCGCGGCGTGGACTTCCAAGTGGCCGCTGGTGAAGCGGTGGGGATCATCGGTCCCAGCGGCGCAGGAAAGTCGACCCTGGCCAGGGCGTTGTTGGGGATCTGGCCAAACCTGGCCGGGACCGTGCGCCTGGACGGTGCGGACATCAGCCAATGGCGCCGGGACGAACTGGGCCAGTACATCGGCTATTTGCCCCAGGACATAGAACTGTTCGAGGGCAGCATCAGCCAGAATATCTCACGCTTCGGTCCGGTGAATGCGCCTGCAGTGGTCGCCGCCGCGCGCATGGCCGGTGTACATGAACTGGTGCTGCAACTGCCCGATGGCTACGACACATTGATTGGCGCCAATGGCGGTGGACTCTCTGGCGGCCAGCGGCAACGCATCGGGCTGGCCCGCGCCTTGTACGGTGAGCCGCGTCTGGTGGTACTTGATGAACCGAACTCCAATCTGGATGACGCTGGAGAAAAAATGCTCGCCCAAGCGCTGCAGAAACTGCGGCAGAGTCGGGCCACGGTGTTTGTCATTACCCATCGATCCGGGGTGCTGGCGCAGGTGGACAAGCTGTTGGTTCTCAATCATGGCGAGCTGAGTCTGTTCGGGCCGCGCGACAAAATCCTGGCACGGCTGCAGGGCGCGACGCCCACGGCCCACCAGGCTGCCGCGATTGAATCGTAGGGACGGATGAACAACGTTATGCAAGACAGTAAGCACTCATCCGTCGATATGTCCGGGCTGCCAATCGATGACAAACCCGTGCGGCGCATCGGCTACCTCATGCTGCTGGTCACCTTTGGCCTGTTTGGCGGCTGGGCTACCCTGGCTCCGCTCGACAGTGCTGCGCTCGCGCCGGGCGTGGTCACCGTCAAGAGCTATCGCAAGACCGTACAACATCTTGAGGGCGGCATTGTGCGCGAACTGCGCGTGCACGACGGCGACCTGGTGAAAGCCGGCGATGTATTGTTGGTACTCGACAACACCCAGGCGCGTTCGGAGATGGAAGCCATGCGTAGCCAGTTGATCGCCGCGCTCGAACTCCAGGCCCGATTGGTGGCTGAACGTGATGCGCTGCCCGAGCCACCGCTCGTGCCTACGCTGGATCCCAATGATCCCCGAGTGCGCGAGGCTCGCGACAGTGAAGCGCGGATTTTCCAGACCCGACGGACCTCGTTGCTGGGCGAAATCGGCTTGCTGGAGAAGTCCATCGGACAAATCGAAGAACAGATTCGCGGATTCAAGGCCGTCATCGCCAGCAAGCAGATGCTGGCCGCTTCCTATGAAGAAGAGATTGTCGACTTGCGTGCATTGCTTGCCGAAGGCTACGTGGACAAGCAGCGTCTGCGCGAGCAAGAGCGAAGTCTCTCTCGCCTGCAGACCGAAATCGCCGAAAGCCGCTCCGAAAGCGCGCGAGCGCGGGTTCATATCGACGAGGCGCGGTTGAAGATACTGCAACTGAAAAAGACTTTTGCCACCGAGGTCGCAGGTCTGCTGGGCGATGCGCAGACCAAGGTCTATGAATTGCGCGAGCGGCTGGCCACCCTGCAGGACCGCGACCAACGCACCGATATCCTCGCGCCCGAGTCGGGAATGGTCATGGGTATGACCGTACACACGCTGGGCGCAGTGGTCAGTCCAGGCACTGCGCTGTTGGACATCGTCCCGGCCAACGAAGAACTGATTGTAGAAGCACAGCTGTCACCGATGGACATCGACCGTGTCGCACTGGGCAAATTGGCGGACATTCGCTTCAGTGCCTTCAAGAGCAGCACCACGCCAGTCATCGAAGGGCAACTGGTGCAGATATCAGCTGATCGCCTGATCAACAAGGACACCGACGCCGCTTATTACCTGGCACGCGTGGCCCTGACCGACAAGGGACGTCAGGCCCTGGGTAATCTGACCCTGGTGCCAGGAATGCCGGTCGAAGTGCTGATTAATACGGGCGCGCGGACGCTGTTGCAGTATTTGATGCAGCCGGCCAGCAATGCTTTTGCCCGTTCGTTGATCGAGGATTGACATGAAGCTTCTGATCGCGATGAGTCTGGCCCTCGTGCCGCTTGGCGCTCTTGCTGACGACAGCTCGACGCCCCCTTACACAGATCTGTTGCAGCTGCATCAGGAAGCTCAAGGGGCTGACCCGCGTATTTTACGGGCACAAGCCATGGTCCGTAGTGGTGAGGGCAGCGAGCGGGCGGCCTTTGGTCAACTGCTGCCACAGCTCAATGCCAGCGGCAGTGTTAACCGCAGTCGCCGCGATGACGATTTGAATCGTATTCAATACAACGGCAAACGCCTGGCGATGATGCTCAATCAGGTTATTTACGATCCGCAGGTCTGGCGCAGCTATCAAAAGTACATTGAACTGGCCCGCCAGAGCGAGTACGAGTCCGATGACACCCAGGTGCAGGCCAGCATTGATTTATCCGAGCGCTACTTCGCGGTTCTCGCGGCGGAGGACGAATTGGCCCTGGTACGCAGCGAGCTGGATGCGACCGAGCGCAACCTCAAACGGACCCACGCGCTGTATGCACGCCAAATGGCGATGGTGACTGATGTACTTGACCTTGAGGCGCGCGTGGATGCGCTCAGGGCGGACGAGATCGAAGCCAGCAATGAGGTCGAGGTGAGTCGCCAAGCCATGTCCGAACTGGTGGGGCGTGATATCCGTGAGCCGCTCAAGCGCATGGCAGGCAATCCGGCCTTCAGTTTGCCTGCGCAAGCGCAGGACTATTGGGTGCAGACGGCACTCGACAGTAACCCCGCACTGCTTGCCCGCGAGCACGGTATCCGCGCCGCCGAGGCCGCTATCGGTGAAGCCAGGGCGGGACATCTGCCACGGTTGGGGTTGAACTTGACCGCGCAACGCAGTGATATCGGCTATGAAGGCGCGTTGACACCCCGCTCGGACAATCTCGTCGCCTCCCTGGACTTGCAGGTGCCGCTCTACAGCGGCGGCTCCACCCGTGCCCGAGTATCAAGCTCCGAAAACGATAAGGAAGTCGCCCAGCAAGAGCTGGAAGCCTTACGGCGTCAGATCATCACGCAAACCCGAACGGCCTATCTCGGCGTGACAACCGGGCTCAGCCGAATCAAGGCAACACAACGTGCCTTGGAATCCGCCGAAAAATCACGGATAGGCACCGAGAAGGCTTTCGGATACGGCGTCAAGCATGCCGTCGATGTGCTGGACAGTATCAAGGAAGAGTTTCGCGCACGGCGCGACTTCAATCAGTCCCAATACAAGTTCGTGACCAGTTTGCTGGTGCTGCATCGCTGGAGCGGCAGATTGGGGGAGGGGGATATCCGCAGGGTCAACGAATGGCTCGTAGCACCGTCATCTCAATGAAGATAAAAATAGTGGCAAGATGATGTTAAATCCACTCTTTCTGATGCAAAATATCCCTCTGTAATGGCCGCGTCCAGGAAAGGCCACAGACTGCTCAAGGAAGCTTCACATGCCCCATCCCGTTGGTTACTCGTTTGTTTCGTCCGCAAAGCTGACCGGCAATGCGCAAGTCAATAGCTTGCTTTATGGCACTTATTGGATGGGCAACTCGTGGAGTACCGGCACGTTTACCACGCCCCTGACGTATAGCTTCGTCACTGCGGACTCGCGTTTCGCCATTAATTACAGCAGTGATAATGAATATGAGTCCATCTACCTCCTGACGTCAGCGCAGCAAAACGCCATCGTCAGCGCACTCGGCACCTGGAGTTCGGTCGCCAATCTCAAATTCACACGGGTCAACGAGTCCTCCACCAATGTCGGTGATCTGCGCTTCGGCGGCTATCTGGATATGGACGAAGACACCGCTGCCTGGGGCTATTTTCCCGCCCACACCGCCAGTGCCGGTGATGTCTGGATCGGGCCAGTGACGAACGACCCGACTCCCGTCAAAGGCACGTACGACTATCTGACTTTTATGCATGAGATCGGCCATGCTCTGGGCCTCAAGCACCCGTTCTCACAAAGCCTGTCAAACCCCACGGTACTGGCGCCTCAGTTCGATGATGTCCGCTATACCATCATGAGTTACGACAGTGCTTATTCCTATGAGCCAACCACGCCCATGTTGCTGGACATTGCCGCCATCCAGAGCCTCTATGGGGCCAACACTCAGTGGCAAACCGGCAACAACACATACAGTTGGGCGGCAGACCAATCGGTTTTCGAAACGATTTGGGACGCCGGCGGCAATGACACTATCGATGCCACCAATCAGGTCGCAGCGGTGCGCATCAATCTGAACGAAGGCCAGTTCAGCAAAATCGGTCAAGCGTTCATCGACCTGGACACCCAGGCGGCGTTCAACGAAGGACTGGCGATCGCCTACGGCGCAAAAATTGAAAACGCAGTCGGTTCGGCCAATGACGACACGCTCATAGGTAACGCACTAAACAATCTGCTAAATGGCCGTGCCGGCAAGGACATGATGATCGGCGGGGCGGGTAACGATACTTACGTCGTCGACAACGGCGGTGACGTGGTTCAGGAAAGCAGTGCCCTCAATGGAGGAATCGATAGCGTTGTTTCATCCATCAACTACATTCTTGGCAGCTACCTGGAGAACCTGACACTGAGCGGCACCGGCAACCTCAACGGTACCGGCAACACGCTGAACAACCGTATCACCGGTAACGCTGGCGCCAACACCCTTTCGGGAGGGGCGGGCAGCGATACCCTGGATGGTGGCAGTGGTATCGACACGCTGATCGGTGGCACCGGCAACGACACTTACGTGGTCGATAACATCGGGGACCTGATCAGCGAAACCAGCACCCTGGTCAGCGAAGTGGATACGGTGCGCTCCTCGGTAAGCTGGACCCTGGGCAACAATCTGGAAAATCTCACGCTGACCGGATCAGCCTCTCTCAATGGCACCGGCAATGCGCGGGGCAACGTAATGATCGGTAACGCCGGCAGCAACCTGCTGAACGGCGGCGGGGGTATCGACACGTTGATCGGTGGCGTCGGCAATGACACCTACGTGGTCGACAACCTCAGGGACATCGTCCGTGAAACCAGCACACTGGCCAGTGAAATCGATACTGTGCGTTCCTCGGTGAGCTGGACCCTGGGCGCTAATCTGGAAAACCTCGCCCTGACCGGCGCTGCTCACCTCAGCGGCACCGGCAATGCTCTGCGTAACGTACTGACGGGTAATGCGGGCAATAACGTGCTCAATGGAGGCGCAGGCAACGACACACTGGACGGCGGTAGTGGTATCGACACGCTGATTGGTGGCACCGGCAACGACATCTACGTGGTCGACAACCTCAGGGATATTGTTCGTGAGACCAGCACTCTGGCCAGTGAAGTCGATACTGTGCGCTCCTCGGTAAGCTGGTCCCTGGGGGCCAATCTGGAAAACCTCGCCCTGATCGGCACTGCCCACCTCAGTGGCTCCGGCAACGCCCGGAACAATGTGCTGATTGGCAACGTCGGCAACAATCTGCTGAACGGTGGCAGTGGTATCGACACGCTGATCGGCGGCACTGGCAACGACACCTACGTGGTCGACAACCTCAGGGACGTGGTCCGTGAGACCAGCACTCTGGCCAGTGAAATCGATACCGTGCGCTCCTCGGTGAGCTGGTCCCTGGGGGCCAACCTGGAAAACCTCGCCCTGACCGGCGCTGCTCACCTCAATGGCACCGGCAATGCCCTGCGTAATGTACTGACGGGTAATGCGGGCAATAACGTGCTCAACGGAGGCGCCGGCAACGATAGCCTGAACGGTGGCGGTGGCATCGACACGCTGATCGGCGGCAGCGGCAACGACACCTACGTGGTCGACAACCTCAGGGATATCGTCCGTGAAACCAGCACCCTGGCCAGTGAAATCGACACCGTGCTCTCCTCGGTGAGCTGGTCCCTGGGTGCCAACCTGGAAAACCTCACCCTGATCGGCAATGCTCACCTCAATGGCACTGGCAATACATTGGGTAACGTGCTGATTGGTAACGTCGGCAACAATGTGTTGAACGGCGGAGCAGGTAACGACACCCTGGACGGTCGCAGCGGTATCGACACACTGATCGGCGGCACGGGCAAGGACACTTACGTGGTCGATAACCTCAGGGACATCGTCCGCGAAACCAGCACCGCAGTCAGCGAGATTGATACCGTGCGCTCCTCGGTGAGCTGGTCCCTGGGGGCCAACCTGGAAAACCTCACCCTGGTCGGCAGCACCCACCTCAATGGCACCGGCAACACATTGGCTAATGTGCTGATCGGCAACGCCGGCAACAATGTGCTGAACGGCGGAGCAGGTAACGACACCCTGGACGGTGGCAGCGGTATCGACACGCTGATCGGCGGCACCGGCAATGACACTTATGTGGTCGACAACCTCAGGGACATCGTCCGCGAAACCAACACCACGGTTAGCGAGATCGATACCGTGCGCTCCTCGGTGAGTTGGAGTCTGGGTGCCAACCTGGAAAACCTCACCCTGACCGGCACCGCCCACCTCAACGGCACCGGCAACGCCCTGGGCAACGTGCTGAACGGCAACACCGGCAACAACGTGCTGAACGGTGGAGCAGGCAACGATAAACTCAACGGTGGCGCAGGCGATGACACGCTGATCGGCGGCGTTGGCAGTGACACTCTCACGGGCGGCACTGGAGCCGATCGATTTGTTTTCAGTGCGCTGAATGAACTGGGTACGGGAAGCGCTCGCGACGTCATTACCGACTTCAGCAGCATCCTGGGCGATAAGATTGACCTATCGAAACTGGCTGCTGATGTCCTGAACGCGCCAATCAATGGGTTCAGCTTCATCGACTCGAACGACTTCACCGACGCGGGACAATTGCGCTTCGTCGATCAGGTGCTTTACGGCAACATCAATGGCAATCTGGATGCGGATTTCGAAATCCAGCTACTGGGCGTCAATACCTTCAGTGCCAACGATCTGATTGCTTGATAAAGCGGTGTCCTGACGCTTTGAGACAGTGAGAGCATTGCCCAATGCCGACTCGGCTTATAGCGACGCCCTGACTACCAATGGGCAATCTACTGGCTGGGCGCCCGACACCTCGAGGTTCTCGATCAGGTGCCGGGCAGCCCTGCGCCCGATCTCGTAGTACGGCAGTTGGACCGTGGTCAGTGGCGGAATGAACAGCTCGGCGATGCCGATCATGTTGTCATAGCCGAGCACCGCAACGTCGCCGGGAATCTTCAGGCCACGGCCCAGCAACAACTGATAGGCACAGAAGGCGATACGGTCGTTGCCGCAGATCAGAATGTCGAACTGCGGTCGCCCCTCGATGATGTGCCGGTCGAGAATGGCTGCGGTTTCACCGTAGGCATCGTGATCGGAAAGGTCGTATTGCAGGAGCGCTTCAGGCGCCAGCCCAAAGGCCTGGCAGGCACTTTGCAAACCTTCTTGTCGCAGGCTCCAGGCAAGGCTCTGTTTTGGCAGATTGATACACAGAGGGCGCCGATAGCCTTGGCTCAAGGCGTGATGCACCGCTCGATGCTGCCCCGTTTCATCGTCGGGCACATAGCTGACCAGGCGAGTGTCATCGGCCAGGCAATTGGCGAGTACCAGCGGTTTGCTCTTTAAACGCTCGGGGATGCTCACCTGGCGCAACCCCATGGCACTGAAGATCAGCCCGTCGGGACGGTGTGACATCATCAGGTCGATGTTCTGCTCGGTGGGCGGGTTGCTCAACAGGTTGAGGATAAACACATTCCAGCCGGCTTGCTGCGCGGTCTGCTCGATGGACAGTAGCAGCTCGACGGCGAAGGGGGTGGTGGCGGTATCCAGTGCGAACACACCGATGGTTCGCGCCTGGAGATTGTCCCCGCGCATCCTGCGCGCCGAAAGGCTCGGTACGAATTGCAGTTCGTCAATGGCGCGACGCACCCGCTGGAGGGTTTCCGGGCTCAGTTTTTCCGGGGTGTTGAGCGCTCGGGAAACCGTCATCAGGGACACGCCGGCCAGCTGTGCAACGTCTTTCACTGAAGTCATGCGAGATGCGGCCGGTCAGGTTGACGCCGAATCATGACACAGGCTCCGGGCTTCTCGCGACTCGAATGACGATGCTCATAGCCACCCCGAGGCCAAAGGCCACGCATGGGTGATGGAGACATCCCCGCCAGTCCCGCTTGCGAGTAACTTCACCCCCAGGCTGTTGGGCTGGGGGTAGATGCGGCTGCTGAGACTGAAGCGGCCGCTTTGCTCAAACACCTCGATGGACGAGCGGTCCAGAAACACACGCAGTTGCAGAGGCTCTTGTTCCCGGTCGATCGCCACGCTGCGTTGACCGCTCACTTGTGCCCCCGAACGACTGCGGTCGAGCACCAGGCGCTGCAGTGACGCATCGTAGTAAAGCAGGGTGTATTCATCGCCATCGGCACTGCATCGCAAGGCGATGCCCAGGGTGCCTTCGGTGCAGTCGAGTAAATTCAACTGCACATGGATCTCGAGCCTGTCGCCATTCACTTGCGGCACCCACCGAGTGCCCGATTCACCCCACGCAGGCGTGCTTGGCAACGGCGCCTTGCGCAACGCCGTCAATTCCCGGGCCGGGAACACCCTGAGGCGATCAGCATGCAATTGCAGCTCGCGGGGCAGTCCGAGCATGCCGCACCAGTGATGGGGCTGGCTCGGCATCGGACTTTCCCACATGTCGAGCCACGCCCACACCAGGCGCCGACCATCGGCGGCTACCAGCGTTTGCGCGGCATAGAAGTCATGGCCGTTATCCAGCTCGATAAACGGCCCGCCGCTGAAATGCCATTGGCTGTCGAGTTGCCCCACGCGATAGCCGGTCTGGTACTTATTGAGCCGCTCGTAACCCTCTGGGCGCATGCCCTGGGGGGAGTACAGCAGCACGTCGCGCCCATTGAGCCGAAACAGATCCGGGCACTCCCACATATAGCCATCGCCCTCGTTGCCACGGGATACATAGTCAAGGAACTCCCAGGCGCGCAGATCGGTGGAACGGTACAACGGGAGCAAAGGCGTATCGCCCAGGCGTGCGCCAGCAATCAGGTACCAATAGTCGTTGTCCTTCCAGACCTTGGGATCACGAAAATGCATGATCGCATCTTGCGGTGCTGTCTCGATGACGACACCCTGCTTGACGAACCGGATGCCGTCGACGCTGGTGGCAAGACACTGGACCTGGCGGATCTGGCGTTCGTCACCCACTTCCCCCAGCCAGGTGTGCCCGGTGTAGATCAACGCCAACGTGTCGCCACACACCACCGCACTGCCGGAAAAACACCCGTCGCGGTCAAAGTCATCGCCCGGCGCCAGCGCGATGGGCAGGTGCTGCCAATGGACCAGGTCAGCACTCTTGGCATGCCCCCAATACATCGGGCCCCATTTTGCGTCGAAGGGGTGATGTTGATAGAACACGTGATACTCGCCACGGAAATACACCACTCCGTTAGGGTCGTTCATCCAGCCCGCGGGCGGGGCAAGATGATAATCGGGGCGATAGTCATCGATGACGCGGGACAGGCCAGCGTTCAGCGCCTGTTGCGCAAGCTCAAGGGTCGCGGACATGGGAGCGTTCATGGGATTCACACACACGGTCATAGGGCGCCTGCTCGTACCGAGCGCTGGGCAATATCATCCAACGGGGTTTCGAGGGTTTGTGGGTGGCGCCTCAAGGCCGTACCGTCGGCATCGAACAGGTGCAGATTGTCGATCTCCACCTGCAGTTCGACCCGATCGCCCACTCGCCACCCGGCGTGGACCTCACAGCGACAGATCATGGGCTCATCCTGGCCGGTATCGAGGTGTACATAGGTTTCGCTGCCCAGGTATTCGACCCCGATCACGGCGATGCCAGCAGTGCCCTGTGCCGCCTTGAGCGTCACATGTTCCGGGCGAATCCCCAGGCTCAGTTGGCTGTTCGCCGCCAGGCTCGAGCTGTCAAAGGGCAGGGCGGTCCTGCCCAATACGAGGCTTTCAACCAGGCTGCTTGCGCCTGGCGTATGCAGGCTCGCAGCAAGAAAGTTCATTCTGGGCGAACCCAGGAAACCGGCGACAAAGCGAGTGGCCGGGCGCTCGTAGAGCTCCCGCGGCGAGCCAACCTGCTCGATGTGGCCGCCATTGAGCACGACAATCTTGTCGGCCAGGGTCATCGCCTCAACCTGATCGTGGGTCACGTAGATCATGGTGGTGCCCAGTCGAGCATGCAGTCGGGCGATTTCGTTACGCATCTGCACCCGTAAGGAAGCGTCCAGATTGGACAGCGGCTCATCGAACAACAAAATGTCCGGCTCCCGCGCCATGGCCCTGCCCATGGCCACCCGCTGACGCTGCCCGCCCGACAGTTCCTTGGGCTTGCGTTGCAGCAGTTTATCCAATTGCAGGATTTGCGCGGTTTTCAACACGCGCTCACGCAGGCTGGTCTTTTCGGTCTTGGCCAGTTTCAGACCAAAACTGATGTTGTCGTAGACGCTCATGTGCGGGTAGAGCGCGTAAGACTGAAACACCATACCGACGCCACGCTCGCGCGGCTCCAGGTCATTGACCCGGCGACCGTCGATCAGTAGGTCGCCGGCGCAGATGGAGTCGAGCCCGGCGATCAGTCGCAGCAGGGTCGATTTTCCGCAGCCCGAGGGGCCGACGAACACCACGAATTCACCGGCGGCGATTTCCAGGCTGACGTCGCGAAGAATGCGCATGCCGCCCAATTGTTTGTTCACGTTGTCTAGCTTCAACTTGATCACGATGCTGTTCCTTGTCTTTGTTGGGATCAACCCTTTAACGCACCGGTAGTGAGACCGGAAACGATTCGGCGCTGGAAGATCAGCACCAGAATCACCAGTGGGACGGTGACCAGCACCGAAGCGGCCATCAACAGCCCCCAAGGCAACTCATGGGAGCTGCCGCCGGAAATCAGGGCGATGGCCACCGGCACCGTGCGCTGCGTGTCGGTGAGGGTGAAGGTCAGGGCGAACAGGAACTCGTTCCACGCAGCAATGAACGCCAGCAGGCCGGTGGTGACCAGCGCCGGCCAGAGCAGCGGCAACAACACGCGGGTCAGGGTGACCCAGGGCGAAGCACCGTCCATGATCGCCGCCTCTTCCAGCTCATGGGGCAGTTGGCCCATGAATGTGGTCAGCACCCAGACGGTGAACGGCAGGGTGAAGATCGTGTAGCTCAGGATCAGCGCCCAGGACGTGTTGTACAGGCCCAGGGCGCGGATCACCTCGAACAGCCCCGACAACACCGCGACCTGGGGAAACATCGACACGCCAAGGACCATCATCAGCACCGTGCCCCGTCCACGAAACTTCACCCGGCCCAGGGCATAGGCGGCGGTCAGGCTGAGGAACAGCGCCAGTGCGACCACACCCAGGGCAACCACCAGCGAGTTGCCGATCGCCCGCAAGAACGAGGCCTGCTGGAGCACGGCGGCATAGTTGGAGAAGTCGGGGTTGTCGACCCAGTAGCTCACCTGGAACAAGGCGCTGGACGGCTTCAGCGAAGTCACAATGGCGTAGTAGAAAGGGAAGACCGCATACAGCAGCAAAATCCCGATCAGGCACCAGAACCCGACGCGCAACAGCGCTTTTTTCAGTAGGTGCGGGCTCATGAGCGAACCTCCATTTGACGGCGTCCGAGGTACAGATAAATCATGGCGATGACTGCGACGACCAGAAACAGCAAGGTCGAGGCAGCGCTGCCGTAGCCCACATCCTGGAACTCCATCAGGTGCTGGCGGGCGTAGACCGACATGCTCATGGTGCTCGACGAGTTGGAGGTCAGCACATAGATGACGTCAAACACCCGCAACGAATCGAGGATGCGGAAGATCGCCGCCACCAGCAGCGCAGGCATCAGCAGCGGCAGGGTGACTCGCCAGAACACCTTCAGCGGGTGAATGCCATCGACGCGGGCGGCTTCGTAGCAATCGCCCGGCAACATCTGCAAGGCCGCCAGCATCAGCAGCGTGACGAACGGGACGGTCTTCCAGACGTCGACGATGATCACTGCCCACATCGACAGGTCGGCGTCTGCCGTCCAGGCCAGGGGCGCGTCAATCAGGCCGGCGCCCAGCATCAGATGATTGATGATGCCGAACTGGTCGTTGAGCATCCATGACCAGATCTTCGCCGAGACAATGGTGGGTATCGCCCAGGGAATCAGAATCAGTGCCCGCACCAAGGCGCGCCCGGTGAACTTGACGTTCAGCAGCAGCGCCACCAACAGCCCCAGCACCATTTCCAACCCCACTGAAACCACAGTGAAATGCAGGGTGTTGCGCACCGCGTTCCACCATTGTGGATCGACTAGAACGCCCGACCAGCCGGTGCTGCTGTGCAACAGATAATTACTCAGGCCGATAAAGCTTGCGTCACCGGTGTCGGCCAGGCTGGCGTCGGTCAGACTGAACCAGAATGTACGCAGCAGCGGCCAGGCCGCCACCAAGGCCAGACACAGCAGCATCGGAGTCAGGAACAGCCACGCGGCGCGAACCCGGCGGCGTTGTACCGGGGTTTCCCGGGCGGGCAGCAGCTCGTCACCGGTGGCCAGGGTAGTGGAGACAGACATGGTGATTTCCTTCCTTGTGGCTTACCAGTTCCGGCGCTTGATGCGTGTCAGTTCGCTTTCCAGCTCAGCCAGCGCCTGATCGACCGGCACTTCGCCGGCCAGCACGCCATGCACTTGATCGAAGAACGCATTGGAGACCCGTGGATAGCGATCGGCGGTAATCGAGGCAGGGCGCATGACCCCATCCTTGAGAATGCTGCGCAGTTGACTGTAGTAAGGCATCGCCGCGAGTAACTCGGGGTCTTGATACAGCGACTCGATCACCGGGTTATAGGCACCGACCAGGGCACGATGTTTCTGCTGCTGAGCACTGCTCAGGTAGCTCACCAGTTCTGCGGCCAGCTTGGGGTTGGCGCTGTAGCGCGACACCGCCAGGCCCCAGCCACCGAGGGTGGAGGCGTGGGTGCCCGTCTCGCCACCGCGGGGCAGGGGAGCCACGCCGACCTTGTCTTTTACGACGCTATCCGGGCTTTGCACCAGGGCCCAGACATACGGCCAGTTACGCATGAACAGCGCATTGCCCGACTGGAACACGCCACGTCCTTCTTCCTCGGTGTAGTTGAGTACGCCGCGTGGGGAAATGTCTCCTACCCAGCTCTTGGCCAGCGTCAGCGCGGTTCTTGCCGCCGGGCTGTTGACCACGATGTCGCCTTGCGGATTGACCAGCCCACCTTGCGGCTGGCTGCTGATCCACTCCAGTGCATTACACGTCAGGCCTTCATAGGCGCGGCCCTGGAAGACGTACCCCCAGGCATTGGCGTTCCCGGCATTGCGCTCAGCCTGTTGGACTTCCCGGGCGGTTGCAGTCATTTGCTCCCAGGTCTGCGGCACCTGCTTGTGGTACTTCTCGAGCAAGTCCTTGCGGTAATACAGCAGGCCCGAATCGGTGAACCAAGGCATCGTCACCAGCCGGCCGTTCACCGTGGCGTTGTCCACCTGGGCCTGGAAGTAGCCCTCGGTCGCGTTGGCAGGGAGCACCTCGCGCAGGTCCATCAGATGTTTGGCCAGCATTCCCGGCCACACCATATCGATTTGAATGATGTCGATGTCGCTGGACCGGGCACTCAGGATTTGTTGATAGAACGACAACCTTTCGGTGGCCGAGTTAGGCGTCGAAACCACTTCGACACTGTTGCCGGTCTGCTTCGACCAGGCGTCGACAGCCTCCTTGCACAGCTGCAATTCAGCACCCACCGCACCGCAGGAGATTGTCAGGTTGGCGGCGGTCGAGAGGGATGGAAGCCCGACACAAAGGCCGAGCAGCGCAGCAGGAAGGAGCGATTTGAGCTGTTTCATAAAGCCCTCTTTATTTTTGTTTTTAGAAAAGTTAACGTTAACATCGCCAAATGTAGCAGCGTATTTGCGATGAGGCATCCTTTTTTTCATGGTTTTTGACAATTCAAAGGCCGAGAAAAAAAGACCATTGCGGGAACACAAAAATAAAAACAAAACAGGGAAATCCACATGCAGAAAGCATCAAGCTGGCTTCTCGCAGGCGTGCTCGGCACCTCGGCAGCCACCGCTCACGCAGCGACGCTGGAAGAACGCATGGCCGCGTTCGAGGCTCGTGCCAGTGCCGCGGAAAAACGTGCAGCGGCCGCCGAACAGCAAACCCAGGCCCTGGCCAGGGAACTGCAACAACTCAAACGCGCCGCTCCCGCCCTCCAATCAATGGCATCCCCTGCAAGTGTCGCCACGTCGACTCTGGACACGCGGCTGGCAAAACTCGAAGCCCATCAACAGAGCCTGGAAAAAAAGGACAGCGGTGCACACCTCACCGACGGGTTCAGTTTCAAGGGCTACGCCCGCTCCGGGTTGTTGGTCAATGACGGGCTGGGTGGCGGTCGTGGCGGTCCTTATACCACCCCAGCAGGTTCTGTCGGCGGCGCCGTCGGGCGACTCGGTAACGAGGACGACACCTACATGCGTATCGACCTGTCGAAAGAGCAGTACGCGCAGAACGGCACCCGCTCGAAATTCACGGTGTCCATCGCCGATGGCGTAGAAAGCTCCAATGACTGGACCGCCGACGAAAGTAACCTGAACGTGCGCCAGGTGTTTACCGAACTGGACCATATCGCGGCGTTCAAGGGGAACTCGGTGTTCGAGAATTCCACCCTTTGGGCAGGCAAGCGGTTTGACCGGGACAATTTCGATATCCACTGGCTGGACTCGGACGTCGTCTACCTGGCGGGCACCGGCGGTGGCATCTACGACGTGCAGATGAATAAGAACTGGCGCTCGAATTACTCGCTGATCGGTCGAAACTATGGGGAGTTCAGTGACGGCGGTGTCAACGCTGATGTGGAAAGCTACGTCCTGACCTCCAACCAGTTTTTCGATAATGGGCAGTGGCAATGGATGTTCAACGCCATTGGCGCCAAGGAAAACGACATCGGTACTCGTAGCAATGAAGCGGGCCTGACGCCTGCGGACTCCGGCTTGCACAGTATGGTGGCCAATCACCAGAAGACCTTTTTCGGCAGGGAAGGCTTCTTCAAAACGGCGTTGCTCTATGGGCAAGGCCTGGGGGCAGAGGTCAAGAACATTGGCTCGGACGGCGAACTGATCGACGACGCCCGCGCTTTGCGTCTGGCGCTCTACGGTGAGACACCCATCGCTCCCGGCTGGCGCATCGGTCCGAGTTTACTGGCCGAGCAGAGCAAGGACCGCTACGTCAAAGGGGATGACTACCGCTGGATGACACTCAACGTGCGCCTGGCCAATGAAATCAACAGCAATTTCGAAATGGCCTACGAGATGAGCTGGCAAACCATGGACCTCGATCCCAAGGGCTACCTGCAACGCAACGCAGTCGACGGTAACTTCTGGAAGTTCACGATCGCCCCGACCTTCAAGCCTGATTTTGGGGACCTTCTCACACGCCCCGAACTGCGTGTGTTTGCCAGTGTCATGGACTGGTCCTCGGATCTGGACAGGTACAGCGCCGCCGATTCGTTCGGCAAGTCTGACTTCAATTCAGGCGGCGTGTGGCAATACGGGATACAGATGGAAACCTGGTTCTAAAGGGCTGGGGGTATCTTCAAAGAGAATCACACCGTCAGATTTACCTCCGCGGCCTCGTCAAATTTCGACCGGGCCGCTTCAACCTCAGGCAGTTTGTCGAGCGTCCATTTATGCAGTTCGCGAAATGGCTGTTGCAGCGTTTGACCCAGTGGGGTGATCTCATACTGGACCGCCACGGGCGAGAACGAAATCACCTTGCGTGAGACAAGGCCATTTCTTTCCAGCCGCCGCAGGCACTGTGTCAGTGCTTTCTGAGTGACGCCCTCCAGGCGGCGCTTGATGGCATTAAAGCGGTGCGGGCCATCATCCAGCACCGCCAGCACCATCATTGACCACTTATCGGCGATCTGGTCGAACAGCGCCCGGCTTGGGCACTCCGACGAGAAACATTGCGGCTTTAATTCCAGCATCGAAGTTTCCTCATATATACCTAGGCGACTCTAGGTGCCTAATTGACATTTGGTTTACAAAATATACTTATATGGCTTCCAAAAGCAAACGGAGCCCATCCAATGTCAAACCCTGATACCAGCATACTATTTCGTCCTTTTTCGATCCGCTCGCTTGAACTGAAAAACCGGATTGTCATGGCGCCGATGACGAGGCAATTTTCGCCGCAGGGCATCCCCGGTGAAGGGAGCGCTGCCTACTACCGGCGGCGGGCTGAGGGTCGGGTCGGATTGATTTTGTCAGAAGGCACCGTCATCGACCGTCCCGCTTCACGTAACGGTTCCGGCATTCCTTTTTTCCACGGTGAAGCAGCGCTAGCTGGATGGAAGAACGTCATCGATTCTGTTCACACTGCTGGGGGCCGTATGGGGCCGCAACTCTGGCACACCGGTGCAGTGCGTGACGTCAGCGGTTGGGAACCTGATGCACCGGTTGAAAGCCCATCTGGCCTCGATTCGCCAAACGACCCGCGCGGCGTGGCAATGAGCGAAGAGGACATTGCAGACACAGTTGCTGCTTTTGCCAGGGCAGCGGCGGATGCCAAACGGCTGGGTTTCGACACAGTCGAGATCCATGGGGCTCATGGATATTTGGTGGATCAGTTCTTCTGGGCGGGTACCAATCAGCGCACCGATCGTTATGGCGGACCGACGATCAAAGAGCGCTCGCGCTTTGCCGCTGAGATTGTGTCTGCCGTTCGTCATGCGGTGGGCCCTGAGTTCCCTATTATCATGCGCGTTAGCCAGTGGAAGCAGCAGGACTTTGGGGTGCGCCTCGCCGAGACCCCTGCATTGATGGAAGAGTGGTTGCTACCGTTGGTTGAGGCGGGTGTTGATGTGCTGCATTGCTCGCAGCGACGCTTCTGGGACGCTGAGTTTCCCGAAGTCGATGGTGAGAACGGGCTGAACTGCGCGGGCTGGGCAAAGAAAGTCACTGGCGCCACGACTATTAGCGTCGGTTCGGTCGGGCTGGACAATGATGTTACTCACGCCTTCGCTGGCAAGGGATCAACCCCCGCGAGCCTGGAGCGGCTCGTCGAGCGCATGGAGCGCGAAGAGTTTGATCTGATCGCTGTAGGGCGTGTTCTGCTGAGTGACAAGGAGTGGGTCGCCAAAGTGGAAAAAGGCGATTACGCAGATCTGAAGGGCTTCAATCCGGCATCTTTAGCCGAATTGGTTTGAGTCTTGGAGAGTGTCATGCCACACAGGTGATCCCGTAACCGGTGGACCTTGAGAGGTAAATTTGGCCAGCCGGCGCAGGTTCTGCATGCCTTGCCGGCTGGGCAGCGGTATTCCTCGATCTCTTCATTCCAGTGGAAATCGTTGCTCGAAAAACTGTCGTTCTTGCGCTCGGTTTTGTCCCACACCGGCGCGTGAGGTTCGATGTCTTTTTCCTCCACCAGACGCCAAGGATTGGTGCTAAGTAGCGATCGCCTGCTCGTCGTCGGCCCGGAGCTTGTCCAATACTGAGCGCTCCGGACGCGGTGCACCGAGATGCAGGTAACGTAGTTCATCCATAAAGGCACTCCAAAGCGAAGGGCCGCCCTTTTCCAGCACCTCCGCGCGCAAAGACGCTTCCTTGCTCGGATGCGTATGCCGAACACCCCATGCAGCCAAATGCGCGAGCAGAGGTACAAGCTGTATCGCCGCTTCCGTGAGGCTGTAAATTACTTTCTGCTGGTGATTCGGATCCGGGCATCGTGTCAGCAGGCCAGAAGCGGTCAAGTGTTTCAGCCTACTCGCGAGGATGTTCGTGGCGATGCCTTCCTGGTTTTTCTCCAGCAGGACGCCATAAGTGCGTCTGTTCTCGAACATAACATCGCGGATAACGATCAGGCTCCAGCGGTCGCCGATCTGCTCAAGCGTCAGGTTGATCGGGCAGCCCGATCGTCTTGTTTGTTGCACAGTTACTCTCCTTGAATACCCACTTGCATTGTGCAAGCTGTTCAAATACTATTCAACCACTTGCACATTGCAAGCGCCATGGTGGCTCAGCCGGATCGGCGAAAAAATCGAACATCCGGGGCTTTCATCACGGGTAACACCGGCAATTCGATGCTGCGTATGGCCGGAAAGGCGGTAACAGCGACATGGCACGATGAGCTGGCGTTTTGCTAAAGATCATTACAGCTGTACGTACCTACATACCCACCACACACAATGGTTAAGAACACTATGAAATTCTCCACCATCACTTCGCGTACCCTGCTCGCGGTATCGTTAGCCTTCGCGGGTGCCTTCGCTGCCGTAGCTCCGGCCCAAGCCGCAGCGCCGATGCAGCACAAGCAGGTGCCGGGCTTCTATCGCACGATGATTGGCGACTATGAAGTCACTGCGCTCTATGACGGTGGCGGTAGCATCGACTCCAGTCTCCTACACGGTGATCCCGCGCTCATTCAGTCCCTCTTGGCGCGCTCCTTCCAAAACGATCCCAAGCAGGTTTCGGCAACCGTCCAAGGCTTCCTTGTCAACACTGGCTCCAAACTCGTTCTCATCGATACCGGTTCAGGCGGTCACTGGGGCCCTCCCACGCTGGGCAAGCTCGTACAGAACTTGAAGGCCTCCGGCTACAAGCCGGAGCAGATTGACCTGGTTCTACTGACTCACCTTCACGCTGACCATGCCGGCGGTATCTACCAAAACGGGAAACGCGTCTTTCCGAACGCGACCGTGATGATGACGAAGGCCGACGCCGACTTCTGGTTGTCGAAGGAAATCATGGCCAAGGCCCCGGAAGAAGCAAAGATCTTCTTCAAAGTCGCACAGGATGGCGCCGCGCCTTACATCGCCGCAGGCAAATGGAAGCCGTACGAAGGCATGGCCGAAATCGTCCCCGGTATCGCACCGTATGCCATTCCCGGCCACACGCCCGGTCACACTGGCTACATGATTTCCTCAAAGGGTCAGTCGCTGCTCATCTGGGGCGACGTAGCTCATGTTGGCGCCGTCCAGATGCCGCATCCGGAAATCAGCATTGTCTTCGACTCAGACAGCGCGACGGCCATCAGAACGCGTGAAGCCCTTTTGGTAAAGCTCGCTGCGGACAAAACGATGATTGCCGCAGCCCACATGCCGTTCCCTGGCCTGGGCCGTCTTCGCAAAGCCGACAACGGCGAGGGCTATGACTGGGTGCCGGCGACTTTCCTCAACCTGGAGTGAGCTGATCATGACTTACGATTCATCTTCCGTCCGGGAGCTTCGGGATGCGATGTTCGCCTTCGACTTTGCGCATCCTGTACGCACCATTGAGACGCTCCGCGTCGGCATGGAGGCCATTTCACAAGCGAACCCGCCGGCGGCCGACCTAACCGTCGAGGCGATCAAGCTCGATGGCGTGGCCGCGGTGGCGATTACAGCTCCTGGCGCATCTAAGGACCGAGTCATCTACCATTTCCATGGTGGTGGCTGGGTGGCTGGCTCTCCTGCCTCGCATTTGGGCATGCTTGGGGAGCTGTCTCGAGCGGCAAAGTCCCAGGTCATCGTTCTGGACCACTCCAAGGCACCCGAGCACCCATTTCCAGCGTCCTACGACGAGTCCATCCGCGGCTACGAAGCCGTGCGTGCGCTTGGCAAGCCGTTTGCCGTGACAGGTGATTCCAGTGGCGGTGGCATGGCTCTCAACGTTCTGGCCTATGCAGCCTCGAAGGGCCACAAGGACGCACGAGCAGCGCTACTCATTAGCCCATGGGCAGACTTAACGCTGACGCTGCCCTCGTTAACGCAACTGGCTCACCGCGACCCAATGGTCAACGCGAGCGCGATGCGGGAGATGGTAGAGGCTTACGCCGGCAACCACGATTTGAAGGATCCGCGCATCTCACCCATGTTCGCCGACATGCACGGTTTTCCTCCGCTGCTCATACATGTCGGAAGCGACGAAGTACTTCTCGACGACGCGCTTGAAATTGACCGAAAGGTGCGCGCGGCCGACGGCGAGTCGCACCTTGAGGTCTGGCCGGAGATGCTCCACGTCTGGCACATTCAGACAGCTTCTTTGCCTCAGGCCCACGACGCTCTCCAGAGAGCCGGCGAGTTTCTCATCGGGCACCTCGCTGACTAGCACGCGCACGCACACTGCAAAACCGCAGACACTAGATAGGAGATGGTAATGACTACTGACGCCACCCCACCGGGGACAGCGTGGATGCAAATCGTCAAGAAGAAAGGAACGAGCGACTTCGCGACGTCGTTCACTGCTGACGCCAGCCTTCAGACCTCAGCCCTCAGCAAGACCGTGATCGGCCCGACATCCATCGGGGCATTCTTTGCCGCGACAAGTACGATGTACGAAGATTTCGTGTTCACTGCGGAGACGGTTGACGGTGCGAAGACTTACCTGGAGTGGGATGCCATCCACGGGGGTAAGCCGATCGCCGGCACCACCATCATCACTCGGAATGAGTCTGGCCTCGTCCGCAATATCAAGCTCTTTCAAAGCCCGTTCCCCGTCGTTCGTGAGTTCTCGGCGGGCCTGAAAGAGCGACTCGAAGAAACACTCGGTCAAGACTTCTTTAGCTAAGCCGGGCCAATTCGTCGCCGTGTATTAGCTGAGCAACACCACTGAGGAACCACTCATGCCAATTTTCC
Source organism: Pseudomonas sp. NFACC45 (assembly GCF_900113505.1). Lineage (NCBI taxonomy): Bacteria > Pseudomonadati > Pseudomonadota > Gammaproteobacteria > Pseudomonadales > Pseudomonadaceae > Pseudomonas > Pseudomonas sp. NFACC45. The sequence goes on from NZ_FOPO01000002.1 coordinate 280,814, forward strand.
ACGCCCACATTCCAGCTCAAAAGTTCTCTAGCGAAGAGAAACGCGCGCACCGAGCCGGAGGCACTGCAGGTGGCAGTCCTTGCGCGCGTCCCCAAAGAGGTAAGCTATGACCGATTGGCATTCCTGCGAACCGGCACAGGGACATTCCCTGCGGCACGATCCGCTCAACGCCATCGTTGCTCCGCGCCCGATCGAATGGATCAGTACTGTTTCCAACGACGGCGTACGTAACCTTGCTCCCTACAGCTTTTTTAACCTATTCAACTACAAGCCGCCGATCATCGGCTTTTGCTCGCTTGGCGCGAAGGACTCGCTCGCCAATGCGCGTGCGACCGGCGAGTTTGTATGGAATCTGGCGACGCGAGAACTCGCCGAGGCGATGAACGCCTGCTTGGAAGCGGCGGTGCCCGGTCATCCACCGTTTAAGTGTGCGACGGTTTGAATCAAAGACTCTCAGGATCGCCAAAAAACATTTTGACTGGGCTCTAGCATGGTGGTTTCAGATTAAAAATATTTGGTCTTGCCCCCAGTGTTGCCCCCAATCGCCGTCGGTACACGAGTAGCCATCCTTCCGGAATCGCCGCGTGTGCGCCGTCCCTCAAAAGGGGTTAGGGCTCGAAGCAGGGGAAGGTATATAGAGTATCCAGGCGAGTGCAAAACGGCGGAGGTCAGGCGTCACGTCCGACCATCTTCGGACAAACGGCCTATTCTTGGACTTTTGGCCTCTATACGGTGTAGCTCAACGAGGAAAAATACGCGCGGGCGGTGGTCCGCGCGGCCGAGGGGCTGCCGCTGATAGCAGGCACGCGGTGTCCTGTGAAAACAGAGAAAGGTACGTCAGGTTAAGGACTTGGGTCCGATGAGCTATTGTCAGAACTACGTGGCTGGATCTGAAATGCTCTTGCCTGTGCGGCCCAGGAGAATAGATCGTTGTATGTAAGGAACGTTTGCTCCTCGATGCCATCCGTGTAGCTGTAGCCAAACAGTTTAAGCCCGATCTTGTCGTCTTCTATCGCATCACTCGGCTGCATAAGCAGCCACTTCAGATAACGTGAAAAATTTTCGGCGGTGAGCCCTATGCTTTTGATGTTTTTTCTGAGGTAGCCTTCTGCTTCGTGGTGCTGACCTTCTGATGAGAGATCCTTCACGGCATCGCAGGAGGTGAGAACCTCTCTGCAACAAACCAGAGATCGGTAGACTCCCATTTCGCATCGCAGGTTTGATAAACGTTGTTTGACGCCCCAGGCCACGAAGTGGGCCTGATCGTGCAAGGCTTTGAAGCTTGTGTTTTTTCTCAGTCGAGCACAAAGGGTACAGGCCGACTGCTTCACGGATTCGCTTTTCAACGTGTGTTTTGCAGATTTGAACTCGATGAGAAAGAAGTGCTCCCCTACGGCGAAAAACTCATCTGCATTCAGTTTCCTGTCGGCTGCATTGACCGGCGCATTCATGTCAACCTGCCCCATCGATCGACAAGCCGAGCGCAGGTTCTTCCTGAATCGCTCGATTACGCTGTCTTCAACGCCTTCCATTCATAGCTCCAGATCAAGGTAAAGTGCAAATCTTACGTTCTCAACCGCTTGGCAACAGCATTTTCATCAACTATTGCAATAGAGATCGTTTTTTCGTTGATTCTTTTTCGTCTGTAACAGAATTTCCTAACGCCGTATTCTCCGCTCTTCACTTCAAGCACGAGCAGCCCTTTTTCCGGATGGACGATCAAAAAATCGATCTCTCCGGTCGGCCTTGCTTGAGGGGCAACCTTGTTCACAGCGAAGCAGAGCCAAGGAAGGCTATGGATGACAACGTACTCGTCCGGTAGCTCCGTCTTGAAGATGGTGTAGATATCTCGTTCGCCCTTGCTGTTAGTGTCGCAAGGTCTGTGGTCAGGAATCATCCTTGCCATCAATGCCGCGCCTTCTACTGATTTTACTCAATACCCCGCAGGTGGGCCTGAGGCGCGTGAGGTCCTCGGGCAGTCCGGGATTGGATAGGGTAATTAGGGTTGTTCGCGAACCCGCATCCAGTCGAAAAAATCTTCGGATGCAAAACCGACGCTGCAGTTGGCGTCGAACCGCTCGTTGATCTTGATGAGAGTCATCCGCTGAGCTTCTTGTGGTGAGGTTGGGAAGAAAGCTCCACCAGGTTCGCTATGCATGAAAAAATCGCCGAGCTTGGCTCCGCAGTTTTCGCAGTGATTCATCAGGTAACGGCTGCCTACCGTTTTGCTGTAGGCCGGCTTGAACTTGTTGGTGAAGTGATGGATCTGCTTCGTGACCAAGGGAGAGAGACTGGCGACGTTGGAGACCGTTCCGCGACACCCAGGGCAATTCCATTCGCCGAGGTTGCTTGTGAGCGCGAAATCTTCGTCCTCATCCTCGTAGTAATCGAACTCTTCGTGTTGCTCGGGCAGCTTGAACGAAAACACGCGGGTCAAATTGGAGCAGCCCCAGCAGTCGGACACTGACTCTATGACGTAGTAATACGGTGCTCTGACACTAAATTCAGGTCCGTGCTCTAGGTCTGCGTGCTCTGTTACGGGCAGCCATTGAGCCAAGGGACCGATGTCGACCCCCTCGGGGATGTACCAAGTCTTGAGGCCCGGGTCCCACCTGGCACCGAGTGATTTCGCTTCACCTTTTTCTGAGAAGGGGACTTTCAGATCAATCCTTGCCATTTCTGTATCCGTACGTATTGCTCATCAGTAAGCGCAGCTTTAACCTGAAGCGACTTATGGAATCTTGATCCCCAACGCATTCAGCGATGGTGTATCCATCCGGCCATTCACGGTCAGCCCACTGTCCATCTGAAAGGCCATCAACGCACCACGTGTTGCTTTGCCCATCACCCCATCAATGGAGCCTTGATAATACTGGCGCACCATCAGCGCGGTCTGCACACGGGTGACCAGGTTGCTTTTCTGCTCATTGGTCGCGCGGCTCTTAGAAGTGCTCGAACTTGTCCCGCTGCTAGTGCCAGACGACTGATAAAGGCTGTTGCTGCTTGGGGTGCTGCTCGAAGCACTCGGCGCGCTGTAGCTTCGGGTACTGGTAGCGGGTGGGCTGTAGTAGCGAGGTGCGCTATAGCCACCCGAGCCGCTGTAGTGAGAACTGTGCGAACTGTGGGACCGGTGTGAACTGTGCGAGCGATGCGCTGCATAGATGTTGACGGTGTTTGGCGCATTGAGCGTATCGGCAAATACCGGGGGCTGTAGTTTGTCGTTGGGTTGCCAGTTCGCATCGGCGAGCGACAGATGGCCCGCCTGTGCCAGGGTGGTACCTGCCATTGGCAGCAAGCTGATCCCACTGATCAGGACTTTCCAGCGGTCGAGCAATTTCACTGTGCACTCCTTGCATAGGCGCTAAAGGCCTCGGGCGATAGTAGTTGTACGCCGCGGCTCTGCCAGCGGTCGGTGTGGGATTTGAAGAAGCCAGAGCAATGTTTGACGGCAGCACATTGTTGGCAGGTATCGATGAACAGATTCTTCCAGTCCGAGATGCTCTGGCGGGCGAAACGCGAGAGGTGGGCCGGGATCAGGCACAGGGGTAAGTTGTAGATCGAAACCGGCACTCCGCGGTTGAACAGGAAATACACGGCCTGGCTTAACGACTCCTGATAGTCCAGCGGGTCAATCCACAGTTCTTCGTAGTTTTTCCTGGCCAGGCCGGTGCTTTCGATACCCATCAGCGCAACATGCCGCACGAAGGGCAGGTTCCTGAACACGTAGTGGGCGAGCTCGGGCAAGCGTGGCGTGGTCAGGCGATTGAGTACCACGCGTATCTCGATGATCTGGTTGGCGCGCGCCAGGTTGTAAAGACCTTGCAGGGTTTCGCTGAACGCGCCTGGAGCCTGCACCACATGGTCATGGTCTTCGGCATTGTCGGCATACAGGGGGATGCCCCAGCTCAACTGAGGGTGGCTGATGGCAGAGAGCGCTGCGATCCAGCTCGGGTCTTGGAACAGACGCCCGTTGCTGAGTACATGAATGGATTTCTGTGGCAAAACGGCTTTGCACTTGGCCAGGATTTCAAGCAGGCCGTCGCGATAAAGCGTTGGTTCTCCGCCGCTGATTCCCAGATTTTCCTCGCCCGAGTCCATCAGGTCGATCAGCCGTAGGTTCTCCTCGATGTGCCAACGGTCATCGATATCTTTGGGCGGCTGCGAGCACATCAGGCAGAGGCTGTTGCAACGATCGGTCATGAACAGCAGGTTGCTGTCTGAGCCTCGTCGATAGAGCACTCGCACCAACGCGCTGCCTGGAGTGATGGCAATGACATCGCCGGGCTGCACGACATCCGCATCTTTGGGGGTGTGCAGGTATGGCCGCGCGCTGTCGAAGTCGCCGATCACTGGCTCCGGGATCAGGAATCCTCCCACTGGTAATGAGAGCAGATGCGGGTTCCGTAGCCGTTCTTCGTTTGGCAGCCAAAGCAGCAGGTCACCGAACTCAGCGCTTCCGGCACATACTGCCAGGCCTTGTTCGATGAACTCATCCAGAGTGATGACCTTGAGCAGTTTCGGCTCATTCAGGTGATGGATTTCGAAGCGGGTATCTTTGCGCAGCATCGCATCAGCCCCTGTAACCCGGAAATCGAACATCGTTGTAAGAGCGCCTGCTCAACCAAGACAGCAGCACTCTTTGCACGTTGTCGTCGCCATCGCAAAGCAGGCCGAAGAGATGCTTCAGCAACCCCATATTTTTTCCGCAGAAGCTGCTGAACACTCGGTGTCCTATCGGGTCAGCTTGGCGGGCATAGTGTTCGATGGGGTCAGCACCACAGTACGGGACAAGTGCGCAGTCGGAGCAGCCCGGCAGCGCCTCTGCTACACCACTGGCGAGCAACGCATCCATAACGGGCGATGTGAGTAATTCAGACAAGGGTTGCTGTACGGTGCCGAGCCTCAAGCCGTCTTCACCCATCTCCAGCAACATTCGGGCTTCGTCCGAAGGATAGACGTAACCGTCATAGTTGTAGACAAGCGCCGCAGTGCCTGCGCCAGCGGGGGAGCGCAGGTCTACATAGCCGGAGGAGAAGGGTGTCAGGATATTCTTCAGCAACAGGCTCGTATAACTCTCTGAGAGGTAGACGCCCTGTTGGTTGATATGCAGCAAATAGGTCAGTGCCTTCTTGTAGAAGGCCAGGTATCGCTCAATAGGGTAATCAAGTCGATGGGCAATCTTGGTGGCAAACCCATAAGGGCTCAGAGGCCGAAGCGAGATGCTGGAAAAGCCCTGGCTTACATACTCATCGATGATCGCTTCAGGTTGTTCGAGGCTTCTTGAAGTCAGCGTGGTCAGCGCGGAAACTGCATCATGACCAAGGCGTTCGCGGACCCACTGGATGCCTTTTACAGTGCGTTCGTAGGAGTCTCGTGACGGGGTAGGGCGGTTGGCATTGTGCAAGGGCGCGGGCCCATCGAGCGAGGTCGAAAACTGGATGCGATTTTGTTCTGCGAAGTCGAGTATTTCCTCCGTCAGGTGGTGCAGCGTGGTGGTGATGACGATCTGGATATCCCGTTGTTCGACCACGTTTCGTTCAATGATCCATTCGACAATCTGGCGGACGCGCTCGAAGGCCAGAAGCGGCTCGCCACCCTGAAACTCCACAGTCAGGGCGGGAGCGTTCGATTCGAACAGGCGATCGACCGCCGCCTGTGCATCCGCTTCCGACAGGTCGTGGCCGGATCCTCCCAGAGGGGCACGGGACACCTGGCAGTACTGGCAGGTGTGGTTGCAACGCAATGTCACTACGAACAAGTGCAGTGCTGGGCCCTGGAAGAGGAAGTCCTTGCGGCTGCGATACTGCGCGGCCATTTCCGGGAACGGGTCGTGGCGGCCTGGTTCGTAGATGAAGTGGCGGGCCAGCAGGTCCTTGTAAAAAGGCGTACCTGTTTGAACGTCGAAGTAACTGAGGGCCCGTAATTGTGCGTCGTTCACGTGCATGTACTCACCGGTATCGGAAGTGAGCAGGATGTCACGGTCACGTCCCGTGTTCATGCGCATGAATCGAAAGGGCAGCAAGTGGTAGTGCTTGGCGTCTGTCGCAATCAGTGTCACTGCGAAACCCCACATCCAGCGAGCGCGGCTTGGGCTAGGACTTCACGCAACCCTACTGTTTCGCGGTTGATATGGTCGCGTAGGGCGAAGTCGTTCAGATGTTGAAGGATCAGCGAGTGAGCCTGCTCCGGGGAAAGTACTAGCCTTGCTTCAGCGGCGTGGGCGGTGAGACTTATCTGATTGGCTTCAATACCGACCTGGATCGCGACAGTGTCGGCCAGGGAATAAGCGGCGCGTTGCACCACGCTGAGCGGGTAGGCAGCGCTGTCGAGCTTCAGCGTGACTGGCCATGTCATCGGAACCGCTCCTTCAAATCCGTTGGGAACGTGTGGATATTGCGGGTTTTCGAGGCATTGTGCCATCATAATTTTTCACATTTGCTCCTGCCAGGCTCTCGGTGTTGTTGTACATGATCGCCTACCGCCGTTGTCTTGCCCCCCCCGGGCGACACGGTTTGTCGCCCGACACTGGAAGATGGGGTCAAACGCCACCGAGACCCTCATCATGAAAAACCTGTTCGCTTTCATTGGACTGTGCGTAGTGCTTAAAAAGAGCTACGAGCTCTATACCGAATACACCGAGCTCAAGCGAGAGCAACGCCAGCGGGCAGACTCCTGACGTGCCTGCCGTAATGGACTGGAGGATGATTTCGGGGTGGAACCATCGCGCAGTTATGGCAGAATGCCATGCTGCTGAATTGGATCCACTGCAATGCCCGACCGCTGTAGCGGTCGCTGAGAGTACAAGGAAGTCTTGATGTCCCAGGCTAAAGACACACTGCTCAGGCTGTTTGCCTTGTTGCGCCTTATCCCTACCGAACCGCAGCGTATCGCCACCACGACCTTGCTGGAAAAGCTGCGTGACAAGGGCTTTTCGGTGACGCTGCGCTCGATCCAGCGCGATCTTAACCGGCTGTCCATCCCATTCTCGCTGCAGTGCAACGACAGCGAGGTGCCGTTCCGCTGGAGCTTCACCAAGAACGCGCCGTTGGAGCTGCAGGACATGGACGCCTCGACGGCGCTTGCCCTGTACCTGTCGGAAAGCTACCTGAACACCTTGCTACCGCAGACCGTGCTGGACCAGCTCGGCCCGCAGTTCCTCCGGGCCCGCAACTTCCTCGGTAACCTTGGCCACAACGGCCTGGCCGACTGGTCGCGGCGGGTGCGTGCGGTGCCTAATGGCAAGACTCTGATCCCGGCCGCCATCGCTCCGAGAACCTGGACCCAGGTGTCCCAGGCCTTGCTCGAGCGTCGACCGCTCGACGTGGCCTACCGCAGCCGCAGCAAGTGCGAACTCAAGCTGTTTCGCCTGCACCCAGCGGGCTTGGTTTCGCGGCACTCCATCAGTTACCTGCTGGCCTCGGTAGATGGTTACGATGACGTGCGCCAGTTCGCCCTGCACCGCATGCAGCAGGTCGCGGTGGTCGACGCCCCGTCGCCGTTGCATGGCCAGTTCGATGTCGACGACTACATCGCCACCGGAATCTTCAGCCACCGCCAGGCCGAGACTCAAGTGGAACTGATCGCCGATGTCAGCGCGCAGATCGCCGTGCTGCTCGAAGAAACCCCACTCAGTGCGCAACAGTCCCTGGAGGTCATTCCCGGACAGGCGTGGAAGCGCCTGCGCGCCTGGGTGCCCCAGGATCGCGACACCCTGTGGTGGATCTTTGGCCTCAACGACAACATTCGTGTCCACGCGCCACAGGCCTGGGTCGACGAGATCGTCCAGCGCCTGCACAGCATGCACACGCTTTACCGGATGCCTGGCCTCGACGGCCGGCAACCTCTTTCAGCGGACACCGCTATCCAGGAACACAGCCTGAGGAATACCCATGGATAAAGAACGCCAACGCGCGCTTGAACAGTCCGTCAGCCTGTGCCCGATCTGGACCGTGCAAGCCGCGGACAAGGCCGGGCGCATGCTTGCGGAAATCGGCCAGGCCAACGGCATCCTCGCCAAGGTCTCGTCCACCGCCCAAAACGCCGCGATCAAGGGCGGCTTCGCGGCGGAGACTTGGCACGCCGAGTCATTCAATCTCGACGCGATCCTGAAGGACAAGGACGTGCGCGCCTTCACCGACAACTTCTCCAACACGCCGCTGGGCCGCAACGACATGACCCACGACATTGTGGTCATGCGCGGTGACGACCAGTTGGTGGGCGCGCAGCTTAAGTACTTCAAGAATGCCGAAGCGACGCAGAAGGCGTTTCGTTCCACTAAGGACGGCGTGCACGCCTACGAACATAGCGACCTATTCCTCGGCCCCTCGGACCAGATCGAAGGTGTGCGTCTCTCGGCTGAGCGCGACGTCCTGAGGAACCAGCAGACCCGGCCGGAGGTGTCCCGGGCCGCGGAAAAGGTCCGGGACAACACCAGCGGGCAACTGAACGTCGATGGCGTGCAATCCACTTCCTTGAGCAAGCGCGAGGCCGAGCACCTGGGCACCGCGAGCAAAACCGGCCAGGAGCTACACGACAACCTGCAAACTGGCTACCTGAACAAGGCGACGGTGCAGCAAAGCCTGCGCGCCGCTGGCTCGGCGGCGGTCATCACCACGGTGATCGCCGGCAGCATTAACACCTTCCAGTACATCAAGCAGTTCAAGGACGGCCAGATCACGGCAGAACAAGCCACCCTTCGCATCCTTGAGAACACGGTTATAGCCGCTGGCGACAGTGCCCTCAAGGCCGGCGTAGCCAACGCCAGCGTGAGTATCGCCGCGCGTTCGATGCCCGGCCTGTTCACGGGCACTCTGTTCCAGCGCAGCCTGGCCAACGGCGGCGTCGCCGGTGCGGCTGTGTGTGCGGTCGACCTGGTGCAGTGCCTGGTGCTGTTCTCGGCCGGCAAGATGAGTGCGCAGGAAATGGAAACCCGCACCGGCAAGAACCTGTTCCATACCGGCGCAGGCGTGGTCGGCGCGTCGGTCGGTGCCACTGTGGGGGCCATCGGCGGCCCGCCCGGGGCGCTGGTGGGTAGTCTGATTGGCGGCCTGATCACCACCCTCGCGATGAACATCGCCCTGGATAACCACATCGAGAAAGAGTTCCAGCTCACTCTCGCCAGCACCGAGCAGGTGGTGGGCAGCGCTATGGGCATGCATCAAACGCTAGAGTTCCTGCAGGTTTCCCAGCAGTTCTATGCCGACTTTCACAAGGGCCTGTACCTGTCCGAGCGCCACTTCGCCGGGCAGGCCCGGACCCTGGCAGGGCAAAGCAAACGACTGAAACACCAGATTGAAAACCTTTAAGGCCAATGAAATGACCGATACCACTGTTGAGGTACCGCAAGAGATCTTCGAACAGCCTCTCGAAGACGCAGACGCTCGAGCGATCGAAGCCCTGGTGAACCAGCACAAGGGCAATGCCGCCCTGACCCAGCAGTTGGCCCTCGACGCCTCGCGGGTCCTGGCGTCCAGCCAGGAACGCTTGGCCAGGCAGACCGGGGCGGGTTTTTTCAAGCGCCTGGGCAACAAGGTCAGCGGCAAGACTAGCCAGGACCAGTTGCACAACCAGGTCGACATGCTGCAGATGCAGAAATTCGCCTGGCACTACCTCAAGCAATTGCAGCAGCAAAACCTGATCAATGCCCAGAGCATCGCGGTGATCCGCAACAACCTGGGGACGATGAACGAATACATCATCGAGACCCGGGATTTCCTCTCGCAGGCGGTCGACAAGATCAACAGTCGCCTGGTGCAGGTCGAGAACCACGCCAGTTTCACCAACTGGTCGCTGCACATCGAAGCCAACAAGCGTCGCTTCAAGTCGATCCCGCGCAACCTGCTTGTGCTGCACCTCACCTATGACTTCATACGCAGCCACCACAATGTGGTGCTGACCTCGCGGGACGTCAACCATCTGGTCGTCACCCTCGACAAGCTGGGGATCGACTGCGACGAAGATGTCCGCCTGCTGGACTTCATTATGGAGCTGATCGAGGGAATCGAGCTTGCCGGCATCGATCGCTTCCGCGAAATGATAGCGCTGGGCTTCGACGAGCATGTGGTGGATTCGCACTTTATCCAGAAGAACATCTCGGGCATCGGTTTCAATGCGCTGTATTTCTTGTCCGATCAGTACGAGCGCATCGTCAGCCTCATTGATGACGAAGAGATCTGCCGCAGCGACGAAGACCGCGAGAAAATCATCTCGAAGTTGTTCGGTGAGGAGTTCTCCGGGCTGTCGACCACCTATGGCATCCGTGATCTGATCGGCGAGGTGATCGGCGGCAGCGCATTGGCCATCGACATCTACAAGGACGTCAATGGGCTCAACGTAATCGAGGAGGACGAGGAGCAGGAGCAGGAGCACCAAGAGGGCGAGCCGCTGTCGCTGACCTCGGAGTTGCCGGAGATCAAGGTGCACAGCTTCTTCGACACTACACCCGACGAAGAACCCCGGCGCATCTACCTGCGCCTGTTCGCCCTGGCCATCGAGGGTTCCGCAGCGCTGAACAAAGCAGGCGTGGAGTTCCTCGAACACCTGGCGGAAAAGGCCGGTTGTCCGGACATCGTCGGGCAGATCGGCCAGATCGCCGACAGTCCGCGCAAGCTGCAGGACTACCTGCCAATCATGCAGACGCTGCTCAACGAGAATGACCGCACCTACACCTGGCTGCTGGATGCCTTTTTCCTGCTGACCCTGTGCGGCCGGAAAATCGAGAACCCGTACATGGCGCGGATTCTCGCGACCCTCAAGCCGGCGCAGTTTCGCGACAACTTCCCACACCTGCAGACGCTGCTCCGGGAGACCGAGGAAAAGCCGTTGCTTGATGCCGCCGCGAAACTGGCCGCACAGACCCGTGGCTGGAAAAACATCGTTCGTTACCGCGTCCTGAGCTTCGAGCAGACCTACGAGGATATCGGCAAGAAGCTGCACACCGCCAGTTGGGCCGCGACGACCCTGAGCTTCGACCTGATTGCGGTCAGCAGCAAGGCATCGGACCATTCGTTCTACATGGAATCGTTCGACGATGGCTTCTTGGCCAAGGTCAGTTCGGCGGTCACAGCGTCCGCCTGCTCGGTAGGCCGCGGCCTGGCGCTGTCGAGCCTCAACACCATGCGCAAGAAGGCCAGCGAGCTGATTTCAGAACACAGCGGAGCCCTGAATTCGGCCAACGGCATGATTCGACGCATGACTCTGCCGCCGATCAACTTCGACAGCGAACTGAGCTACAGCGACTTCGACCTGGACAACTCGGCCTCGAACGACGACTGGCATGAACAGTTCTGCCGTTACGAAAGGCAGGTCGACAGTACCCTGAGCGCCTTCTCTGAAGCGTGTTCCGCTGCGGATCGCCAGATCGACCTGTTCAAGGCTGGTGAATTCGACAGGTCTGTTGTGGAGATCGAGGCGCAGGAGCGTGCCGCCCGCGAACTGGCCCGGCAGCAGGAGCGACTGGAGAAGTCGGCCGTCGTGGTCGAGATCGAGGGGCGCGCGCACCGCTTCAGCATCGAATGGCAAAACCTCGACAATCCACCCTGTGATCCGGAAAACATCCGCCAGATCAAGACCAACGGTAAGATCTGGCTGCTGGTCGACGACGATGGCGTGTTCCATCGCAGCGAAGACGGTCTGCACTGGCAGGTCGTGCGGCCGGATCCGCAGGAAGAGAAGCTACACGGCAAAACGCTGTCCGTCGTCGACGGGGTGTGGATCCTTATCGCGGCTTACGGCGACAGTTTCCACTTCTCCCATGATGGCTTGACCTGGCAGCGCAGCCAGGCGCCGGAGTTGCCCGACAGCTATGGCTATTCGGCGACCGAGGACGTCGTGCACTTCAGCGGCCAATGGCTCTGGCGCTTCACCGAGCGAGCCGAATACTCGTATGTCGAGAAGGGCATCATCTTCGACTCCACTAGGACGTCCACCTACTACAAGCCGCTGATCTACTGTGCCGAGCGCCTCGATGGCCCCTGGACCCGCTGGGATGGTACGCCGAACCTGCCCGAGGGGGTGGAGGCGAAGAGCATGCGCTCGCTACCGGGCTTGCCGTGCCTCCTGCTGTTCTGCAGCTACAGCTACTCGTACGTCCGGGACAGGAAGAAGAACGACGCCAAGTCGTTCGTCAATTACTACCTGCCTGGCAAGAGTGGGCGCACCTGCACCTGGGACAGCGACAAGGACGACTTCGACAATCCGCTGATCACCCGCATGAGCGGCAAGTTGATGTGCGTCTGCTGGGACCAGTATCTAACTTCGGACAAGGGTTACGACTGGAAACTCCAGGCGCAGGAATTGCGCGTCGACAGCGTCTTCCACCTGGAGCGCCTGAGCCTGTTCACCAGAGCCAACGACGCACAGCGCATCTACCTGAGCGAGGACGGCGAAGCATTTAAGGAGTTCATGCTCGAAGAGGGGCGCTGGCGGTATCTGGCGGCGAAGGACCATGCCATGTTGAGCGTCTACGAACTCAACGCCCATGAAACCTTCCTGCGCATCGGGCGCATCGTTTGCGAGCCGATGGGGTGATGGGAGGGGGGCGTCGATGCCTTGCCTCTGGAAGTGAATGGAACTCCATGGTTTGTGGAAAGGCAGAAATGATCAGCTAAGCAGCCTGCCCGACAACGCCTAGAGACTCTCAGGATCCCCAAAAAACATCTGAATCCGCGAACGCAACCAGCGCTCGCCCGGGTCGTTGTCCTGGGAGCCGCGCCAGGCCATGTGCAGCTCGAAGCTGCGCACCGGGATCGGCGGGTCTTCGGCGCGAACGCCGCCGGCGGCGGTCAGTGCGTCGGCGGTGTAGTCGGGCACGATGGCGATGATGTCAGTGCCCGCCAGCAGCGTGCTCAGGCCATTGAACTGCGGCACGGCCAAGACCACGTGACGCTTGCGGTCCAGTTTCTCCAGTTCTTCATCGATGAAACCGCTCAGGTCCCCGGCGAAGGACACCAGCGCATGGGGTCGGGCGCAGAATTCGTCCAGATTCAGTCGTCCTGGGGCCGTGTCGGCCCGCAGCACTTTGGGCATGCTGCGCCGCAAGACTTTACGCTTGGCGTTGGCCGGCAGATCCTCGGTGTAGCTGACGCCGATGGAGATTTCACCGGACGCCAGCAAGCCTGGCATCAGAATGTAGTTGACCCGGCGCACGACCAGGACAATGCCCGGGGCTTCGGCCCGCAGGCGCTTGAGCAGCATCGGCAACAGCGCGAACTCGGCGTCGTCCGACAGGCCGATGCGGAACACCGAGGTGCTGGTGGCCGGGTCGAACTCCGCCGCGCGGCTGACCGCCGTGGAGATCGAATCAAGGGCTGGGGAGAGCAGGGCGAAGATTTCGACCGCCCGGGCCGACGGTTCCATGCTACGACCGGTGCGCACGAACAGCGGGTCATCAAACAGGTTGCGCAGGCGTGACAGCGCGGCACTGATGGCCGGCTGGCCGAGGAACAGCTTCTCGGCGGCTCGGGTCACACTGCGTTCATGCATCAATGTTTCGAACACGATCAACAGGTTCAGGTCGACACGACGCAGGTCATTACGATTCATCTGGGGTCCTGGCAGATTCAGCAAGCTTGACGTGAGCGGCCATATGAGAACAATGACCGGCATGAATCTTACGGGGAAAGGCTGGTACTCTGCACCGGCTAATTTGAATATTCCTACAGGACGGATCCGATTTCTTGCTGCGGAATCAATGACAGGCATGTCGACTATTAATAGCCACTGATGGTCTTGGGTACAAAGCCCGGATAGAGTTCATGGCATTAGAGGTTACTTTGACGAGGTTTGCGATGTCCCGCACGATCCGTTTTCACAAGTTTGGTGGTGCCGAGGTGCTCAAATGCGAAGAGCATGCGGCGGCTCTTCCTGCGCCAGGAGAAGTGCAGGTCCGTGTCGAAGCGATCGGCATCAGCTGGTATGACACCCTGTGGCGCCAGAATCTGGCGTCGTCCCAGGCGCGCCTGCCTTCGGGCCTTGGTCATGAAATGGCCGGGGTGGTGACGGCTGTTGGAGACGGTGTCGACGACTTGGCTGTAGGCGACAAAGTCGCCAGTTTCCCTGCCGAGAGCCCTAACGATTACCCGGTGTACGGTGAGATCATCGTGCTGCCGCGTACCGCGCTGACCCGTTATCCCGACGTGCTCACCCCGATCGAAGCCGCTGTGCACTACACGCCACTGCTGATCGCCTATTTCGCCTACGTGGACTTGGCACGGGTCAAACCGGGGCAGTTTGCCCTGGTCACTGATGCCAGTCATTGTGCCGGCCCATCCTTCGTACAACTGGGCAAGGCCTTGGGTGTACGGGTGATCGCGGCCACCAAGACCGCTGATGAGCGTGAGTACCTGCTGTCGCTCGGCGCCGAAAAAGTCATCGTCACCGAAGAGCAGGACTTGCTGATGCAAATCAACAAGCTCACTGATAACCGTGGCGTCGACGTGGTGTTCGATGGCCTCGGCGGGCCGCAAATGTCGCTGCTCGGTGATGTGCTGGCGCCGCGGGGCAGCCTGGTGCTGTATGGCTTGCAAGGCGGCAACCAGACGCCGTTTCCGGCCTGTGCGGCGTTCCAGAAGAACATTCAGTTCTTTGTGCACTGCATCGGCAATTTTACCGGCAAACCGGAACTGGGCATCATCCAGGACCAGGTGGCATTGCAGCGGGCGCTGCGTGATATCAATCAACTGACCGCCGATCGCGTGCTGTTGCCGCTCAAGACCCGGGTGTTTCCGTTCTCCGAGTTTGTCGAAGCCCACCGTTACATGGGCGAATGCCCTTGCCGTGAACGCGTCGCCCTTCAGGTAGTCGATCCCGCCTGATTCCTCCCCCGCGCAAGAGTCAGCATGGAGACTCTTGCGCTGCCTTCGGCCTGAACCTGCTTTTCTTCCTCTCTTCTGCCATTGCCGCTCCGTCCGGCAATGACGCCCTTGTGCGCGGCAACCACGCCCTTGCCTGGGCGGTCCAGTTCGCTCAACACCCGAAAAGTGTTTATTTCCCAGGGAACTGAACTGGTTTTTGCCCTCAATCTGTATCTTCTAATCGTTATTTAAGTCCTGATAATTGAACGCTGATTTCCATCTCAAGGAAGAAGTCGTGGCGCAGTACAAGTTTTTAGAAAATCGTCATCCTTCGGGCAAAGGTGCATCAAGCGTTAATTGTTTTAACGCTATCAATCGACTGCGGGGAAAACTGACTGGGGCAGGGGGGCAGTTGAAGTTAGGCATGTTCTTTGTTTTTTGTACTCATTGTCTGAAGGACGCTGTCGGAAACTTCCTAGGACGCAACACTGAATCGCTGAAACCCAATGGCTCAGAGGCTTGCAGGCGCGTACCAAGGCGAAGCGGGCGAACTCCCCAGCTTATGTATCAAATAATTACGACAAGCAAAGCTTGAGCGTATTACCAATACTCTTTGCAGCACTAGAACAATTTTCCAGATCAACCCGTCGCTCGGTCACGCTATGCCAGTGCGACGCCGATATTTGAATTTCCAGGTATATGGCTATGAGTTCAATTCATGAGCAGGCAATGAATCACGTGTATCAACAGATATTGCAGCGATTGTCAGGTTTTTATTCCCGCGCGGAACGGACGGCGTTGCAGCTTTTGATCCAGCGTTTAATTGTCGCCGCCGGCGGCATCGACCGGATCGGCGACTATCGCGTGTTGACGGTCCAGAACGGCAGCCGGGACAGCTTTTATGTCCTGACCGCCTTGCGGGCCGCACAGTTGAGCATCGCGGGCAGGCATCCGGTGACCTTCGACTTGCGCGTCGCCACGCCACGCCTGAGCGAAACCACCCAGGCGACCCTGGAAAACATCCACCGCTGTTACAGCGCGCTGTTCGTCTACGACGACCCTCGGGTGGAACTGCTGATGGCGGATAACCGCGAGGTGGTGCCGTTCAATCACAAGCAGCCGTTGTCGGCGGCCGGGCATGAGGCCAATCGCATGGACACGTTGGTTCTGGGCCACCTTCGCTCGGTCGACAGTCCCCTGGAGGTAGGCGATCACGGCTACCTGGCGATGGCGGAGTTCTATCGGCATATGGCTCGCTGGGAGCGTGGCGTGGACTCGTTAGTCAGCAGTGATACGCCGCGCGAGCAAAAACAGTTCATGTCGGGCCTTCGGCGTGCTGCCCGCAAGGTCGGCCTGGCGACTGATCCATCCAGCGGTTTCGACAGTCTCTTCGCGCAACTCGATTCCTTGGGCGCTAATCCTTACCTGGGCTTCTATGGTCAGGACCACGGGGACGCATGGAGACCCGAGGGGCATTTCGAGGCGTGTCGGCGCGTGAGTCACATTGGTATCGACGACCTGATCGTCGACAGTTCGCAAGAAACCAACTGGCCGCTGTTCAGTGAATTCCTTCGGGTGCGGACCGATGAGCTCGTCGCATCGGCGCCGGAAAACGAATACCTGAGCCCACTGCTGTCAGCCCACCTGCATGGCCTGCAGGCCTGCTATCTGCAGGGGCGCAGCTATGAAGCGGGCTATGGCGACTATGTACAACGGGCGATCATGATCATGCATCGCAAGCAGTTGCCCGAGCACGTCTGCGAGCAGGCACGAATGCTGTTCGGCCCACCCACGGCCATCCCCGAGCGGCGCGCCCAGGCTGCCAGCGACGCGCACAAGACCCTGGGGCTCAATGAAACGCAACTGGTGTGCATGTTGTTCGCTCCTTTCGTGGAGCAAGGCGCCGGCCTGGAACACTTCCTGCGCTGCTGTCATCCCGGCATGCTGGTGGCGCTGCCGGATTTGCACAAGGCCATGCAGGGCGCGGCCATCGCCGATCAGGTGGCGCAATGGATGGTCGACGTCAGCGGCCTGTCCATCGACATGCTCGGCAAGCTGTATCGGGCCAGTATCACGCCGCCGGAGCAGGAACAGGCATCGGGAATGGATGCGCAGCAGCCTGTCGATGACGTCGACATTGAAGAAGCCGGGCAGGGCGACGATGCCATGCGCGAACGTGCGGCACGGCATTGAGGGACAGGATTTGACGGATTCATTCGCCACGTCGCCTGGCCCAACCCCATGAAAGGTTGCCGGGAAACAGACTTCGCGTATCAGGCGGTTTATCGTTACCTCACCACCCTGATCAACGAACTGGGCGCCGACGCCCGAGTGCGTTTGCCGTCATTACGGCAACTGGCCGAGCGCCTGAACGTGTCGATCTCTACCATCCAGTACGCTTATTCGTTGCTGGAGAAGGAAGGGCGGGTCTATTCGGTCGCCAAATCCGGTTATTACGCATTGCCAGTACCCTGCGTCGCGACACTGGGCGGCGGTGATGATTTGCTCGAGACCCTGTATGTCAATGCACGGCGACCGGGAATGCTGGTACTCAGCGCTGACGAGCCTGCGTCGATGCAACCGCTGGACAGCCCGCTGTTGTTACTGGAGCGTGAGCTGCTGCGTCAGTATCCGCGCTCCTCACAGATGCCCTCGCAGCCTTGGGGCGAGCTGGAACTGCGCACCGCGCTGGCGGCTCGCTATACGTCTTCGCCGGCCCGTTGCTGGAACGCCGACGATGTTTATATCGGCGCTGATCTGCGCGGTGTATTGGAGATTCTGATCGCCGTGCTGGCGCTCAAGGGCGCCACGGTGCTGATCGAGTCCCCCTGCGACTGGACGGTTCTGCGCTTGCTGCAGGCGGCCGATATCGACGTGATCGAGCTGCCACTGCTGGCGAATGGGGAGATCAATGTCGAGCAACTGGAACAATTGCTGACGAGTAAAGCGGTACGCCTGGTCATCCTGTCCTCGGTCCTGAATATGCCCAGGGGCACGCTCGTTCCTGAAAACAACCGTCGCGCCGTAGCGCGCTTGCTGGAGCTGCACGGCACATGGGTGCTGGAGAACGACAGTTATACAGACCTGGCGTTCGAAGCCGGGGTTACGCCTTTTCGAGACTTGCTCGACCCGGACCGGCTGATCGTCTATTCCACTTTCGAAAAAACCATCGGCCCCGAGGCCCCCTACGGCTATGTGTTGTCGCGACAGCTGACGCTGGAGCTGCAGCGACATTTCCTGCTGCGCGCGTTTCGTCTGTCACCGATTCGCCAGAAGGCCATCGCACGTTTGTACAGCAACGGACGGATCGATCAGCACTTGCTGGTGCTGCGACGATTGTTGCGTGAAGGTGCGCTATCGACAACGCAAATGCTGCGCGAGCGGCTAGGGGACAGCCTGCAATGGCTGGAGCCCCAAGGGGGCGCAACGATCTGGACCCGATCTTCGCGGCACGTCGATCTGCGACGGGTCTTCCAGCGGCTGCTGGCGCAGCGAATCGTCATTGCGCCGGGAGAGCTGTTCAGTTTGCAAGGGTTGTATGCACAACATCTGCGCCTGACCCACGCCTTGAGCGGTTCACACGATCTGGATACTGCACTCTGTGCGCTGGCCGATGCCTTGAGACTTGAGCAATCGTAACGGAGGGCGATGGATCGAACCCGTCGCGCCACGGTCGAACTGTCAGTAAACTGCATCCATTTTATCGAGCCACTCCATTCAGAGGTTTTGCATGACAGTCAGTCCATTTGCGGGCAAGCCGGCACCGGCAGAGTTGTTGATCGATATCCCGCGACTGGTGACGGCCTATTACACCGGCCGACCCGACGCCTCGGTGTCGACCCAGCGTGTGGCTTTCGGCACATCCGGGCACCGTGGCAGTTCCTTCGACCTGGGGTTCAACGAATGGCATGTGCTGGCTATCAGCCAAGCGATCTGCCTGTACCGTGAAGCCCAGGGTATCAACGGTCCCTTGTTCCTGGGGATCGATACCCATGCGCTGTCCACCCCGGCAGGCGCCAGCGCGCTGGAGGTGTTCGCTGCCAACGGGGTCACCGTGATGATTGCCGAGGCCGATGACTACACGCCCACGCCGGCGATTTCCCACGCCATTCTTTGCTACAACCGCGGCCGCACCACCGGTCTGGCGGACGGCATCGTCATCACCCCGTCCCACAATCCGCCGCAGAGTGGGGGCTACAAGTACAACCCCACCAACGGCGGCCCGGCCGATACCCACATCACCAAATGGATCGAAGCCAAGGCCAACGAGCTGCTGGCAAGCCAGTTGGCCGGCGTCAAGCGCGTCAGCTATGAGCAGGCCCTGAGGGCCGACACCACTCACCGTCACGACTACGTCAACACCTACGTGGCGGATCTGATCAATGTCATCGACTTCGATGCCATTCGCGCTGCCGGCTTGCGCCTGGGCGTGGATCCGCTGGGCGGAGCAGGGGTGCGCTACTGGCCCGCCATTGCCGAGCATTACCGCCTGGATCTGGACGTGGTCAACACTCAGGTGGATTCCACCTTCCGCTTCATGACCGTCGACTGGGATGGGCAGATCCGCATGGACCCGTCCTCCAGCCATGCCATGCAAGGCTTGATTGGCCTCAAAGAGCGTTTCGATGTGGCCTTCGCCTGCGACCCGGACCATGATCGCCACGGCATCGTGACGCCGTCCGGCGGTTTGCTGGCGCCGAACAACTATCTGGCGGTGTCCATCGACTACCTGTTCCAGAACCGTCCGCAGTGGCGTGCCGATGCCGCCGTGGGCAAGACGGTAGTCAGCAGCGGGCTGATCGATCGCGTAGCCAAGCGTCTGGGTCGGCGCCTGTATGAAGTGCCGGTTGGCTTCAAGTGGTTCGCCGACGGCTTGTTCGACGGTTCCTTGGGCTTTGGTGGCGAAGAAAGCGCCGGCGCCTCGTTCCTGCGCAAGGACGGCGGTGTGTGGAGTACCGACAAAGACGGCCTGATCCCGGCGTTGCTGGCGGCCGAAATGACCGCGCGCACCGGTCGCGACCCAAGCCAGGCCTACCGCGCCCTGACGGATGAACTGGGTGAGCCGTTCTCCGTGCGCGTCGATGCCAAGGCGAGCCCGCAACAGAAGGCGCTGCTGAGCAAGCTGGCACCGGATCAGGTCGCATCCACCGAATTGGCCGGGGAGACCATCCAGAGCATCCTCAGCCATGCACCGGGCAATGACCAGGCCATCGGCGGCCTGAAAGTCATGACTGAAAACGGCTGGTTCGCCGCGCGACCATCAGGCACTGAGGACATCTACAAGATTTACGCCGAAAGCTTCATCAGTGATGAGCACCTCAAGCAATTGGTGGTCGAGGCGCAGGCATTGGTCGACAGCGCCATTTCCGGACAGTGATTCAAACCCATCGCGAGCAGGCTCGCTCCCACATTGGCTTTGCGGTGCACGCAGGCCTCTGTGGGAGCGAGCCTGCTCGCGATGACGGTGGGTCGGGCGACACTGATGGCGATGTGCGACACCACTTTCACTTCATCGCCTAAATCCATGACTTACAAGCTTTTGAGTGGAATCCGCTGGCAAATACAGACACCATAGCCGCCATGGTTCTGAACACCGGAGTCCCTCAGCGTGTCGCAACACACTCCCGATCTTCCCCCCGAACTTCTGCCCCTGGCGCAGATGTCTTTACTCAAGCGCCTGGCCGCGCGTTTTTTGGGGCATGGCCTGACGCGACTTCGAGCCCAGCATCGGGCTTCCTGGCTGCACGGCCAGGCCGACGGCTTTCGCAGTGGCCATAGCGCCGGTTTTGACTACGGCCATAAGGAAGGCAAGGCCGAAGGGTTGGAAGAGGGCCGTCAGGTCCTGTTGATTCGGGATTCCCGAAGCACTGAACACCCGGCACCGAAAGTCGATGATCTGTTGTTCGATGACTGGCGCCTGCCGTTGACCGCCGAACTCAAGAAACGCATCAAGGCCGATGTTGCCCGATTGCTTCCTGCTCACGCCCAGCCGAGCGCCGCGCAGTGGAAGATGATCCTGAGCGATACGCCGTCTACCTCGGTCGTTGCCGGCGCAGGCGCCGGGAAGTCCACAACCCTGGTGCTACGTATTGTGCTGCTGTCTCATTACCTGGGTTTTGAGCTGGACTCGATGACCGTGGTGACCTTCACACGGGAGTCGCGCAAGGATTTCATTCACAAACTCATTGAGGTTTTCGCCCTCTGGGGGCGGACAATCAGCCTCAAGGAAGCTCGCGACCTGGTGCGAACCTTCCATTCACGCATCTTGCCCATGGTGCGCAGCCTGCCCGGGTTCGAGCGGCTCCAGGCGTTTGAAACCCTAAGCCATCGCACCGAATCGCCGGATGATGACGCCCAAGGCAATCCCTTTGAATTGCGCATCAACGATGCTCAGCGCCAACAGCTCAATGCCTGCTATCACGGTCTTTATCAGCGCGACGAGCGTTTTCGCGAACTGATCAAGCCGATGTCCCGCCATGCCTTGCAGCTCAAGGAGCTGGAACGCGACCACCCTGATGTGCAGAAACGTGTAGCCGTGACCGAGCTGGCCGCCCAGCGCGATGAAGAGCTGTGCGATGCGATCGAAGACCTGTGGTTTCGCGCCGGTGCCTGGCCGATCAAGGGCATCGTGCCAAAGCGTCAGGCATTCCAGATCAATGGCGCGACCTTTCATTGTCACGGCTATGTTCCAACTCTGGACGCCTGGCTGATGCTGGGTTTCGATCCGCGGGAAGACGCCCGACTCAGCCGGCCGGGCGCCAAACTGAGTATCCGTGCGGAGTGGGCGGTCAAGCGCACCCTGTTTCAAGCTTTCTGCTCTAAGCCATTGATATGGCTCGATAGTTATGAGGCGTCAAAGCGTGTATTGAGCGTGTTGGCCGGGGATGCCAGCGCAGGCCCAGGGTTCGATTACAAAGTGAAAGGCGAACTGGGTTCGGCACCGTTGCTGGATTGTTTCGTCGCGGCCGCCGGCTTTATCGAGAACCTGGGCCTGGACGTCCCGGACGCCGTGGGCCGGATGTGTTTTGCCCAGGATGACCCGGATCGTTATTTCTTTGAGGCCCTGAGTCGCTACTGGCGGGCATTTGAAGATCATTTGCTGGATCAGTCGCCGCCCGTCATGACTTATAACCGAATGTTCGCGCTGTTCAGTGAGCATTCCCCCGAGAACTTCAAGCTGTTGAGCGATGCGATACTGCGTCCTCTGTCGCACTTGATGATCGACGAGTTTCAAGATGTCTCGCCGCAGATCGTCTCCTGGCTTCGCGCCAGCCTGCGGGAAGTGCGCAGCCGCGGTCCCGCCATGCATGTGGGACGGGGCGCCCAACGTTCCTCCTTGCTGTGCGTGGGCGATGATTGGCAGTCGATTTACGGCTGGCGCGGCAGCTCCCCGAGTTATTTCATGGCGTTCAACAAACAGTTTCCTTCACCGGCAAACACCAGGGTCATGCTCACCGACAACTACCGTAGCCATCAGCACATCATTGACGCCGCCGAACACGTCGTGCGCGCGGCTGCGGCGATTCCCGGCAAAAAGGCCAAGGCCAGCGGCACGCCTCGAACCTTGAGCCCGGTTAATGTGCTGGACAGAGACGACGAAGGCCTGGCGAAGCGGCTGGACGAACACTACCGCAAAGGCGATTCAATCTTGATGCTCTATCGAAAAAGCAGCGATAAGCTTTTGATTGAAAAGCACATTCAACCAACAGTTAATGTGGATTCTAGCTTGCCGCACCCCGTGCGACGCCTCCGGCAGATGACTTACCACAGCGCCAAGGGACTTCAGGCCGATGCGGTGTTTTTGCTCGGTGACTGCCAGCACTCAACCAGTTCCCCCTACAAGAATCAGGTCTACCGAATGGCCGGGCTTGGCCAGGAGGGCGATGCCGAGCCGTACGACACGGTACAGAAAGACGAGATTCTGCGTCTGGCCTATGTCGGCATTACCCGGGCGGTGCAGCACTGCTATTGGTATGTCGATGGGCAGGACACACAGGTCAACAAGGCGCCCAAGGCGTCGGATCGGATAGGGACCGGCAAGCCGTTCTTTGCCGATCATCGCCGCGCCCGCAGCTGAGAACCTCGAGGCACGAACAAAACCGTCAGCCAAAAAGAAGCCCACTGCTGTGGGCTTCTTTTTTCAGGAGGCAAATCGTCGCAAGCCAACCGGTGGCACGAAGGCTTCCAACTCGGCTTCCACCGCTTCGATTATTCGCTCCACGTCAGGGGCGTTCATCACTGTCGCGCAGGGGATGCCTGCAATCGCGATCATGGTTTCGCCGCTGGCACGGTCAAACAGCCGGGCGACCATACTGCCCGGTGCGTCCATGCTGGCCTCGAATCCCATGGGATGAAAGTGCCAGCGCATCAACTGGCAGGCGTTGGGAAACGTAACCTTGCTGAAAGATCCTCTATTCATCTGTTGCCCACCTTCTTCATCAAGCGCTTCCGTTTGCTCATATCAGGAAGGAAGAGCCATCATGGCTCTACCAGTGAGAACTAAAAATAGCACCTGAAAATGAATGTCATGTGGCTTTTTTCAGGCCGTTTGGCGATTGGTTCACTTTTTTTGATTTGCATCACGACTTATGCCGTTTCGATCAGGCCCTCACTTTCTCTGGGCAAGGATGTCATTCCGCCCATCCAGAGGCTCTGGTTCACGGCATTGCAAGACCACTAGCCAGGCTAATAGCATCAACGATGTGGCTACGGCGAAGGTCAGATGCAAGCCATTTGTTACCGCTTCGGGGGAGGCGCGGACGATGCCATTCGTCGGTACAGTCAGGGCAAACACCGCGCCGAGTGCCGATGCACCGGTCAGGAAACCCAGATTGCGCGACAAGTTGAGCAGCCCTGAGAAGACGCCACGTTTGTCTGCTGGCACGTTCGCCATCACTGCGGTGTTGTTGGCCGTCTGGAACAGCGCATAGCCAAGGGTCGTTACCGCGATAGCACCGACATAGCCGCCCACACCGAGGGCCGGTGACATCAGAGACAGCATCAGGCAGCCGACAATCATGACCAGCAGCCCGGCGAGCCGCACAGGGCGCACGCCGAACCGGTCCACCAGCCGCCCGGCAGGCACACCCGTCAGCGCAGCCACCGACGGTCCCGCCGCCAACGCCAGCCCCACCAGCGCGGCAGGCAATCCAAGGGCGACGGACAGGTAGAAGGGCCCCACCAGCAGCGTCGCCATCATGACCGTTGCCACCAGAGCACTGGTCACCAGCCCGCAAACCAGCAGCCGGTCTCCCAGCAACGCCACGGGGATCAACGGCGCCGCGACCCGCCGCTGGGCCAAAACAAACAGACTGCCGCCCAGGATCGCCGTCAGCAACAGCGCCATATTCGGCCAGCCGAAGTTCCCTCGTCCCAACGTCGTGGCTAATGCATAGGCAGCAAGCGTTGCTGCCAATAACAGCGTGCCCAAGGCATCAAAGCGCGGGCGCCCGACTACCCGCATGGATGATTGGGCTGGCAATGAACGCCAGGCCAGGACAAACGTCAGCAGTCCAAGAGGAACATTAATCAAAAATAGCGCCTGCCAACCGAAACCGCTGATAAGCGCACCACCCAGTGAGGGACCAAGGGCGGTTCCGACTGCGGAGAGGGTGCCCAACAGCCCCATCGCGCTGCCGGTCTTTTCCTTGCTGACGGTTTCAGCCACCAGGGCCAGGGTTAACGTCATCATGATGGCCGCACCAAGACCCTGTAATGCCCGGCCTGCGATCAACAGCCAAAGCGAAGGCGCCATGCCGCATAGCGCTGATGCGAGGGTGAACAGCACGATCCCCGCCAGTAGTAACCGGCTACGACCGAGCAAGTCCCCCAATCGCCCGAGGCTGACAATCAGGGTGGTAATTGCCAGTAAATAGGCAAGGATGACCCACTGCACTTGCTGGAAGGAGGCCTCGAACGCATGGGCCAGGGTCGGCAAACCCACCGTCGCCACGCTGGCGCCCAGTGAGGCCAGCAAGGTCGACAGTGAAAGGCTGGTCAAGGCCCAGCGCGGTGAGAAGACCCGTTCTGCGCCCGTCGCGCTTGGCAGGCTGGGTTGGGTATTGGCTGGTTTCATCATGTCCTCTGGCTCTGCCGCTCTAAAAATGGAGCTGTCCGAACGTTACGCCCGGGCATAACATGGCGGAAGACGCATGGATTGCACTTTATAACTGCATACAGCGCCATCTATTCCAAACCAGGGCTGCGCCATGTCCACACCCGACCTCAATCTGCTGGTTACTCTCGATGTCTTGCTGTCGGAAGGCAGCGTGGCCCGCGCCGCTCGGCGACTGCGACTCAGCCCTTCGGCCATGAGCCGGGCGCTGGCGCGGTTGCGCGAAACCACGGGTGATCCGCTGCTGGTGCGAGCCGGGCGGGGCCTGGTGCCCACACCCCGCGCTTTGGCGTTGCGTGAGCAGGTCAGCCAACTGGTGCAGGATGCCCAAGCGGCGCTGCGCCCGTCCCAGGTGCCGGATCTGCGCCGACTGAGCCGCACCTTCACCCTGCGCACTCGGGAAGGGTTCGTTGAAAACTTCGCCATCGACTTGATCAACCGCATCAACGAGCAGGCGCCCGGTGTGCGGCTGCATTTCCTGGACAAGGCCGACAAGGACAGTACGGCGCTGCGAGAGGGCAGCGTGGATCTGGAAACGGCGGTCGTGGACAAGGACACCAGCCCGGAGCTACGAACCCAGGCGTTGTTCACTGATCGCCTCATTGGCGTGGTGCGCACGGGTCACCCGCTGAGTCGGGCCGAGGTGTGTACCGCCGGTTATGCGGCAGGCGGGCACATCGGCGTTTCCTTGCGGGGGCTGGACCACAGCGTCATCGACCAGGCCTTGCGGTCCTTGAACCTGACACGGCCGATCGCGATCACCGTCCCAGGCTTCTCCACTGCACTGGGCCTTGCCCGGTCCAGCGACCTGATCGCCAGCGTCCCTGAACGCTATACCACCCGCCTGCGCGTCGGCATGCACAGCTTTGCGTTGCCGTTTGCGCTACCGACATTCACGATTTCCATGCTTTGGCACCCCCGAATGGATGCCGATCCTGTGCACCGCTGGTTTCGCGGTTGTCTGCGGGAAGTGTGTTCAGGCAAAACCGTAGAGATTTAGCCGCCATTAGTTAGTAGCGTTTCGCTGGCACTTAGTTGCTAGAAGTGCGACGTGATTGGCAAATAGGTGGTTAACCTCATTTAATATTTAAATAGAATCTTGTCCTACAATCTTTAATGTCGCCCGCGAAATACCTGTACTAACGGGGCGCCGTGTATCTTTTGCCGTTGTTGAAGGCGTGAGTGTGTAAAGGGGTCAAAAAAATTCGCTGGACGTTTGATTTCCAATTGTGTCAGTTTTCTTGCGTCCTCAATTGGGCGAGTGATAGGACGCTCTCGCCAGAGATTGTTCTATCTGACAAAAACTGTTCCATTGCAAACAAGGAAGTGTGTTTATGTCGAAAGTCAAAACCAACGCTATTGATTCTGCCGAACAATTGCTCTGGGCGCCGCAATCACTGGCGGCGGCCAGCAGTGCATTCAATCAGATCAATAGTTTCAGCCACCAATACGATCGGGGCGGCAACCTGACCGTCAATGGCAAACCCTCGTACTCCGTGGACGAAGCGGCCACCCAGTTGCTGCGCGACGGTGCGGCCTACCAGGACCGGGACGCCAGCGGCAAGATTGAGCTGACGTACACGTTCCTGACCTCTGCCTCTTCGAGCACCATGAATAAGCACGGCATCAGCGGTTTCAGCCAGTTCAGCGCCCAGCAGAAAGGCCAGGCGGTCCTGGCTATGCAATCCTGGGCGGACGTGGCCAATGTCACGTTCACCGAAAGGACCAGCGGCGGCGACGGCCACATGACCTTCGGCAACTACAGCAGCGGCCAGGACGGCGCAGCGGCATTTGCCTATCTACCGGGCACGGGCGCCGGTTATGACGGGACTTCCTGGTACCTGATCAACAGCCGCTACACCCAGAACAAGAACCCGGAACTGAACAACTATGGCCGTCAGACCCTGACCCATGAAATCGGTCACAGCCTGGGCCTGGCGCATCCTGGCGACTATAACGCCGGCGAAGGCAGCCCGACCTACGATGACGCCACCTATGCTCAGGACACCCGAGGCTACAGCCTCATGAGTTACTGGAGTGAAACCAACACCAGCCAGGACTTCAGCAAGGGCGGCGTCGAAGCCTATGCCTCGGGCCCGCTGATGGATGACATTGCGGCCATTCAGAAGCTCTACGGTGCCAACACCAGCACCCGGACCGGCGACTCGACCTACGGCTTCAACTCCAACACCGGTCGCGACTTCTACAGCGCATCCTCGTCTTCGGACAAAGTCGTGTTCTCGGTATGGGACGCCGGTGGCCGCGACACTCTGGATTTTTCAGGCTTCACACAAAACCAGAAAATCAACCTCAATGGCGCCTCGTTTTCCGACGTAGGCGGCATGGTGGGTAACGTGTCCATCGCTCAGGGGGTGACCATCGAGAATGCCATTGGCGGCTCGGGCAGTGACTTGCTGATCGGCAACTCCGTGGCCAACGAACTCAAGGGCGGTGCCGGCAACGACATCCTTTGGGGCGCCGGCGGTGCCGACAAACTGTGGGGCGGTTCGGGCTCGGACACCTTCGTGTTCGCCGCCAGTTCTGACTCACGGCCAGGTGCGGTCGATCAGATCCTCGATTTCGTCAGCGGCCTGGACAAGATCGACCTGACCGCCATCACCAAAGGCGCGGGCCTGCACTTTGTGAACGCATTCACCGGTACGGCGGGTGATGCGGTGCTGTCGACATCAGGTGGCAACAGCCTGCTGTCGGTGGACTTCTCCGGGCACGGCGTGGCTGACTTCCTGGTCAGTACCGTCGGCCAGGCGGCTGTCTCGGATATCGTGGCCTGATGTCCTCGATCCCGTGGGAGCGGCCAGCGCTCTTGCGGGATCCTTCAGGATTGAACCTATGTGCAAAAGCCCTAAGCCCCGAGGTGTCCAGGCAGGTGCCTGGTTACTCGCTACGCTGATGATGTTTACCGGAGAAGTCGCCATGGCGCGCAGCCTGTTGTTAGCAGAACCTTCGCAGTTGGCCGGCCAGTGGCAGGCTATTCTGTCGGGGCCGCAGGAGTCTGCGCAGCCCCCATCGTCCCAAGACGCGCCGTCCAGCATCTGCTTTGTCGAGCTTCGGGCAGATCAAACCCTGGTCGGGCAAACCACCTGCCTGGGACAGTGGCTGGGCGATGAGCCGGTCCATTGGTTCACCGAGCCAGACGGCCTTTCACTGATTGGCAAACAGAACAACCGGATTCACTTGCAACTGCGTCAAGAGCAACACTATCAAGTCACCTTGAAATCAGGTCAGGTAGTGACGCTCGAACGGCGTCCACCCCAAACCATTCCTTAACACGTTGGTACAGTGTGCCAATGCCCCAGGCGCGCCTGTTTAAACAGGTGTGCACCGCACCGCGGCCCGATGTAAATCATTTAAAGATTGGCAAGTTGAATAACCTGGCAAAGCCAACAGCAAGGATATCTACATGAACATGACAAGGCGCGCTGCGACGGTGCCGCTGTTTAGAGCGCTGGGCAACTATAAAAGTATTCTGATCAGCGTCGGTTGTTTTACCGCACTGATTAATGTCCTGATGTTGGCGCCTTCGATTTATATGCTCCAAGTGTATGACCGGGGCCTGTCATCACAAAACGAAACCACGCTGTGGATGTTGTCGTTGATGGTGGTGGGCTTCTTCGTATTTATCGGGCTGCTGGAAATGCTGCGCAGCTTCATTGTTATCCGTATCGGCAGCCAGCTGGAAAGACGCTTGAACCTTCAGGTGTACAAGGCCGCGTTCGAGCGCAACCTGTGCCAGGGCGAGGGCAACGCCGGGCAGTCGCTGGGTGACCTTACCCACATCCGCCAGTTCGTCACCGGACCTGCGCTGTTCGCATTCTTCGATGCCCCGTGGTTTCCCGTGTATTTGCTGGTGATCTACCTGTTCAACGTCTGGTTGGGCGTGTTCGCCAGCGTTGGCACCTTGTTGCTCATCGGCCTGGCCTGTCTCAACGAAGTCATGACCAAAAAGCCGCTGGGGCAGGCCAGTGTTTACTCGCAACAGTCCAGCCAACTGGCGACCAGCCACTTGCACAACGCCGAGACCATCCAGGCCATGGGCATGCTCGGCGCATTGCGCGGGCGCTGGTTTGCCGTGCATTCGCGCTTTCTCGGCCTGCAAAACCAAGCCAGTGATACCGGCGCGGTGATCAGCTCCCTGAGCAAGACTCTGCGCCTGTGTCTGCAATCGCTGGTACTGGGGTTGGGGGCGCTGTTGGTGATCAGGGGCGACATGACCGCTGGAATGATGATTGCCGGCTCAATCCTGATGGGTCGGGTGCTAAGCCCCATCGACCAGTTGATCGCCGTGTGGAAGCAGTGGAGTGGGGCCAAACTGGCCTATCGCCGTCTCGACGCGCTGTTGCAGGCTTACCCAGCCCAAAACGAAGCGATGACATTGCCGCCGCCCAAGGGCCAGGTGAGCTTTGAACAGGTCAGCGCCGGCCCACCGGGGCGGCGCAACGCGACGCTGCATCAGCTCGGTTTCAGCCTGGACGCCGGGGAAGTGCTCGGGGTGCTGGGTGCGTCGGGGTCCGGCAAATCCACCCTGGCCCGCGTGTTGGTGGGGGTATGGCCGACCTTCGCAGGCACAGTGCGGCTCGACGGGGCCGACATCCATCGCTGGAATCGCGACCAGCTCGGCCCGCACATTGGCTATCTGCCCCAAGACATTGAGTTGTTCAGCGGCAGCATTGCCGAAAACATTGCCCGTTTTCGCCAGGCCGATCCGCAAAAGGTCGTCGCGGCCGCACAACAGGCCGGTGTGCATGAACTGATCCTGCGCATGCCTCAAGGCTACGACACCGTGCTGGGAGAGGATGGCAGCGGTTTGTCCGGTGGCCAGAAACAGCGCGTCGCCCTGGCCCGGGCAATGTATGACCAACCGAGCCTGGTGGTGCTCGATGAACCCAACTCCAATCTCGACACAGTCGGTGAAGCGGCACTGGCCGGCGCCATCGCGCAGATGAAAGCCCAGGGCACCACGGTCGTGCTGGTGACCCATCGCTCCTCGGCGCTGGCTCAGGCCGACAAGCTGCTGGTGCTCAATGAAGGCCACCTACAAGCGTTCGGTCCAAGTCAGGAGGTGCTGCGGGCTTTGTCCGGCCAACCGCAATCGCAACGCGACAAACCCCAGGCAGCCCCCAACGGGCTGAGCATGAGTCGCCAGTACTCGGCGGCCAGCAAACCCAGCGGCGCATGAGCAAGGATCGCGACATGAATCTGCAACACTCTCAAGACCTCGAACATCCCGAGCGCGATGCCCGTTTCTTCACCCGCCTGGGATGGGCACTGGCGATCATTGGTGCCGGCAGTTTTTTCACCTGGGCCAGCCTGGCGCCGCTGGACCAAGGTATTGCGGTGCAAGGCACCGTGGTGGTGTCCGGCAAGCGCAAGGCCGTGCAATCGATGAGCAGCGGCGTGATCAGCCGGATTCTGGTGCGTGAAGGCGAGACAGTGAGGCAGGGCCAACCGCTGTTCCAACTGGACCAGACTCAGGCTGCGGCCGATGTGCAATCGCTGCAAGCCCAGTACCGCATGGCCTGGGCCAGCCTGGCACGCTGGCAAAGCGAGCGGGACAACCTCCCACAGGTCAGCTTTGCGGCTGAACTGAGCCACGACCCCGACCCGCGCCTGGCGCTGGTGCTCGAAGGCCAGCGGCAGTTGTTCAGCAGCCGCCGCGAAGCGGTGGCCCGGGAGCAGGCCGCGTTGCGCGCCAATATCGAAGGCGCCACGGCGCAACTGGCGGGCATGCGCCGGGCTCGCAATGACCTCAATGCCCAGGCCCAGTCCCTGCGCCAGCAGCTCAGCAACCTGCAACCGTTGGCGGACAACGGCTACATCCCGCGCAACCGTCTGCTGGATTATCAACGGCAACTGTCGCAAGTGCAGCAGGAACTGGCGCAGAACAGTGGCGAAAGCGGCCGGGTGGAGCAGGGCATCGTCGAGTCCCGCCTCACGCTTGAACAACACAATGAGGAATACCAGAAGGAGGTTCGCAGTCAGTTGGCCGAGGCGCAACTCAAGCGCGAAACCCTGCAACAGCAGCTCAAGTCTGCCGCGTTTGAGCTGCAACACAGCGAGATCCTTGCCACCGCCGACGGCATCGCCGTGAACTTGGGCGTACACACCGAAGGCGCCGTGGTCCGTCAGGGCGATACCTTGCTGGAAATCGTGCCCCAAGACACGCGCCTGGAAGTGGAAGGGCGCCTGCCGGTCAACCTGATCGACAAGGTGGGCACCCAGTTGCCAGTGGACATCCTCTTCACCGCCTTCAACCAGAACCGCACGCCGAGGGTCCCGGGGCAGGTCAGCTTGATTTCCGCCGACCAGATGATCGATGAAAGAACCGCTGAGCCGTATTACATCCTGCGCAGCAGCGTCAGCGAAGTGGCGATGGAAAAACTCAACGGGCTGGTGATCAAGCCCGGAATGCCGGCGCAAATGTTCGTGCGCACGGGTGAGCGCTCGCTCATGAACTACCTGTTCAAACCGCTGCTCGACCGAGCCGGCTCCGCGTTGACCGAAGAATGAGGATGTTCGGGGGTATGAAGGGACGTTATTGGCTCGCCGCGCTGGCGGCGGTTATCTGCAACAATGCCTGGGCCATGGGGCCATTCGAGTTCTATGAACAAGCCCTGCGCAATGACCCGGTCTACCTGGGCGCGATCAAGGAGCGCGATGCCGGCCTGGAGAACCGCGCCATTGGCCGCGCCGGGCTGCTGCCGCACCTGGGCTACAGCTACAACAAGGGCCGCAACCAGTCCAAGGTCACCTACCTCAACGAGCGCGGCGCCAGCCAGCATGACGACCGCAACTACAGCAGCTATGGCTCCAGCCTGACCCTGCAACAACCGCTGTTGGACTACGAGGCCTACGCCGCCTACCGCAAAGGCGTGGCCCAGGCGCTGTTTGCCGACGAAAACTTTCGTGGCAAGAGCCAGGAGTTGCTGGTGCGGGTGTTGAGTGCCTACACCCAGGCGTTGTTCGCCCAGGATCAGATCGACATTGCCCAGGCCAGGAAAAAAGCTTTCGAACAACAGTTTCATCAGAACGAGCACCTGTTTGCCCAAGGCGAAGGTACGCGCACCGACATCCTTGAAGCCGAGTCGCGCTATGAGTTGGCGATTGCCGAAGAGATCGAGGCTCGCAACGAGCAGGACGCTTCCTTGCGCGAACTGGGCTCGCTGATTGGCGTCCCGACCCTGAACATTGGCGACCTGGCGCCCCTGAACGAAACGTTCCAGACCTTTGCCTTGCAGCCGGCCAGTTTTCAGGCATGGCACGAACTGGCCGTGAGCAACAACCCGACCCTGGCATCCCAGCGCCAGGCCGTGGACGTGGCGCGCTACGAAGTCGAACGCAACCGCGCCGGACACCTGCCCAAGGTCAGCGCCTACGCGACGATGCGCCAGAACGAGTCGGAAAGCGGTAACACCTACAACCAGCGCTACGACACCAACACCATTGGACTTGAGATCAGCGTGCCGCTGTACGCCGGTGGCGGCGTCTCGGCGTCGACCCGTCAGGCCAGCCGCAACATGGAGCGGGCCGAATATGAACTGGACGCCAAAACCCGGGAAACCCTGATCGAGCTGCGCCGACAGTTCAGCGCCTGCATGTCGGGGGTGAACAAACTGCGGGCATACCGCAAAGCCCTCAGCGCCGCCGAGGCGTTGGTGGTATCGACCCGGCAAAGCATCCTCGGCGGCGAACGGGTCAACCTCGATGCCCTGAACGCCGAAGAACAGCTCTACACCACCCGACGCGACCTGGCCCAGGCCCGTTATGACTACCTCATGGCCTGGACAAAGTTGCACTACTACGCCGGCACCTTGGGCGCGCAAGACCTGGCCCAGGTGGATGAGGCGTTTGTGCCGCCGGCGCTGACCCAATGACTGGCAGTGCTGTGTGACGAGGGGATTTATCCCCGCTGGGTTGCGAAGCAGCCCCACCCACAAGAGCTTCGCCGCTATCAGCAACCTTTCCAACAACAAAAAAAGAGGTCATCACGATGGGTATCTACGACTATAAAAACCTCGGCACCACCGAGTCCAAGGCGCTGGTCAGCGATGCAATGGCGATCATGCTGTATTCCTACCACAATCTGGACCACGGCTTTGCCGCCGGCTACCAGCAGAACGGCTTCGGTGCGGGGCTGCCCGCCACGCTGGTGACGGCGCTGCTGGGCAGCACCGATTCGCAAGGGGTGATCCCCGGCGTGCCGTGGAATCCCGACTCGGAACAGCTCGCCCTGGAGGCGGTGCAAGAGGCCGGCTGGACCCCGATCAGCGCATCGCAACTGGGCTACACCGGCAAGGTGGATGACCGGGGAACGTTTTTTGGTGAGAAGGCCGGCTACACCACCGCGCAGGTGGAAATTCTCGGCAAGTACGACGGCGATGGGCAACTGACACAAATCGGAGTGTCGTTTCGTGGCACCAGCGGCCCACGGGAGACTCTGATCAGCGACTCCATTGGCGACGTCATCAGCGATCTGATGGCGGCTTTCGGCCCCCAGGACTACGCGAAAAACTACGTCGGCCAAGCATTCGGCAACTTGCTCGGGGACGTCGCGGCGTTTGCCCAGTCCCACGGCTTGACGGGCCAGGACGTGCTGGTCAGTGGCCACAGCCTCGGTGGGCTGGCGGTCAACAGCCTGGCGGACTTGAGCAGCAGCCAATGGTCGGGGTTCTACAGCAGCGCCAATTACATCGCTTACGCCTCACCCACCCAAAGCAGCACCGACAAGGTACTGAACATCGGTTATGAAAATGACCCGGTGTTCCGGGCACTGGACGGCTCCACGTTCACCCCCGCATCGGTGGGCGTACATGATGCTCCGCAGGCGTCAGCCACCAACAACATCGTCAGCTTCAACGACCACTATGCCTCGGCGGCCTGGAACGTGTTGCCGTTTTCCATCCTCAACATCCCCACCTGGATATCCCACCTGCCCACCGGTTACGGCGATGGCATGGGCCGGATCCTCGATTCGGCGTTCTACGACCTCTCCGAGAAAGACTCCACGATCATCGTCGCCAACCTGTCGGATCCCGCACGCTGCAATACGTGGGTCCAGGACCTCAATCGCAACGCCGAAACCCACACCGGCAGCACGTTTATCATCGGCACTGACCGTGATGATCTGATCCAGGGCGGACAGGGCAATGACTATCTGGAGGGCCGCGCCGGCAATGACACCTTTCGCGACGCTGGTGGGTACAACGTGATACTGGGCGGGCAGGGCAGCAATACCCTGCAACTGCAGGCCTCGGTGAAGGATGCAAGCTTCGTCCAGGACGGCGCCGGGACCTTGTACGTGCGCGATGCCCAGGGTGCAATCAGCGTGACCCGCGACATCGATACGCTCGTCAGCAAAGAACCCGGTTTGTTCTGGGGGCTGGTCAAGGACGAGGTGAGCCACAGTGTCACGGCCAACGGCCTGGTGGCGGGCGGCAAGCTCACGGCGTATGCATCGTCGACCACCGGCACCTCGGCTGACGATACCTTGACCGCGCGATCATCGGGGGACTGGCTGTTCGGGCATGACGGCAACGATGTGCTACTGGGCGGTACGGGTAACGACACCTTTGTCGGCGGCTTGGGCAATGACCGGCTGCAATCGGGCGGTGGCGCTGACACATTCCTTTTCAATGGCGCGTTCGGCCACGATCTGATCAGTGGGTATGATGCCGGCGACAAACTGGTGTTCCTGGGCGTGCAGGGCGCCGGGGCAGGTTACGACTACCGCCAGCACCTGTCTCAGGTCGGCGGTGACACGCTGCTAGAGGTTGGTGACAGTTCGGTGACCCTGGTGGGGGTCAACCCCGGCCAGGTGGGAGGCGACATTGTATTTGCCTGATTCAGGATCGTTTTGAGTAGCCTGTGGCGAGGGGATTTCCCTCGCCACAGTAATTGATTTGAGGAGAAGTGAAGCAGTGAGCAGCAAGAAAAGCCCCATCATCGGCCTGATGGGGGCCTTGGCCTCGGCTGGCGCCTTGGCCGAATTGCCGGATCAATCGATTCTGACCCGCTATGGCATCACGCCCGAGCAATTGCCCGCCGCCGAACGAGGCAAACCGTTCGATGCGCCTTCGTACCTGCCTCGCTTTGAGATACAGACGCCCAAGTCATGGGTCTCTGTAGGCGTTGATGAAGCGAAGAGACCCGACATGACCGGGAATATCAGCATTGATCGTTCCACTCAACTGGAATACGAGCACTGCCTGCGAATGCAGGAACGGTCGTTGCGACGAAAAGGCGGGAAGATCAGTTGCGACGAGGGCGGCTTGGCGCTGGAGATGAGCCTGGATCCTATCCGCTGATTTCAAACAGGCCCTCTGCGGACAGAGGGCTGGAATAAACTCAGTCTTCCTTACGCACCGTCGCCACTTCATCGGCGCGGACCCGCACTTTTCTGCCGGAAATGTCTTCGAACTCATAGAAGCCGTCAGCGGTACGGGTGTTGGGGGCATCCTTGGTCAAATACTGGGTACCGTTCTGCAAGGTCACCACAGTTGGTGATGAGCAGCCGGCCAGAGCCAGTAACGCAGCGGCGACCAGGGGCAGACCCAGAATCCTGATGTTCATATCCGTAACCTCTCAATCAAAAAGGCGCAGTTCAGTTGATTAGACCGTGCCATCACTGTAGTTAACCGCCATTGGTCTCGCTTGCCGTAGGAAAGTTCATCGCCAGTGCTGGATTTTCCTCCTGAATGCGGGCGACCGCTCATCTTTTGCAGTTGCCTGCGCCCGCCGTAGCTGATATCTGTGCGCATAACCAGTACTCCGGCAGGCAACGGCACCTCTTTCCGTGACAAATAACCCTCTCGATGATCCCTTCTACTATCTGAACAACTTTGAGCAAGTGCTCGCCTGGTTGGCAGCGCGCTATGCCGATGTGCTCAGCGTCGAGGAGCAACGCTTCATCGACGATTTCGCCAGCTTGCCCCGTGCATCCCAGGGGTTGTTGGTGCGCATGGTGATGCGCAAGGGGCGGCATTTTCGCCATAGCAAGCTGCTGTACCCTGAGATTGGTGATATTGGCAGCGCGGTCGAACCTTTGTTGGCGCTGGGCTGGGTCGAGGATCAGGCGCCTCTCGGGCTTGTCGAGCTGTTTGAGGTGTTGCGCAAACAGGAAATCATCCTGTGCCTGGGTCACCTGATCGAACACCCCAAGGCGAAAAAGGGCCAGTGGCTCGAATCCTTGCAGGGCCATTTCGATCAACCACAGCCTTTTTGCACCTGGTGCCCGCTGCTGGAAGAGCGACTTTTCAGCCTGACGATCATGAACCTCTGCGACCGCCTGCGGTTGCTGTTTTTTGGCAATCTTTATCAGGACTGGTCGGAGTTCGTGCTGGCGGACCTGGGCATCTTCACCTATGAAACCGTTGAATTCAGTGTCCAGTCCCGTGGCCTGCGCAGCCGTCAGGATGTCGATGCCTGCCTCTTCCTCCACGAATGTCAGCAGCGTTTCGAAGCCGGCGAGCCTCTTGAAGAGATCGTTGCCCAAATCCATGCCTTGAGCCTGGACAACACCTGGCTGGAGCGACGCCGGGGCAAGCTGCTGTTTCAGATCGGCCAGCACGCGGAGCGCAGCGGCGACTTCACCTTGGCCTTGCGCATTTATCAGGATTGCAGCTACCCCGGCGCACGGCTGCGGATGATCCGGGTGATGGAACGCATCGGTGAGTACGCCCTGGCCCTGGAATGGGCGCAGGCGGCGGCACAAAAGCCGCAAAGCGCCGCCGAAACCCAGGCCCTGCTCAGGATCCTGCCCCGGCTGCGGCGCAAGCTGGGCGGCCCTCCGGTGCCGCGCACCATGGCGCGCAAGGTCGAGCGGTTGGACCTGCACCTGCCGCGTGTCGATCCGGCCTTGTCGGTGGAGTATCACGTTCAGGCCCATCTGCACGATGAAACCGCGCCGGTGCATTACGTGGAGAACAGCCTGATCAACTCGCTGTTTGGCCTGCTGTGCTGGCCGGTGATATTTGCGCCGTTGCCGGGAGCGTTTTTCCACCCATTTCAGCGCGGGCCGGTGGACCTGCTCAACGAGGACTTTCACGAGCGACGCGCCGAGCTGTTCGCGGCCTGTTTCGCGCAGCTCGACGATGGACGCTACCGGGACACCATTGTCCGTCGTTACACAGAAAAGTGGGGCGTGCAGTCGCCTTTCGTGTTCTGGGGCGCGCTGTCCGAAGAGTTGCTCCATCAAGCCCTCGACTGCCTGCCTGCTGAACACCTCAAGCACTGGTTCAGCCGCCTGCTGCTGGATATCAAGGCCAACCGCGCCGGCATGCCGGACCTGATCCAGTTCTGGCCGCAGCACAAGACCTACCGCATGATCGAAGTCAAAGGCCCCGGCGACCGCCTGCAAGACAATCAACTGCGCTGGCTGGAGTTCTGTCATGAACACCAGATGCCCGTTGCCGTCTGCTATGTGCAGTGGGCGGAGCAGGGCGCATGACCCAGGCGCCGGGCTACAGCATCGCCGTTCGGGCACTGTGCGAGTTCACCGCCAAGACCGGCGACCTGGACCTGCGCTTCACGCCGTCGCCCACGGCCATGGAGGGGATCGTCGGCCACCGTACCGTGGCCTCGCGGCGTAGCGAGGGTTACCAGGCCGAAGTGAGCCTGGAGGGCCGCTACCAGACGCTACAGATCAAAGGCCGGGCAGATGGCTACGACCCGGCCTGCAATCGCATCGAAGAAGTGAAGACCTACCGGGGCGACCTGGACAAGCAACCGGCCAATCATCGCCAGCTGCATTGGGCCCAGGCAAAAATCTACGGTTGGCTGATGTGCCAGAAGTTGCAATTGCCACGGATCGACGTGGCGCTGGTCTACTTCGACATCGTCAGCGAAAAGGAAACCTGCCTGACGCAAAGCGTTGAAGCGGTGGAGCTTGAGGCTTTCTTTGAGGCGCAGTGTGCGCTGTTCCTCGCCTGGGCCGAACAGGAGATGGCTCACCGACAGGCGCGCAACCTCGGTGCTCAGACGCTGGCGTTTCCTCACGCCGGCTTCAGGACCGGGCAACGACACCTGGCTGAGTCGGTTTTCAAGGCCATCAGCACCGGCCGCTGCCTGATGGCCCAGGCGCCCACCGGCATTGGCAAAACCGTGGGCACCTTGTTTCCGATGCTCAAGGCATTGGCGCCACAGCGACTGGACAAGGTGTTCTTCCTCACGGCCAAGACCCCAGGACGCAAACTGGCGCTGGATGCGGCCCGAGTGATTACCCAAAGCGCACCGTCGATGCCGTTGCGGGTGCTGGAGATGATCGCTCGGGACAAAGCCTGCGAGCACCCGGACAAGGCCTGCCATGGTGAAGCCTGCCCGTTGGCCCGCGGGTTCTATGATCGACTGCCGCACGCCCGTGCGGCGGCGAGCCAGGTCACGCTGCTCGATCAGGC
Source organism: Pseudomonas sp. NFACC45 (assembly GCF_900113505.1). Classification (NCBI taxonomy): domain Bacteria; kingdom Pseudomonadati; phylum Pseudomonadota; class Gammaproteobacteria; order Pseudomonadales; family Pseudomonadaceae; genus Pseudomonas; species Pseudomonas sp. NFACC45. The sequence continues at coordinate 319,129 of NZ_FOPO01000002.1, forward strand.
GGCGTTGCGCGATATTGCTCTGGCCCATGATATCTGCCCGTACTACCTGAGCCAGGAAATGGCCCGCTGGGCAGACGTGGTGGTCGCCGACTACAACTATTACTTTGACTTCAGCGCCTTGCTCTTTGGTCTGGCCCAGGCCAATGGCTGGACCGTCGCGACCCTGGTGGACGAAGCCCACAATCTGGTGGAGCGGGGACGGCAGATGTACAGCGCGACCCTCGATCAGTCCGTCTTGGCAGCAGTGCGCAAAACCGCGCCCGAGACGTTGAAGAAAGCCCTGCAGCGAGTCAATCGCCAGTGGAACGCGCTGCATGAGCCCCAGGTTGCGGTCTATCAGGCGTATGAAAAACCACCGGAGAAACTGCTCCAGGCGCTGTCGCTGTGCACCACGGCTATCAGCGATTACCTCAATGACCATCCTCAGGGCCTGGATAGCGGTTTACAGGCGTTTTACTTCGATGCTTTGCAGTTTGCCCGGGTGGCGGAGTCCTTTGATGAGCACTTTCTGTTCGACATACACAAGCGTGAATATGGCCGTCAGCGAAGCGCATCGACCCTGTGCCTGCGTAATGTAGTGCCGGCCGCTTTCCTGCGACCCAGGCTGACGGCGGCCCGCAGCAGCGTGATGTTTTCCGCCACCCTGAGCCCCCGGCATTATTATGCTGACCTGTTGGGCGTCCCGGCGGACACTGTGTGGATCGACGTGGAGTCGCCATTCCAGGCGCAACAGCTTGATGTACAGGTTGTCAGCCGGATCTCGACCCGGTTTGCCCATCGCCAGGCGTCCCTGGAACCTATCGTCGCGTTGATGGCCCGCCAGTTCAGCGAGCGCCCGGGCAATTACCTGGCCTTCTTCAGCAGTTTTGATTACTTGCAGCAAGTGGCCGGACTGTTTGCCGAGCGGCATCCGCAGATTGCCACCTGGTCGCAATCACGCGGCATGGGCGAAGCCCCCCGGCAGGCGTTCCTTGAACGATTCATGGAACACAGCCAGGGGATTGGGTTTGCGGTGTTGGGCGGTGCGTTCGGGGAGGGCATCGATTTACCGGGCTCCCGCCTGATCGGTGCGTTTATCGCGACCCTGGGGATGGCGCAGTTCAACCCGGTCAACGAGCAGATGAAGCTGCGCATGGCGGCTATTTTCGGCGATGGCTACGATTACACTTACCTGTATCCCGGCCTGCAAAAAGTGGTGCAGGCTGCGGGTCGTGTCATTCGTACGCAGCAGGATCGTGGGGTGGTGATGTTGATCGACGATCGCTTCGGTGAGCCGAGAGTGCAGCACTTGTTGCCGCGCTGGTGGTCAGTTAGTCAAGAGCAGCACAACTGCTGTGGGAGTGAGCGTGCTCCCACAGGGGATCTGTGGTAAATCCCATATCGCGACCAAGCTGCTGATTCCCACGGATCTAATCACTATTTCCGATGCCACACTTGCTCCATACTTCGCAAAAAATTCTTCTGGATGCCTTGGCCAAAAAATGCTCGAAGACGCCCCCAAGACCGCACTCATCAACCAGGAACAGCGTTTTCGCCTGCTCATCGACGCCGTGGTCGACTACGCCATCTACATGACCGACCCCTCGGGCATCATCACCAGTTGGAACTCCGGCGCCCGGCGTTTCAAGGGCTACGAGGAATCCGAGATCCTCGGCCAACACTTTTCACGGTTCTACACCGACCAGGATCGCGCAGACGGTCTTCCGCAACGGGCGCTGGACACGGCCTTACGCGAGGGCCGTTTCGAAGGTGAAGGCTGGCGGGTGCGCAAGGACGGAACGTTGTTCTGGTCCCATGTCGTCATTGACCCGATCATCGATAGCCAGAGCGGCGACTTGCTGGGTTTTGCCAAGATCACCCGCGACCTGACCGATCGCAAGATGGCCGAGGAAACCCTCAAGCAAAGCGAACAGCAGTTTCGCCTGCTGGTGCAAAGTGTCACCGACTACGCCATCTATATGCTCGACCCCGACGGCCAGGTGACCAACTGGAACCTGGGTGCGCAACGGATCAAGGGTTATCTTCCGGCGGAAGCCATCGGCCGGCATTTTTCGATGTTCTATACCCCTGAGGACCGCCAGGCCGGTGAGCCACAACGAGCTTTGAGCATCGCCGCCAATGAAGGGCGCTTCGAAAAAAGGGGCTGGCGGTTACGCAAGGATGGCACGCGGTTCATGGCGCATGTGGTCATTGATGCGATCCGCAGCGACACGGGGACACTGCTGGGTTTTGCCAAGATCACCCGCGACATCACCGATGCCACGCGAGCGCAGCAAGCCTTGGAGCAGGCACGCGAAGCGCTGTTCCAGTCCCAGAAACTGCAAGCCATCGGCCAGCTCACCGGTGGCATCGCCCATGACTTCAATAACCTGCTGACGGTGATCCTCGGCAACCTGGAAATTGTGCGCAAACGCATGCCCAGCGACCCCAAGCTCATGCAATTGCTGGATAACGCCAGCCAGGGCGCGCTTCGCGGTGTTTCGCTGACGCAACGCATGCTGGCATTTGCCCGCAGACAGAAACTGTCCTCCGAATCGGTGGAACTGTCGGCGCTGGTGCAGGGCATCAGTGGTTTGCTGCAAAGCTCCATCGGCCCTTCGATACACATCCAGACCGACTTTGCCCAAGCGCTTTCGCCGGTGCTGGCCGATGTCAACCAACTGGAACTCGCCATCCTGAATCTGGCGACGAACGCTCGGGATGCCATGCCACATGGTGGGCGGATACTGATCACCGCCCGGGAACGCTCAGGCACCGAGGCCGGAAAGGACACGCCGATGGCACCAGGGCAATACATTTGCCTGTCCATCACCGACGAGGGCGAAGGCATGGACGAGGCCACGCTGGCTTCGGCCGTGGACCCGTTCTTCACCACCAAGGGCGTCGGCAAGGGCACGGGCCTGGGCTTGTCCATGGTGCACGGCCTGGCCGAGCAATTGGGTGGCCGCCTGATGCTCAAGAGCCGCAAAGGTGAAGGCACTACCGCTGAGCTGTGGTTGCCAATAGCTGACAGTTCAGCGCCAGACAAGGCGCCGCCCCAGGCCACGACCACACAGCCGGTGAACGAGCTACGGGTGTTGGTTGTGGACGATGACAGCCTGGTGCTGACCAGCACCCGGCTGCTGATCGAAGACCTGGGCCACCGCGTGCTTTGCGCCCCATCAGCGGCTCAGGCGCTGCAGATGTTCGAGCTCAACCCGGACATCGATCTGGTGATCACCGACATGGCCATGCCGCAGATGGATGGTGCGCAATTGGCGAAACTGTTGCGTGACCGGCACCCGACCCTGCCCATCATCCTGGCCACCGGTTATGCCGAGCGCCTGGAAGGGTTCGCCACGCAATTGCCGCGGCTGACCAAACCGTTCAAGCAGATCGACCTGGTGCGGATCATTGGGCAGGCGATGAAGTAGCCTCAGGCATGCACCTGCCACAGGTTCATTCGGTATTTTTCTTGAACCCGCGCAGATTCATCGCACACAGGCAGAATTGCAGCACGATCAGCGCATAGGCGTCGGTATGCAGCCCCCAGACGACCCACAGGATATTGCTCGCGATAAAGCAACTGAACCCGGCCACCCGCCGTCGGGGCTGACGTGAGCCGATCAGCCAGGCGGCCAGAACCGTGACCACCATCGCCGGCCATTGCACCCATCCAAGATAATCCACCGGTTTCTCCTCAGGTTTTTGATGATTTAGAGACCTTGCCCCTTGGTGAGTGTTTCGTTGGACCGTGGCCGCACCTCTGGTCTGTTGGTTGGAACTTGCCTGTGCGGCCTTTCTTCTAAGGAGTCCCAAGCCCTGACTCGAGGCGCAGCCTGCGCAATGCCCAGAATACTCACCCGTCAGCCCCAGGATGAAGAACTGACGGAACACAATGCCAAGCTGTTCGGCTCGCCCAAGGACCGCCTGGATTTCTATCGCCGGGAGATCCAGTACGAAACCAGCATCCTGGCCAATCGAACCGATGCGTACCTGGCCGCCCAGTCCTTCCTGGTGATCGCCTTTGCTTCATGCATGGCCAACCTGAACCCGGAGTGGGGCAAGTTGTTCACGTTGATCGTGCCGCCATTCCTGGCGCTGCTGGGCTTCTTGAGCTCGCTCAACGCCTGGCCGGGGATTCGCGCGGCTTACGAGATCATCGATCATTGGCATTTCAAGCAAAGCGAGTTGTTGCGCGCAGAGCCGTTGATGGGCCTGGCCTACGATGAATCCCCGCTGTTCAGCGAACAGGAATCAACCCACAAGGGTTATCGCAAGTCGTTGCTGTTTTCGCTGCGTACCCCATGGATCTTTGCCACGTTCTGGGTGTTGCTGGGGGTGTACTCGATCTATATCCAAGTGAGTGATCCAGGCGGCTGAAGGCTCAGTTCGATTTTTTGTGGCGCTCATACCAGGCCAGTATGGGTTGGGTGCTCAGGCCATGAACCAGAATGCTCAGGGCCACCACTGACAGCGTGATATCGATGCACAGCCGGACCAGCTCTGGCTGCAAATCATGGTTCACGGCATAGAACAGATAAAACAGACTGCCGATGCCGCGTATGCCGAACCAGCCGATCAGCAGCCGTTGCGGCCTGTCCAGCAGCCGGCCCCATGGCAACACCAACAAGCTCAACGGGCGAATCACGGCAAACAGCAGGCCGCCGATGACCAGCGCCCGCCAGTCCCAATGAGTGGCAAGCACCACGCCCAACAGCGTCACCAAAAACACTTCCATGGAACGCTCCACCAGACTGCCGAAGGCGAGCATGTCGCTCATCATGACCCCGGCGGCCACCTGACCCTCTTCCAGAGTCTCGGCGTCACCCCGGACCGCGTCCCGGGGGGTGACCGCTTCGTGCCCCACGACCGGTTGCACCAGGTGTTCGGCCGGAAGTGAGTGTTCATCCGTCGATTGCACCTCGGCCTGGCGCAGGCCCAGGCCGGCGGCGAACACCGAAAGAAAGCCATAACCCTGGAGGGCTTCGGCCACGACATAAGCCAGGGCAATCAGTGCCAGGGCCAGGTAATCGTTGGGCGAGAGCGTGCTGTCGGCGTTCTTGATGCGCATCGACAGGGTTAACCAGCCGATACCACGCCCCATCCAGTAACCGGTGAGCAAACCGACCGGCACCGCCCACAGCACATCCTGCAGCATCCAGTCGCCGAGAAAACCAAGGCCGTCCTCGCCCAGCAACAACAAACCCAGAATCACAAAGGGGAAGGCCGTGCCGTCGTTCAAACCGGCTTCCCCCGACAGGCCAAACCGCACCTGGTCGTCATCCCGGGCATCGTTGACCTGCACCAGCGCGGCAAGCACCGGGTCAGTCGGCGCCAGGATTGCCCCGATCAACACCGACACGCCCCAACCGAGGCCGAACAGGTAATGCAGTATCAGGCTCAGGCCCGCGATGGTCAGGATCATCACCGGCCCGGCCAGGGTATAAGCCACGCGCCAACTTCGGTCCCTGAGGGGCAAGCGTAACTTGAGGCCGCTGACGAACAACGAAAACACCACCGCGACTTCCGTGAGGTGTTCCATCCAGGCCGAGGAGTCGGCAATGTCCAGCCTCAACAGCTCCAGGCCCGCCGGCCCGATGGCGACGCCCAAACCCAGGCAGATTGCCGAGGTGGTCACCGGCATCCAGCGCAGGTAGGAGGACGTTAGGGCCAAGGTCAGCAATACGGCGCCGAGCACCGCTACCCATACCGTAAAAATCATTGCTGCTCCTTGGATAGCGGACAGGTCAAACAGGGGAGCCAATGTTCGGCTCCTGTCAGTGATTCGAGCGCCGCAGCGAAGCAGGGGTTCCCATCGAAGCGGTACGCTCCCGTTTGTCCGGCAGCATTTCACCCCAAGGGAATTTTTCGTCATTCCCGGCGCTCTGCAAAAGGAGAGACGTGTTGATTCAGCGTCCTGCCGAGAACCCAAGAGGCCCTTATGACTGCGCTGACACCCCTCCAATCCCGGCCTGCCACCGTGCATTCATTCATGGATGCCGGGAACGTGCGCCAATGCTATGAACGGCTGCTCCATGGCCCCGACGATGCTGACAAGCAGGCCGTCGCCCAGGCCTTCCTCCAGCAATGCCTAGGGCAGGCCTCGACGCTGCCCCTGGAAATGCCCGGCGACCCTGCGGCCCTGCAAGCCTGGGTCGAGCAACACAGCGCCGGTGTGGCCCGCCAGTACGCCGAGTATCTGGAGCGGCGCAAGAACGCCGGTCCGCGAGAGTTTTTCACTTGCAAGGCCCACGCCTTGTATTTCCTGCAGGCGGTTGCGCCGACCAAACGGGTGGATGGCGCGTGGTTGTATGGCGTGCTCAAGCATTGGCACGACCATCGTTTCGAAGGGCTGCTGTGCACCTATCTGGAAGAGCTGGGGGACGGCAATCCTTCGCAAAACCATGTGGTGATCTATCGCAAGCTGCTCGCCGAACACGACCTGTCGGACGCGCCCGACATTGAAGACGAGCGCTACCTGCAAGGTGCCGTGCAATTGGCCCTGGGCTATGCCGGCGATGAATACCTGCCTGAAGTGATCGGTTACAACCTGGGTTACGAACAATTGCCCTTGCACCTGTTGATCAGCGCTTATGAGCTGACTGAGCTGGACATCGACCCTTACTACTTCACTCTCCACGTCACGATCGACAACGCGAGCACCGGTCATGCCCGCAAGGCCATCCAGTCGCTGCTGCAACTGCTGCCGATGGAAGCGGATCGCGAAGCCTTCTGGCGCCGGGTCACCCTGGGTTATCGCCTCAATGACCTGGGCCAAGGTAGCCGAACCATCATCGAGTCATTCGACCTGTATCGCGAAGTGCTGGAGATGCTCGAACGCAAACGCCCGTTCGGCCAGCACATGCATTCCGATTACTGCAAGTTCGAAGGCAAGACCGTCAATCAATGGCTGGCAGCACCTGGACAGCTGGAGGGTTTCCTGACGGCGATGCAAAACAAGGGCTGGATAAAACGTCATGAAGATCCGCAGAACAGCCGGTTCTGGACCCTGATCGAAGGGGCGGGCGCGGCCATGTTCGGGGTGTTCAGCCCCTATGAAAAACAGTTGCTGCACGACTGGATCGCCGGTGACTGGCTGAAAGGGGGCGCCCGAAAGGCCCCACGCCGCACCCAATGCGCCGCGTGCGAACCACCGACGCCGACCGAGGATCCCGATGTACAGAGCCTGCAACAGACCCTGCGCGGCCAGGCGCCCGATGCGCAGATGCAGACCCTGATGCCGTGGCTTTCGGCACGCTGCCACAGCCATCCGGCCGGCCTGCTGGCGACTCGTCGTTTCATCGAACTCAAATCCGCGCTGCGCTAGGAGCCCGCATGAATCAGGAAGAACGCCTATCAGAAACCGACCTGGCGCTGTTGCAATTGGGCCGACGCCTGCAAGCCGACGGCTATCGCTTCATTACCCCGACACCTCTGACCCACGAACGCGTCAACCAACGGCCTGGTAATGAGCGCTCCAGGACCCTGAGGGATGTGTTCGGCTGGTCGCGCCCATTTGCCCCGGGGCTGATCAGCGCCGATGAGCAGCGTCAATTGCAGCAAGCCGAGGTGCTGGAGGAGCGCGACGGCCTGCTGCATAGCCGGGTGCGCTGGTCGAGCCTTGACGGCCTGTTGTTCGCTCATTCGCAATTTCCCACCCAAGCCAACGACGCGGTGTTTTTCGGTCCCGACAGCTATCGTTTCGCCCAGCTGATCCATACTTATCTGCAACAGAACTTCACGGCAATACATCGGGCCGTGGACATCGGCTGTGGCGCCGGTGTCGGGGCGCTGGTCATTGCTCGCGCCCGGCGCGAGGCACAGGTGCTGGCGGTGGACATCAATCCAATGGCCCTGCGCCTGAGCGCGGTCAACGCAGCGCTGGCCGAGGTGTCCAACATCGAGATCGCCCGCAGCGATGTGCTCCAGGATGTGGAGGGCGACTTCGACCTGATCGTCGCCAATCCGCCGTACATGGCCGACCCCAGTGAACGGGCCTACCGCCATGGCGGTGGCGCACTGGGCGCCGGGCTGTCGCTGCGCATCGTCGAACAGGCCCTGCCACGGCTGACGCCCGGTGGCTCGCTGGTGCTCTACACCGGTGTGGCGATGGTCGATGGTCGTGATCCGTTTCTCGAGGCGCTTGAGCCTTGGCGCGACTCGCCGGATTTCGGCTGGACCTACAAGGAATTGGACCCGGACGTGTTTGGTGAAGAACTGCTCACCCCGGGTTACCAGGATGTAGAAAGGATCGCCGTGGTGGCGTTGGTTGTAACCCGCATCGGCGCGGGTATCGGAGGGACTATCGATGAACAGGCGACTGAAGTTCGGCATTGAAGAGGAGTATTTCATCACCGATCTGCAAACCCGTTGCATGCCGGATCAACCCTCGACAGAGGTTGTCGCGGCGTGCCAGGCGCTACTGGGCAAGCATTTCGCCCATGAAATGTTCCAGTGTCAGATCGAGATGGCGTCGCCTATTTTTCGCAACCTGGCCGAGGCGGCCGATTATCTGTCCCGGGTGCGCACAGGCCTGACCCAGTGCCTGGCCGCCCATGGCCTGGGCCTGCTCAGCGCAGGATCTCATCCCATGGCGACCCAGGGTCTGCAGCCCACCGACGAACTGCACTTTCAGCAACTGTTCGACGATTACCAGCGGGTGGCCCGCCGTAGCGTGGTCTCGGGCCTGCATGTGCACGTAGAGGTGCCGGCCAATAAGGACCGTGTCCGGGTCATGAACGAGGTGCTGCCCTGGCTGCCGATGTTCCTGGCCCTGAGTGCTTCGTCGCCCTTCTGGAACGGCGCCTACAGCGGGTTCAGCAGCTACCGTCAGGTCGCTTGCGATGAATGGCCGCGCATGGGCGTGCCGGAGTTCTTCGAGGACGAATCGGCGTTTGCCGGCTACGTAGACATGCTCATGCGCACCGGATCCATTCGCCAGCCCAGCGATTGCTGGTGGGTGATGCGGCCTTCGTCGCGTTATCCCACGCTGGAGCTGCGAATCTGCGATGCCTGTCCGCGCGTTGAAGATGTCCTGTGCCTGGCCTCGCTGTTTCGCCTGATGGTGGCTCATGCCATTGCACAACCTGCACCCGGTGCGCACTTCAGCCTGACCTCCCACTGGATCCTCAAGGAGAATCGCTGGCGGGCCAAGCGTCATGGAACCCTGGCCGAGTTCATCCTAGAGGGGCAGGAGCAGCCGATGATGATCGGGGAGTGGATCACACTGGCGGAGCAAACCTTTGGCGAAACGGCCGCCGCGCTGGGCGTTGAGGATGTGTTCAAGCAGGCACGGCGTATCGTCCAGGAAGGCTCCAGTTCCGATCGGCAAATCGTGCTCTACGAACAAGGGCTGCTGCTGGGTGACTCCACCGAGCACGCCTTGAGCAGGGTGGTCGATCAATTGTTGGCCGAAACCGCTGGGATGCCCGTGGCCGACCCGTCGCTGTTGCAAGTGGCAGGTGGTCCATGAGCAGCAAGACCCTGGAGGATTACAACCGGATGCGTGACTTCGCCGCCACCCCGGAACCGGCGGCCAAGCGTTCACGTAAATCGGCGAAAACCGCTCATGCCTTGCAGTTCTGTATTCAAAAGCACGACGCCTCACGGCTGCATTATGATTTCCGGCTGGAGCTGGACGGTGCGCTCAAGAGCTGGGCGGTGCCCAAGGGGCCGTCCCTGGACCCCAAGGTCAAGCGCTTGGCGGTGCATGTTGAAGACCATCCGCTCGATTACGCGACCTTCGAAGGCAGCATCCCCGAAGGTCACTATGGCGCCGGCGACGTCATTGTCTGGGATCGGGGCGTGTGGATTCCCCAGGGCGATGCCCACGAGGCCTATGAAAAAGGCCGGCTCAAGTTCGAGTTGCAAGGGGAAAAACTCAGCGGCCTGTGGAACCTGGTGCGCACCCACATGCCCGGCAAGCAGGAGCAGTGGTTCCTGATCAAGCACCAGGACGCAGCGGCACGCCCCGAAAGTGAGTACGACGTGGTCCAGGCCGAGCCGGACAGCGTGCTCAGCGAGCGTACCCTTGTACCCAAGCGCCGTGGCAAGTCTGCCGTCCAGGTCAAGGCAGTGCAGCAACCGAAAAAAGCCACCACGGCAAAACCGTCCAGGAAAACCTCGACCACCACCCTCAGCGGCGCGGTGGCCGGGCCAATGCCCAAGTCACTCAAACCGCAACTGGCTACGTTAGTAGAACGCGCGCCTGACGGCGAATGGCTCTATGAAATCAAGTTTGACGGCTACCGCGTCATGGCCCGCATTGAAAACGACGACGTCAGGCTGATCACCCGCAACGGCCATGACTGGACCCACAAGCTACCCAAACAGGCCGAGGCCCTGGCCGGATTGGGGCTGGAATCAGCCTGGCTGGACGGCGAAATGGTGGTGGCCAACGACCAAGGCGTACCGGACTTCCAGGCCCTGCAAAACGCTTTCGACGCCGGCAGCAGCAACAAGATTGCCTACTACCTGTTCGATCTGCCTTACCTCAATGGCATGGATCTGCGCGAGGTGCCCGTGCAAGAGCGGCGGGCCGCGTTGGCGGCGGTGCTTGCGAGCAACAAGAATCCGCTATTGCGGTTCTCCGATGCCTTCGAAGAAACCCCTGAAGCCTTGCTCAACAGTGCTTGCCAAATGCAGATGGAAGGATTGATCGGCAAACGCATGGGCAGTGCCTACGTTTCCCGGCGCAGCAACGATTGGATCAAGCTCAAGTGCAAGAATCGCCAGGAGTTCGTCGTCGTCGGTTTCAGTGAGCCCAAGGGCGCCCGCAATAGCTTCGGCGCCTTGCTGCTGGGGCTGCACGATGCCGACAGCGGGCAACTGCGCTATGCCGGCAAGGTCGGCACAGGGTTCAATGAGCAAACGCTCAACAGCATTCACCAGCAATTGTTGCCCCTGGAAAGAACAAAGGCTGCGGTGGTCAACCCACCCACCGGATATGACGCCAAAGGCGTGCATTGGCTGGAGCCGACGCTGCTGGCTGAGGTGGCGTTTGCCGAGATGACCAAGGAAGGCTCGGTCCGCCATGCCGTGTTTCATGGTTTGCGCAACGATAAACCGGCGAAGGCGATCACCCAGGAGCTGGCCAAACCCGTGAAAAAGACCGCGAAAAAGGCGCCGGCCATGGACGGCAAGGTGCGTATTACCCACCCGGAACGGGTCATCGACGCCAGCAGCGGCACGACCAAGCTGCAACTGGCCGAGTACTACGCCAGCGTCGCCGAATTCATCCTGCCGGAATTGGCCGATCGCCCCGTGGCACTGGTCAGGGCGCCGGATGGCATTGCCGGTGAGTTGTTTTTCCAGAAAAACGCCGAGCGCCTGGCGATTCCTGGCTTCACCAGCCTCGACAAATCATTGACCGGGCAGCCGGTGATGATCATCAACAATGCCGAAGCGTTGATCGGCGCGGTGCAAATGAGCACGGTGGAGTTGCACACTTGGAATGCCACTTCGGTGAACCTGGACAAGCCTGATCGCTTTGTGCTCGATCTTGACCCGGATCCGGCCCTGCCTTGGAAAAGCATGGTGGAAGCGACGCACCTGACCTTGTCGGTACTCGATGAACTAGGGCTCAAGGCGTTTCTCAAGACCAGCGGCGGCAAGGGGATCCACATTGTCGTGCCCTTGACCCGCAAATTGGGTTGGGACGAGGTCAAGGGCTTCAGTCATGCGATTGTCAGCCACATGGCCAAGCTATTGCCGGATCGCTTCTCGGCGGTCTCAGGGCCAAAGAACCGGGTAGGGCGGATCTTCATCGATTATCTGCGTAACGGTCTGGGCGCCACCACCATCTGCGCCTATGCCGCGCGAACCCGTGAAGGGTTGCCGGTGTCGGTGCCGATCTTTCGCGAGGAAGTCGCCGAACTCAAGGGCGCGAATCTGTGGAACGTGCACAACGTCCATGAGCGTTTGGCACAAGTGGGTCACGAGCCGTGGGCGGGCCTGAAGAAGACCCGCCAAAGCATCACCGCCGACATGCGCCGACGCATTGGTATGAAAAAGACCGAGAAGTAATCTTGTTCGGTGCCTCCCGACTGTCAACTCACCGGAACGCGCAGGTATTCCGGCTGCAAGACGTTGAACCACAGCAGGATCATTTCCACCAGGATGGTCACCAGCACCAACAGCCCTACGCCCCATACGCTGGCCGAGTACAACAGACCTTGTTCCTTCTTGATGTTCATGAACTTGGGCAGGCCAACAAACAGCAAAAAGGTCGAGTAGGCCGACGCCATTGCCAGCGCGATCACCGCCAGCCAGCGATTGGGGTAGAGCCCGAAGATCCCGGCCAGGAAGTAGGGCGTGGCGGTGTAGGCGGCAAAACCAATGCACTGGTTGACCGTAGGGCGGGCATCGAAGGTGCGCGACATCCAGCGGATGAACAGCCCCATGAGCATCACGCCGGCCACGATGGTCAGGTACAGCAGCACACTCAGTTGAAGGGCGCTGGCCGTGCTGAGCCGTACCGTTTCGTTTTCAGCCAGGCTCCAGCCGGTCCAGGTGGTCCCAATGAACAGGCACACCACGGGAATCAGGGCGAGCAACAACAGGTGAGCCAGATAGTGGCGCGGGTGAGCTTGTTCCTGCTCGCGGATGTCTTTCCAGGCAAACTCGGGGTGGGTGAACAGTTTGACGAAAGGGGCAGACATGACGACCTCCTGATCAGTACAGCCTCTGGTGAGGCCCATACGGATTTGAGGTTCAGGATCGGCCCGGGGTTCATTTATTTGGAGTGCCCGCGGGGCGTGATCCGAGGGAATGAATCAATACGGCCGGGGTCAATCCATCAGATCCCTGAAGGACTGTATGCCATGACTGTTGCTTGCTCCCTGGTTGATTACCTGCGTGAACACCAGTTGCGCCTGACGACGGCTGAATCCTGCACAGCCGGCAAAATCGTCACCCTGTTGGCCGAAGTGCCGGGCAGCGGCTCGCTGATTGAAAGCGGTTACGTGGTGTATTCCCCAGAGGCGAAGCAACGATTGCTAGGGGTCAACCCATGCACCATCGACACCTTCAATCTCACCAGCCGTGAGGTGGCCGAGGAAATGGCCCTCGGCGCGCTGCGCGACGCCAATGCCAACGTCGCCGTGGCCACCACCGGCATTCTCGGGCCGGACGACATGGACGGCATTCCGGCGGGTACCGTCTGTTTTGCCTGGGCGTTCGATATGCGCGGCGAGCGAGCGCTGTTCAGTCGCCAGGAGAGGTTTTTCGGCAGTCGCAACCAGGTCCAACGGTGGGCCGCTGAACATGCCCTTGTGCAGTTGCGGCACTTTCATCAACGTGCACTGGCGGGTGAACGCAGATAGGAGCCCCCATGACCCATCCCACTGAATCCGAGGAGTTGCGCAGCCGCCAGTTCCCGGTCCGTGAAGACATGGCCTACCAGCTCAAGGTCTGGCGTTTCGAGCGAGTGGGTTGGTACGTGTTGGTATTGCTGGTGATCCTGACGTTGCTTGGGGTGTTCTCTCGCGGCCCGTTGAGCACTCGAGATGTACACAGCGGTGATGGCCGACTCGGCGTCGAGTACGAAATGTTCCACCGCAACGGTTCTACCAACCCCATGGTCATCCATCTGAAGGGGCAACCCAATGCCGTGCTGGAGGTGGAACTGGTCGGCCAGTGGCTGGAGGGTTTCGAGGTGCAAACCCTGCAGCCCCAGCCCGTGCGCTCGGCGAGTGCGCAGCGGGGCCTAAAGCTTTGGGTCCAGGCGGATGCCAAGGGAGAGGCCAGCCTTTACCTGTCACTGCTGGGCGATGGGCTGGGGCTCTATCACAGTCGTATTGCCACGCCCGGTGGCGCCACGGTCAGTTTCGATCAATTCATTTTTCCCTAGGTGACGTATGGACTCTGTGCTGCGGGCTGCCGCGATCTATGGGGCGTTGCTGGTACTGTTCAAGATCGCTGGGCGTCGCTCCCTGGCGGAAATCACCACGTTTGATTTTGTCCTGCTGATGATCATCGGCGAGGCCACTCAGCAGGCGTTGCTGGGGGACGATTTCTCGCTGACCAATTCGTTGATGGTGATCGTGACGCTGATTGCCATCGATGTCGGTCTGTCGTTGCTCAAGCAACGCTCCCAATGGGTCTCGCAACTGATTGACGGCGGCCCGACCATTATTGTGGAGGATGGGCGAATACTGAAGGCGCGCATGCGCCATGCCCGACTCATAGAAGAAGACATCATGGAAGCGGCACGGTCGAGCCAGGGGATCGAGACACTGGAACAGATCAAGTTCGCGATTATCGAGCGTAACGGCAAGATCTCGGTGATTGCCAAGGAGTCGTGATCTCCCTTCACATGATTTATGGCGAGGGCTAAATCCCCTCGCCATAACAGCTGCGTATCACTGCTTGACTCACAGGATCGGCTTGCCGCCCGTAATCCCATACCGGGAACCGGAAATGTAGCTCGCCTCATCCGAAGCCAGCAGTACATAGATCGGCGCCACTTCCACCGGCTGGCCAGGACGGCCAAGGGGCGTCTGGGAGCCGAAGTTCTGCACTTCTTCCTCAGGCATGGTGGCGACAATCAGAGGTGTCCAGATCGGCCCTGGCGCCACGCTGTTCACCCGGATGCCCTTGGGCCCGAGCATCTGCGCCAGGCCGCCGGTGAAGTTGGCGATGGCGCCTTTGGTGGTGGCGTAGGCCAGCAGAGTCGGCTTGGGCATGTCGGAGTTGACCGAAGTGGTGTTGATGATCGAGCTACCCGCCTTCATATGCGGGACGGCGGCCTGGCAGATCCTGAACATCGAGGTGATGTTGATATCAAACGTGCGCACCCACTCTTCGTCGGGGATGTCTTCCAGGTTTTCGTGGGTCATCTGGAACGCCGCGTTGTTGACCAGAATGTCGATATGCCCGAAACGGGCGACGGTTTCGTCGACGATCTTGCGGCATTGGGCCTTGTCCGCCAGATCGCCGGGCAGCAACAGGCATTGGCGGCCGGCCTGTTCTACCCAACGGGCAGTCTCCCTGGCGTCTTCATGCTCGTCCAGGTAGGAAATGGCCACGTCCGCGCCCTCGCGGGCGAAGGCAATCGCCACGGCACGACCGATGCCGCTGTCGGCGCCCGTGATCAAGGCGATCTTGCTTTCCAGGCGTCCGGAACCGGTGTAGCTCTGTTCTCCGCAGTCTGGATACGGGTCCATCTTGCGTTGAGTACCGGGCACCGGTTGGCTTTGTTTTGGAAACGGCGGGGTAGGGTAGTCAGTCATGACATTCTCCAGGCTGGATGTATAGTCGATGGAGGGTGGACTGTGGGCCTTCAGGCAGAGTTCGGTCGGATTCCGGGGCCGGTCGATGAGCGCGAGGTGCCTTGCGATCGACATCGACTTAATGTGGGGCGAATGTGAATAAGGAGCAGGCCATATGTTCAGTCACATACAAATCGGCGCGCGGGACCTGCCAGCAATGGTCGCGTTTTATGATGCCGTGCTGGGCTGCCTCGGGTTGGTACGCCTGCCCAGCGAAAACGACTCGGGCCCGCCGGGAGAAGGCTGGCATCAACCCGGCAAGCGTTGGCCCCAGGTGTTCGTGCAATTGCCGTTCAATGGTTTGCCCGCGACTTGGGGCAATGGCATGCAAGTGAGTTTTGCCGCCGATTCACCGCACACCGTGCACGCCGCCTGGGCGCAGGCCATCGCCCTGGGCGGCACCGACGAAGGCCCGCCGGGCCCGCGTCCCCAGTACTCGGAAGGGTATTTCGGGGCCTATTGCCGCGATCCGGAGGGGAACAAGTTGTGTTTTGTTTATGCGCCGGATATGTACGATTAACTGAGCATCCTGTTGCTGGAGTGGACCTATCTGTGGCGAGGGGATTTATCCCCGTTGGGCTGCGCAGCAGCCCTAAAACGGATCGCTCGGTGTGTCAGGTTAATCTCATGGGCTTTTCATTGGGGCTGCTGCGCAGCCCAGCGGGGATAAATCCCCTCGCCACAGATGAGTTCCAGTCAATCGGAGTGATCAGCCCCTGGCCTTCAAGCTTCGCTCCATCCGCGCAATCCCTTCCTCCAGCAGCGCCCGTGGGCAGCCGAAGTTCAAGCGCACGAACTGCCCGGCATCGTCGCCAAAATCCAGTCCGGCGCTCAGGCCGACCTTGGCTTCTTTCAGGAAGAAGCCCTGCGGGTCGTCCAGCCCCAATCCCGAGCAATCGAGCCAGGCCAGGTAAGTCCCCTGGGGCACGGTCATGGTGATGCCTGGCAGGCGGGTCTTTACGGCGTCGACCAGGTAGTCGCGGTTGGCTTGCAGGTAAGTCTTCAATTCTTCCAGCCACGGGCCAGCGTCGCTGTAGGCCGCGCGGGTCGCTTCAAGGCCCAGGGCGTTGACGCTGTCGACCATGCCGGCCCGGGCGCTGTTGACCCGCTCGCGGACTTTGGCGTTCTGGATGATGGCGAATGAAGTTTTCAGTCCGGCAATGTTGTAGGCCTTGCTGGCCGACATCAGGGTAATGGTGCGCTCGGCAATCTCAGGGCTGAGGGTGGCGGTGGGGATGTGCACACGACCGTCGAAGCACAGTTCGGCATGGATTTCGTCAGAGATGATCCAGGCATTCTGCTCCAGGCAGATATCTGCCACGGCCTTGAGTTCTCCCCGGCCAAACACTTTACCCAGCGGGTTGTGAGGGTTGCTCAGCAACAGTGCACCACCGCCGTGCAACGCATCACGCAGCGCGACCAGGGGCGTGTGGAATTCGCCGTTGAGCGGGTTGAACGGCAGTTCCACCTTGTTCAGTTGCCAATGAGCGGGAGCATTGCGCAGCGGCGGGTAATTGGGCACCTGTACCACAACGTTCTGCGCAGGCTCCACCAAGGCGTGCAGCGCCATGTTGAACCCTGGTTCGACACCCGGCAGGAAGACGATCTGCTGAGGCTCGACGCGCCAGGCGTACTTGTTCCAAAGGTCCGCAACGATGGCGGCGCGCAGCGAGTCCTGGGCCACGCTGTAGCCGAGCATGGGGTGTTCGAGACGTCTGTGCAGTGCGTCGATGACCACCGGCGGAGCAGGGAAGTCCATGTCAGCCACCCACATGGGCAACACATCGGCGGGGTAGCGACTCCACTTGGTGCTACCGGTACCGTGGCGCTCCAATACCGTGTCGAAATCGAAAGTCATGGTGGTTCCATCAGGTCTGGGAATGAGATGGCGAACATCATAAAGCAAAGATCAATGAAAAAAGGTAGGTGGCCCAGTGCCACTAACCAGGGGTAATCGGCTACAGTTCCATTCCGACACGCCGATAAGCCTGCGAGCGGCATTGGTAACGGATCCTCCACCCTCGAAAAGGACAGCCCCATGACATCGCCCGTGCGCTTTAACGATCACTACCGTAAAGCTGATCGCATCATGCTGGGGCTACTCTGGCTCACTTTTGTCTACTCCCTGTGCCTGGCCTTCCTGCACTCCACCTTCAGCCAGGCGCTGCTGATAGGGGCGACGACCTGCCTGCTGACCACCGTGCTTTATCGCGGTCTGGGCGGCACCCGGGCCATGCGCTGTGTCATCGCCGTGGCGCTGATGGTCATGGCCGCCTTGCACATCAACCAGACCCGTGGCGTGATCGAGTTCCACTTCGGGATTTTCGTCCTGCTGGCGGTGCTGACGTTCTACCGTGACTGGCTGCCGATCATCGTGGCCGCCGCCACTATCGCTATTCACCACGTCGGTTTTCACTGGCTTCAGCACCAGGGTTATCCGGTATTCGTCATGGCCAACCACGGCGGCTGGACCATGATTTTCATCCACGCCTTCTACGTGGTGGTGGAAAGCGTGATCCTGATTTACCTGGCGAACCAGAGCTTGGCCGATGCCACGGAAAACCAGGATGTGCTCGATAAAGTGCTGGCCGCCGCCATGCAGTTGAGCAGTGACACCCAGACCCAGCGCAACCGGGGGGACAAAGTCTCTTCGTCCGAGCGTTTCGATCATTTCCTGCAGCAGATCACCAACCTGGTAGACGGTGTGGTGCGCGATACCCGCAACCTCTCGGACTTGGGCCAGGATCTTTCTCAGGTCGGCCAGACACTGGAGCACGGCGCCAGGCATCAGCTCAATGAAGTGGCACAGATGAGCGGCGCGATTGGCCATCTGGTCCAGGCCATGGACAGCATTGCCGGGCATGTCGGCCAGACGGTACAACGCGCCGGCCAGGCCAGTGAACAGGTCAACCGCGGGCGCAGCACGGTTGACCAGAGCCGCGAGGAAATTGTCGAGTTGGCCGGTCGCCTCAACCTCACCAACGAAACCGTGCAAGGCCTGGCCGAGCAGGCGCAACAGATCGGCCAGGTGCTGGATGTCATTAACAGCATCGCCGAACAAACCAACCTGCTGGCCCTCAACGCCGCCATCGAGGCCGCCCGGGCCGGGGAGCAGGGACGCGGTTTTGCGGTAGTGGCGGACGAAGTCCGGACCCTGTCGCAAAAGACCTCGACGTCCACCACGGAAATCCAGCAGATCATCGCCAAGCTGCAACAGGGCAGCCGTCAGGCAGCCCTCGCCATGCAAGACAGCCAGGAAGGTGTACAACGCTGCGTATCGGCCAGCCAACTCGCCTCGCAACTGCTACATGCAGTGGTAGAGGACATCGCGGCGATCAACCACTTCAACGACCTGATCGCCAGCACCACCCAAGAACAGTCCGAGGCCTCGAAGGGCATCAATGAACGCTTGCAAAGTGTCCAGGCAGTCGCTGAGCGCAACGCCGATAACATTGGCATTTTGACTCGGAGCAGCCAGTGCCTGCCACCGTTGGCGGAACGATTGGCGGTGTTGGGGCAGGCGTTTCATCGCAAAGGCGGGGCGGTTTGACTGGCTTGCTTCGCGCTGGCGAATACACAATTGCAGGGGCGGATTTCACGCAAGGCAGCTTCGTACTGACCCTGCATCGGCAGTGCCAACAGACATGGAGAGTTGTTCCTGGAGCTTTTGGCGTTAAAAAGTTGACAAGGAGGTAAACGGAATGAGCAAAAACCAAGCCGATCAGGTGCACTGCTATCACTGCGAGGGGGACTTTACGGGGTGGGAGCATGTGCCTCCGCAAAGCTTCTTTTTCAAGGGCGAACGAGGCGGGTTGATCACTGTTCCATCCTGCGATTTGCATAACCAAAAAAAGTCCAAGGATGATGAGTATATTCGTGCGATTTTACTCTCTTCTGCCAAGCTCGACGATAAGCCGCATCTCGCCCCACTGAGAGATGTTCACGAGAGGGCGTTGTGGCATGCAGGTAACCGTTTGGGTGATTGTATTAAGGATAAACAACAGGCCAAAAAAATCTTAGATATCATCGAAAAGCATACGGGTGATCCTGTCGCTGGGATGAAGAGCTTTTCAGATATGGCGCAGGCAGGAATTGGCACCGGTTTGTTGGGTTTGTTAAGTGTCGACCTGAAAGATGAAACCGTTGTGGATGCAAACGGTGAAGAACAACAAACGACCTCATTTGTTTATGATCGACAACGATTTGATAATTTCTTCGAGTGTATTGCAAAAGGGTTGTTTTTCCATGAGGCAAAGTGGACGTGGTTGGGCAAGGTTATTTTATTGCCACACACCTTCCTTAGAGACGATGCATCTGATGCAGAAAAAAATCTCAGTGAGCACTTCCGTCAGATGTTGAATCGCCAGTCTGCCAAAGGGGAGCATAAAGAGGTGTTTTTTTATGATGTGCTCACCGTCGTCGATCCTGACACTAATGATCCAGAAAAATACATTATAAATTTTTGCTTTTTTGACACTTTTGAGTTTACTGCGGTGCTTTCAAAAGAGAATTTCATTCCCTATAAATTTGCTGCTAAGTGAAGGTTTGCAGTATCCGATGGAGAGTCTGTCTGGAGCATTGAGACATCGGCCCAGTGCAGCCACTGTAAATCACCTTGAATCGGGCAACTATTCCGGCGGATCCGGCAAGCGGATCTGTTCTTCGCTCCACATACTTTCACGCCCCTGAGACCCTGTCACGGATGTATGCGCGTGGCAGGCCTGTCTGGTCGAAAACATGTGTGCGAGTGTTTGATATGGAAAACAACGCTATCCGGTTTGCCTGCAACGGCTGCGGGATCTGCTGCAAAGGCCGTCTGATTCCGCTGACACTGGCGGAAACCAGGCAGTGGCTACAACGGGGGCATGAGGTGGCGGTGATACTGGAGGCGTTTGATGAGTCGACGTGGGATTCGCAACCTCATCAGTTCACTCACAGTGCCCAGCGAGCCGTGGAGGTAACCAGCGGCGAGGCCAGGATCCGGGTCGTTGCGGTGTTGGCGGGCAACGCGTTGGAACAATGCCGGAATCTCGGCGACGACGGCCGTTGCGGTATCTATGAGGAGCGGCCACTGGTCTGTCGAATCTACCCGATGGAAATCAATCCCTTCATTGCCTTGGACCCCGGAAACAAAATTTGCCCTCCTGAAGTCTGGGAGGAGGGTGACATCTTGTTCACCGACAGGGTGGTTGATCCGCTCCTGGCTGATCAGATCGAACGCTCCCGTCAGGCTGACAGGGACGACGCACACGCCAAAATTGCCCTGTGTGAGGCCATGGGGCTGAACGTTGCGGCGTGGAAGGGTAACGCGATGGCCGTGTATCTGCCTGACCGAGCGCAGTTGCTCGAGGCCTTGGATCGCCACAACTGCGGGATAGCTGCGCCGGCAGGTCCGGATTGGAAGGTGCGGGTCGACGCCCCGGCGTTACGCCACCAACTGCATCAAAAAGGGGTGGCGTTGGACGATCAACTCTCAACCGATTACATCTTCCACCGGCTGTAGGCTCAAACTGGAGTCATCACTTTGGGCATACTGCACCTCTGAAACATCTTGTTATATCTAGCCATGCGTGATGGGTGTCACGGATGGCTCGTTGAATCGTGCAAGAAATTGCGCCGATCAGGCAAGCGACTCGAGCCGCCGGCCCTCCATACTGCGGCCATGCTGACCCACGACGGTTTGCGGTTACGGCGAACGTCATCCGCGGTTGCCCGTGGGCAGCGATGGGGCTGATGGTTTAAGGAGTCGAAGGTGCAACCCAATACTGAACACGACCAGACCGCTGGCGATATCAACCGCCTGGCCGTCGCGGTCAGTCAGATTCTATCCAGCGAAGGCGATCGGGTGACCGACATTCCTGGCTTGAGCCTGCATCGGCGCCAAGCGGTCACCGCCCCCATGCACTGTATCTATGGCTTGGGCATTGGCGTCACTTTGCAGGGCCGCAAGCAAGCCATGATAGGGGACGAAATCCTGACCTATGTGCCTGGCCAGTCCATGGTGACCAGCGTAGATCTACCGGTTATTTCACATATCTCTCAGGCCAGTGCCGCCAAGCCATTTCTGGGCATGATGCTGAGATTTGAAAGCGCCACGGTGATGCAAGTGGCCGAGCGTATGCACCTGTCCCAGCGCATGAGAGATGGTGCGTTTCGCCCGATTACCGTGCAACCCCTGGATGCCGGGGTGCTGGATGCCCTGATGCGTTTGGTGAATCTGCTCAAAGAGCCGCAATTGTTGGAGGCTGTGGCTCCGCTGATCAAGGAAGAAATCATCGCTCGCCTGTTAAGCGGTTCCCACGGCCCACAGTTGCTTCATGTGGTCACCGCCGGCTCGCCCAGCCAACACATTGCCAAGACCGTCGCCTGGTTGAAACTCAATTTTCGTCAGGCATTGCGCATGGACGATTTGGCGGCACAAGCGCACATGAGCCCTTCTACCTTTCGTCAGCACTTTCGCGCCGTGACAGGAATGAGCCCGCTGCAATACCAGAAGCAGCTGCGGCTCCAGGCGGCCCGGCAGTTGATGCTGAGCCAGAACGTCGACGCCAGCAGTGCAGGGGGGCAGGTTGGGTACGAAAGCGCTTCGCAGTTTAGTCGCGAATACAGCCGCCTGTTTGGCGAACCGCCGCAACGGGATATCAAGCGTATTCGTTTGTAACAGGGCGGCACGTCTGGCGGTGCAACCACCAGACGTGCATCGCGCTGTTGTCACGTCATCTTGAACGGCAATTCCCGCAACGGCTTGCCCGTAAGACTGGCGATGGCATTGGCAAAGGCCGGAGCCAGCGGCGGCAGGCCTGGCTCGCCCATTCCCGTGGGCGGTTCGGCGCTTGGCACGATGTGCACGGCAATCTCCGGCATGTCGGTGATGCGCGGCACGCTGAAGTCTGCAAAATTACTCTGCTGCACGACGCCGTCCTTCAAGGTGATGGCGCCTCCGGGCAGGCACATCGACAATCCCATCAACGCGGCACCTTGCACCTGAGCCTCGACACTGCGCGGGTTGACCACCAGGTTGCAATGCACACCCGCAGTCACTTGGTGCAGCACCGGGCGACCGTCCTCTAGCGAAGCTTGCACCACGTAAGCCACCACCGAACTGAACGACTCATGCACCGCCACGCCCCAGGCATGCCCAGCCGGTAGCGGGCGTTTGCCGTATTCGCTCTTGTCCACCGCCAATTGCAGCGCAGCGCGATGGCGCGGGCTTTGATCGGCGAACAGTTTCATCCGGTAGGCCACCGGATCCTGCTTCGTTGTACGGGCGATCTCATCGATCAAGGTTTCCATCACAAACGCCGTATGGGTGGAACCTACGCTGCGCCACCACAGGATGGGGACGTTGACGTTTGGGTGATGGACCGTCAGGCGCATCGGCAGCGGATAAGGATCACGCATCCCTTCCGTGGCGGTGGGGTCGATGCCGTTTTTCACCCGGCCACCAAACACGGTGCCGGTGAGAATGGATTGCCCGACCAAGGCGTGATCCCAGGCCAGGACCTTGCCGCTTTCGTCAAAACCGATGCGCGCACGGTGCAGGTGCATGGGGCGGTAGTAGCCGCCCTTGATGTCGTCTTCTCGGCTCCAGAGTGTACGGACAGGGGCATTGAGCCCTGCAGCACGGGCGGCCTTGGCCACCTCGCAAGCCAACACGACGAAGTCGCCTGTGGGCACGCCGCGCCGGCCAAAACCACCGCCGGCCGTCTGCACATTCATTTGTATTTGCTCGGGTTTGAGGTTCAGCACCTTCGCAGCCGCTGCACTGTCGCCGCCGGGAAACTGCGTACCGACCCACAGTTCGGCGCGGCCTTCGTTGAGCTGCACCGTACAGTTCAACGGTTCCATGGGGGCGTGGGCGAGGTAGGGGAATACGAACTCGGCTTCCAGTTGATGCGTTGCGGTTGCCAGCGGCGTCATGTCGGCATCGAAGCGCAGTGGGCCGGGTTGACCGGCCAGCTCCCGGTACTGGAGCAATTGTTTTTCGCTGTCCACCTTTTCGACGGACGCCAGGTCCCACTCCAGCTTCAAGGCATCGCGTGCGAGCTTCGCCTGCCAGTAACCATCGGCGAGCACCGCGACACCTTCAGCGCCGCCGTCCAGCGGCACGCGCAGCACAGCTTTCACGCCCTGGGTGGCGCGTGCGGCGCTGTCATCCAACGAAGCGATTCTGGCACCGAACACCGGCGGGTGAGCAACCACGGCTGTGAGTTGCCCTGGCAGATGCATATCGATGCCGAAGTCCTGCTGGCCACTGCTCTTGGCCTTGGCGTCGATGCGCGTGGTGGCATGCCCAATGATGCGAAACTCCTTGGGATCCTTGAGCGTCACCTTTTCGGGCACAGGCAGCGCCATAGCGGCTTCGGCCAATTCGCCGTAGCTGGCTTTACGGCCCGCTGGGCCGAGTACCGTACCGGCCTGGGTGCTCAAGCTGTTGGCGTCGACGTTCCAACGCGCGGCCGCCGCGGCGAGCAGCATGGCGCGGGCGCGCGCGCCAAGTTCGCGGTACTGGGTATAGCTGTTCTTGATCGAGTTGGAGCCGCCGGTGAGGTGCACACCAAAGATCGGATCCTGGTAAGCAGCGTCACTGTTGCCGTTGCGCGCTCGCACCAGACTCCAGTCGGCATCGAGTTCTTCGGCAAGAATCATCGGCAGACTGGTCTGCACGCCCTGGCCGAACTCCAACCGGTTGATCGTCACGGTGACTTCGCCGTTGGGCGCGATCTGCACGAATGCCGACGGTTGCTGGTTTGGCTTGAGTGGCGCTGCGGCCCCGCCGTTGGCCTCTTGCGCCAGGGCCAGATGAGGAAAAGCGCCCAGGGCCAGACCGCCGATGCCGACAATCTTGAGGAAGCTGCGGCGGGGAAGGGTGGTGGGGCCGTCAGCCTGATCATGCTCAAGCATGTGCTGCAAAGCGCGGGGAATTTCGTCTGGAAAAATCTCGTTCAACATGGCGAACTCCGGTCAGGCAAGGGTCTTGGCGGCATCTGCCACAGCCACGCGGATGCGCGCGTAAGTGCCACAGCGGCAAATGTTGCCGGCCATCGCCGAGTCGATTTCGGCCGCCGTAGGTTGCTTACCCTTGGGCTGGGCTTTGAGAAACGCCGTCGCGCTCATGATCTGGCCGCTCTGGCAGTAGCCGCACTGCGCCACGTCGTGTTTGACCCAAGCTTCATGCACGACGGTGCCGACCGGGTCACTGCCATCGGTGGCCGCTTCGATGGTGGTGATCTTCTTGCCTTGGGCGGCGGCGATTGGGGTCACGCAGGAGCGAATGGCCTGACCATCCAGGTGAACGGTGCAGGCGCCGCATAAGGCGGCGCCGCAGCCAAACTTGGTGCCGGTCATGCCCAGCGTGTCGCGCAGGGTCCAGAGAATCGGGGTGCTTGGGTCTACGTCGACCGTATACTCACGGCCATTGATGTTGAGGGCGCTCATAGCGGTTCCAGCTCCGGAAGGTTTGGCTCTGGTTAACTATAGGAAGCAATTCAGGGGGCTGATTGCATAATCCGCGCGGATGATTGCCCAATCGTGCGAATCAGCCGACGTGGGGCAAGCGCTGATAAAGGGCCAGGAGAGTTTCACGCAAGTTCCACTCCCTGGCCCTGAATGGCGCTGGACGCTTACATCAGGGGAATGCTGTAACTCACGATCAGGCGATTCTGGTCCTGGTCGCGGGCGACTTCACTTCGGGACATCGCGTTGCGCCAGCCAAAACCCAGGTTTTTCAACGTACCGCTCTGGATCACATAGTCCAGGGAGATATCGCGCTCCCACTCACTGGCGTCCTGGCCGCTGGCGGTCTGGATATTGTCGCCCTTGAGGTACATCACCGACGCCTTCAAGCCCGGAACGCCAAGCGCTGCGAAGTCGTAGGCATACTGGGCGAATGCCGTGCGCTCACCCGCCTGGATGAACGTCTGAATAGTCCGGTCGGTGTAGAGATAAAGGCTGGCGCCGGCTTCGCCTTTACCCACCAGGCCACCCTGGTTGAGTTGGGCAAAGTTGCTGTCTTCAGACACGCTTTGATAGCCGGCGGTAATGGCATGACCACCCAGCGAGTAAATGAACGCCGCGCTCCAGGTATCGTTGTCGATTTCGCCGCTACCGTCCTTGGTGTAGCCGCCCAGTTTGTAACCACTGGCGCGACCGGCGGCGCTGCTGTTCTTGCCGTCGGAGGTGGTCTTGAAGTAGCGCAAGTCGGTTTTCAGCGAGCCGTATTCGCCCAGCGGCAACACATGCAACAAACCGGCGAAGTGCTGTTGGTAATAGTCTTCGAGATTGGCGTAGTAATACTGTGCAGTCAGATCCTTGGTCAGCTTGTAGTCGCCACCGGCAAAGGTAAATTTATTGCTTTCCTGGCTGCCGCCCGCAACGGCCAGCCCGGCGCGGTCACTCGATGCACGCCCGGTGGCGTGTTCCAGTTGGCCGGCGGTGAACGTCAGGTTGTCGATTTCATTGCTGGTGACTTGGCCACCTTCGAACGTTTGCGGCAACAGACGGCCATCGTTGGACACCAGGATCGGCAGCTTCGGTTGCAAGGTGCCGTAGCGCAGTTCGGTCTTGGAGACGCGCATCTTCGCCGTTGCGCCGAGACGAGCCCATTGGTCGGCAGCCTTGTCACCGTCGTTGGGAAACATCGAACTGCCCACATGGCGACCTGCGCCACTGTCGAGTTTCAAACCCAGCAGGCCGATGGCATCCAGACCAAACCCCACAGTGCCGTCGGTAAACCCGGACTGATAATTGAGCATGAAGGCCTGGCCCCATTCCTCAGTCTTCGAGGGCGCGGCGGAACCGTCACGGTTATCGTTGTTGAAGTAGAAATTGCGCAAGTTCAAGTTGGCCTTACTGTCGCTGACAAAATCAGCAGACGCCAACGGACTCAGGACAATACTCACGCCGCCGGTTAATAAACTCAGTACGTTGAATAGCGTTTTCATCAGGACGAACTCCAGCGCGGAACCTCTGTTCCGGGCACAGTGAAAAGGCAGCAGGAAGCCCTCGGCCGATCACATGATTGGCCGATGCGTTCAATAACTCGTTAGAAAATCTTCAATGAATAGAGTGGGGTAGGGATTAAATCTCCAAAGCAAGCCGTCAGTGAAAGTCCCTGGGTTATCAGTCGATCAATCCATGAGCGTCATAAAACGGATACGGTCCGGGATACTCGCCAAATACGCCGTTATGGGTCACCAGTGCCTGCCCCTGCCAGTGGTGCAGCAGATACCCCGGCGGTTCCAGATTGAAATGCGCGGGAGCGGCTGGCTGTAGATCCAGGACGATTTGATGTGAGGTGCCGGGGCACACGCAGCTCAGGCTGCCGCCGAAACGCCGTTGCATCGGCCGATGCAAATGCCCGCACAGCAAGCGCTCCACCTGCGGGTGTCGGGCGATGACCTGCTCCAGTGCCGCCGCGTTGATGAAGGGTTCACGGTCCATATGGCCAATACCGCTTACAAACGGCGGGTGATGCAGCACCAATAGCGTCGGCGCATCGGGGCGGCAGGCCAGTTGTTCATCGAGCCAGCGCAACTGGCTGTCCAGAAGCTGACCGCCATGGGCGCCGGGAATGGTGGTGTCCAGGCCAATAAGGCGTATCGGATGCTCCTCCACCACCCAGTCCAGGGGGGCGTCAGCCCGTATCGGCAGGTAGCGGTGGTCGGCAAATGCCGCCCGCAAATGCTCGCGATTGTCGTGGTTACCAGGCACCAGGTAGCAAGGCATGTGCAGGCGCGCCAGTTCAGGGTGCAGCGCGGCATATTCATCAGGGCGGCCGAAGTCCACCAGGTCGCCACTGACCACCACGATGTCGGGACGCGGCACCAGGGTGTTCAAATGATCAACCGCACGACGCAACGCAGCGAGGGTATCGACAACGCCGTAAGTCAGTTTTTGCCCGGCTTTAAGGTGCAGATCACTGATCTGCGCGATGAGAAACGGATGATTCAAAATAAGGCCTCTGAAAACACAAAGATCACGATGACAGGGTGAACAGCACTTGTGGCTCGACGGCCAGGGCAATCAGGGCACCGGGGGCGTGGATAGCGCTATCGGTGCTGTCCACCAGCAAAGGTTGAGCCGCCCCCACATCCACCAGCAGACGGCTTTGAGCCCCCTGGAAAAACTGGCCCACCAGACGCCCGTGCAGATGGCCTTCGCTGTCCATCACCCGCAAATGCTCGGGGCGGCAATAGACCGTGGCGGGCAGGTCGGCGCCATTCCATGGCAACTCACCGCCACTGACCTTCAAGCCATGGGGCGTGTGCTCGATCACCGAAAAAGCATTGAGATTGCCGACAAAACGAGCGACGAAAGCGTTGGCAGGCTGCTGATAGATGTCCCGCGGGCTGGCCAGTTGCGCGACGCGGCCGTGCTCCATGACCAGGATGCGATCTCCCAGCGCCATGGCTTCGCCCTGATCGTGGGTGACGAACACAGCGGTAATGCCCAGGCCGCGTAGCAACTGGGCCAACTCGCTGCGCAGGCGTTCACGTAACTGCGCATCCAGCGCCGCCAACGGCTCGTCGAGCAACAACACCCGGGGCCTGGGTGCCAGGGCGCGGGCGAGGGCGACCCGTTGGCGCTGGCCGCCGGACAATTCGTGAATACTGCGCTTGCCGTGATCCTGTAAGCCGACAAGTTCCAGCAACTCCGAACAGCGCTTGGTGCGCTCGGCGGGGGACACACCGCGAACTTTCAGGCCGTAAACAATGTTGCCGGCCACATCCAGGTTGGGAAACAGCGCATAGTTCTGGAACACCATGCCCACGTCGCGACGTTCGATGGGGAGGCGGGTGACGTCACTGTCGCCAAAAAATACCTGGCCCACGTCCGGACGCTCAAGGCCTGCGATCAGGCGCAGGGTGGTGGTCTTACCGCAACCGGACGGGCCGAGGATCGCCAGGGTTTCTCCAGCCTCAATGCTCAGGTCCAGGTCATGTACGGCAACGGTGCCGTCAGAGAACGCCTTGCGACAACCCTTCAGGCGAATAGTGGTTCCGCTCATCGATTTGCTCCACGGGAAAGGCGCGCGCTGATGGCCTGCAACGCAACAAGCAGCGGCACAATCATCAACAGGAATATAAGGGTGTAGGCGCTGGCGACTTCCAGCCTGGCCGAGGCATAGCTGTCGGCCAGGCCCACAGGCAAGGTTTTGGTCATCGGGGTGTGGAGCATCCAGGTCAGGTTGAACTCACCCAACGACAGGGTGACGACCATCAAGACCCCGGCGAGAATCCCCGCCCGACAGTTGGGCACCACCACGCTGAAGAAGCGCCGGATCGGCCCGGCACCCAGGCTGGCGGCGGCTTCTTCCAGGACCGGCAGGTGCTGGCGTTGCATCACCGCCATCACCGGGCGCACCAGAAAGGGCAGGGTGAACAGCACATGGCCGACGAGAATGAATAACCAACTGCTGCGAAACCCGCCGAACTGACCATAGGTGAGCAGCAATGCCAAGGCACTGGCCAGGCCGGGCATCGCCACCGGCAACACCATCAGTTCCTCGAACGCGCGGCTGAAGCGGTTGTTCATCCGTACCAGTGCGTATGCCGCCGGCACCCCCACCACACAGACACACAGCGCACAGGCGACGGCCAACTGCAGGGACAGCCAGACCGTCGACGAATACGCCTGCCAGACTTGCACCAGCCAATCGAACGTCAGGCCGCTGGACAGCCCCTGGAAGTAATTTCGCGTCAGCCCGGCCAGCAGTGACATCACCACCGGCACCAACATGAATGCGCACACCAGCAGGGTAAACGCCAGTTGCCCGACAAACAGCGTTGAACGTCTCACAAGACTGTCCTCGAATCTTTGGCCAGCCGCCGGGCCAGCAACAGGACCGCCCAGGTCACCAGCCCCAACACCACCGACAGCGCAGCGGCCACGGCGAAATTGGCGTAGTTGGTAAACACGTTGTAGATCGCCACCGGCGTCACGTTGAGCCGGGTACCCAGGGTGAAGGCGGTACCGAACGCGCCCATGGAGGTGGCAAAGCAGATCGCCCCGCAGGAGACCAATGCCGGCGCCAGGCCGGGGACAATGACGTCACAGAGCACACGCCAATGATTGGCCCCCAGTGAACGAGCGGCCTCTTCCAGGCTGCGATCCAGGCTCTCACAAGCAGCCATCACCGTAAGGATCACCCGCGGAATCGAGAAGTACAGGTAGCCGATGCACAACCCCATCAACGAGTAGGCGAAAATCCAGCGCTCACCCACCAGGGCCAGACCCAGGGTGGCGAACAAGCCTTGGCGGCCGGCCAGCAGGATCACCAGGAAACCAACGACGACGCCGGGAAATGCCAGCGGGAAGGTCAACAAAGCGACAAGTACCGAACGGCCGAAGAAACGCTGGCGACTGAGAAAAAAACCACTGAAGCCGCCCACCAACAGCGCCGCGAGGGTCGTTGCCAGAGCCAGCAGGCAGGTTTGCGCCAGACTGCCCAGGTATTGCGCGCTGCTCAGCACCTGCCAATAGCCGCTGTCGCTGCCATCGCGACGTTGCCCACCGAGCAAGACCAGGTGTGCCAGCGGCAACAACCAGAAGGCGAACAGCACCGCCGCCGCGGGCGCAAGCGCCCAGGCAGCGGTCGGCCGTAAGCGCGGCACCATGGCCCAGCCCGACAGTACGTTCCGGGCTTTTACTGCCGAGACGGTCACTTACTTGACCTCGCTCAGATAACGTGCGGAAAAGGCTTCCTGCGCCGCGGCCATCTGCTCGTAGTTGACCACGCCGGCCCGGGCGTAATCGCTGTCGGGCAAGAACTGCGCGGCGACGTCGGCCGGCATTTTCATTGCCCGCACCGGCCGCAGGTACGCCTTGGCCCAGAGCGCCTGGCCTTGCTCGGACAAAACAAAATCCAGGACTTTCTCGGCGTTGGCCCGATGGGGGGCGTTGTCGACAATGCTCATCACGTAAGGCACGCTGATGCTGCCTTCCTTGGGAATCACAAAGGCGACGTTGGCGTTGTCTTTGTAACGAGCCCGATAGGCGTTGAAGTCGTAGTCCACCAGAATCGGCAACTCACCGGACAGCACCCGCGCATAAGCCGTTTGCTTGGGCACGATCGGCGAGTTTTTCGCCAGCTTTTTGAAGTAGTCGATGGCGGGGGCGAAGTTATCCAGATTGCCGCCCATGGCCTGGTTGATCGCTACCGCCGAGACGTAACCGACAAAAGCACTGGACGGGTCAAGGTAGCCAACCATGCCTTTGTACTCAGGCTTGAGCAGGTCGGCCCAGCTTTGCGGTACGGGCAGGCCGCCCAGCGCATCGACGTTGACCATGATGCCCAGGGTGCCGGAGTGAATGGCAAACCAATGCCCCTCGGGGTCCTTCAAACCCGCCGGGATCTGCTCCCAACCCTTGGGTTTGTACGTGCCGACC
Source organism: Pseudomonas sp. NFACC45 (assembly GCF_900113505.1). Taxonomy (NCBI): domain Bacteria; kingdom Pseudomonadati; phylum Pseudomonadota; class Gammaproteobacteria; order Pseudomonadales; family Pseudomonadaceae; genus Pseudomonas; species Pseudomonas sp. NFACC45. The sequence continues at coordinate 349,770 of NZ_FOPO01000002.1, forward strand.
ACCCCGGCTTTTTGCGCCTGCAAACCGAACGTCACGCCGTAATACACCACGTCCGCCACCGGTGCGGCCTTCTCGGCGACCAGTTGCGCCAATGACTGTCCGGAGTTCTTGTTGTCCAGCGGAACCTGCACGCCAGTGGTATCGGCAATCGCCTTGAGCTGCGTGCCCCAGTCGGCCCATTCGGGTGGACAGTTGTAGCAAATGGCCGTTTCGCCGGCGTGGGCCAGGCTGGCCGCGCCGCATAACAGCAGTGTCGCCAGGGTTTTACGCAAGTGGATCATCAAGCGTCTCCTCGTAGGGTTGAGTGCTTTCGCCCGGCCGGATATGACAAGGCAGGCAATGGGAAACCGGGGTGGCGCCAGCAATCTGCGCCAACAATTGATCAATCACGGTGCAGGCCAGTGCCTCGATGGGCTGAACAACACTGCACAGCGTCGGGTGCATTTGGGTGCCGAGGGCGATGCCGTCAAAGCCAATGACCGAGAGTTGCCGGGGCACTTGCCAGCCGTTGCGGCGCAGTTCGGCGATCAAGCTAATGGCCAGCAAATCGTTGGAACAGACCAGTGCACTGAGCGCCTGGGGGCCATGCAATAGCGGCTCGATGGCGGCGAAGTCAGCCTGGGTATGGGCGGGCATTTCAATCACCGGCAGGCTGGCGAGGGCGGCTCCACGCATTGCCTCGCAATAACCGGCATAACGCAGGCGAGCACGGTCGGACTGCAGGGCAGGGCCGGCGACCATGCCGATTCGAGTGTGTCCAGCCTCCAGCAGATAACGGGTGGCGAGCGCCATGCCTGCGCGGTTGTCCACCGACACCGCGCTGTAATCCGGATTACCCGGCTGGTGATAAGCCAGCACAAAGGGCGTGTCCTCACTGTCCAGGCTTTGCAGCACCCGGTTGCTCTCGGCGTCGGTCACCGTGAGGACCAGCCCATCGACGCGCTGGCGTAACAACTCCTCGACGACCGCGCTTTCGCGCTCGCTGTTGTAGTCGGTGGTTGCTAACAACAGGTTATATCCGTGGGCACGCGCAGCGCGCTCCATCGCCTGAAACTGCTCGGCGAACACCGGATTGAGCAGGTTGGGCACCACGACACCGATCAGCTTGGTCACTTGCAGGCGCAGTTGGCGACCAAGACGGTTAGGCCGGAAACCCAGCTGGCGCGCTGCGGCGAAGACCTGTTCCCGGGTGGTCGGACGGACCACTTCAGGGGAGGCAAAGGCTCGCGCCGCGGTCGCCCGCGAAACCCCTGCCAGCCGTGCAACTTCTTTCAAATCAGTCATTGTCACTCGCTTGAGATCGATCTCATTGGCGTGGACATTACTGAGGGTGTATGGCGTTTCGGCGACGCAGTGATGACGATTTGATGTCAGTTGCTGATATCTATCGTTGAGAGCTATCCGGGGCGCATGCTTGTTGTAAACCCGTACTGCCTGGCGGACCACACCACTGCCAACGTCAGCAGCAAGAGCGCGACCAGCACAGGCGCAAACGCAACGACACCCAGATGATCGAGCAGGATGCCCCCCACGATCCCGCCGCCGGCAATGGCGACGTTCCAGGCCGTGACCAGCATCGACTGGGCGAGATCGGCCGCGTCTCCGGCCGTTTTGGCGATTGCCGTTTGGAACAACGTCCCGGCCCCGCCAAAAGCGACTCCCCAGGCCGCCGCTGCGATGTAGATCGCAGCAGGGCTGTCGCTCATGGCGCCCAGTGTCAGGGCCGAGATGGCGAACAGTGCCGTGCTGGCAAGGGTCAATACCCGTAGATGGCGATCAATCAACACGCCGACGACCCAGATGCCCAGCAACGAGGCGACCCCAAAGACCAGCAGCACCAGGTCGATCCGCTCGCCCAGGCCCGCCGCCATCAGGAACGGCGCGATATAGGTAAAGAGAATGTTGTGCGCCAAGACAAAGGCCAACACCACAAACAGCACCGAGCGAACGCCTGGCAGGGTGAAGACGTGGCGCAAGGCAACGCGTTTGTCGGTGGTTTGCCCGGGAAAGTCAGGCACTTTGAGTCTCACCCAGACCATCAAGGCGACGGCGAACAAACTCATGATGGCGAAGCTCATCCGCCACCCGATCAAATTACCGAGCAAGGTGCCGGCCGGTACGCCCAGGGATAACGCCAAGGGTGCGCCAACCATGGCAATCGCAATCGCCCGACCTTTCTGGCTCTCGGGCACCATGCGGGCGGCATAACCGGCCAACAAGGCCCAGAGCAGCCCGGCCGATACGCCACCCAGCAAGCGGGCAATGATCGTCAAGCCATAATGGGACGAAAGCGTCGTGACCGTATTGGCAACGGCAAAACCGGCGATGGCCAGCAGCAACAGCGACCGGCGCCGCATGCCTTGGGTCGCGGCCGTCAAGGGAATGGCCGCCAGCAAGGAACCTATCGCATAGACCGTGACCAACTGGCCGGCGAGGGCTTCGGAGATCGCCAGCCCTTCGCTGATCTGTGAGAGAAGGCCGGCGGGCAAGGCTTCGGTGAGAATGGTCACGAACGCCGCCAGCGCGAGGGCGAACAGTGATCCGATGGGGAGCGGCGCAGCGTGTTGAACGACCTCGGCATCGTCGTCGATATGGGTATTGGCAATCGTCATGTGTCACCTGCTTGGTGCGCTTCTGACCCGCCGGATAGCGGCGTCAAGCGCAGATTGATAGGTGTCCACTACGGTAAGTGCCGCTCTTTAGTGAGACAAGAATGCTAGAGTGCGCAACACATCGGAAAAAATGTCCGCAATGGGAGCCTGGCGTGGAATCACTGAGCGGGATTGATTTTTTTGTTCGCGCGGCCGAAACCCGCAGCTTTTCAGAGGCGGGCAGGGCGCTAGGCATTTCGTCTTCGGCGGTGGGCAAAAGCGTGGCCCGGCTCGAGGAAAGACTGGGGGTGCGGCTGTTTCATCGCAGCACGCGCAGTATCACGCTGACGGCAGAAGGGACGCTTTTCCTTGAACGTTGCCGACGCATTCTCTGTGAAATCGAAGCGGCCGAACTGGAACTGTCGGAAACCCGCAAAGCGCCGAGGGGCAAACTGCGCGTGAGCTTGCCCCTGGTTGCAGATTTGGTCATGCCGACGCTGATGGCCTTCATGCGCCGCTACCCCAGTATCGAACTGGACCTGGATTTCTCCGACAGGCTGGTGGACATCATTGAGGAAGGTTTTGATGCCGTCATTCGGACCGGAGAGCCAAACGACTCCCGGCTGATGTCCCGCCCGTTAGGTGCGTTCAAGCTCGTCGTGGTCGGTTCGCCCCGGTACTTCGCCGAGCGCGGCACACCGCAGGTGCCGGCGGATCTGCTGCGCCACGCCTGCCTGCTGTACAAATTCCCCAGCACGGGCAGGCTGCAGGTCTGGCCGGTGAACGGGGAAGGGCAGTCCGATCTCAACCTGCCGGCCACCCTGGTCTGCAACACCACCGAAGCGTTGCTGTACGTCGTGCGCGATGCATTGGGGATTGCCTGCGTGCCGGATTTCACCGTGCGCGCTGCCATCGCCGCCGGTGAGCTGGTTACCGTCCTCGACGAGTTCAATCGGCATCAGAGCACCTTCCGCATGCTCTGGCCTTCAAGCAAGCACCTGGCGCCGAAACTGCGGGTGTTCATTGATTTCATGAGCAGCGAATTGTTCCAGTGACTCACTGGCGATATGTCCCAACCCCTGTGGGAGCCTGTTCAGCTCAAGGGGCTTTGTTCTCGACCAAACAGTTTCCGCCATCCACCACGATGACTTCGCCAGTGAGGTAGCTCGCCTCTGAGGACGCAAGGAAAGCAACCACTGCGGCCACCTCTTCGGGACGTCCGGCCCGGCCCATCGGTGTGTAACCGGCCGCCTTGGCTTCCTCGGCAGTGGTCGACCCTGTGGTGATCCAGCCGGGCGCGACGCTGTTTACGGTGATCCCTTGCTGGGCGACTTCAAGCGCCAGGCTCATGCTCATTCCAACCATCGCCGCCTTTGCGGCGCTGTAAGCCGCTTCACCGGGGTTACTGCAGCGGGTGCCGGTCGTGGAACTGATGTTTACGATGCGCCCGTAATGACGCGCCCGCATGCCGGACAGAACGCCCTGTGTAAGCAGAAAAGCCGTGGTCAGATTTCGCGCCAGGGTAAGGTTCCAGGTATGCAGATCCATGGTTTCCAAGTCGGAAAAAAACTCCGGGCTTCCTTGCATGGCCATGCCCGCGTTGTTGACCAGAATATCGATCTGCCCCCAGAGAGACTCTGCCCATAGAATAAACTCACGCACCTGATGCTCATCGGTAAGATCGACGGCCCGCCCTTGAACTTCGAATCCTTCGGCACGCAGTTCTGCGACTCGATCATTGATTCGCGCACTGCTGGCGGTGACGATCAGTCTGGCACCTGCAGTACCCAGTCTGCGGGCGATGGCCATGCCGATCCCAATCTCACTTCCAACCCCACTGACAAGGGCCACAGGGTTCTGTCCGGTTGCGTTTGGCATGGAGCCTCCAGAGGGGTGTAAGTAATGATCAGGTGTCGGAGCCTGAGTTGCGTTTGAGCTATATAAACACCCTGATCAACGCCCGAACACCCCCGTCCTCCCCAACAACTGCTTTTGCCGCCAGGCCGGTGCGCTGGTGGGGAAAAGCACTTCGGTTGGTCGATAGCGGGCGATACCGCAGGCGGCGGCGATGCGCTGGCGTTGCTGGCCCTGGGCAAGGGCGTGCCGAAAACTGCCTTCGCTCTGCATGTGTCCCAGCACATAACCGACGCCCGCCTGGAAATCGCCGCCATGGGCCTGCCACCAAGCGGAGATTGACTGCGGGTCGGGCCAGGGTAGATTTTCGTCGGGGTCCATCGCCACGTTGGTGTCTTGCGGGTCATCGTTCGGGCCTGCGTCGAAATCGGGCAGGTCCTGCAGTTCCAGATCGAGCAACGCCAGGTCAGCGCCGGTGATCAGACTGAAGGCTTCACCGGCGACCCGGGCATAGGGCAGGTCGCTCATCTGCTGGATCAACCATGGTACACAGACCGGATCGCCCAGCAGCCCAAGGGCTTGGATGCCGATACGCCGATCCCGGGGATCCTGGACCAACTGGCGTATCCAGGCGATGCTGGGTTCGCGTTCCTGCCAGGCCAGCAATACGCAGAGCGCGCGGTACTGGAACTCGCCAGGTTGTTCGGCGAATTGTCGCAATGGCTCCAGGGCTTGCGCGTCGCCCATCTGTGCGGTGGCCCAGTTGGCCCAGAAGCGCGCGGCCGCATTCTCATGCAGACGATGGGTACGAATCGTCGGCAGCAGGTCACGCCGGCGCAGTTCGCCGGCCGTACGGGTCGCCCGTGCCAGCACGCTGGGGTCGGCATCGGAAAGTCCGGCAAGCAGGGCGGCGCCAGGGTCGTGGCGATGCATGCCGCAGGCGGCCAGACCGAGGTGGCGGAACTGTGGGGAGGGAGAGGCGAGCATACGGTCGATCCAGGGCGATACCCGCTCCCAGTCGAGCCACCCCAAGGCCATCAAATAACCGCGTTCTGTTTCCGGCGCCTGTCGTAAGTGTTCGCTAAGGCACGACAACATTTTCCCATCGGCCGACTCGAAGGCCAGCACCACGCAGGCAAACATCTCGCCGACAGCGTCTGGTCCAATCTGGGCCAGCAAGGTGTCGTAGCCCGCCTGGCCAGCGATGGCCAGGCCGTCGATGTGCGCCTCGATGCGCAGGTCGAGTTTGCGCAGCTCTTGCAGGTCGTAGTGCGAGGCGCGTACGGCGTAGCCGCGAAGCATGCTGAGAAAAGAGACTTCCTCGGCGTGAAGGGCGACCGTCTGAGCCACCACGCCGTCCATCAATCCTTCCACACGAACCGCTGGATCATGTCCAGCACGGTATAGCCGGCCGCATTGAAACAGCGCGGATCATCTTCGGGCAATTCCCACAGCTCACGCATCCGTTGCGCGGACAAATAGCGCTCGCGCACCCCGGTGATCGATCCCGGTCTGCGTCCGTGAAGACTCATTTGCGGCGCGGTGAGGCGCTGCATGATTTCATCCAGCGAGACGCTGTGAAACTTGCCCTGATCCGCAAGCAGGATGAATGCTTCGGCATCCACCTGCCGCACGACCGTCATGCACACTGCCAGGAAGTCGCGCTTGACCTCGGCATCGAACTGACCGTCCGTACCGTCCTCAAACTCAAAGATTGCCGGAAACGCACGGTCGCTGAAATTGAACTGGAGCCCGCCGCGATCCGTTCCTTCGCCATCAGGAAAACTGCACAGCGTCGCGAAATACCGTCCCTGTCCGAGCCTGAGCTCTACCTCGAGGCTCAGCCAGCGATACCGCTGCAGACATTGTTCCAGAGACACACAGTCGGTCGCGATCGAGGCAGTATCGAGCCACTCGCCGGAAACAGGGTCTACCACCAACTCTGACACACAGTCCGGCAATTTCGCGGCCATGATGTGTCGGGTCTTCAACGCAGTGATCACGGCCAGCAACTTCCCTCTCAGACTGTCCTGAGGTAGCGAAGGGAAGTGGATCGATATCGGATACGAAAACGCCATACGCTAGTGCTCCTGAATCTTTCCCGACATGTGTGGCTTGTTTTCCTTCCCGAACTTTTTTTCCAGGTTACTCCGCTGGCCTTTCGGGACGGCGACATGCACGACGGTTCCCGGGCCAAACACATCCGGTCGCTGTGCCAACTGTTCTTCCCGCTTGAACTGTGAGAGCCCGACTTGGCCCCAGCTCGCCTTGCACTCCTTGACCACACCCTCACGCGTCACCACGTCGAACTCCTGGATCACCAGGCCGCAGTCCCGGCAGGTTATTTTTACCGCCACTTCCTTCGCTTGGGTCTGCTCAGCCACTTTTACCTCGAAGCGCTCACCCTTGATCAGGGTGTCGTATTTCAGCGCCGCCTCGAACAGCTCCTGCTTCTCACTGGGGCTATTGGCCTTGTTGGCCTTGTCCACCATTCGATCCAGCTTTTGCTCCCTGCGCTGCTGCAATTTTTTCTGTCGACTGATGCGCACCTGCTGGTTGATCTCGTGTTCGTCCTTGGGTGGGTCACGCTTGAGGTTGGTATGAGGGCAGGACGAATCCTGGGCGACGCCGTCAGTGGTCGGGCCCGGGGGCGTCTGCGCTGGCATCGACGCATGATTGTGTGTGGTCAGGTCCAGGTGCCGGTCGACGTTCTGCCCCTCGAACTTGACGTCCATCGACCATGAAACGAAATACACCTTACCCTTGATCTTGCTGGTGACTATACCTTTCTTGGGCGCGTTGCCGGCCTCGTCGCCGGTGCTGGTTTTGAAGTAGCTCTGGTCTTTGAGCATGACTTCTTTGCCACTGATCCTGACCGTTCGGCTGCCGCGCGACGTGTCTTTTGCATAACCGGTATTCGGATAGGGGATGGGTACACCCAGCGGGGTAGGCGGCGCTTGAGGTGGGGTGAAGCAGACATCCGGAAACCTGGCGATCGATACTCCGTCTCCCGCCTTGCAGGAAATCTCCCGATTGTTGGCAAAAACCTCATTGGCCATCAGGCAGCCCTCGCGGCCTGATAACTGAGTAGCGCGACCGCGCGCTGGCCGGCGTCGTTGCCCAGGTGGCAGAAGATGTTCGGCCCTTCGCCATAGCCCTTGCGACAGGCGGCCAGTGCCACGGCGAGTATCACCGGGCCGATGGCGGCGCCGACTTCGCCGATGCAGTCGGCGGGATGCCAGAGATGGAAGAACTCTTTGCGTACCCGCAGGCTGCGGCTCAGGGCCAGAGAGGCTTCCTTGAAGTAGTACTGTTCGCCGCAAATATCAGTCAGACGATAATCCATCTGCTCCAACCCGCAGCCCGCTTCGTTCAGCGCAGCGCGTATGGCCTGGGTCAGGCCTTCAGCGCGCAACGGGATATCTTCGGCCTCCACCGTGGCTGGCTCCATGCCAAAACCCAGGCCGATGCAGGCCAATTGCGGCTGATCGCTGGCAAAGGGGGCGGCGATCACCACGGCGGCGGCCCCCTCGCCGGGAATAAAACCGTTGGAGTTCTGACTGGTGAGCAGGCGTTCGCGTTCTTCGAAGGCGGCCAGGGTCGCTCCCTCAAGAAACGAGTCGACGCCGGCAATCAGCACGTGGCGATGGCCGCCCTGATGAATCAGCGTGCGCGCATTGAGCAGGGCCACGGCGGCACTGACCCGGCCACGGGCGATGATGGAAGAATCGGGATGAAAACGCAGGCCCAGTTCGGCTTCGATGGCGTGCAGCAACCCCTGATCGAGACCGGCGAGGCGGCCGGGGCGCTCGGCTTCCGCGATACCCAGCAGCAGCGGCGTTTTGTGTGGATCGACCCCGGGGGTGCTCTGCAGTGCCTCGGCGATTGCTCGGCTGGCCATCTTGATCAGCTTGGTGCGGTCGAGCCACGGTTGTTCCAAGGGCACGCTGGCGGCGATCAGCCATTCGCCGCCGCTGTCGATAAAGCGGGTTTCCTGAAAGTTGTCGATGGCGCAGCGGATCGCCGCGCAGCTTGCCGGTGCGCTGAGGCCGACAGCGCTGACCATGCCGGAGCCAATGATCCAAAGAGCGCTCATCACGGCATTTCCTCGGGGGCACGCCTGGCTTTGACCAGCGCACCGAGCGACGGGTAATACTCCTTGCCCAGCTCACGGGCACGCCACCAGCCCGTGGACGCAGTGCCGACCAGCACTTGGGCAATCTCGAACATGTTGCGTCGAAGCGCACGAGAGACACGCCAGGTCAACTGCACCTGGCGAGCGTCTGTGTCGATCAACAGAGTATCGATCACCGCGTGCACCGTTTCATGACCGCCTTTTTTCAGGAAAAAGGTCACCGGAACGTCCATTTTGGGAATGCGAAAGCCAGCGCGCTCCTGGGCGGTGAGGTTTAGCAGCAGCACCTCTTCGCCGCCGCGCAAGTAATCGAGCTGCTGATCCTCAGGCGTTGCCTGAAAATAGCGGTTGTCGAAATCCTCTGGCAAAAACGGAAAGCAGTCGGCCAGCCACGCATCGTCATAAGTACCGGCGTAGCGGACACGTTGCGGCCAGCTACGCCCGAGTGGGCCGAGGGCCATGGGGCGGAAGTCGCCAAAGGGGCTGTCGATCGGCTTGCCCAGTTCCTCGGTGTTCGGCATGGGCATGCCGACGATGTTGGAGCTATTAATGCGGCGTGAGTACCAGCCGCAACCGTTTGGGTTATCCGGGTAGCAGTCACGCATTTGCGGTGCATTCGCCACGGGATGAGAGCCACCATAGGCCTGGGCGTAGGAGATGCTTTGTTCGGTAAAAGGTTGCGGCAAGCCGGGAGAGACGCCCAAGAGCCCTTGTTGCCATTGTCGGGGGCCGAGGACGGAAAAAGCCTTGCTCACCCGACCGACGCGAATGCCGGCGGCCAACTGCGTCACCGGCCGTCCACCGGGTGCATAGGCCTTGCCACACACCAGCACATCGCAGCATGGTTTGACCGGGGCGAAATCCATTTCCTGCAACGGGGGGCTCAGACCAGGCTCGCCGAGGAAGGTGTCGGCCATCAGCAGCGGTTGCTGGGTCTCTGCGAGGGTCGCGGCGCGGCCGTCTAGCGGTAGACTGAACGTGCCTTTGGCCACCACGACCAAGGATTCGCGACCATCGGACCCCAGGCTCAGGGTATAGGCAGCAAGCAGTTTGCTGGCGTTGAGCAGTTCCATAGGCCGCTGACCTGTCTAGTTGATTTGCACCGAACCACCCTTTATGCGGTTGACCCCGCTGGAACGGCTGGACAGGTAGGCGCCCTGGATGATCACTTTGCCCGCGCGGGTCAGGGTGATGCTGGCTTTGCCGCAACGCAGGACGATCTCGCGTTCGGCGCTCAGTTCAATACGTTGCTCATCCAGGCGCACGCTGGCGAAGGGCGCTGGTGAGACCGGCGCGCCGAGCAGAAGACCGATCACCAGCGGACGGGCCGGGTCGCCTCCTTCGAACATCAACGCCACCTGACAACCGATGTCCCCAGGGCTTAGCAACGCAGTGTTACGTGCAACGATGCCACTGCTGTTCGCGCAACCTGGGTAAGTGACCGTGGGCGCGCTGGCGTCCGGCAGATCGAGCAGGGTGCCGATGACGACTGTGTCTATGCGGGCCTGGGTGGGGAGGGGCTGTTGAACCGTCATAGAGATATCTCCACTGTTCTAGTTCTGCAAAATCTTCTGTCCCTTGATCACCACGTTCCTGTTGGCCTTGACGTTGATGGCGCCGGAGCCGTCGATGGTGATGTTCTTGCCACGAATCATGATGGTGCCGTCCTTTTTCAAAGTGATGCTCGCATCGCCCGTGGTCAGGCTGATGGAGTCGCCGGCGTTGAGGACAAAGTTCTTGCCAACGTCCAGGCTGTCGTTCTGCTTGATGTTGGTGGTGCGGTTACGGGCGACGTCGCGGGATTCGTTCTGGCCGATCTGGGTACTCTGGTTGCCGTTGATCTCGATCCCTTCGTTGCCTTTGACCGTTTCGTTGCGGTTGCCGGTGATGCCGATGGTCTCGTTACCGCCCACGTCTTCGGTGCGGTCGCTGACGATGGTGATGTTTTCAGTGGCACCGACCTTTTCAGTGCGGTCCGCGCCTATGGTGATGGTCTCGTTGTTGCCCACCTTTTCGGTGCGGTTGGCGCCGATGGTGATTTTCTCGTCGCTGCCCACATCTTCGGTGCGGTTCACGCCGATGGAGATGGTTTCGTTGTTGCCGACGGTTTCCTTGCGGTCGACGCCGATTTTGATGGTTTCGTTGTTGTCCACCGTCTCTGTGCGGTCGTGTTTGACGTGCACGGTTTCGTCGTTGTCGATGGTCTTGCTGCGGTCATGGCCGACCCAATGGGTCTCGTCATTCTCGACTTCGATGTCCTGATTCTTCTCGGCGTGGATAAACAGTTGCTCCGCGCCTTTCTTGTCCTCCATGCGGATCTCATTGAAGTTGGCCTGTGAGCCGTCCTTGCTTGAGCGACTTTTCACGCCACTCTGAGTGGCATTGGCGGGCAGCTTGTAGGGCACGGTCTGTTCGGCGTTATAAACGCGACCGGTGATGATCGGCCGGTCAGGGTCGCCTTCGAGGAAGCTGACGATCACTTCCTGACCGATCCGCGGGATCTGCACAGCCCCCCAGTTTTTGCCAGCCCAGGCTTGGGACACGCGAATCCAGCAGGAACTGTTTTCGTTGGATTGGTCATGGCGATCCCAGTGGAAATGCACCTTGACCCGGCCATACTGGTCGGTCCAGATCTCCTCGCCACTGGGGCCAACCACCACGGCGGTCTGCGGCCCACGGACAATGGGCATGGGCGTCAGAGGGAGAGGGCGGAAGGTCTGGCCGGCATCCATGCAGTCCAGCTCGCTGACGAACTGTTCAGCCGAGTCTGACTGCCCGCTTTCATAGACTTCCTGACGGATCTGATAGCGCGCGACCACCACCAGGTATTCGCGATTCTGGTCCGCACGGTCATAACCCGTCAGCGTGAACAAATGACCAGAGCCCAGCCCGCGGGCTCGGCCGCGCAACTGCACGCGCTCGAACTGGCTGTGGATGGCTTCGATGCGGGTACGCGCGTAGTGATCGCCATCGTTGCTCTGCAGGTACTCGCCTGGGTAGTCATAAAGCGGGTGGTCAGCGTTGCTGTGGTTGCGTACCACACTGGAGCGCACCTCAAGGCTGGCGCGTGGGCGCAGGAAGTCATAGTCGTTCAGCGCCAGCGAACCAGGCTGGACTTCCCGTGCCAGTTGCCAGTCATAGAAATGGTCGCGCTCGCGCATTTGCCGATCGGGTGGATAGAAGGGGACAGCGTCGTAGTCCGCCGGCGTGGAGTGAGCGCCATAGGCGTCGGCCAGCACCAGAACATGACGCTCCTTTTCATGGCGGAAGTAGTAATAGATGCCTTCCTGTTCCATCAGCCGGCTGACGAAATCGAAGCTGCTTTCGCGGTACTGAACGCAATATTCCCACTCACGGTAGCTGGCGCTGAGGCTGTCTTCAAAATCAGAAAAACCGAGGTCGCGAAACACCTGCTTGATGATGTCCGGCACGGTCTTGTTCTGGAAAATCCGACAGTCCGAGGTCCGCGTGAGCAGCCAGAACCATGGTCGCAGACTGACCCGATAACCCGCGAACTGGCCGTGGCCGGTCAGTTGCCGGCAGCTGCTGACAATGCCGTGGAAATAGCGCTTGCCTCCGTTGTACAACTCCAGGGTCAGACCCATCGGTTTGCCCAGCAATTGATCGAACTTGATCGCCCGGTCTTCGGAGGTAAGGTCCAGTTCGTAGTGAAACAACCGCCCCAACTCTTCGCTGCCATCCATGCTCTGCAGCACCAGGACATCGCCGCCGAGGGGGCTGTCGACCTGTACCAAACGGTTGTTTTGAGTGATTGCCATCGACGGCTTCCTTGGCTCGTGTTCGGGCGTCAGTGGGCCGTAAGGAAGACGGCGTACTCAAGGTCGTCGCCATAGGGGGGAGCAGGGGGCGTTGTGTCGAACAATCTTGTGTCGAACAATCGGTGTACATTCACCACAGAGGTGATCTCCATATCGGCCCTGCGATCTGCACTGAGTCAGAGCAGACGTACGATTAGATCCGTCTCTCTGACAATAGCACATGTGTCGGGGAGCAATCGCCGGAGGGTGGACGGCTAGTGTCGAAGCCTTCCTTGGCAAGGCGTGACGGTCTGCAAATCACACGGAGTGCTCCCGGTTGGCGACAGGCTGGGCTTTTTTCCGGTGGCACAGGTGATCGAGTGTCACGAACACCACCGGCGTCGTCAGCAATGTCAGCACCTGGCTGAGCATCAAGCCACCGACAATTGCGACCCCGAGCGGTTCGCGCAACTCGGCACCCGTGCCGAAGGCCATCATCAAGGGCACGGCACCGAGCAGGGCGGCCAGCGTGGTCATGAGAATCGGCCGAAAACGCGCCAGGCACGCCTGATGGATGGCGTCGCGAGCGGACAGGTGGCGTTCGCGCTGCGCGTGGATGGCGAAGTCGATCAGCAGAATACCGTTTTTCTTGACGATGCCGATCAGCAGGATCAGGCCGATCAGTGCCATGATCGAAAAGTCCAATTGCCAGGCCCACAGCAACACAATCGCGCCAATGCAGGCTGACGGCAGGGTTGAAAGGATGGTCAGTGGATGCACCAGGCTTTCATAAAGCACACCCAGGATGATGTAGACGGCTACCAACGCGGCCAGGATCAGAAACGGTTGGCTGGCCAGGGACGACTGGAACGCCTGGGCAGAGCCCTGGAAGGTGCCGTTCATTGACGTCGGCATGCCGATCTCGCGTTCGATGTCCTGAAGTGCCGCCACCGCCTGCCCGAGTGCAACTCCAGGGGCGAGGTTGAAAGACAGATTGGCGGCCGGCAGCATGCCGTTGTGGTTGATGACCACAGGGCCGCTCGCCGGCGGCTCGATCCGCGCAAACGTGAGGAGTGGCACCATCTGCCCGGTCAGCGGCGAACGCAGGTGGAAGTAACTGAGGCTTTCGGCATTGCCGCGCTGTGCCGTGCTCAGCTCGAGTATCACTTGGTATTGGTTGACCTCGGTCTGGTACTCGCTTATCTGCCGTTGCCCGAAGGCATCGTACAGCGCGTTGTCAAGGTCTTGGGCGGTGAAGCCATAGCGTGCGGCCTCGTCGCGATCCAGGGTGATACGGGTGATGTTGGCATCCAGTTGCAAGTCATGGGAAGCATCACGGAACAGCGGGTTGGCCCGCAGCCGATCGGTCAGCGCGGTGGCCCAGGTCGCCAGCTCGGCACTGCTCTGCGCACGCAACACGTATTGATACTGCGCACGGGGCTGGCCGGCACTGAGGTTGATGTCCTGCACGGCGCGCAGAAACACCTGGATGCCAGGCACTTGCGCCAGTTGCGGGCGTAGCCGGTCGATGACCTGACTGACCGTCTCGTCCCGCTCCCCGGGGTCGTTCAACACCAGCCAGACCCGACCATTGCCGATCGAGTCGGTGATGGTGCCACCGACGGCGTGGTTATAACTGATGACCGCCGGATCCTTGCTGAAAATCGCTTCCAGTTGTTTGTGTTTCTCGACCATCTCCTCATAGGGGATGTCGGCCGAGGCCTGGGTAAATCCTAGGATGAAGGCTGTGTCCTGCAACGGAAAGAAGCCTTTGGGAATCACGATGAAACTGGCCACGCTGAGGGCCACGGTTCCAAAAAACACACCTAGCATGATTCGCTGATGACCCAGGGTCCAAGTCAATGTGCGATCGTAGAGCTTCAGCAAAGCGGCGAAGAAGTCTTTGTCCGACTTCACACGATGGCTGGGCGCCTTCATGAAAAGGGAGGCGAGCGTCGGGGCCAGGGTCAGGCAGACCACTGCCGAAATCATGATGGCGGCCACGGAGGTCAGGGCAAACTCGCGGAACAATCGACCGATCACCCCGCCCATGAAGAGCAGGGGGATGAAGGCGGCAATCAGCGACACACTGATGGACACCACCGTAAAGCCGATTTCACTGATGCCCTTGAGCGCCGCTGTGCGTTTGTCCGCACCCAGCTCCAGGTGTCGGTGGATGTTTTCGATCACTACGATCGCATCATCGACGATGAAACCGACCGCGATGACAATCGCCACCAGCGTCAGGTTGTTCAGGCTGAAACCGGCCAGGTACATCGCCGCGCATGTCGACACCAACGATACGCCCAGTACAGTGGTGACGATCAGCGTGGCTGACAGTTGTCGCAGGAACAACGCCATGACGCCGATGACCAGAACGATCGCGATGCCCAGCGTCAACTCCACCTCATGCAAGGACGAGCGGATGGTGCGGGTCCGGTCGTTCAACACCTCGACCGTCATGTCTGCTGGCAAGGACGCCTTGAGTTGGGGGAGGGCTGCCTGAATCCGATCGACGGTGGCGACGATGTTGGCCCCCGGCTGTCGCCGGATCACGAGTACGACGCCCGATTGGCCATTGGGCCAGCTTTGCGTGTAGTCATCCTCCGAGCCCAGCGTGACGCGTGCCAGATCCCGTACCCGCACGGCCGAGCCGTTGCGGTAGGTGACAATCACATTGTCATATTCATGGGGTTCGAAGAGCTGATCGTTGACTTCCAGATTGGAGATTCGGTGTTTACCGAACAAAGCCCCCTTGGGCAGATTGACGCTGGCCCTCTGCACTGCGGTGCGGATGTCTGCCAATGTCACGCCGGCAGCCGCGAGAACCTCTGGACGGGCCTGGATACGGATCGCCGGACGGCGCTCGCCCACGACGTTGATCAGGCCAACCCCCGCCAGTTGACTGAGTTGGCGAGAGAGCACGGTATTGGCCAGGTCACTGACTTCCATCGGCGACAAGTTAGCGGAGTAAGCGCTGAGAATCAGGATCGGACTGTCGGCAGGATTGACCTTGCGCCATACCGGCAGGCTAGGCATGTCGCTGGGCAAACGCGCCGACGCATTATTGATTGCCGCCTGGACTTCCTGCGCGGCGGCGTCGATATTTTTGTCCAGCGTGAACTGCAGCGTCAGCGTCAGCATGCTCAACGAACTGGCCGAGGTCATCTCGGTAATGCCGGGTATCGAGCTCAGTTCGACTTCCAGCGGCGTCGCTACCGAGGAGGCCATGGTCTGGGCACTGGCTCCCGGCAGTGTCGCGGTGATCTGGATCGTCGGAAAATCGGCTTCTGGCAACGGTGCGATGGACAAACGGGGGTAGGCGATCACCCCAAGCAATACCAGAGCAAAAGTCAACAAAATAGTGCCGATGGGGTGATCCATACACCAGGCGTAGACATTGCGAGCGGCCATTAGAAAACACTTCCGCGGGCGATCGAGGAGGGTGCTGTATCGCGTCCCTCAAGAATATGCACCTGCGTGCCCGGACGCAGTCGGGAGTGGCCGTCGTCAACGATCCGGTCGCCGGCTTCAATGCCTTCGACCACCGCAATGTCAGCGTCGGCGTAGGTGACCGTCACTGGCTGAGGATCGGCCTTGCCGTCTCTGACACGCCAGACGAATGTATTTTTCGCGCCCTGTCGCAGAGCACGCTGCGGCACCACCATGGCCTCGCGCAGTATCGCGGCCTGCACAGTGATCACCACCGATTGATCCGGCCATAGGCGTCCGTGGACGTTAGCAAAGTCGCCTTTGATTCGCACCGTCCCAGTGGCGTCGGAAACCCGGTTATCGATCAGGCTCAGGTTTCCCTCGCTCAAAAGTTCACCGTCGTCGCCCGAGTACGCGCGAAGGGTCACCGGCGCTTGCCCTGAGCCGGCAACCAGCGTACGCAACTGCGGCAGGAGCGCCTGGGGAAGCGCGGCCTCGATGCTGATGGGGTCCAGCTGAACCACTGAAAACAAGGCTTGCGTGTCACTGGCCCGGACATAACTGCCTTCATGAACGTTACGGATGCCGATCCGACCATCAGTAGGGGACAGGATGCGAGTGTGGGACAACTGCACCTGATTGGCGGTGACGGTCGCTTGCTGGCTCTGCACCGTTGCGCGCAATTGAGCAACCATCGCTTCTTGCTGGTCGAGGGTTTGCGCCGATATCGCCTGGGTCTTGGCCAGTACCCGGTAACGCTTGAGATCAAGGCTCGCCGAAACCAACTGAGCTTGAGCCACAGCCGCTTGTGCCTTGGCGTGCTCCAGAGCGGCAATGATGGCGCGATCATCGATACGTGCCAGGAGATCTCCGCGCTTGACGACCTGACCTTCTTTGACCGGCAACTCCAGCAGAAAGCCGTCAAGCTGGGAGCGGATTTCAACGCTGTGCAGAGAGCGCACGTGACCTATCGCGTGGATGAGTACAGGCACGTCGCGGTGGCGCATTTCGATTGTACTGACCGGAACCGAAGGCGGCGCGGTTGTCACAGCAGCCACCGACTCTCGCGACCACAGCCACCAGGTTGCGCCACCCATGATCAACAAGCAGCCAAGTGTCAGCGACACACTGAAAAAGGTACTGGGAATCTTCGATTGCAACATGACGACAACTTCCCTGCGGAATTTAAAGTTCACAACCAACGAAACGGTCCAGCGAAACCGGGTATTCGATATCGCAATCAATCCATGGCCAGTTCGGACCGAGGATTTAAGCGATCGCTGTCATTTGTAGCGCCACCGCCAATGCCCGGGGCGCCGGGATGCCCTTGAGCCCCGGCCTCCAGCACCTGCGCCATCACCTCGGACTGCCAGGCGAAATACGGGTTGTAGGTCAACCGTGCGTGGACTTTGCCGGGCTCTCGATAACCCCAGTCCGAATACCAGACAGGGCCACCGGCCTGGCATTGCTGGTACGCCATGTCGCTCTGGCCGTTCCAGCACAGGCGCTGGTTACCTTGGCGACCGTATTGCGGATTGTCGGGGGAGAACAGCACGCCCATATGGGAAAACTGACTGATGTGCTCGGCCGGCATCTGATCGCTGCGCACCAGCAGGCGTGAACTTTGCAGTTCGTTGGCGAGGTTGCCGTACCAGATCATCCGCGACGCCGGGTTGGGGAAGCGTCGAAGGAAGGCGTCCCGGACAAACTCCACATCCACCACCGAGTCATGGGCCGCACTGACCACCAGGACCGGGCGGTCGAACGCCTGTGCTGCCAGCTTGCTGCGCACGGCGGTACTGCTCAGGTAAAACTGGGCGAAGCCATTGGTCGGGACATTCTGGTAGCGCAGTGACGTCTGCTGCGGAGCGGTGCTGGACGGCTGCCGTAGCCACGGCTTGACCTTCGCCAGCCAAGGCAACACCCAATCAAACGCAACATTGGACTTGAACGCCGGGGAAAACAGCAGCAGCCCGGCGATCGATTGATCGTCCATGGCGTAAGCCACAACCAGGTTGGCACCGGTGGAGAAGCCGCCCAGATAGACCTGGCCGACATCCTTGCGCAGCAGCGTCACCTGTTGTTCCACGGTGCGACGCCAATCATTGATGTCAACGTCGAGCATATCGGCCGGCCGCGTGCCGTGTCCGGGCAGCAGCACGGTGCGTACCCGATACCCTTGGCTGGCCAGTTGTGTCGCGATATCTACGAACGAGCCGGGCGAATCGCCAAGGCCGTGAACCAGAAGAACGCCTCTGCCATTGGGCTGCGCGGGCACCCACTCACGGGGAGCGTTCCAGGCCAGTTCCAAAGTGTGGTCCGGATTTTGGAACTGCCGATTGCGCTCAATCTGTGCCAAGGTTTGCAGGCGGTAGTCGCCGAAGCTGACCGGCATCGGCGGGGCGGCCTCGACCGGTGCGCGCGCGCAGCCGGCAAGGCCGATCATCAAGAGCGCGTAGAGTGCTTTCATCGGTTTTCCTGTGTGTCCATGTTGATATTCCATCAAAAACGAAAGATGTACCCCGCAGGCGGTGTCATCGATATACCGTTCTTTCGAGCAATTGGCTTCTGAACGGTAAGTGGATGGCGCGGGCGCCCGCGGCGTTGCAAATCCCATTGCACAAAGCCCGGACGACAGGCACGTAAATCGGCTGGCTGGGCTGGCGGGCCTCAAGGGTCTGAGTGGGATTGATCAGGTACACCGCGATTTGCCTCGGCAGCAACGAGAGGAGTGGCCAGTTGGTGCGATTGTCATCTACCGGGCTCGGATTAGCCGTGGTAGGGCCATTATCACCGGACGTCACGAACGCCACCCCCATCAGGCAGGCGCCTTTAAGCTGCGAGCGCAGGCGACCAGGGTTTTCTGCAAGCCCCAAGTCCGCAACAACCACCACGTCATGAACGCTCACGTGACCCTCGTCACTCACCTCGACGTCGAGCACGACTGCCACGCAGGTCTGCGAGTCATAGTGGGCGGCGATGCCCTGCGCTCGGCCATGTCCTGAGGGTTTGCCCCAATGCCCCTTGGTGGCCGCTTCGGCGATGACGTTGCGCATTCGATTGGCATCGAAACCTGATGGCGGCCCAGTGCCGTCGCTCACCGTGGACGCCGAATCAATCAGGGACAGCAGGTAGTCCTTTTGATCCAGCTTGCGGGCTCGGACCTGCGCGGCCACGAATCGCTGCTCGGCGAACACGCAGAGCAGCAGGTCTTTTCTATCCAGATTGCTGTCAAGCGTCGATGGCCAGGTGAATTGATTAAGAGCGCTGTGGTGGGCATCAGGGTGGCTCATTTGCGTTTCTCCTTCCGGCTGACATCGCAAGACCAGTCATGGCGTTACTTTAGGCGGGCGGAGCTGACGTCAGGGTGACGGGTGCCTGACAGGAACATGTCAAACGCGGATCCCGCTCAATGTGAAGGTCAGTCGCTGGAGGCTGGTCAGAACGACGCTTTGAGCGCAGGAACAGTGTGTGGTCACTCGTAGCGCTCTGAGCGGATGGCTGCTACCAGCTGCTGAAGTTCCTGTGGCACCGGCTCAAGTGGAATCCGCTCCTTTTCCACCAGGGCCTGTCGGTCCAGCATCTTGAAGTGGTGCTGGCTGAGCATGTTGAAACTCAGCCCCGCTACCGTCAGGACGGCAATCACCGAGGTCATGAACATCAAGCTCATGCGTGCGGTCAGCGGTGCTTCATATTCACTCCGGCGCATCCATCATGTACCCCATGCCGCGGGCGGTATGGATCAGCTTGAGATCGAAATCGTCATCGATCTTGGCGCGCAGCCGACGTACAGCGACCTCAATCACGTTGGTGTCGCTGTCGAAGTTCATATCCCAAACCTGCGAAGCAATGAGAGACTTGGGGAGCACCTCGCCGCGCCGGCGCAGTAGCAGTTCCAGCAATGAAAACTCCTTCGCCGTCAGGTCAATTCTTTTCCCAACCCGGACCGCGCGCCGCTTCATCAGATCGACTTCCAGATCGGCAATTTTCAGGGTGGTTTGCGTGGGTGAGCCATTGCCTCTGCGCAGCAGCGTTCTGACCCTGGCCAGAAGTTCTGAGAAAGCAAATGGCTTGATCAAGTAGTCATCCGCGCCCAGTTCCAACCCTTTAACGCGATCCTCTACACCATCGCGTGCGGTCAGGAACAGCACTGGAATGTCTTTTCCGGCTGCGCGCACCCTGCGCAGTACTTCCCATCCGTCCAGCCCCGGCATCATCACATCCAGGATCAGCAGGTCATAGGGCTCGCTCAGCGCGTGCTGCAGGGCATCCGTACCTGTCATAACCCGGTCGACATTGAATCCCGCTTCGGTGAGGCCTTGCTGCAGATATGCACCGGTTTTGGGTTCATCTTCAGCTACCAGTAGTTTCATGCGAGCAGACTCCAAAAAACGGGTGGCCTGAGTTTGTAGGCAAACAGCGGCCCCAACCAGAAGCTTACGAAAATGTAATTCTGACTTCAGGTCACTGACAGGGGGGGGGTCTAGGGTGCAAGCATGAGCACTAGGTTGTGCTTTCGGCCCTCGATAGACCAAAAGCAGAGGTGCCGGTCATAGTTTGCACTGATGGAGACTGCCCCATGAAATCGCTGAAACCTTTGCTTCTGGTTGGTTCGCTACTGCTGTCTTCTATGGCTTGGGCCGAAGGGGGCAGCGACCGTGTATTCGAACGCATCCAGCAGATGCGCGACAAAGCAGAAGCCGTGCTGATCCAAGCGGAGAAGGCCCCGGTCGGCGAGCGGCATGTGCACATAAAGGAGCATATGAACATGCTCGAAGAGATCATGAGCCAGCTGCACAACGAACATCCTGCCCCAGGCATGTCCGCCGAAGAGCATCTGGCCTGGATGGAGAAGCATGACAAGTTGGTAGACGACGTGCTGGGTCAAATGAGTCGCGAGCACAAGCTGATGATGGCCGACAAGGAATGCCATCCGTAAAAATTCCCCCATCTTCCAGGCCTTCCGTGATTGCTCCTTTGGCCTAGCGGCGCCTCTTATGGTCATTGAATCGAGGCTATTGTCATGGACCACACGCACGACACCGGCACTACTGAACCAGCTTTTTGGAAGAGCAAGATTGGCATCGCACTGATCATGCTGGCCATAATCGGCATCTTCTATGTTGCGCGCGAGCACTACGGTCATCTTTCGCAGGCTTTGCCATACCTCATCTTGCTGCTATGCCCGCTGATGCATTTGTTTGGCCACAATCATGGCGGGCACTCCCACTCCAGCGGAGCCGCGGTTTCCAAGGACGAGGATAGGAAGTAAATCGAATGCAAAAGACCTCCTGCCATCATGACCAGGGCCATGCACATCATTCGCACGGCCACTCTGAGAGCCAGCGCGATCCGGTATGTGGCATGGAGGTGAAACCTGACAGCCCTTACCGCGAGATCGTTGAAGGGACGACCTATCGCTTCTGTAGTGCGAAGTGCCTGGAGAAATTCCAAGCACACCCTCATCAGTACATGAGCCATCAGTCTCATGGGGGGCATCACCAGCACGCGGCTCCAGCACCTACATCGGTGTCAGTAGGTGCTGAATACACCTGCCCGATGCATCCAGAGATCCGTCAACCGTCTCCCGGAAACTGCCCGATCTGTGGGATGACGCTGGAACCTGTCATCCCGGAGCTGGAAGAGGAGGAAAACCCAGAACTGAAGGACTTCTCACGACGGTTCTGGTGGACCCTGCCATTGACCGTCATCGTGACCGTGCTGGCGATGGCTGGTCATTCCTTGCAGCTGTTTCATGGAACATCCCAGAACTGGGTTGAGTTGGTTCTGGCAACACCCGTGACGCTTTGGGGGGGCTGGGTATTTTTCACTCGTGGAATAGACTCCATCCGGCACCGCAGCCCCAACATGTGGACCCTAATCGGATTGGGAACTGCAGCTGCCTACCTCTACAGTGTGGCAGCTACCTTGGCCCCGCAGTGGTTCCCGGCGGCCTTCGTTCAAGATGGACGCATCGGCGTCTACTTCGAGGCCGCTGCGGTGATCATCTCGCTCACGCTGTTGGGCCAGATGCTCGAACTCAAAGCCCGCTCGCAGACCTCTGCCGCCATTAAGTCACTGCTGGGATTGTCCCCCAAGACTGCCCGGCGCATCAGACCTGACGGCCAGGAAGAAGATATTCCGCTGACCCACGTCCATCAGGGTGACCACTTGCGTGTCCGGCCGGGCGAAAAGGTCCCGGTGGATGGCACCGTGCTGGAGGGCGAGAGCGCTGTCGATGAATCGATGCTCACCGGCGAACCGGTGCCCGTCAATAAGCGGGTAGGGGATCCCCTGATCGGTGCCACCCTGAATACCCACGGCAGCCTGGTGATGGAAGCGCAGAAGGTGGGCGCCGAAAGTATGTTGTCGCAGATCGTCCAGATGGTGGCTAGGGCCCAGCGCTCCAAGGCGCCCATGCAGCGTATGGCCGATGCCGTGGCAGGGTATTTCGTGGTGGGGGTGATCCTGATCGCGATCCTGACATTTTTTGGCTGGGGGCTGTTCGGGCCGGAATCAGGTTGGGTATTTGGCCTGATCAACGCCGTGGCCGTACTGATCATTGCCTGCCCATGCGCCCTGGGCTTGGCAACGCCGATGTCGGTCATGGTCGCGACCGGCAAGGCCGCCAGCAGAGGTGTGTTGTTCCGCGATGCCAGCGCTATCGAAAACCTCTGCAAAATCGACACCTTGATCGTCGACAAGACCGGGACACTGACGCTGGGAAGGCCGGCCTTTCATAGTGCAGAGGGAACCGGGTCGTTCGATTCGGTCGAGGTTCTGCGCTTGGCTGCAAGCCTCGACCAGGGCAGCGAGCATCCACTGGCTCATGCCATTGTCGATCATGCGCGTGAACAGGGTCTTGCCTTGGTGAAACCGGAGACCTTCGAATCTGGCTCAGGCATTGGTGTGCGCGGAGAGGTCGATGGCCATCGACTGCAGCTCGGGAACACCGCGCTGATGGAGGAGGCGGGCGTTGACATTACCCCACTGCGTAACCGTGCAGAGCAACTGCGCTCGGAGGGTATCAGCATCATCTATCTGGCAGTCGATGGCCGCCTGGCGGGCCTCCTGGCCGTTTCCGATCCGATCAAGCCAACCTCCCAACTGGCCGTCGCTCAACTCCAGAGCGCGGACGTGAAGGTCATCATGGCCACTGGCGATGGTCTCACCACCGCAAGAGCTGTGGCGAAGCAGTTGGGCATCGAGGAAGTGCATGGCGAGGTGAAGCCGCAGGACAAGGAGAAACTAGTCGCCGACCTGCAGAGCTATGGCCGGCGTGTCGCCATGGCAGGCGACGGCATCAACGATGCGCCGGCCTTGGCCAGGGCCGACGTCGGCATCGCCATGGGCACGGGCACCGACGTGGCGATGAATAGCGCCCAAGTGACCCTGGTCAAGGGAGACCTGATGGGCATCCTGCGAGCGCGCACCTTGTCAGTGGCCACGGTGAAGAACATGAGGCAGAACCTTGCCTTTGCATTTCTCTACAACGCGATGGGAATCCCGCTAGCGGCCGGGCTGCTGTACCCGCTGACGGGGCATCTTCTGTCGCCCTTGATCGCTGCTTTGGCAATGAGTGTCAGTTCAGCCTCGGTGGTTTTCAATGCGCTTAGGTTGAAAACAACGGACGTTGGCTAGTCTGCTAATTAGTAGGCGGGTAATCTCAGGCAGCAAGCTGCCGGACTTGGCGGTTTTGCACAACTCCAGCGTGTTGTACTGCAGTCTGACAGAACCGTAATGTTCGGATCAGGTTGCTGACAGGGCTTCGTGGTTAACGTAGCAGCGAGCTTAACGCTCGCCCCCATTCGTTACGGGGGCTTCTAAACTTACGAGGATTTACGAAATGAAATCGATCAAAACCCTGTTTGTAGTTGCTGCCCTGAGTGTTTCCAGCCTGGCGTTGGCCGAAGGCGGTGCCGATCGCACGTTTGCACGCATGGAACAAGCCCGTCAGGCTTCGCTGGAAGCCTATCAATTGGCCAAGCAGCAGAAGGATGAAGCCCCCGTCGCCGGCAGCCAATCCAAACAGGCTGAACACGCCAACTGCTGAGCCCCTCGACCTTTCAGAAATGTAATCACCCGGATGGCTGAGATATGGCAGTTTCATACTGCTTGGTGTCGGGGGAACTGGCGCAGCGCGCAAGTCTTGAAGACCAAATCTCCCGACACTGAAGCAGTCAATGAACCCGAGACCGGATGCACATCAGCGGCTCATCTGACTGATTGGACGTAACGGCATCAAAGCAAAACCACAAGGCGTACTTTAGGGTGACTTGGAAATTACATTTCAGTCAGCGTGATGTCATTTATTAATTTTGGTTCCGGCAGCCTGTCCCGGTTACCCGGTATTCAAGAATATTCAAATTGCCGTTGGAATCCTCATATGTCATCTGGGCCGGCATCACACCACAGCTTGAACCCGTAGGGGTGCTGGCTACGACCTTGGCGATGTCAAGCTTCATGCCATAGCGGTAGTGAACGACTTCGGGACGATTCTTCCCGTTAGTCGCAGCATATTTTTGTATGGCCTGTTCATTGGCTTGAATCATCCGACCATAAACACGATCAGCGCCACCTTCTGCCATGGCTGCAGAAGAAATAGCCATAATTGTAAGTGCGGCGATAGCGTTGAGGGCTTTCATATTTAATAACTCCTTCCAAGTAGTAATTAAAATATACCCTTGCAACCTGTCACAAAAATGAAGTCGAAGTTACATCGCCGTAATGCTGTTTGTGCTGTTACTCAGGCGAGCCGCACTTGGTGTGCGGCTCACCTGAGCGTCTGGAGTTACAGCGCCTGCGGAGCGCGAACTTTTCCTGTGCGCTGTCTTCGCATCAGCCAGTAGGCTGCCGGCAAGACCAGCATGGACATCAGCGGGGCGGTGATCATGCCGCCAACCATGGGGGCGGCGATACGTTTCATCACCTCTGAGCCCGCTCCACCGCCCCAGAGAATGGGCAGCAGGCCGGCGATGATCACGGCAACCGTCATCACCTTGGGACGAACGCGCAGCACCGCGCCTTCACGAATGGCCTCAAGCAGGGCCGGATCACCGCTGCGCCCGGCATCCAGCCGAGCATGCCAGGCGTTCTTCAGATACAACAGCATGATCACCCCGAACTCGGCCGAGACGCCGGCCAGGGCGATGAAACCCACCCCAGTGGCCACCGACAAGTTGAAGCCGAACCAGTAGAGCAGCCAGATGCCGCCAGACAGGGCGAAGGGCAGGGTGGCCATGATCAGCAGGGCCTCACTGAAGCGGTTGAAGGTCAGGTAGAGCAGCACGAAGATAATCAACAAGGTCGCCGGCACCACCCAGGCCAGCCGCGCATTGGCACGCTCCAGGAACTCGAACTGTCCGGAGTAGGAGACGGTCATGCCAGCGTCGTGTTGTACCCGCTCAGCTACGCGTTGCTGCAGCTCGTGCACGGTCGATGCCAGGTCGCGTCCACGGACATCGACATAGACCCAACCGGACAGACGCCCGTTCTCGCTGCGAAGCATCGGCGGCCCTTCGGTCAGACTAACCTGGGCGACGGTGCCCAAGGTGATCTGCTGGCCGACTGGGGTGAGGATCGGCATACGCCGTAGCGCCTGCGGACTGTCCCGCCACTCCTTGGGATAGCGCAGGTTGATCGGGAAGCGGGCGAGCCCCTCAACTGTCTCGCCGATATTGCTGCCGCCGATTGCGCCCGATACCACCGCCTGCACGTCGGCGATGCTCAGGCCATAGCGTGCCGCGGCCAGTCGATCGATCTGGATATCCACATAGCGCCCCCCGGTAAGGCGTTCTGCCAATGCCGAACTCACCCCAGGCACCTCTTTGGCCACCGCCTCGATATCGCGAGTAATGCGTTCGATATCGACCAGGGAGGTTCCGGAGACCTTCACGCCGATGGGGCTCTTGATCCCCGTAGCCAGCATGTCGATGCGGTTGCGTATTGGCGGCACCCAGATGTTGGACAGCCCTGGGACTTTCACGGCGCGATCCAGCTCCTCAATCAGCTTCTCCGGCGTCATACCCACGCGCCATTGCTCGCGCGGCTTGAACTGCACGGTGGTCTCAAACATTTCCAGCGGCGCCGGATCGGTAGCCGTCTCCGCTCGCCCGGCCTTGCCGAACACCCGGGCCACCTCCGGCACCGTGAGGATCATGCGGTTGGTTTGCTGCAGCAGTTGGGTTGCCTTGCTCGCCAGCAAGCCGGGCAGTGCCGAAGGCATGTACAACAGATCGCCTTCGTCCATGGGCGGCAGGAACTCTCCTCCGAGTCTGCTGAGGGGCCAGAGACTAGACACAAAGACCAGCACGGCCAGCGCCAGCGTCACCTTGGGCCAGGCCAGCACCCACTCCAGCACCGGCCGGTATGCGCCGATCAGCCAGCGGTTCAAGGGGTTCTGCTGTTCGCTGGGGATATGCCCACGAATCCAGTAGCCCATCAGCACCGGTACGAGGGTGACCGAGAGGCCGGCAGCGGCGGCCATGGCATAGGTCTTGGTAAAGGCCAGTGGGCCAAACAGGCGTCCTTCCTGGGCTTCCAGGGTAAAGACCGGGAGGAACGATAAGGTGATGATCAGCAGGCTGAAGAAGAGTGCCGGTCCGACTTCGGCCGCGGCTTCGCCGATAACTCGCCAGTGTGCCTCACCCTGGAGCGGCTCATTGGGGTGTCGTGCCTTCCAGGCCTCGATGTGCTTGTGTGCATTCTCGATCATCACCACGGCGGCATCGACCATGGCGCCGATGGCAATGGCGATACCGCCGAGCGACATGATGTTGGCGTTGACGCCCTGGTAGCGCATGACGATGAAGGCCATCAGGATACCCAGGGGCAGGGTGATGATCGCGACCAGCGACGAGCGCAGGTGCCAGAGAAAGATCAGGCAAACCAAGGCAACCACCACGAACTCTTCCAGCAGCTTGTAGCTGAGGTTGTCGATGGCACGGTCGATCAGTTGCGAACGGTCATAGGTAGTAACCACCTCGACGCCGGTCGGCAGGCTGGATTTTAGGCTGTCCAGCTTGGTCTTCACGGCAGCGATGGTGTCCCGGGCATTCTTGCCGGAGCGCAGGATGACCACGCCACCGACCACTTCCCCCTGGCCGTCCAATTCGGCAATGCCGCGACGCATCTCTGGCCCCAGTTGAATGGTGGCCACCTGGCCTAGCAGAACCGGAATTCCGCTTGCCGAAGCCCGCAGCGGCACATTGCGAAAATCATCCAGGCTCTCCAAATAGCCCGAAGCCCTCACCATGTACTCGCGCTCTGCCAGTTCCATTATGGCGCCGCCGGTTTCCTGGTTGGCGCTCTTCAGCGCCGCTTCGACCTCCTGCTGAGTGACCCCATAAGCCACCAACTTTTGCGGATCGAGCAGCACTTGGTATTGCTTGACCATGCCGCCGAGGGTGGCCACTTCGGCTACGTTGGGCAGGCTCTTGAGTTCGTATTTGAGGAACCAGTCCTGCAGTGCCCGTAGCTGGGCAAGATCATGCTGGCCGCTGCGGTCGACCAGGGCGTACTGGTAGATCCAGCCTACGCCGGTGGCATCCGGGCCCAGAGTGGTGGTGACACCCTCCGGCAGGCGTTCCTGGGCCTGATTGAGGTACTCCAGCACGCGCGAGCGCGCCCAGTAGAGATCGGTATCGTCTTCAAACAGCACATAGACGAAGGAGTCGCCGAAGAAGGAGTAGCCGCGCACCGTCTTCGCCCCCGGGACCGATAGCATGGTGGTGGCCAGTGGATAGGTCACCTGGTTCTCGACGATCTGCGGTGCCTGGCCGGGAAAGCTGGTTCTGATAATGACCTGGGTGTCTGAGAGATCCGGCAACGCGTCCACCGGCGTGTTGCGCAACGACCAGATCCCTAAAGCGGTGATGAACAGGGTCGCCAGCAGTACCAGGAAGCGGTTGCCTATCGACCAGTGGATCAGGCGCGCGATCATGGCTGCTCTCCTTGCTTGTCGAGCCGCTCTGCATTGTTCTGCTCGACATGGCGGGCCATGACCCCCTGAAGGCTGGCCTCCGAGTCGATCAGGAACTGGCCGGAGGTAACGACCGACTGCCCTTCCTCAAGACCGGACAAAACCTCCAGACGCCCATTGGCCTCGCGGCCCAAGGTTATTTCCAGGGGGCGGTAGCGTCCATTGGCTTCGGCCAGCATCACCAGCGCACGCTTTCCGGTGCGAATCACGGCTTCACTCGGGACTAGTAGCGCGGGATGCCCGGCTTCGCTGCTCAGGTGCACGGCGGCGAACATGCCGGGGCGCAATTTACCGGCGGGATTGGGTAACTCGCTGCGTACCGTGAGCGTACGCGTCTGCGGGTCGGCACTCGGTAGCAAGGCAACGACACGACCTTGCAGAGGCTGTTCCGGGAAGGCGGTCAGGGTGGCGGCGACGCTAGCGCCAAGCTGAACCGCCCCAGCTTGATCTTCGGGGATTGCTGCATCGAGCCAGACCGTGGACAGCCCGTTGATCCGTGCCAGATCCTGGCCGGCTGCAACGGTCATCCCGGCACGCACGTCCAAGACCTGTAGCTCACCGGCGATAGGCGTGGTGATGGTCTGAACCGCCCGTGGCTGGCCGCTGCGACGAACCTGCTCGACCAACGCTTGAGGCATGCCCAGCAGGCGCAGGCGCTCCTGGGCTGCACTTATCAAGCGCGTGTCAGCAGTACGCAACACCGCCAGGAACTCCAACTGGGCGGCAGACCATTCGGGAATCAGCAGGTCGACGAGGGGCGTACCGGCGGGCAGTACATCGCCAGGGGCATGTCCGTAAGCCCGTTCGACGAACCCACCAGATCGGGCCTGCAGCTTCGCCACCTCGCGCTGGTTGTAGGCCAGGGAACCGACGGCCTCGATACCCGAAGGCAGCACACCGCGAATCACTGGTGCGGTGCGCATTCCGAGGTTTTGCACGGCTTGAGCGGGCACGCTCAGGGTCGAGGAGTCCTGCCCAGCACCTGCGTACTTGGGGACAAGCTCCATATCCATGAAGGGTGACTTGCCCGGTTTATCGAAGCGCTGGTCAGGTTGCATCGGGTCATACCAGTAGAGCACTTTGCGCTCATCCGTCGGTGCGGGAGTTGACATGACCTCATGTTTGGCCGGCCTCTCGGCCAGCCAGTAGCCACCGCCTGCCGCGGCAATGCCCATGGCCAGCAAGGCCGCGGAAAAACCTAATGCTGAAATCTTCATTGCAGGCCCTCCACATAGGCGTAGTACAAGCTCGCGGAGAGCTGACTCAGCTTGCGCTGCTGTTCGATCTGGCGCAGCTGAGCCTCGATCAGCTCGCGCTGAGCGGTGATGACGGATGCCAGCTGACTGTTGTCGGCCTGATAGGCGGCCAGTTCGAGATCGGCACGTTTGCTCGCCAGAGGGATCAAGGTTTTCTCGGTACGCGCCAGCGCTCTGCGTAGTTGCTCCAACTCGGCAAGGCCGCTTTCCAGCTCAGCCTGATGGACGCGCAGCAGCACTTCCTGCTCGGCTTCCATCTGCGACACACTCTGTTGCTTGGCGTTGATCTTGGGGCCCTGACGTGTTCCGACGAACAACGGTAGGTCGAAGGTAAACTGCACCATCACCATGTCGCCAAACTGGTTGTCGCGGTTGTTGTAGGCAAACTCTACGCCCCAGTCGGGAGTTTTCTCGGCTACAGCCTCATTCAACTCTGCGCTGGCCTCGCCAACCCGGGCAGATGCCGCACGCAAGTCGGGATGCTGAGCCAAACGATGCTGCAGTTGCGGGACGTCCATGCTCAGGCTGGGTGTGCCTCCCGCCAGAAGCTGATCAGCTTCGTTGCCTATCCAGCGGCGTAGCTTGGCCCGAGCAATCGCCACGTCGCGATTCAGTTCATCCCGCCGATCCTGCAAAGCCAAAGCTTCCTGGTCGGCCTGCAGCAGTTCGCCAGGCTGAGCGCTGCCGCCGGCGATCAGCGATTGCACCGTCGAGCGGAGCATCTCGATCTGCCGGTCCAGTTGATCGAAGAGGCCAACACTGTGCTCGGCGTAGTACACATCCAGCCAGCTCAATGCCGTCTGGCGTTTGACCTCAAGCTGCATGGCGCGCTGCTCGGCCTCGGCCCGGACAACGGAGGCCTCGGCCAACTGGCGACGGGCCTGGCGTTTGTCGCCATTAGGAACCTCTTGCATGAGTCCAATGCGGCGCATGGTCATCGAGTCCCGATTCAGGGCGTAACGATCAGGCCCCTCGATGGGCAGGTTGTCGATGCCGAGAATCAGCTTGGGATCGGGCAGGGCGTCCGCGGGCCCTACGGCCTGCTGTGCCGAGGCGACCCGTGCTTGTCGTGCAAGGTTCTCAGGTGCGCGCTGTTCGGCGAGTGCCTGCGCTCGTTCGAAGGTCAGGGGCTGCGCCTGCGCGGCAACCCAAGGTACTGCCCAGAATGCGGCAGCTAACACACCGAGATAGCCTCGGCGTGGGAAAAGGAAAGCGGACATGCTTTCGCCTCCAATGCGATTGATCGGGGTCGCTACCACGAAACTTGGCCGCGACGATGCGCCTGACTTTAAGGCGCGGGATGATCACTGCATTAGACGAAACGAGGAGGGCGCCAGAGTCCTGCGGGCTCTCGCTTAATCACCGACTGGGTCAGCAATATCTCGGGGCGTGAGGGGAGAGGGGATATGCTCTTGATCACGGTGGTCTGGAGAAGTCCTCCGGTCTTGCATTCCTGGCCGGATTTGCAGGGGGACTTACTGGCCACCCCATCAGACTTGTCCATTTGTTCGCAGCACGGAGCATCGGCCGTTGCATGGCCCTGATGATCGGCGCTCTGCATCGGGCAAGGTGGTGCTGGCATGCTGAAAGCCATACCGCCGAAGGTCGGCAGCACGAGGCTAGCAATCATTACCAGGATCAATCCAATCCGACGCACAGCAATTCACCAGGAGGGGCGATAGGGCGACGATAGCAGATTGCTCCGAGGCATGAACGCTCCTTTTGACGATAACAGCACTTCGTTGATTTGGATCACATAGACCTTCTAATCTCGCAGCGCGACTCTATGAGAATCACACTTTCACGTTTCGCTAGTGGATGAGATATCCAGTTGCCTATAGAGATCCGTCGTTTCTTCAACGGGTGAGGAATCACAGCAGTTTGAAGTTGTACTCAAGGACAAAGTAAATGCGGTCGATGTCCGCCCCGCCTTGTGCTTCGTTCGCCCGATGAGAAACGTGGGTGAAATGCACTAAAAGATCTTTCGCCGGCCCGGACTGGACGGTGTAGCTTAGATCAATGTCGCGCTCCCAGTGCTTCCCGCCTTTGCCTTGCTGAGGGCCATACTCCTGTTCGCTAGGATCAAAAGGGAAGTAAGCCCCTCCTTGCGGTGCATGAGTACCGTCGATATCACGTCCAGTCACATACCGTGACATGAACTTGAGCCCAGGAAATCCCATGGATGCGAAATCCAGGTCGTAGCGGGCTTGGTAGGAAAGCTCATGGGGGCCATTGAAATCGGCGAACTTGATGGCGTTGGCTAGGTATATGGAGTCGCCCCCTACGAAATCGAAAGGCGTGTCACCATGATTTTTTTGGACCGCCAGGGTAAAGGCTTGGTTGCCAATATTGTGTTTGGCAGAAAGGCTATAAGCTGTTGTGTTGATGCCTCCCGCAACTGAGCGCCCGTAGTCAATCGTATGGTAGATGTTGAAATCTACAAACGTATCCCAGCGACGGGCATACACGTTCGCGTAATACTGTCTCCAAGTGTCTGTTAGCTGGGATGAATACAGCCTGGCGCCTAGGTTCTTGTTGGGCGTGAAGTCAGCCCCAACGAAGCTGATTGAGCCCATATCGGTGTTAACGCCATACCCGGCAAAATCCCCTTTAGAAGAGGAGGAATCCTGGTTTTTGAACGCCGTGAATTTGCCACCGACCAAGTGTATGCCCGTAAGCTCGTCACTTTCTAAGAGCCATCCCGTTGCGTATTCGGGTTGCAGACGTTTGTCGGAAGTGTCGAAGACTGGGGTTTCTACTTCCATCTCGCCGAACTTGATAAAGGTCTGCGAGAGGCGAGTCTTGATCACGCCGCCGCCGTCGCTGAAGTTTTGTGCGGACTCTCCATCACTGTCGACGGGTAAAAGCCCGGTTCCTGAGTGTCCCTTACCGCCATCGAGTTTTTGCCCGACAAAAGCATGCACATCCATACCAAAACCAAATGTTCCGGGCGTGAAGCCTGACTCAAACGTCGTGATGAAGCCCTGTGCCCATTCTCGCTGGTAATTTTTCGCGGCGTTTTCGGAGCGGTTATCATTGTTTAAGAAGAAATTTCGGCTGATAACGTTGAGCGTTGCATCCTCTAGAAAGTCCGAGGTTCTGGGCTCTGTCGAGTCTGCTGCCATAACCTTTCCAACACACAACAGGCACCAGCAAAGCACCGGGTTCTTCATGGTGTACCTCCGAATAGAGGTAACCTCAGGGGCTCGCTTAGGCGGTCGAGGATCAGTTGCTCAACCAGGTTTTCCCGCCAAGGCGTGAGGCCACTTGTAGTGGTCTTTCGCGTTTGTGTGGCTGACGCGCGGGCGACGTTGTGCTGAACGTGGGCCATAATAATGTCCTTGAAACGATGGGAATGCGCCAGCGCATTACACGAAGGGTCAGCACCACCTCCTTTGGATAAACAGGTATGCGCAGAGGGTTTCATTCTTGGTGGCAGGGTCGTGGCTTGCGAGTTAAATGTTGTTAATTCCACTCACCCAAGGCGATAGACACCATCTCGGGAGCAGTCAGCAGTCAGCAGTCAGCAGTCAGCAGTCAGCAGTCAGCAGTCAGCAGTGTCCAGGGGACGAGGGGACGAGGGGACGAGGGGACGAGGGGTGCAGGTGACACTATGAGCAAACACCTCTACTACACACGCTGTTTAACATAATATACATTATGCGTATCATTGCAGTGCGTCATCAGAGGCAGTGCCCATCAGATTTCAATGGGCAAAACCCCTCTCAATATCAAACCTGGGCAAAACCTCCATCCACGAACATTTCGCTGCCGGTCATGAAGCTGCTTTCATCTGACGCCAGGAACAACGCCGCTGCTGCGACTTCTTCGGGCTGACCAATTCGACTCAGCGGCAACTGTGCGGTCATGTCTTCAATGATCGCGTCTTTCTGGCCGGTGCCGGCAAGCGCCATGTCCAGCCCCGGTGTCGAGATCGGCCCGGGTGAAAGTACGTTGACGCGAATACCGGTGCCTTTCAGATCCAGCGCCCAGCTCCTGGCGAAGTTACGCAGCGCGGCCTTTGTGGCGCTGTACACACTGAATGCCGGCGTGCCCATGCTGCCTGTGGTCGAGCCGGTGACGATTATCGAGCTGCCTGCGTGCATCAGTGGCAGCGCTTTTTGCACGGTGAACAGTGTGCCTTTGACGTTGATGCCGAATGTGCGATCAAACGACTCTTCGGTGATTGATCCGATGGGTTGGAAATCGCCAAGGCCGGCATTGGCAAACAGCACATCTATGCGGCCTTTGGCAGCTTTGACCTGGGTGAAGATACGATCCAGATCGTCCAGATTCGAAATGTCACCCTGGATGGCAATAGCCTCAGGGCCGATCTGGTGTAACGCCTTGTCCAGTTCTTCCTGCCGGCGTCCCACGATAACCACCTGCGCGCCTTCCGCTGCAAAACGAATGGCACTGGCCAGGCCGATGCCGCTGTTGCCGCCGGTAATCACTGCAATTTTTCCGTTAAGCCTGCTCATGGTTAACTCCCAAGAATGTTGAGGCCCAACTCTAGATCCAGGCTATTCTTTTGAATAGTATGCACCTTTTAGTAAGTACCCCCCTTGGAGCTTCAGACCATGGTCAACAACAGCTTTAATTGCGGACTCGAAGCCGCCCTGTCCGTCATTGGCGGCAAATGGAAACCCTTGGTCTTGTATAACCTGGCGAAAAATGTTCACCGGTACGGCGAACTGAGACGTGCGATCGGCGGCGTGACCGATAAGGTGCTGATCCAACAGCTCAAGGAGCTGGAACGCGATGAAATAATTGCACGCATCGACTTCCATGAAATACCACCCAAGGTCGAGTATTCCCTCACGCCTTTCGGGCAATCCCTGGCGACTGCGCTGGGCGGGCTGTGCACATGGGGCACGGAACATATGCAGACGGTCGAGCGCATCAGCGCACGTCGCACGTCTGCCCTTGCCCATTCTTGAACCCCTGCTCATGAACCTAACTAAACTGAATAGTCATTTAGTTTAGTTATCAGGACACAGGCTCGCTCCGAGGTCGAGAACTACCAGCGCGTTCGCAAAGTCATGCCGACGCTGCGCGGGTCGCCTGTAAGCACTCCGTAATCACCTGCGCCAAGCCGGGCGTAAACCGCGGTGATGTAGTTCTTGTCGAACAGATTGCGCGCCCACAGTTCGGCTTCCCAACGCCTGTTGCTGCGGCGCAGTCCAAGACGCAGGTTGGTCAGCCCGTAGGATGGCTGATAGCTGCCCGGGCCACCTTCGAGCGTGCCGTAGTAACCGCTGCGGAATTTGTAGTCCAGGGCGCTGAACAGCTCCAGGCCATGCTCCAGTGGGTAGCGATAGTCGATTCCGGTATTGGCGTTCCACTCTGGGGCGTTGAACACGCGTTGACCTCCCAAGTCGCAGGACCACTGCGCGCTGGTTGGCGAGCACGGCGCGTTGGGAAAATCACGGTAGCGTGCGTCACTCCAGGCGATCCCCAGCCTCAAGTCAACCCGTTCGCTGGCACGTAGCTGCGCGTCCAGTTCGATCCCGCGCAGGCGCACTTTGCCGACATTGATCAGGTTGTCGCGGATCGGCGGCGAAAACTGGTTCGCCGGCGCACGGTTGGTCAATGCCTGGTAGTCGTCGACATCGGCCTGGTACACAGCCAGATCGAGCACGCCGCGTTCGTTCCAGAAGCTGCGCTTGAGACCCACTTCGACCGAAGTGACCCGCTCCGCATCGAATGTCGATGAGACATTGGGGCCGATTACGTCGAGATTGATCCCACCGGCCTTGTAACCGCGCGACCAACTGGCATAGCCGAGCAGGTCATCGGCAAACTGGTAGCTGAACGTCAATTGCCCGGAAAGGTTGCTCTCCTCGATCGCATCACGTCGGTAGTACTCGCCGCCGAGCGCGACGCTGCGCAGCAACGGGCCCGCCAACTGCGAGATCAGGTCCGGACCCAGTGGCGACAACCCCGAAACGCTGCGCGACAGCCAACCCTGCTTGCGCTCGCGGGTGTAACGCAGCCCTGGTGTGATCGCTAGACGGTCCGTGGCATGCCAGGTGAGTTGACCGAACACGGCGCGGCTGTCGGTGCGCTGCTGACCGTCGAAGTCCTGCTGCGCGCCATCGAGCAACGACGGGGCAATCATTCCGGGCGTAATGCCCAGCCAGTCGATTTCCGGTCGATCCCCCAGAAAATAAGCGGCCGCGTCCTCGCCGAAACGCACGCCCACCTCGCGGTTCAACTTCTGCCGCAAATAATAAAGGCCCACCACGTAGTCGAAGTGTTCGTTGGGTGAATCGGCCAGGCGCAACTCCTGGCTGAATTGATGCTGATCGAGTTTCACGGCGGCGCTTTCGGCCACCGACAGCGGCATGCCATCGCCGTCCTGGTCAGCATCATAGGTCCAGTCCCGGTAACCGCTGATGCTGGTCAGCGTGGCGCCGCTGTCGAGCAGCCAGTTCAACTCCAGCGTTGTGCCGGTCTGCAGCGTCTTCACCGTGCTCGGTTCGTCTTGCTGCACGCGACGCGCATAAGGGTCTACAGGCAGTTGGCGGTAGCCAACGAAGGCGGCTCGATCGATGCTCGTCTGGCTGTAGTTGCTGGCCGCAAAGGCGTTGCCCTGCTCGTCCTGCCAACCATACTCACCGATCAGCCGCGCGCTGAACGTTTCGCTCGGCGTCCACAGCAACTGACCCCGTAGGCCCTGGCGGTTCTGGTCACCCAGGTGGCTGCCGTCGTAAGTGTTCTCGATGAGGCCATCGCGCTCTACGTCGTAGCCGGTCAGGCGCCCCGCCAACACACCATCGATCAGCGCGCCTGAAACCGTACCGCGATACTGACGCAGGCCATCACTGCCCACCGACACCTCGCCATTGCCCTGCGGCTCGAAGGTGGGCGCGCGGCTGCTGATGTTGATCGCACCCGCCGTGGTGTTCTTGCCATACAAGGTGCCCTGTGGCCCCCGCAACACCTCGACCCGCTCGATGTCGACCAGGTCGACCAGCGACATGCCCTGGCGCCCGAGGTAAACCCCATCGAGAAACACCCCGACACTGCCGTCCAGACCATCGTTGTAGGAGCTCGAACCGAGTCCGCGAATACCGTAGCTGGCATAGCGCGCACTGGGCACGGCTACCAACAGACTCGGCACGCGCTGCTGCAGGTCCTCGGTACGATAGATGCCGGCATCGTTCAATTGCTCGCCATTGAGCACGTTCATGGCAATCGGCACTGCCTGCACGCGCTCCTCGCGGTGGCGGGCAGTGACCTTCACCTCGTCGAGCACCAAGACGGAAGGCCGGCCAGGCTCAGCCTGTTCAGCACCAGGATCCTGATCATCAGCCTGTGCCCCACTCAGATAGAACCAACATACAACATGAAACAGGCATCCATAACGCACTCTGGGTTCAATCATCCTGGACACAGCAAACCTCTGATAGCGAACTGACATGTATCATCTGCGAGGCTACATCATCCAGACTATGGAAAAAATCGTAAACGCTCGGGACAATCCAGCCCCAGGGTGCGGTAACAGCCAAGAACTGTTTGCATCGCGCGTTTGAGCTTGTAGGATCCGCGCATTGTGACTGGATGGCCGAGATTCACCACGGCCAAAAACGACCGTTAGCACACTCATTCGTCTACCCTCACAAAGCGCCAGGCGGTTGTTCGCGAGTGCCTGGCGCTTCAATATTCTTGCGTTAACGTACCGGAGATTTTCCATGCTCAAGCGTTCCCTGGCATTGGCCGTCGGCTTGACCCTGTCTGTCAGCGCCCTGCTGGCCCAGGCTGCCGACACCCTGAAAGTCAGTGCAATTCCCGATGAAGCCCCTACCGAACTGCTGCGCAAGTTCAAGCCCTTGGGGGCGTATCTGGAACAACAGACCGGCATGAAAGTCGAGTTCATTCCCGTGAGCGACTACCCGGCTGTGGTCGAGGCGCTGGCGACCGACCGCATCGACCTGGCCTGGCTGGGTGGCTTCACGTTCGTGCAGGCGCGCTTGAAAACCGGTAATGCGATCCCGCTCGTGCAACGCGAGCAGGACGCCCAATTCACCAGTAAATTCATCAGCGCCGACCCGGCGGTCAAATCCCTCGCCGACCTCAAGGGCAAGAGCTTTGCATTCGGTTCGGTGTCTTCCACCTCTGGCAGCCTGATGCCGCGCTATTTCATGCTCCAGGACGGTATCAAGCCGGAAAGCTACTTCAGCCGCGTAGGTTACTCCGGCGCCCATGACGCCACCGTCGCCTGGGTCCAGGCCGGTAAAGTGGACGCTGGGGTACTGAACGCCAGCGTCTGGGAAAAACTGGTCGCCGCCGGCAAGGTCGACACCGCCAAGGTCAAGGTGTTTGCCACCACCCCGGCCTACTTCGACTACAACTGGACGGTGCGCGGAACGCTCGACCCGGCGCTGGCAGCCAAAATCAAGGCAGCCTTCCTGGCACTCGACCCGGCAAATCCGAAGGACAAGGAAATCCTCGATCTGCAGGCTGCCAGCCGCTTCATCGAAACCAAGCCTGAGAACTACAAGGGCATCGAAGAAGCCGCACGCGCCGCCGAACTGCTCAAATGACATTAGATCTGACCCAGGTCAGCGTGACCCACGCCAACGGCGTCCAGGCGCTACGTGGCATGGAGCTGCACATCGGTGCCGGCGAACAGGTCGCCATCATCGGTCCGTCCGGCGCGGGTAAATCGAGCCTGCTCAATCTGCTGGGCACGGCCCTACCACCGGCGAGCGGTGAAATGCAGGTACTCGGTGAGCGAGTCTGGCAGTTGTCTGCCCGCCAACGACAGCGCCTGCGCGCGCGCATCGGCCTGATTCACCAAGCGCCGCCTCTGCCACCGCGCCAGCGCGTGGTCACGGCGGTGCTCGCTGGCAAACTGGGGCAATGGGGCATGGGCAAGAGCCTGCTGAATCTGCTGCACCCGCTGGATGTTTCCGGCGCACGGGCGGCATTGGCCAGGCTGGATCTGGGTGACAAACTGTTCGCGCAATGCCAGCAACTCTCTGGCGGCCAGTTACAACGCGTGGGTATTGCCCGGGTGCTGTATCAGGCCCCCGAGGTATTGTTGGCCGATGAACCGGTTTCGGCCATGGATCCGGTGCTGGCCGAGCACACCCTTTCAGTGCTCTGTCGCCATGCCCGGGAGCACAACGTCACCCTGGTCGCCAGCCTGCATGCGGTGGACCTGGCCCTGGCGCACTTTTCGCGGATCATCGGCCTGCGTGACGGACAGATCCTGTTCGACCTGCCGACCGATGCTGTCGACCGTGAACGGCTCGACAAACTTTACGCCAATGAGCAGTTGCAACCCTCGTCTGCACCACCCTCCCCCTTGAGTGTGCAGATCCCCCGATGCTGACACGCGATACCCGAGACCCCGCCAGCGGCCCTCGCCTGCTGCTCTGCCTGTTGGCGTTTGTCCTGCTGTGGCCAGGCATCCACTTCAGCGAGCTGGACCTTGGCGTGTTGCTGGCGAGCGACAGTCAAAGCGAGATGGGCCGGTTTGTCGCCGCCTTCTGGCCACCAGCCCATGGCGATGCGTTCATTGAGCTGCTCTTGCAAGCCACCTTGCAGACCCTGGCCATCGCCACAGCCGGCATGGCCCTGGCATTGCTGTTCGCCGTTCCCGCCAGCCTGCTGGCCAGCCGTGCCCTGTCGCTGTCGGCGGCCTCCCGTGGCGGCCAACCGGGCTATTGGGGGCAACTGCTGCGTTGGCCGGTACGCGGCCTGCTGATTTTCCTGCGCAGCGTGCCGGAAATCGTCTGGGCGCTGCTGTTCGTACGCGCGGTCGGCCTTGGTCCGACGGCCGGGGTGCTGGCCATCGCCATCACCTACAGCGGCATGTTGGGCAAGGTCTACGCGGAAATCTACGAGTCGGTCGACCAGCGTCCGGCCCATGCGCTGTTGCAGGCCGGCAGCGGCCGACTGACAGCCTTCTGCTACGGGATCCTACCCAATGTCGCGGCGGACCTGCTGTCCTACACGGTGTACCGCTGGGAGTGCGCCATCCGCGCCTCGGTGGTGATGGGCTTCGTCGGTGCCGGTGGCCTGGGCCAGCAAATGGACCTGTCGTTGCGCATGTTCGCCGGTGGTGAAGTGGCCAGCATGCTGTTGACGTTCCTCGTCCTAGTCCTGCTGGCCGATCAACTCAGTCGCCTGCTGCGCTGGAGGCTGGCATGAACCGCCTGATCAACGCGCTATTGTTCCTGTGCATCGGCGCAGCTGTCGTCGCCTCGTTCGCCTATCTGGGCATCGACCTCGGCCAGCTTGGCGACAGCGGCAACCTGAACCGGATGGGCGCTTATGCCCAACGTTTTCTCAGCCCGGACCTGAGCCCCAGCCATCTGAAAGCAATCGGCCACGGAGCCCTGGAAACCATCGCCATGTCCGCCCTTGGCACCCTGCTTGCGGCGGTGTTCGGCCTGGTATTGGCCTTGCCTGCCGCTGGACGCTTCGGTTGGCCGATGCAAAGCGCCTCGCGCCTGATACTCAACGCCATGCGCGCGGTTCCTGAACTGGTGTGGGCGGCGCTGATGGTCCTGGCTGCAGGGCTGGGCCCCAATGCCGGCACCCTGGCATTGGCCCTGCACACCACCGGCGTGCTCGGTCGGCTGTTTGCCGAAGCGCTGGAAAACACCCCACCAGAACCGGCCGAAGCCATTCGCCTGCAAGGCGGCAATGCCGTGTGGGCGTTCTGTTACGGCACCCTGCCCAACCTGATGCCGCAGCTGTTGGCCTACAGCCTGTACCGCTGGGAGAACAACATCCGCATGGCCAGCGTGCTCGGCTTCGTCGGCGCTGGCGGATTGGGGCAAATGCTTTATGTCAGCCTCAGCCTGTTCCAGGAGGCGCAGGCCAGCACGGTGATTCTGGCGATGCTGTTGCTGGTCCTTGCGGTCGATACGCTGAGCAGTTGGAGCCGTCAGCGCTGGGTCAAGGCCTGACGGCTACAGATCCGCGCAATCATCTGTCGCTCAAGGACCCAATAAAACCCGATGCCAGCGATCTGGCGTCGGATTCTCCAGGCAGGAGCAAGCAGTCTTATGAAGAGGATAATTCAGCTGCCGCCATTACCAAGCGACAACTTTCGATCTTACCTTCGCCTTCTCTTCCTCCTCGACTCGTTCTCGTCATCCTCGTCCCCCTCGTCATCCTCCTCTTCGTCTAGGTCGTCCTCGTCCTCGTCCTCGTCACCCTCATCATCGTCATCGTCATATCCGTAGTAGTACATCTCCCGCTGCTGCCGTGTGCGTTCGTCACCCAGATCATCATCCTGGGCGGGATACAAGAGAGGAGAAAAATAGGGATCCTCTTCATCTTCATCTTCATCTTCATCGTGATCTTCATCGTTATCGGAAGAAGAGCTTTCATGTCCGTCTTGGATATTCGAAGCAAAGACAACGGGAAGCGCTGGCTGAACCGGTACCGTGGAAGGGGCAATACTGTCCTCGTCATCGCCCTCCTCTTCTTCCTCAAAATCCCCGTCGTCATCGTCATCGTCATCGTCATCGTCGTCATATCCGTAGTAGTACATCTCCCGCTGCTGCCGTGTGCGTCCGTCACCCAAATCATCATCCTGGGAGGGATATGGGAGAGGAGACAAGTCCGGGTCTTCCTCCTCGTCTAACCAAGGAATGCTGGATACCTCCATGTCATCAAAATCCGGGTCCACATCACCCAAGGTCGACGGCAAGACCGTGCCCAGAACGCCACGGGGATGTGGCAACACGGCACGCGGAAAAGCGATGACATGGAAGATTTGGTCGAGGGCCTCTCCTACTCTGTCGGGCGCCGCTCGCCTGGAGCGTCCCTGCTGCGCGGCGAGATAGTAAGCACGCCGATTGTCGCCATTCTCCCCCTCACACTCCGCAATGATATCGAGGGCTCGCTTGATCAAGTCTTCGTCTGTCTCGGCAACAGCGACGCCCCTATAGAATGCTTTCTCCTCCGCACTCCGTCGAGAGAACAGCAGGAACCCCGCACGAATCACATTGATCATGGCCGAAGCGTTATCCCGATAGCCATCCGTGTCGAAGGAAATTGCATACTTCACACAAGCGAGACCATCGAGGGTGTCGATCGCGTTGATAATCGAGATATTGGTTAATCCTTCTTCTTCAATCAGTGACTTGAAAGAGGCCATCAACCCCTTGTTTTTCGGGTTTCCGGCAATCACGACCTTGAACTGATCGTCAAATACTTCGGCCCTTTCTCCAATGGCCAACGCCAGCGCCCGCAACGTTGCCGCCGTGACATGCCTGCCACAAATAGTCCCGAAAATCAGAATACCTTTCAGTTCGCGATGCGGGTTTGGGGGCAAACGGCTGATAGCTGTCGATGACGATGACGATGACGATGGGGGAGCGTGTCGGGTGGTTTCTTTCAATCGTGCTATCCAGTGGCCAATCACTACATCGTAGTCAAATCCCGTTGCAGGCAGTTTCGTCGTGCTCTCGGAACTCGAACTGGAACTGGAACTACCTCCTCCGATGCTCAAACTTGAACTTGAACTTGAACTTGAACTTGAACTTGAACTTGAGGCCCCGCCGCCTGAACGAGGGAATATTTCAGGACCGAGTGCCAGGCCTCTTCGCAAGGCATCCGCGGCCTCGCCACTCTGTGTGCGCATGAAGTTGGGCACCTGGGACAGATGAATCACCTGGGCGGCGCCTCCCAGCAAACGGACAAGTTCAAGGCGGACAGTGGGGTTCAGTGCGATTATGCCGTCCAGGTGGGGGCTGAGTTTTTTAAGCATGCCCTGGCCGCGGAACTCATGCACCGTCAGGATAAACCGGCACTCCTTACCGGACTTTTTGCATAGAGCTTTGATGCTTTCCACCAGTCCCTTATGAATACCGCGTCCCGTGTGGGCGTTTGCCTGACCGGTGAACCTCATATGCCAGTTCACCACCACAACGGGGACGCCCAGTGAATGCCTGATCAGATCATCCACGGCCTCCAGCGTCACTTGATTGAATTCCTCCTGGTTCTCCGGTTGAGTAACGGTTTGCGAGGCCATCGCATGAAACCCTCTGACACACGCGGCCTGGGAGCTGCTCGCCGAACGGAAGAAATCCAACATCCAGTTGTAATAGGCGCCATCGCCGTTGCGGATGTCGATGTTGACCGCGGCCCCGAACGAGATCAGCAGTGCATAACGTTGTCTGTCCGGGACCGGCGCCAGTTCCATAGGGGGCTCCTGCGCTTTAGCTGCGATAAAGGGCCGCGAGGCGACGTTTCAAGACCTCGCTCAGATCATCGAGCGACTCCTCGCCTAGTACCTGACACATCCAGGCGAGTTCCTCTGGTTGTAGTGCACGGTCGTGGCGTTGGCTGAATCCCAGCGCCTGGGCACGTCCGGCGAAACCGCTGTCCGAGTCCGCGGGATCGATGTGTCCGAGCTGGAAAACGTAGGGCTCGACGAGAAACCCAGTCTGCAAGAGCACCTCCACCGTTACCGCATCCGGGGCAATGGAGTGCTTCAATACGCCATCGCCATCCAGCCGACCAGGGCGATCGGGCAGTGGTTTTCCGTCGGCCGAGAGGGTCCGCACAATACAGGGCAAATCTCGCCTGGGTTCACCTCGCCAGTCGAGGAATCGCACCTGAAACGTCTCAGGGACATCCTTGCGCTTCACGATATGGCGCGTGTCCAGCGTGGCCAGCATCGAGTTCTGCCTACGTTCGGGAATATGCACTGACTCACCGGGCTGCAACAGATAGGGACTGCGCCCAGCCTCTCGCAGCGCCACGTTGGGCAGTGCTTCCCATAGCGTACGCAACGCGAAACCGTGCCGGAACGCCAGGTCGGCGAGGCATTCGCCCGCTAGAACCGTGTGTTCGATTACATTTGTAACCACGTCCCTCCTCGGTTCCCAGGTGATGGGTGCCAGGGGCCCTTGGATGGAAGGGACGATGCTCTCCTGACGAAGTGCAATCCAGGCGTCACGGTCCCAGTCCGGAAAGGTCAACGTGAAGTTACCGGGCGAAAGCCCCTCAAATCGTACCTGCCCCGAGTGTCTTGTCACGCTGTACCGCGCGCGCGTCGGCCCATCGTGCAGTGCCACCGCGACATCGACGAGAGGTTGCTCATCCTCGCCCACCACCAGGACTTCAATGGCATGCGAAGACGTCTGGGGACAGCCCATCACAGGCCCGCTCGTTTCAGCAGGCCGGTTCGCGGCGTCGCTGGCGCGTTCGGCGTCATCCAGTTGGGCAAGCAGGCGTGGGTCCATAGAGCTCCAATAAAGCGCAACGTCATTCGTGCGCAGGGTGGGTGTCAACGCTGCCTTGCACCAGCGCCTCGTTGGCAACTTGCGTGGCGACGCGATAACGAAGCTCATCGAAAGCCCGATCCAGGCGCTCCGAAGCGCTGCTTACACGAGGGTCGGTGAGAGTCTGCATGACCCACTGCAGCTGCGGTCGTTTGATAAAATCCCAGTCCGTGACCGCGGACAGATGAAGAAACCGCCATTGCAGATGAGCACTATGAAGCCCCAGCGCGGCCGCCTGCGTCAGAGCCCGCTCCACGCGCCCTGGCCAGAGATCCCCACGTTCAGCATCAACATCCGGAAAGTGCCGCCGCAGATGTTCGCAGGCTAACGCGACGAAGGTTTGTCGTGTCACGGTGGCCAAGGCGGACAGTTGCTCGTCTCGAATGAAAAACATAAAACGCCCCTCAAGGTTCTCCAGACGTTTTTCCCTGGAAAAAGCGCCTGAACACCGCGCTCGCCGTGTCGCACACTTGCCTGCCGATATCCTCCCTGGGACCGGCGCACCACAGTTCAAGCAGGCGATCCATGGCAGGTACGGTGGCGATGGTGTTGAATCCGGCCTTGGCCAGTGCAGCCCGCGACTGAAAATTGGCTGGCTGCGTGACCGCGAAAATATGCTGTATGCCGCGAAGACTCGCCAACGTCCGCGTCAGCTCCAAAGCCCCCGTGCCAAAGCCTTGCCCCTGTTGTCGGGGCGTGATCCAGTAGGTCATCAGCGCGGCTCGTCCAGCGAGGCACAAGCGTATCGAGCCGACAAAACCTGAAGTGCGGCAGAAAACTGCTATCGCCAACAGTTCGTCGGGGCGCATTCCCGCTTCGTGGATATAGCGTTGAGCGTCCGCCAGGCAATGAAGTCGAGGTACCCC
This sequence comes from Pseudomonas sp. NFACC45, assembly GCF_900113505.1. Lineage (NCBI taxonomy): Bacteria > Pseudomonadati > Pseudomonadota > Gammaproteobacteria > Pseudomonadales > Pseudomonadaceae > Pseudomonas > Pseudomonas sp. NFACC45. The sequence continues at coordinate 393,900 of NZ_FOPO01000002.1, forward strand.
CGCCGATGCCGCCAAGTCGGCCTGCCGCTGCGCCTCGTAGAGCCAGGCCGCGTGCTGCACTCCTAGCACGCTCAGGTACATGCTCTTCGCCGATAAAGTCGGATCACTCACCACGTCACCGCCAATCAGGCGCTGGCAGTTTTGCCGCCACCGAGCCAGCTCGCCCTGCTGGACACGGTATTGTGCGTTCTCCGGCACCAGTTGTGCGGCAGTGGCAAAACACTCCGCAGCGCGGTCCTGAAGGCCCAGCCGCCACCATCGCAATCCCTGCCGCATCCGCCTTTGCGCGACGCTCCGTTCAGCCTGCGTGCTCATGCCGGTCGTCCCTGCCTCCACTGTCTTGTCGTGTTGGGTGATGACGTGATCAGAACGCCCCTGACAACACGCGCATGGTCTGAGCCTGGCTGTCAAACGATGTCCAGCGCGCGCCCTCCTCCGATTCGACGAGCAGTCGCTTCAACGGCCCGAGAAATTTCGTGAACTCCTCATGGGTACAGGTCGGCAGGAAGATCGACAGCACCCGTGGGTCGTAATAACGAAATACCAGCCGTTTTCCCTCCCGTGTTTGAACGTGAAGGAGTTTTTTACAATGTAACCGTATGTGGAACATATCCACTGAGGCCGGCGCGACGATGAATATCCCCCAGGCTCGTCCCCAGCCGTTGCCAAGCATCGCCATCGTCGCGGGTGACCCAGGTGTTAGCTTTACAAGATAGGGTGCCGCTGCCCGTAGGCGCGGGGTCAGCCAGCCGGAGTATAAGCACCAGAATGTGAGTTCGCCGTAACGAACCATTTTTGAAATCCGGGGATCGCGCGCTCCGTCGAGCAACCAATAGACCTGTTGGCCAGAATAATCACCTTCGTCTGGCCACAGCAGTGTCATCAGTCGGTCTAGCGCGCAGGCGTTCATGGGGTGGGGCAAACCTCAAGGAGCGGGATTGCTTCCCTCGCCGCGGCCTCAAGCCTGGCCGCCTCAAGGTCCTGCTGGGCGTGAGTTTCCTCAACTGCGGCTGGGGCGATGACCTGAAGTTGCTCTCTGGTCACCACCGGCTTCACGGCTCTTGCAGGTTCAGCGCCCCGAACCGCACTATCTACCCCTCCCCCCGGCAGCCTGATGGGCTTCGTCGGCTCGTGCTTATAAAAATAGGCACATAAATTCCCGTTCTGGAGGTGGTTCGCAACCTGTCGCAGAACCTCTTCATCACCCAGAACCTGGATCAGGGAAACCTGGCTGGATAATAAAGCGCGTAGCCGGTGTATATGACCAGCACCGCGCAAATACCGACGAACAAAGCTTTCCACCTGCCAGCTCTCATGCAGGCTCAGCTTGACTGCAAGACCATCGTAGCTTTCGCGGCCCCTATTTGATTCGGGCTGCCTGTCACCAAAACTGCCTCGCTCACCCACTTCGATGCGGTCCAACCCGCTGAATAAACACAACCGCATCGTCTGACAATCCCTTTGATGGAAATGAACTGATCCCTGTTTCTCTTCCCTTCCAGATCTTTCGCTATCGGCCCGCCAGAACGCCTCGACACGTGCAATGTGGAGGACATTGTGCGTTGAGCACCCGCAAACTTTGTATAGCAGCATCGCTCAAGCTGCTCCAGAACTAAATTCCGCTGTAATGAAAGTGACCGGACTCGAAGCGCTACCTCCCACGCGGTTGCAGCCTGTCAGCGAACTGAAATATCCCCGACTTATTCTGCAGATGCGCGCATTGCGGCGATGTGCGGGTTGTACGTGCCTGCCCGTTCGGAAATGATCCAGGGAGTCCGCCATGAAAATCAGTGTATTCGGTAGTGGTTACGTGGGATTGGTGCAAGCGGCCGTGTTGGCCGAGGTGGGCCATGACGTGGTGTGCATGGACATAGACGAACAGAAAGTCGAAAGCCTGCGCCAGGGCCAGGTGAGTATCTTCGAACCCGGTCTGGCCGCGCTGGTGCGTGAGGGGCTGGAGGCCGGACGCCTGCATTTCACCCACGATGACCAGCTTGCCGTGCAGCACGGCCAGGTGCTGTTCATCGCCGTGGGTACACCTTCCAGGGAAGATGGCTCGGCCGATTTGAGTCAGGTCCTGGCCGTCGGTGAGGCGGTCGCTCGTTACCGCGAACAACCAGTCCTTGTCGTCGAGAAGTCGACCGTACCGGTGGGCACCGGCGATGCCTTGCGGGCGCACATCGACAAATGCCTGCTCAAGGCCGGCCGTTTGTTGCAGTTCGATATCGTGTCCAACCCCGAGTTTCTCAAGGAAGGCTCGGCGGTGGCCGATTGTCGCCGCCCGGATCGCATCGTGATCGGCTGCGAACGCGATGAGGTGCGCGACACCATGCGCGATTTGTATGCGCCCTTCAATCGCAACCATGACCGGATTCTGTTCATGGACCTGCGCAGCGCCGAGCTGACCAAATACGCAGCCAACGGCATGCTGGCGACGAAGATCAGTTTCATCAACCAGATCGCGGAGCTGGCGGAACACCTGGGTGCTGACATCGAAGCCGTGCGCCTGGGAATCGGTGCGGACTCGCGCATCGGTTATCACTTCATTTACCCAGGCTGCGGCTACGGTGGCTCGTGTTTTCCCAAGGACATGCGTGCGCTGATCCACACGGCCGAGCAAGCCCACTGCTCCAGCGATCTGTTGCAAGCAGTGGAAACCATCAACCAACGGCAGAAACACAAGCTGTTCGAACGCATCCAGGCGTTCTACCAAGGCGATTTGCGCGGTAGAACGTTTGCAGTGTGGGGCTTGGCCTTCAAGCCCAACACCGACGACATGCGCGACGCACCGAGTCGTACCCTTCTGGAGGCGTTGTGGGGTGCCGGCGCCAGTGTCCGCGCCTTTGACCCGGAGGCCATGCAGCAGACCCAGCAACTGTATCCCGACGAATCGAAGCTGATGTTGATGGGCACGCCGGAATCGGTTTTGCCGGGGGCCGATGCACTGGTGATCTGCACCGAATGGCAACCGTTCAAGGCGCCGGATTTCGATCTGATCCAGCAACGACTCAAGGCTGCGGTGATTTTCGATGGCCGTAACCTGTATGACCCGGACCGCATGGCAGACAAGGGCTTTACCTATTTCCCCATAGGGCGTGGGCAATCGTGCAACCTGCCGATTGCTCAGCAAACCTGGTTTCAAGCTTCCAAAAGCGCATGATTCCTTTACTTCAAAATAAGTGCACTCAAACAGCATTAATATGAATTTGTAAGCAAGGGCCGCGAACGGCACACTGTGCATCGTTCCTCCCCCAACTGTTGGAACACTTAAAGGGCTTTCAGGGATTCTCCCGTAAGCCCCTTTTTTTGTTCGTTTTTTGGATTTTCGCTGAATGCTTTCGCGCTGGTTCCCCGCTGCTATCAATACCCGCCCCACCGAATGGAGCCGGGCCGCCATCGGCATGGCGCTGGGGACGATGTTCAGTGTGTGGCTGTGTAGCCAGGTCTTCGGCCTTGAAGTGGCGCAACACCTGATTGGCCCGCTCGGCGCCTCGGCCGTGCTGTTGTTCGCCGTCTCTTCAGGCGCCCTCGCCCAGCCCTGGTCGATCTTCGGCGGTTACCTGTGCGCCTCGGTGCTGGCATTGCTGGTGGCCCATGTCCTGGGCCGCACCCTGGGGAGCGCCTGCCTGGCGGCCGGCATGGCGCTGGTGTTGATGTGCTGGTTGCGTTGCCTGCACCCTCCGGCGGGCGCCCTGGCAGCGACGATGGTATTGGCCGATCCGTCGATCATCGCCTTGGACTGGCAGGCCGTCGGCGCCGCCATGCTGGCCGGCTCCACCCTGCTCTTGAGTGCATTGGCCTACAACAACCTGACGCGCGTGCGCTATCCCAAGCGAGCCAGCGAGCCGACGCCGGTCATTCCCGCCGACCAGTCCCCCGTCGACAGTCAGGCCATTACGGCTGAGGACTTGAAGCTCGCTCTTGAGCAAATGGAAGCATTCTTTGACGTAACCCCCGAAGATCTCGAGCAATTGATCCACGCCAGCGAACGCAATGCCAGGCGTCGCAGCATCACGCAAGTGCTCTCGGGTCGCGGCTGAACCTGTGGCTGCTATAAATATGCAGACAGGACCTGCACGTATCCCGGTTGTGCAAGGCAAATTTGCACTGGTACGATCCTGACCGGGTACGCGCGACACAATTCATAAAGAACAATAAAAGCAGGGAGTTAGCGATGACAGCTCAGGTTTCATCACAAGCCTCGGGACCCATCGAAGCCGTGGCTCATGAAGTGCTGGTCGAAGTGCGCAACCATATCGGCCACTTGACCCTGAACCGCCCCGCCGGCCTCAACGCCCTGACGCTGGGTATGGTGCGCAGCTTGCGGCAGCAACTCGATACCTGGGCTCTGGACCCACAGATCCGCGCCGTGGTACTGCGCGGTGCCGGCGACAAGGCGTTTTGCGCCGGCGGCGATATCCGCTCGCTGTATGACAGCCACAAGCAGGGCGACAACCTGCACCAAGACTTCTTCGTCGAGGAATACGCCCTCGACCTGACGATTCATCATTACCGCAAACCGATCCTCGCCTTGATGGATGGTTTCGTCCTGGGCGGCGGCATGGGCTTGGCACAAGGCGCCGACCTGCGGGTGGTGACCGAACGTAGCCGCCTGGGCATGCCGGAAGTCGCCATCGGGTACTTCCCCGACGTCGGGGGCAGCTATTTCCTGCCGCGCATTTCTGGCGAACTGGGCATCTACCTGGGGGTCAGTGGCGTACAGATCGGTGCTGCTGACGCGCTGTATTGCGGGCTGGCCGACTGGTATCTGGACAGCGACAAGCTCGATCGGCTCGATGAGCGCCTCGACCGCCTGGAATGGCACGACGCCCCCCTCAAAGATCTGCAAGGCCTGCTGGCGAAACTCGGCATGCAGCAGTTGCCTGCCCCGCCTCTGGCCGACCTGCGCTCGGCCATCGATCACTTCTTTGCTCTTGCGGACGTGCCAAGCATGGTGGAGCAGTTGCGACAGGTCACCGTCGCCAACAGCCATGAGTGGGCGCTGAAAACCGCCGACCTGCTGGAGACCCGCTCGCCCCTGGCCATGGCCGTGACCCTGGAAATGCTACGGCGCGGCCGGCATTTGAGCCTGGAAGACTGTTTTGCCCTGGAACTGCATCTGGACCGCCAATGGTTCGAGCGCGGCGACCTGATCGAAGGCGTGCGCGCCTTGCTCATCGACAAAGACAAGAACCCGCGCTGGAACCCGCCGACGCTGGAGGCGCTGGACAAGCGCCATGTGGCGAGTTTCTTCGACGGCTTCGACGACCACGGGAACTGAACCATGCACGACCTTGAGCTGACCGAAGAACAAGTGATGATCCGCGACATGGCCCGGGATTTTGCCCGTGGCGAGATCGCCCCCCATGCCCAGGCCTGGGAAAAAGCCGGCTGGATCGACGACGCCCTGGTGGCGAAGATGGGTGAACTGGGTCTGCTGGGCATGGTGGTGCCCGAGGAATGGGGCGGCACCTACGTTGATTACGTGGCCTATGCCCTCGCGGTGGAAGAAATCTCCGCGGGCGATGGCGCCACCGGGGCGCTGATGAGCATTCACAACTCGGTGGGTTGCGGGCCGGTCCTCAATTACGGCACTGAAGAGCAGAAACAGACCTGGCTGGCCGATCTGGCCAGCGGCCAAGCCATTGGCTGCTTCTGCCTGACCGAACCCCAGGCTGGGTCCGAAGCCCACAACCTGCGCACCCGCGCCGAACTGCGGGACGGCCAATGGGTCATCAATGGCGCCAAGCAATTCGTCAGCAACGGCAAGCGCGCGAAACTGGCGATTGTCTTTGCGGTGACGGACCCGGAGCTCGGCAAGAAAGGCATTTCCGCGTTTCTGGTGCCCACCGATACGCCGGGGTTCATCGTCGATCGCACCGAACACAAGATGGGCATTCGCGCCTCGGACACCTGCGCCGTCACCTTGAGCAACTGCAGCGTCCCCGAAGCCAACCTGTTGGGAGCACGAGGCAAAGGCCTGGCAATCGCCTTGTCCAACCTCGAAGGCGGCCGCATCGGCATCGCGGCGCAGGCCCTGGGCATCGCCCGTGCGGCGTTTGAAGCAGCCCTGGCTTACTCGCGGGACCGGGTGCAGTTCGACAAGCCGATCATCGAACACCAGAGCATCGCCAACCTGCTGGCCGACATGCACACCCGGCTGAACGCCGCCCGCTTGCTGATCCTCCATGCCGCCCGCCTGCGCAGCGCCGGCAAACCATGCCTGTCGGAGGCCTCCCAGGCCAAGCTGTTTGCCTCGGAAATGGCCGAAAAAGTCTGCTCCTCGGCGATACAGATTCATGGTGGGTACGGCTATCTAGAGGATTATCCGGTGGAGCGTTACTACCGCGATGCGCGGATTACCCAGATCTATGAAGGATCGAGCGAGATCCAGCGGATGGTCATCGCCCGGGAGTTGAAACACTACCTGGTGTGATGGCTGCAAAAGCATCGCGAGCAGGCTCGCTCCCACAAGGTCCGGTGGCGAACGCAAATGCTGAGTACACCAGAGACCCACTGTGGGAGCGGGCTTGCTCGCGAAAGCGGTGGTTCAGTCACTTCTACGCTGGATGTGCCGGCGTCTTCGCGGGCAAGCCCGCTCCCACAGGGTTTCGGTGGCGTACGTCAATGCTGCGGACACCTCCGGCACGCTGTGGGAGCGAGCCTGCTCGCGATGGCGTCAATGAAGACGCCGCATTACTTGTCCTGAAACTCCGGCGCCCGCTTGGCCACGAACGCCGCCATGCCTTCCTTCTGATCATGCGTGGCGAATGCCGCATGAAAGACCCGGCGCTCGAAACGCACACCTTCGGACAGGCTGACTTCAAAGGCGCGGTTGACACTCTCCTTGACCATCATGCTGATGGGCACTGACTTGGAGGCAATCAGAGCGGCGGTTTTCAGCGCGTCGTCGAGCAATTCATCGGCCGGCACGATGCGCGCGACAATGCCGCAACGCTCGGCCTCCACTGCATCGATAAAGCGGCCGGTCAGGCACATTTCCATGGCCTTGGCTTTGCCCACTGCGCGAGTCAGGCGCTGGGTGCCACCCATGCCCGGTAGCACCCCAAGGTTGATTTCCGGCTGGCCGAACTTGGCATTGTCACCGGCCAGGATAAAGTCGCACATCAACGCCAGTTCGCAACCACCGCCCAAGGCAAACCCGTTCACCGCCGCGATGATCGGCTTGCGCCGGTTGGCCACTCGGTCGCTGTCGCTGAACAGGTCATCGAGGTAAATCTGCGGATAGGTCAGCTCTGCCATCTCTTTGATATCGGCACCGGCGGCAAAGGCTTTTTTCGAGCCAGTCAGCACGATGCAACCAATCTTCGGATCAGCCTCCAGCGTATCCAGCGCCTGGTTCAGCTCGCTGACGATCTGCGCGTTCAAGGCGTTCAACGCCTGGGGACGGTTGAGGGTGATCAGGCCAACGCGGTCCTTGATCTCCAATAAAATCGTTTCGTAGCTCATGCAGGACTCCTGTTAAGCATTTGTATATTTATCGATCCCCCGTAGGAGCTGCCGAAGGCTGCGATCTTTTAAAAGACCAGAATCAAAAGATCGCAGTCTTGGGCAGCGCCTACGAAAGCGCTGTTCAAAGATTGCGCGAAATGACCATGCGCTGAATGTCGCTGGTGCCTTCGTAGATCTGGCAGACCCGAACGTCGCGGTAGATGCGCTCCAGCGGGAAGTCGTTGAGGTAACCGTAACCGCCCAGGGTTTGCAACGCCATGGAGCAGACTTTTTCGGCCATTTCCGAGGCGAACAGCTTGGCCATGGACGCTTGCACCAACGCCGGCTGGCCGTTGTCGCGCAAAGCAGCGGCGTAATGCACCATTTGCCGCGCCACGGCGATCTGGGTCGCCATGTCCGCCAGGCGGAACGCCACGGCCTGGTGCTCGATGATCGGTTTGCCGAAACTTTGCCGCTCGCGAGCATAGTCGCGGGCCGCTTCGAACGCCGCGCGGGCCATGCCCACGGACTGCGCCGCAATGCCGACCCGCCCGCCTTCCAGATTTGCCAAAGCGATCTTGTAACCCTCGCCCTCCTCTCCCAAGCGGTTGCCCACCGGAACACGCACATCCTCGAACAGGATCTGGCAGGTGTCGGAAGCGTGCTGACCAAGCTTGTCTTCGACCCGCGCCACGCTGTAGCCCGGCGAATCGGTGGGCACGATGAACGCACTGATGCCGCGCTTGCCGGCGCTCGGATCGGTCACCGCAAACACAATCACCACCCCGGCGTTCTGCCCGGAGGTGATGAACTGCTTGCAGCCATTGAGCAGGTAGTGGTCGCCATTCAGCTTGGCGCGGGTCTTCAGACCGCTGGCGTCGGAACCGGCCTGGGGCTCGGTCAAGGCAAAGGCGCCCAGCATCGCGCCGCTGGCCAGCGGCTTGAGGAAACGTTCTTTCTGGTCGTCGTTGCCATACTTGAGAATCGGCACACAGCCCACCGAATTGTGCACGCTCATGATCGTCGAGCACGCACCGTCGCCGGCGGCGATTTCTTCCAGGGTCATGGCGTAGGCCAGGTAACCGGTGTCGCAACCGCCCCACTGTTCCGGCACGAGCATGCCGAAGAACCCCAGCTCGGCCATCTCGCCGATGGCTTCTTTCGGGAAGCGGTGCTCACGGTCCCACTCGGCGGCGAACGGTTTCAAGCGTTCCTGGGCGAAGTCTCGGGCCATGTCGCTGATTTGCGTCTGTTCTTCAGTCGGGAGCATGTCGATTCCTTAATACAGGCATTCAACGGCCATGGCCGTGGCTTCGCCGCCACCGATGCAGATGGCTGCGACGCCACGCTTGAGGCCTTTCTGGCGCAGGGCCGAAAGCAGCGTCACCAGGATCCGCGCGCCCGACGCACCGATGGGGTGGCCCAACGCGCAGGCGCCGCCATGGACGTTGACCTTGTCATGGGGGATCTCCAGCGCGCCCATGGTCGCCAACGCTACTACCGCGAAAGCCTCGTTGATTTCAAACAGCTCCACGTCGTCGAGCGACCAACCGGTTTTGTCCATCAGTTTCTTCACCGCGCCGATGGGGGCGGTGGGGAACAGGCTCGGGGTGTCGGCAAACGCGGCGTGGCCGTGAATCACCGCCAACGGCTTCAAACCTCGCTCCCGGGCCTGGCTCTGGCGCATCAGGACCAGGGCTGCGGCACCGTCAGAGATGGAACTGGCATTGGCTGCGGTCACCGTTCCGCCCTCACGGAACGCCGGTTTGAGCGAGGCGATCTTGTCCAGGCGGGCCTTGGGCGGCTGCTCATCGTGGCACACGGTGACCTGTTCCTTGCCGACCATGACCTGCAACGGCACGATCTCGGCGTCGAAACTGCCGTCCTTGATCGCCTGTTGGGCGCGGGTGGTGGAGGCGATGGCGAAGGCATCCTGGGCTTGGCGACTGAAACCGTTGGCTTCAGCGCAATCTTCGGCAAAGGTGCCCATCAGGCGGCCCTTGTCGTAGGCATCTTCCAGGCCATCGAGGAACATATGGTCGAGCACCTTGCCGTGGCCCATGCGCAAACCGCTGCGGGCACGGTCGAGCAGATACGGTGCGTTGGACATGCTTTCCATGCCGCCAGCCACGACCACCTCGGCGCTGCCGGCGATCAGCATGTCATGGGCGAGAATTGCCGCTTCCATGCCCGAACCACACATCTTGTTGAGCGTGGTGCAGCGGGTCGACTTGTCGAGCCCAGCCCCCAGCGCGGCCTGGCGCGCCGGGGCCTGGCCCTGGCCTGCCGCGAGCACACAGCCAAACAGCACTTCTTCCACCGCATCAGGCGCAATACCGGCCCGCTCCACGGCAGCTTTAATGGCAGCGGCTCCCAGTTGCGGGGCGCTGAGGCTTTTCAGTTCACCTTGAAAGCCGCCCATGGGGGTGCGGACGGCGCTGACGATAACAATCGGATCATGGGACATGACAGTTGCTCCTACTTGGCAGCCATACGCAAGGCGCCGTCGAGACGGATCACCTCACCGTTGAGCATGGTGTTTTCAATGATATGCCTGACCAGCGCCGCGTACTCGGCCGGTTTGCCCAGGCGCGGTGGAAACGGCACGCCGGCGGCCAGGGAGTCGCGTACTTCGGGTGTCATGCCGGCCATCATCGGGGTTTCGAAAATACCTGGGGCGATGGTCATCACACGGATGCCGAAGCGCGCCAGTTCCCGGGCGGCCGGCAGGGTCAGGCTGGCGATGGCGCCTTTGGAGGCCGCGTAGGCTGCCTGGCCGATCTGGCCGTCGAAGGCCGCCACCGAAGCGGTGTTGATGATCACACCACGTTCACCGTCAGCATCGGCCTCGGTTTCACTGATGCCGGCGGCGGCCAGACGCAGCAAATTGAAGCTGCCGATCAGGTTGACGTTGATCACCTGACTGAAGCTGGCCAGCGCGTGTGGGCCGTTCTTGCCGAGGATCTTTTCGCCGCGCACGATGCCGGCGCAGTTCACCAGGCCGTTGAGGCCGCCGAACGCATCCACGGTGGCCTTGACCGCCGCAGCCGCAGCCGCCTCGTCACTGATATCCGCCACCACGCTTTGGCACCCAAGCTTTTGCGCCTGGGCAGCCACGGCTTCGGCATTGAGATCCACCAGCATCACCTTGGCGCCGGCCTTGACCAGCATCTCGCCGGTGGCCGCGCCGAGGCCGGACGCGCCACCGCTGACGAGGAAAATCTTGTTGTCGATCTGCATCATGGTTTCCTTGGATTCAAGCTGAAACGTTATGCGCCGCGGCTTCTTGGGCCTTGGCGACTTCCTGATTGCGCAAGATAAAGCGCTGCAATTTGCCGCTTGGGGTTTTCGGCAAATCACTGACAAATTCGATTTCACGGGGATAGGCATGAGCGGCGAGGCGCTTACGCACGTGCTGGCGCAGTTCTTCGGCCAGCTCCGGCGCGGCGCGGTATTGGGCGCCGAGCACCACGAAGGCTTTCACCAGTTCGGTGCGCTCGGGATCGGGCTTGCCGACCACCGCAGCCTCGACCACGGCCGGGTGTTCGATCAGTGCGCTTTCCACGTCGAACGGGCCGACGCGATAGCCGGAAGTGGTGATCACGTCGTCGCTGCGGCCGACGAAGCTGATACTGCCATCGGGGTTGAACTCAACGGTGTCGCCGCTCAGGTAATAATCGCCGACGAAAGCCTTGGTGGGCCCGCCCACATAACCGGCGAACCAGCACATCGGCGACTGGCTGCGGTCGACGGCGAGAATGCCCGGCTGGCCCACGCCCAATTCACGGTTATTTTCATCCAGCACCACGATCCGGTGGCCCGGCGAGGCAAAACCGGCCGCGCCCAGGTGCACCGGATGCTCCAGCCCGTGGTGATTGCACAGCACCATGCCCAGTTCGGTCTGGCCGTAGTGATCGTGGATCACCACGTTCAGGTTGTCGGCAAACCAGCGGATGACCTCCGGGTTCAGCGGCTCGCCGGCGCTGCTGACCACGCGCAGCGTGCCCTTGATCGAGCGGGCGAACTGCTCGCCCCCAGCGATTAGCAAACGATAGGCGGTGGGTGAACCGGCGAGGTTGGTGATGCCGTACTTGTTGATGACTCGGCAAGTGCTTTCCAGGGTGAACGGCCCATCGTAGAACGTGATGGGATGCCCCATCGCCAGAGGGCCGGTCACACCGAAGTAGATGCCATAGGCCCAGCCCGGGTCAGCGACGTTCCAGAAGGCGTCTTCGGGACGCAGGTCCACGGCGTCACGCATGTAGTTCTGGAATGCGACGATGGCCTTGAGCGGCACCGACAGCGCCTTGGCCGGCCCGGTGGTGCCGGAGGTAAACATCAGCAGGAACGGGTCCTCGCCACTGAGCATCACCGGTTCGCACTGGTTTGCATGGTTCGCCACTTCTGCCCAGAAACTGTAATCGCCGCGAACGATGCCCTGGCCTTTTGCGCTGCCGACGGTGACCACTGTGGGGCAATCGGCAACATCGTTGAGTTTGGGACGATTGACCGCGTCGGTGACCACAACACGCGCGCCTGAGCTGCCCAGGCGATGTTCGATGGCCTTGGGGCCGAATGCAGTGAACAGCGGCTGATACACCGCGCCGATGCGCCAGGTGGCGAGTACCACGATCAGCAGTTCAGCGGTGCGCGGCAGCAGGCCGGCCACCTTGTCACCCTTGCCCACGCCTTGGGCCAGGAGGAAATTGGCAAAACGCGCGGCGTTATCCTGCAGGTCACGGTAAGTCCAGGTCGCATCGCTGCCGTCACGGCCCTCCCAGAACAAGGCAATGCGCCCCGGCAACGCATGCCGGTCGCAACACTCGACACAGGCGTTCAGCGCCTCGAGCGAGCCGTGCAGTGCGGTATTGACGGTGTGCAGGTAATCGAACTGTGACGTGGCGGACGAGTAATCGCGCATGACCAGAATCCCTCTGTACTTTTTATTGGTTGGGGGAACCGTAAACAGCAGGGAAATACTCGCGCCGAAGGGCTTGGGCGGCAATGGTCAAAGCTATCAAGTTGCTTGACTGGTTTGGCCATGGTTGGGTGATCTGGAGTCTGAGAGGCCGCTATCGCGAGCAAGCTCGCTCCCACCGGGGCAATGCGACCTCTATGTGGGAGCAAGGCTTGCCCGCGATAGCGTCAACCCAGCCAACCCACATGCCGGATCAGCCAGGATCGTTGAGGATCAGGCTGCGATAATGTCCCGGATTGGACCCGGACCACTTGCGAAACGCCTTGTAAAAAGAACTGGCATCGGCAAACCCCAGGCGCGCGGCGATTTCCACGAAGCTGATGGAAGGTTCGGCTAGCCAGTTGATGGCCAACTCCTTGCGCACACTGTCCTTGAGCCCTTGATACGTCTGGCCCTCCTCCGCCAAGCGGCGGCGCAGGGTCGAGGCCGAAACACACAATTGCTGGGCCAGAGCCTCGGTCTCCGGCCACTGCTCGGGCGGTAACTGGCGCAGGTCGTGCCGGATGCGGCTGGCAAGGCTTTGCGGGTCGCGATACTTGACCAGGATGTTGGCCGGTGCCTGGGCCAGAAAGCGGTTGAGTTCCTCGGTGCTGCGTCGGATGGGCAGGTCCAGGCATTCGGCGGAGAAGATCATCCGGGTGCGGGGCCGGTCAAAGCGCAGGTTCCGCGAGAACATCACACGATAGTCGTCGCAGAAATCCGGTTCCGGGCAACGCAACTCAATGGAAAGAATCGGTATACGCCGCCCGGCCAGCCAACAGGCCACGCCATGAACAATCATCCAGTAGGTGAAATAGGTGAAGGCCCGGCGCGGGTCCTGATCGTCCTCCAGCAGGACGATCTCCGCCAGGCTCTGCTGGCGGCTCCACTGGGCCGGCAACTGTTCGAACATCAGCGAGAGGAACCCAAGCCCCACGGTCAACCCGCCCGCCAACGTCGGCTGGGCCATGGCGCATTGGCAAAGAAAGGCCAGGCTGCCCGACTTGAGTTTGCGCCCATCCATGCCGAAAAACTCGTCATCCAGGCGCCTGGCCAGCAAACGCCAGAGCCGCGCATAGGCGTGGGCCGGGACCCTCGCCTGGGGGTTGTCGAGCAATCCTGGATCGATACCGACCTTGCTCAGCACTTCATCGGTGGCCGGCCCAGGGGCGCAGCTTTGCAGCAGCGCCTCACGCACCAACTGGATGGAGATGGTGTCTTTTTCCGACATGGCACGGGCTTTCACAGGATCCGGTAAAGCAGCCGCTCTATCCGCACCCGGCTGACCCGTTTCAGAAACCTGGCGACTGCGGCGGGATAGTCCGGCAGGGTTTCCAGGTCCAGATATCGATCGATGCGCCGGGTGTGCTGGTAAATCTGCTCAAGCTCGGCCTGGCGTGGCCCCAGTAGCTCGCCCTTGGGGTCATCCAGCAACAACGCGTTTTCCAGGTCCAGGCGAAACGCTCGCGGGTTGAGGTTATTGCCGGTCAACAACGTGTAGCGCTCGTCGATCCACATGCCCTTGAGGTGATAGGTGTTGTCGCCGTCACGCCACAGGTGCAGGTTCAACTGGCCGCTGTCGATGTAGCGCTGATGCCGCTTGGCGAAGCGTCGCAGGCTGATTTCGTAGAGATAGGGCAGCGCGGCGATGATCTTGAACGGCTCACTGGGCGGCATGTAGAAGTCATTGGCGGTTTTGTCGCCGACGATAATGTCGATCTTGACCCCGCGAGCCAGCGCGCGATTGATCTCCCGGGTCACCCCCAGGGGCAGGTTGAAGTACGGCGTGCAGATGGTCAGTTGCCGGCGGCTGCTGGCAATCAATTCACCGATCACCCGGCTCAACGGATTGTTCTTGCCCACGCCCAGCAACGGGCTCACCGACAGGCCGCTCCTGTCGAGGCTGCCGGCCTGCGTGTCATACGCTGCGTACTTGAGCCGGCTGCGCAGATCGCCGATGTCCTTGCGCAGGCTGCGGGTGCTGGGCAGGTTCGGCAAATCCAGACGATGCACAGCGCTGGAAGCAATCAAACCATGCTGTATCAGGTGCTGCATCGAATCGGCCAGCGCCTCATTTCGCAACAGGTGGTAGCGGTCGTAGCGGTACTTGTCGAACTTGTGCAGGTAGACGTTATTGAGGCTGGCGCCGCTGTAAAGCACACAGTCGTCGATCACGAAACCCTTGAGGTGCAGCACACCGAACAACTCGCGGGTCTGCACCGGCACACCGTAGATCGGCACTTCGCTGGCGTGAGTGCGGGTCTGCTCCTGATACCACGCCGAATTGCCCGGCTGCTTCTTGGCACCAATCAGCCCGCGCTGGGCCCGCAGCCAGTCCACCACCACGACCACGTCCAGTTCCGGACGCTTGGCCTTGGCGGCGTGCAAGGCATCGAGGATTTCCTGCCCGGCCTCGTCCTCTTGCAGGTACAGGGCGACGATGTAGATGCGCTGGGTGGCCTGGGCGATTTTCTCCAGCAGGCAACGGCGGAACTGGGCTGCGCCATCGAGGATGGTCACGGCATCGGCGGTCAGTGCAAAGCTGCGTAGCTTAGGCAGCAAGGGGCGTTTGAAAAGCGACGGCATAGGGCTCGCAAAAGGTCGAATCCGAAGAATGGTTGAGCTTACACCATCGATGGGTTCGGGTCTTCAGGGCGTCATGAAAAAACAATTTGACCAAGGAGAACGATCGTTCTACTGTTGGCGCCATGAATGAAATCAATAGCAATGAGACCCGAGACATTATTCTCGATGTCGCCGAAAAGTTGATCTATAAAAGTGGCATCGCGGCCACCGGCAT
Organism: Pseudomonas sp. NFACC45; assembly: GCF_900113505.1. Taxonomy (NCBI): domain Bacteria; kingdom Pseudomonadati; phylum Pseudomonadota; class Gammaproteobacteria; order Pseudomonadales; family Pseudomonadaceae; genus Pseudomonas; species Pseudomonas sp. NFACC45. The sequence goes on from NZ_FOPO01000002.1 coordinate 409,109, forward strand.
GGATCTGCTGGTGAAAACCGCCGGCGTCTCCAGAAAAAGTATCTATCGCTACTTTACCAATAAGGACGATCTGATCGTGGCCGCCCTCCAGCGGCGTGACGAGCGCTGGATGCACTGGTTCAGCAGTGAGGTCGACAAGGCCCCTACTCCGCGCGCCCGGCTGCTCAACCTGTTTACCGTGCTCAAAGCCTGGTTCGACAGCGAAGGCTTCCGCGGCTGTGCATTCATCAACACCAGTGGCGAAACCGGCGACCCACAGAACCCGGTCCGCCAGGTCGCCAAATTGCATAAACAGAAGTTGCTCGATTATGTAACCCGGCTGTGCACAGAACAAGGCGTCGAGCGCCCGGACGCCTTGGCCCGACAGTTACTGATCCTGATCGATGGCGCCATTACCGTCGCACTGGTCATGGGCGATCACAGCGCCGCCGACCAGGCCCAAAACATACTCAAGTCTTTATTGGCCGACACTGAATAACCTGTTTCCTGTAAACCGCTGTGCCACTTGCTCAATCACTCACTGGAGATCTGCCATGTCATCCACTGCTGAAGTTCGTCCGCCGCTGCCGCCGTTCACCCGTGAATCGGCCATTGAAAAAGTCCGCCTGGCCGAAGACGGCTGGAACTCCCGCGACCCGCAACGGGTGTCCCTGGCCTATACGCTGGACACTCAATGGCGCAACCGTGCCGAATTCGCCCATAGCCGCGAAGAGGCCAAGGCATTTTTGACCCGCAAATGGGCCAAGGAACTGGACTACCGGCTGATCAAGGAACTGTGGGCCTTCACCGGCAACCGTATCGCCGTGCGCTACGCCTACGAATGGCACGACGATTCGGGCAACTGGTTCCGTTCCTACGGCAATGAAAACTGGGAGTTTGACGAGCAAGGGTTGATGTCCAACCGCTACGCCTGCATCAACGACATGCCGATCCAGGAAAGCGAACGCAAATTCCATTGGCCGCTGGGGCGCCGGCCGGATGATCATCCGGGGCTGTCTGACCTGGGGCTGTAAGCCCACAGCATTTGTATAGGCAACAGAAACCTTGTGGGAGCGGGCTTGCTCGCGAAGACGGTTGCTCATCCAGCATTACTACCCGCTGAAGCACCGCTTTCGCGAGCAAGCCCGCTCCTACATGGGTGCTGCGGGGCTCGGCCCAGCGCCCGCTCGCAACGGCGCTAGACAAGCGGCCACTCACTAGGGTTGACCGGCATGCCGTCAAGCATCACATTGCCTGGACCGCCGAGACATTCAGGGGCGGTTCGATTGTTGCTGACCTGTGGAGCCCATGACTGCGTCGATTCCAATCCGTCCCCCCTGCCCGCCTGGTGTCTGTGACTGCGGGCGTGATGTGTTGCTGCAAACCCCGGGCAGTGACCTGCGCATCCTTTGCTTTAACCGCCAGGAAGAAAAACGCCTGCTCGAACGGCTGGAAAATATCCAGAGCCTGGACGAACTCCAACGGTTGCAGCAGCGTATGTACGAGAACCTCGGAATCCGCCTGACCGTCGAACCGGGCTACAACGAAGTGCGCACCATGCGCGGCATCGCCATCGAGTTCCAGGCACAGCCCGGCCTGTGCCGCAAGATTCGCCAGTCGATCCCCACCGCCATTCGACGCGGGTTGGAAAAACGTCCCGAAATCGCCTGGCGACTGCTTGATGCCCACGACCTGTTCCGTGACGCCTGAAAAACAGCTTCATCCCTGAAGCTGCACACCGGCCTAGAAGTCCACGGTGGCCGAAAGCAGGTAAGTGCGCGGCGTTGCCAGCGTCAAGCCTGCCTCACTGTCATCCGAGGCGCCGGCGGAACTCCAGTAGCGCTTGTCCGCGACGTTCTCGACATTGGCACGCAGGGTGATGTTCTTCTGGTCCACCTTGAACGCGTAGCGCGCGCCCACATCCAAACGCTCCCAGGAATCGATTTCCTTGGTGTTGGACTGGTCCAGGTACTGGGCGCTGGAGTGGATGGCGCGGCTGGTCAGGGTCAGGCCCTGCACGGTCGGCACATCCCACTCGGCGCCCAGGTTGAGGTTGTATTTGGGCGTGGCCGGCGCCCGATTGCCATCGAAGGTGCCATTGGTGGTGTCGGTCAACTCGCTGTCGATGTACATGACCCCGCCGAGCAAACGCAACCCCTTGAGCGGCTCACCAAACATGTTCAACTCAACCCCGGTGTTCTCACGTTTGCCGTTCGGACCGAAAACACGGGTCGTGGCGTCGGTCGCATAGGCAGGCTGCTTGATCCGGAAAACGGCGGCGGTGACGGCGAGCGCACCCGCGTCATATTTGGCACCGACCTCGACCTGACGACTGATGAACGGCGGGAATATTTCGTCCTCGTTGACCGAGGTCGATGGCGCGATCTTGCCCTGGCTCAAACCTTCCATGTAGTTGGCATACAGCGACAGCTTATCGGTGGCCTTGAACAGGATCCCGCCCGACGGCGACATCTTTTCCTCGTCGTACGCGGTGGCGCCTTTGACGTTATCCGTCCAGTCGTCAACCTTGATCCGCTGCCAGCGGGTGCCCAGGGTCAATAGCAGCCGATCATCGAAGAAACCCAGGGTGTCGGACAATGCTACGCCGGTGGAGCGGTTTTCGGTATAGACCTTGTTGTCCTGTCGCGTGGGGTCTCCCGGCGTCGGCGTTTGCACCGGGTCATACAGGTTGCTCGGAGACGAAGCATAACGCGCGCCGCCATTGGTGAAGTCCATGTAGAAATAGCTGGCGGCCAGGTTGATCTCATGGCTCACCGGGCCGGTATGAAACCAGTTGCGTACCCCGGCCGTGGCCGTGCGGACATTTTCATCCCGGGTAAAGTCGCGGGGTTGAACGCTGAAATCGCCCGCGTCGTTGCTGACCGAAACGTTATGGCGCAGGAAGTCATGATCACTTTTGCGCGCCCCTGCGCCGCCGTACAGCATCACCGAATCGTTGACATCGTATTCGGCATTGACTGTACCGAAAGTGTCCTGTGTACGTGCCTTGCTCCAGCGCTGAGCGTAGTTGCGGCGCACATCGCTGGCATGCGGGACCTGTGCGTTGGCACCGACCAGTACGCGCTCCTGCGGCGCGTCGGTATCGCGCTCGGTGCGCCCGATGTCCGTCGAGAGGCGCAAACGCTCGCCACGAAAATCCAGGCCCAGCACGGCCATGTCGCGGTCGACACTCTGGTGATCCCATTCGGTGTCGCCGGACTGCTTCACGCCGTTGAAACGAACGCCGAACTTGTTGTCTTCACCAAAACGCCGGGCGACATCCACGGCACCGCCGAGCTGGTTGTTGGAGGCGTAGCTGCCCGTGAACGAAGTGATGGGCTTGTCGGTGGCCCGCTTGGGCACCACATTGATCCCGCCCCCCACGCTGCCACGTGGCGAGACGCCGTTGATGAGCTGGGTCGGGCCCTTGATGATGTCGACGCGGTCGGCCATCTCCATGTCGATCGAATAGGTCGGCAGGATACCGTAGAGGCCGTTGTAGGCGACGTCACTGTTGAACAGACTGAAACCACGAATGGTGAACTGCTCGAAACGCCCGCCCGCCGGATTGGTGGCGCGAACCGAAGGGTCGCTGGCGATCAGGTCGCCCAGGGTACGAGCCTGCTGGTTCTTGACCACTTCGCTGGTATAGGTGGTCATGCTGAACGGGGTTTCCATGAAATCCCGCGACCCGAGCAAGCCTTGCGAGCCGCGGCGCGCCACCTGGCCCCCGGCATAGGGTTCGCCCTGCGCCAGGCTCGTGGCCCCCTTGATCGAGGTGGGAGCCAGTTGCAAGCTGCTGCCTTCCGGGGCCGGAGTCAGGATGTAAGCCTGCTCGCCCACTGGCTGCAGTTGCAGACCCGAGCCCTGCAACAGTCGGGCAAAGCCCTCCTCCACGGCATACTCACCCGACAGACCGGCGCTGTTACGCCCGTTCACCAGGGCCGGGTCGACCGACAGGTTGACACCCGCCAGGCCGGCGAACCGGGTCAGCGCGGCGCTGAGGCTGCCGGCCGGCACCTGATAGCTGCGTCGAGCAGCTTCTTCGGCCTGGCTGGAGGACATGAACAATGGACTGGCGCTCAGGCTTAGCACGAGGCTCAGGTTCAACAGCGCACGCCGGTCGGCAAAGGCCGGGCGAAAACGCAAAGGTACGACTGCGGACATTGGGGGGAGCTCTCATTTTTGTTCAGTTGCCTTGAATGACAAGCGAGACAAAAAAAGGGGACAGGCGTCAGACAGTATTTTTGCGAAGCGTCAATGTGACCCAGTATCGGGTGCGCATTTGCACGTGCACCGGCAGGCTGGCCGAGAGCAACGCGAGGATGCGATCGGTGTTTTCCAGACGGAAGCTGCCGGTCACCCGCAGCGACTCCAGGGCGGGGTCCCAACGCAATAAACCTGAGCGATAACGGCCCAGTTCACGGAGAAAATCCCCCAGCGGCTGGTTCTGCGCCACAAGCACACCGTCACGCCAACCCAACTGCGCTACGTCGAACGCCCCCACAGGTCCTGCGCCCGAGGCCAAGAGGTTGACCTGCTCGCCTTCCTTGAGCGTCAGCATTGGCCCGCGCAGCGGTTGCAGTTGCACCGAACCACTGAGGACCGACACCCGGCAACTGCGCTCACTCAGACGTACGCAGACCTCGCTACGGCTGACGGAGATCAGGCCGAACGGTGCCTGAATGGCCAATGGCGCAGCCCCCGGGACGTTGAGGGCCATCTCCCCTTGCACCAGCACCAGGCGTCGAGCCTTGAGGTCCAGGTCCAGGGCGCTGTCGGTGTTCAACTGCAAGGCGCTGCCGTCGGCCAGCGACCAGCGCCGCTGTTCGCCCGTGGCTGTGTGCAGGTCGGCGCGCCAGACCTCCAGCGGCAGCTCTCGCCCCAGCCACCAGGCCGTGGGCACCAAGGCGGCAACACCGAGCGCGCGCTTGAGCACCGCCCGACGGGGCAATGCCGGGCGATCCAGGGTCGCCATGCCCAACGATGGCGGCACCCCGGCGAAACGCTGGCGCAATCGCTGGGCTTTTTGCCAGGCCGCCTCGTGCTGGGCGCTGCTGTCGCGCCAGCGTTGCAGCGCGGCGCAATCGAAGTCATCCCCGCCAGACTCCATCATGGCCAGCCAGCGAGCCGCCGCCCGAGCGACTTCACGAGCTTCAAGCGAAGGGGCCTGGCGCATCAAAAGTCCATCAACAGGCAATGCTCATAAGCCTGGGCCATGTAGCGCTTGATGGTGCGCTCCGACACCTGCATGCGCTCGGCGATCTCTCGGTAGCCCAGGCCTTCGAGCTGGCTCCACAAAAAAGCCCGCCGCACCAGAGCCGGCAGGCCATCGAGCAATTCATCCAGGGCTTGCAACGTTTCCAGCAGCAACCAACGCTGCTCCGGTGAGGGTGCGCACGCTTCGGGCAAGCTCGCCAAGGCGTCGAGGTAGGCCTGCTCCAGATTGCGGCGAGCGTAAAAATTGCTCAGCAGACGCTTGCCGACTGTCAACAGATAAGCGCGTGGTTCGTGCAGATCGGCCAATGGCTGAGCGCTGGACAGTACGCGCAGGAACGTATCCTGGCGCAGATCCGCAGCATCCCAGGCGTTGCCCATGCGTCGTCTCAACCAGCCTTCCAGCCAGCCACCGTGGTCTCGGTACAGCGCGTGCAAGGAACGCTCCGTTGGCGTAGCTGCATCAGACATGTCAAGAAGCCTTGTGCAAGAGATCGATTAAATGAGAGTGATTCTAATTAATGTTCCCGCACGAATCCAATTTCTTTATCGACCGCTCTGTTAAATGCACGCTGGCCTATCAATGTTTGCCCGCCCCGCCAAACGGGTGCCCACCTGCGGGCACCCGTTGTCAGTCAGGCCTGGGAAGCGTCTTGCGCAAGGTTTTCGTAGAGAGGCAAGCCATAAAGCAACACGTCGGCACGTTCCTCGCCAAAGCGCGCGATGTTGGGCAGCCGAGCCCAAAGCTTCGCGCCAATGGACTGCACGATGTGCTGGCTCGGCACGTTGGCCGCCATGATCCACGCCACCAGCGTTTCCAGACCGAACTGGCGACCGAGCACGACGGTGGCATGGCCCAATCGCACACCGATGCCGCTACCATGGCGATCGGCACGCACGTAGATCGCTGTTTCGCCGGTGTTGCGGCACGCCTGGGTGCCCCAACTGAAGCGGTTGATCGACAACCAGCCAACCACTTGTCCGCCGCGCTCAAGGACATACACCGGCAAGCCGTCGCGTTTGTACAGGTTGATGTAGAACGTGACCTCTTCAAGCGTCATGGGCCGTGTCACGGGCGAATTGGCACCGGTGCCGGCCGTTTCGTTGAAGATGTCCATCATCGCCGGCAGGTCGCTGTCCAGCGACTCCCGGACGCCGCGGGGCAAGGTTTCGGGAAATGACTTGGCAATGAACCCGTTCATGCGCTGGCTCCCCCGGCGTAGACGCTCTGTTTCAATTGCCCGCGGGCCCTGGCCAGGCGTGACCGTACCGTACCGATCGGCACCCCCAGGTGCAACGCCGCGTCCTGGTAGCTGACGTCGGTATCGACCACCAGATCGATCACTGCCTTCATATCCACAGACAGCGCGTCCATCGCTTGCAGAGTGCGGCTCAACAGGCGCTGATGATCACTGACACTGCAAGGATCGTGATCATGCTCCAGGCTGTCGAGGCCCGACTCCTCCAGCACCGAGCACTGCGGCTGGCTGTAGAGCGTCTTGAAATGATTGCGGATCAGGTTGGTCGCGATACCAAACAACCACGTTTCCGGCTTGGACGCGCCGAGGAACTTGTGGCGATTGCGCCAGGCTTCCAGGTAGGTCATTTGCATCAAGTCATCGACGTCGGCCTGGTTGAACACACGTTTGTTAATGAACCCCCGCAGCTTTTTCTCGCTGCTGCGTGCCAGTCCGCTCAGGTCCAGGTCAATAGCGCCAATCACTTTGGCTTCCTGTTGAACAGTGCTCAGTTCCATGCTTGATCCCTCGTTATTCAGGCTATGCCAACAATGGCGAGGGACACAGAGAGCAGCGAACGTACCAACCTGCTTACATTGACTCCTCATTGATTTATAAGGATTTATTTTTGGAACCAAGGCTTTTTTTGCCATTTGTTGCACATTCGACAAAATGCCCGTGCCAGTTCTGGCACCGGTTTTCGAACCTTGCATGAGCGAGGGAACCACGCGCCGTCAATCACCACTCAGTGGCACCCAACCGCCGTGGAAATCGCGCCTTCATGAAGATCAACAGTTACAACGATGTGATTGCGCTGGACGTCCTCCCCCGCCCGTTGGCAGGCCCTCCCATGCCCTCGGCGGTGCCCGCCAATCCGCTGCTCGACGGCATGGAAGAAGTGGCGCTCAAGTTCAGTGAAAGCGTGGAGCGACACAGCAAAAGCCTGGACGAGCGCAGCATCGCGCAGCCAAACCAGGGCCAACGCATTGAACGAATCGAGAAACTGGCCGAGCTGTATCGCCTGCTCGATCGCAACGATCAGCCAAGCCTTGATCAGCAATCCCGGCGCATGCAGATCCAACTGCAGCAGCAACCTTCGATGGACGCCGTGCTGAGCCTGGGGGACAACGACCCGGCCCGCACCGACATCCTGTTGCAGCAGGCTTTGCGTCTATCGATGAAAGAAGGCGACGAAACCACCGTCAGCCAGGCCCGCAGCCTGATCGAAGAACTGCGCCAGTTGCACGGCGACAAGATCCGCGCGGGTTTCAACACCGCCAGCGCCATCGCCCTGTTCAGTCGCGATCCGGAACAGCGTGCAAGCATGCGTCAGCTCTACTACAAGGCCATTGTCGGCCAACAATCGCTGGCCAGCCTGCTCGAAGCATTACTGGAGCGCTTCAGTGACGAGCAATTCGTCCGTGGGCTGCGCACCTTGCAGCGCGCCCTGGCCGACGACCTTGCCGCCCTCGCCCCGTCATTGCCCGGCGCGGTGCTGGGTACGATGTTGCGTGGGCTGGGCTCCTGCGGTCAGTTGAGCAATCTGCTGTACACCTGCGACGCCTTGCTCAAACGCCTAGCGTTGAAACACTCGGGCACCCAACTGACGTCACTGGCGATGGGCAAACGCGTCTTGCGCTTCTGCGGCAACGGTTTTTTTGCTCGTGACCTGACGCTACTCACCGAAGAAGCGGTCGGCTCGACACGCGCGCTGCACCCGTTATTCCTCAATGGTTTGTACCCGTTGCTGCAAGGCTTGCCACTGGTGTTGTGGAAAGACCTTAAAACCCGGCAGAACGGCCTGCGCCTGTTGCACAACCTCATGGACGAACTGGCTCGCCAGGAGCGCCAAGCCCTGGGCTTCGATAAGCCGGGATTGAAGCAAGGACACCTGACGCGATGAACCGCCTGATTCACCTGCTCAACAAGCTGGCCCTGGCCGTCATGGGCCGTACTGAAATTGTCGGTGCGGTGATGGTCATGGCGATCGTGTTCATGATGATCCTGCCGCTGCCCACCGCCCTGCTCGATGTGCTGATTGCCCTGAACATCTGTATCTCTTCGCTGCTGATCGTCCTGGCGATGTATTTGCCCCGACCACTGGCGTTTTCGACGTTTCCGGCGGTGCTGCTGTTAACCACGATGTTCCGCCTGGCGCTGTCCATCGCCACCACGCGGCTGATCCTGATCCAGCAGGACGCCGGGCATATCGTCGAGGCCTTTGGCAGTTTCGTGGTGGGGGGCAACCTGGCGGTCGGCCTGGTGATCTTTCTGATCCTCACCGTCGTCAATTTCCTGGTCATCACCAAGGGTTCCGAGCGCGTGGCCGAAGTGGCTGCGCGCTTCACCCTCGACGCGATGCCGGGCAAGCAGATGTCGATCGACAGCGATTTGCGGGCCAACCTGATTACCGTGCGCGAAGCCCGGCAACGGCGCGAGCAGCTCTCCAAGGAAAGCCAGTTGTTTGGCGCGATGGACGGGGCGATGAAGTTCGTCAAGGGCGATGCCATTGCCGGACTGGTGATCGTGTTCATCAACCTGATCGGCGGGTTTTCCATCGGTGTGCTGCAAAACGGCATGGAGGCCGCCGACGCCATGCACCTGTATTCGGTGCTGACCATCGGCGACGGTCTGATCGCACAGATCCCGGCGCTGCTGATCTCCCTCACCGCCGGCATGATCATCACCCGCGTGGCACCCGACAGCAGCGCGCCGGATGCCAATATCGGCAACGAAATAGCCCAACAGCTCACCAGCCAGCCCAAGGCCTGGGTGTTTTCCTCCCTTGGCATGCTCGGCTTTGCGGCGATTCCCGGCATGCCGGGGCCGGTATTTGTCACCATTAGCCTTATCTGCCTGTTCAGCGGGTTGATGCAACTGTGGCGCGTGCGTCAGAAGCAGCTACTGCAAGACAACGCCGCCGGTGCGAGCAAGGGCGCACCCGAACTCAACGGGCGCGAAGACATCCGCCGGTTCAACCCATCGCGGGCCTACCTGCTGCAATTTCACCCCAGTCACCAGGGCACGCCGGAGCTTGAAGCGCTATTGCATGGCATCCGCCAGCGACGTAACACCCTGGTGCATCAGTTCGGCCTGACGCTGCCCTCCTTCGACCTGGAGTTCAACGAACACCTGCAAATCGATGAGTTCTGTTTCTGCGTCTACGAGGTTCCGCTGGTACGCGCCACCTTCAGCAGCACCCTCCAGGCCGTGGATGCGCAACAGGCCGGCGAGCTGCATGACGGCATCGCGGGGCGCCCTGACCGGGAGGAAAACCGCTGGGTCTGGTTTGAAACCGGTCACTCAATGCTGCGCATGAACACGGTGGAAGCCATCAGCGCCCAGGAGCTGATCCTCGAACGCATGGAGCGCGCTTTCCAGGCAACCGGACCGCAATTCATCGGGCTGCAAGAGAGCAAGGCCATTCTGGGCTGGCTGGAAAGCGAACAGCCGGAACTGGCCCAGGAGCTGCAGCGCACCCTGCCACTGGCGCGGTTTGCCGCGGTGCTGCAACGGTTGTCGGCCGAACTCGTCTCGCTGCGCTCGGTGAGGCCCATTGCCGAAACCCTGATCGAGCAGGGTCAGCATGAACGGGACTTGAACGCCCTGACCGATTACGTGCGCATCGCACTCAAGGCACAAATCTGCCATCAGCACGCCGAACAAGGTGCGCTCAACGCCTGGCTGGTCACCCCGGAAACCGAAGTGTTGCTACGCGATGCCTTGCGCCAGACCCAGAACGAAGCCTACTTCGCCCTGGAACCTGCGACCGGCAACGCGCTGCTGGAACAACTGCGCCTCGCCTTCCCCCTGCGGGCCAGGCCAAAACCGGTGCTGCTGGTGGCACAAGACCTGCGCAGCCCGCTGCACGGCCTGCTCAATGACGAATTCAACCATGTCCCGGTGCTCTCGTTCGCCGAACTGCTGTCCACGGTGCACGTGCAGGTGTTGGGACGAATCGAGCTGGATGATGCCTACGCCGTACTGGCCTGACGGAGCGCTGCCATGAACACCCAAATGATGTACGAACTGCGCGTCTTGACCGGATTGCACCGGGGAGCGGCATTGCCGCTGGCGGGCGAAGAATGGAGCATCGGCTCCTCCAGTGGTGCCGATCTGGCGCTGTACGATCCCGGCATCAAGGACCGTCATTGCCTGCTGCGGCTGGTGGACGAAACCTGGTCCCTGGCGCGCCATGAAGGCGCGGTGATGGACAGCGAAGGTCATCGGGTCGACGCCATCGATGGTCTTGAGCCGGGCACACCGTTTGCTCTCAACGGCGTGTGGTTGTCAGTGGTCAGCGCCAACACCGAGTGGCCGGAAGACGCACCCGAGCCGGACAGCCCGGGGCCCGACGAACGCCTAGCGCCGCCCTTACCCGCCCTGAGCGCAGAACGCGACACGCCAAGCCCTCCGGCAACAACGCGCACACCCCGTGGCTGGCTCGGGCCGATGCTGTTGGTCAGTGCATTCGCGGTGTTCCTGGGGACATTGCTCTGGGTCTTCAACCATCAGGCGCCGCTGCCGATCAAACCGTCCCCTCCAGCCAAAACGACGCTCACATCCACCGCCCAAGTCAAAGACGTCTTGCAACGCATGCTCAAGGAGCGCGAGTTACAGACGCGCATCCGTGTGGTGGAGGAAAACGGCAAACTGATGCTCCACGGCCGTTTCGATGAAGACGACCTGCTGCAGTTGACCGCGCGCATGTTGCTGCACTTCGAGCGCCAGTACCGCAGTCCGATCCCGGTCGCCAGCGCCCTGCCCGAGGCCAGCCCGATCCTGCCCTTCGAGATCGTGCAGATCAGCAATGCGCGTCTGCCGAACGTACTGACCAGCGATGGGAGACGACTGTTTCTGGGCGATGAGGTCGACGGCGTGCGCCTGGTGGACATCAATGACCATCAGGTGGTGTTCGAAGGCGACCGCCGCATTGAGTTGAGCTGGTGATGCAGGCGGCCCTGGATCGCCTCGAACGCTGGCAGCAGGCCCATCGACAGCGCCTCGAACACGGCGCTGCGGTGCAGGTCAGCGGGCGTATCTCGGGCGTGAGCGGCATTCTGTTGCACTGCCGTATGCCCAATGCGCGAATCGGCGATCTGTGTGAGATCCAGCGCGCCGACGGCAGCCAGGTCATGGCGGAGATTGTCGGTTTCGATCGGCAACAGACGCTGCTGGCGGCCCTCGGCCCGCTGGACGGCATCGCCATTGGCGCACCGGTTACGCCGCTGTTTCAACCCCACAGCCTGTTGGTGGGAGAGCATTTGCTGGGGACGGTGCTGGACGGATTCGGACGCTCGTTGAGCGGTGACGGCCCGCAGGCCTTCGCTCCGGCCGGTGCACAGGGGGCGCTACCCGTGATCCGCGACGCCCCGGCCGCCACCGAACGGCCGCGCATCGAAGCCCCCTTGCCCACGGGGCTGCGGGCCATCGACGGTTTGCTGACCCTTGGCGAGGGTCAGCGGGTAGGGATCTTTGCCGGAGCCGGTTGTGGCAAAACCACGTTGCTCGCGGAACTGGCGCGCAACACACCGTGCGAAGTCATCGTGTTCGGGTTGATTGGCGAACGCGGCCGCGAACTGCGGGAGTTTCTCGACCATGAACTCGATGAACAACTGCGCAGCCGCACCGTGCTGGTCTGTGCCACCTCCGACCGCAGCAGCATGGAACGCGCCCGTGCCGCCTTCACCGCCACGGCCATTGCCGAGGGCTTTCGCGCCCAAGGGCGCTCTACCCTGCTGATCATCGACTCGCTGACGCGCTTCGCCCGCGCCCAACGAGAAATCGGCCTGGCCAGCGGTGAGCCGGCCGGTCGCGGCGGCTTGCCACCTTCGGTGTACAGCCTGTTGCCACGCCTGGTTGAACGCGCCGGCCGCACTCATCAGGGGGTGATCACGGCGCTGTACTCAGTGCTGATCGAGCAGGACTCGATGAACGACCCGGTGGCCGATGAAGTGCGCTCGCTGCTCGACGGTCACATCGTACTCTCCCGGCGCCTGGCCGAGCGCGGGCACTACCCGGCCGTGGACATCCTCACCAGCCTCAGCCGCACGATGAGCAACGTGGTGGGAACCGAACAGCTGCACGGTGCCACACAGTTGCGTCGACTGATGGCCGCCTACCAGCAGGTCGAGATGCTGATCAAGTTGGGCGAATACCAGCCCGGCAACGATCCGCTGACCGATTGTGCGGTGAATACCCGGCCACGGATCGAGGCATTTTTGCAGCAGTCTTTGCGAGCGCCCGTATCGCTGGACGAAACCCTGAACCACCTTCTACAGGTCACCGCCGATGCCCCACTCTGATACCGACGGCCCGCTACCGGCCAATGATCCGTCACTCACTGACCTGCGGCCGACCCTGGACCTGCTCATGCCGATCCGCCGCCATCGCCTGAGCATGGCCGAGCAGGCCTGGCAACGTCACCGCAATGTGCTGGACGCCCTGGCTCAACGCCTGGAGAGCATGGGCCAGGAACTGCTGAAAATGCGCGAGCACCATCGCCAGTCTCGCCAAAGGGAGCGCGAACGCCACGCCAATCGGACCCTGGCCCTCAGTGAAATGAACGACTGGCTGGCTGACGAGCAGCGGGCGCTGTACCGCATTGAACACCATGAGGCACAACTCAAGGCGTTGCGTGAACAACACCGGCAACAGCAGCAATGGACCGACGACAGCCAGCAGCAAGTTCGTCGGCGCCAGCGGGACGTGGAAAAGCTCGATTATCTGAGCGAGCTGACGCAGGAGGCTTCATGAGCACCCATCGTCCTGCTCTCAAGCCCGCAGCGCGCCCCACGCCAGCGCAACCTCCACATACCCCCGCCCGCCCCCGGCCGGAGCCGGCGAACAACGCTGCGGTGCGCCACGAACGGTTTGGCGACATGCCCGGTGAAATCCGTTACGAGAGCGAGTGCTTCGAACAGTGGCTTGAACCCCTGAGCGATTTCATCCAGCCGACCGTGTGCGACTTCGGTCAAGGCGGCTTCAGCGATACTCATCCCAAGGATCCGGGCTCGTCAGCCTCTACCCAGACACCGTCAACGTCCAGCGCGGCGCTATGGGAGGCCGTGCTGAGTCACATTGAGGACTCGCTCAGCGAGGCCGGGCAACAGCCCATTGATGCGCTGATCGAACTGCCCAATCTGGGCGAGGTGACGGTGCGCGTCACGCCACGCCAGCAAGGCCTGGAGATTGTGTTGCAGTTCGTTCGCGAGGCGGCGTTCGTGCGCTGTCAGGAACAGCAACAGCGTAGCGCCCAATGGCTGAGTGATCGGCTGGGGCGATCGGTTCGGCTGCGCCTGCGTCGTGAGGCGCCCTGAAATGGCGCTGAATCTTTTGAAACTGCGAGCCATGGACAACGAAGAGGCTTGGACACGATCACGGATCGGCGCTGGCGTGAGCCTGGCACTGGACGGCCCGTGCTCCGGCACATGGCACATCCGACTGGCGGCGACGCCCCTGGAACATACACCGCTGACAGGCCTGCAAAGCGCCTGTGGGCCGCTGTGGCTCAGCGACGCCCAGGGGCTGCTGGGTCTGCTGTCGCGTTGTCCGCTTGTGCTCGATACCCAAGCTGACCCGGCCGGGCACGCCTGGTATTGGTCATTGTTCAACCGCTATATGAACCCGCACGTGCAGCAATTGCTGGGCCCCATTCAACCACTGTTGCAGCCGATGTCCGTCGAACAGGGCCTCGACTGCGTGTGGCAGGTGCACAGGGATGACGGCAAAAGCGCCATCAGTCAGGCGCGGATGCCGGCCGCCACACTGTTGCGCCTGTTGCAATCGGCAAACTGGCGCAGCACGGCGAACCGGGGCACGGCCATTGGGCTGGATGACGATTTTGCCTTGCATTGGCCTCTGCTGCTGGGCCACTGCCAATTGAACCCTGCTGACCTGGCTTCACTGCGCCCGGGCGACGTACTGCTCGCCGAGCGCGCGCTGTTCAGCCCCGAAGGACGGGGCACGTTGCAAGTCGGCAAGTACCGTCTGCATCTGGCCCTCATCGATGAACAGCCCTGGTGTTTTACCCTCACGGACCTGGAATTCCTGACCATGAATGATGACTTCGCGGCGCCCCTCACCGACCATTCGCCAGACCTCGATAGCCCCGCTGAAACCACCCGGCAGCCTGACCAGCCCGCAACAGCCGGCGAGCGTTTCGACGACCTGCCATTGGCGCTGACGTTGCAGGCCGGCAGCCTGTCCCTGAGCCTTGGGCAACTGCGCAACCTGGCAATCGGTTCGGTGCTCTGTGTCGACGGCTGTGCGCCGGGCCATGCCAGCCTGTATTACGGGCAACGGCCAGTGGCCCAGGGTGAGCTGGTGGACATCGACGGTCGTCTCGGCTTGCAGATCACTCGCCTGGACCTTCCACGATGAACCTGCAGGATGCCGATCCGCTCACGCTTGCACTGTTTCTGGGGGCGCTGTCGCTGGTGCCTTTGCTGATGATGATCTGCACCGCGTTCCTGAAAATCTCCATGGTGCTGCTGATCACCCGAAATGCCATAGGCGTGCAGCAGGCGCCGCCGAACATGGCGCTATATGGCATCGCCCTGGCCGCGACCCTTTTTATCATGGCGCCGGTGTTCAGTGACATGGGCCAGCGTTTCAGGCAACTGCCCGAGCGCATGGACAGCTTCGAGGCCCTGCAAGGTGGCGCCGGGCAGGTGGTGGAGCCGCTGCGACTGTTCATGGCGCGTAACGTCGATCCGGACATCCAGACCCATCTGCTGGAAAACACCCAGCGCATGTGGCCCAAGGAGATGGCCGCGAAAGCCAGTCGCGAAGACCTGCTGCTGACCGTGCCGGCCTTCGTGCTGTCGGAACTGCAGGCGGGCTTCCAGATCGGTTTTCTGATCTACGTGCCCTTCATTGTCATCGACCTGATCGTCTCCAACATCCTGTTGGCCCTTGGCATGCAGATGGTCGCCCCGATGACCATTTCCCTGCCGCTCAAGATCCTGCTGTTCGTGCTGGTGGATGGCTGGACCCGCCTGCTCGATGGGCTGTTCTACAGCTACCTGTGAGGGTTTCATGGACATGACATTGACGCTGTTCAAGCAGGCCATGCTGCTGGTGGTCGTTCTCTCGGCGCCGCCGCTGATCGTCGCGGTGATTGTCGGAATCGTCACTTCACTGTTGCAAGCGGTGATGCAGCTGCAAGACCAGACCCTGCCCTTTGCGATCAAACTGGTGGCGGTCGGTATCGCCCTGGCGCTTACCGGGCGCTGGATCGGTGTGGAGCTGATCCAGTTGGCGAACCTGGCGTTCGGCATGATTGCGCAGACGAGAGCCTGACATGTTCCAGGGTGCCCTCACCGAGGTTTCGCAATCGATCGTCGCCCTGACCCTGGGGATGGCACGACTCTACCCCTGTCTGTTTTTGATTCCGGCGTTCGCCTTCCGGGACATCAAGGGCGCACTGCGTCATGCCATCGTTGTGGCCCTGGCGCTGGTGCCGATGCCCGGCATTCGCGCCAGCATCGATGCCCAGGCACTGGGCTGGCTGGATATCTCAGCGCTGGTGCTCAAGGAAAGTGTGATCGGTCTGCTGCTGGGGTTGTTGATGGCCATGCCTTTCTGGCTGTTCGAGTCGGTCGGTTGCCTCTTCGATAACCAGCGCGGGGCGTTGATTGGCGGCCAGATCAACCCGGCACTGGGGGACAACACCTCGGAACTGGGGCACATGTTCAAGCAGATACTCATCCTGTTGCTGATCCTGGGAGGCGGTTACGCCAGCCTCACCCAGATCATCTGGGACAGCTACCTGATCTGGCCGGCCAGCCATTGGCTGCCGATGCCAGCAAGCGACGGGTTGGAGGTCTACCTGAACCTGGTAGCGAGCATGTTTCGCTTCATGGTGCTGTTCGCCGCACCGCTGGTGGGGCTGTTGCTGCTGATTGAGTTCGGCATGGCCATCTTGAGTCTCTACAGTCCGCAATTGCAGGTCTCGACCCTGGCGATGCCCGCCAAGAGCCTGCTGGGGCTGGGCTTCCTGGTGCTTTACCTGCCGATGTTGTGCTGGCTGGGCAACGGCCAGCTGGCGCAACTGGCTGACCTCAAACACCTGCTGCCGCTGATCTTGCAACCGGCGCGCTGAGCTGGCGCCAGCGCCCATGAGGAACGCTTTCCCGTGAGTGAAAAAACCGAACAACCGACCCAGAAAAAGCTCAATGATGCGCGCAAGAAAGGCCAGGTGGGACAAAGCCAGGATGTGCCCAAACTGCTGATTTTCGCCGCCCTGCTCGAGCTGATCCTGGGCCTGGCCGAAAGCGGTATCGATCGGCTCAAGGCCTTGATTACCTTGCCCTTGACACAACTGGGCCGGCCGTTCGGTGCCGGCAGCGGTGAGGTGTTGAGCAAGGCCGGCTGGGACTTGCTGCTGTTCATGCTGCCCGTGCTGGGGATCGCCGTGGTCATGCGTCTTGCCGGCGGCTGGGTCCAGTTCGGCCCACTGTTCGCCACCGAGGCCTTGAAACCGGACTTCGAACGCCTGAACCCGATCAATCAGTTCAAGCAGATGTTTTCTTCACGCCAGTTGTTCAATCTGCTCAATAGCCTGTGCAAGGCCGTGTTGATCGGCGCCGTGCTCTATTGGGTACTACCGCCTTCGCTGGGCGACCTGATCGGCCTGGCCAACACCGACCTCAACACTTACTGGCACGCCATGATTGACCTGTTCAAGCGGTTGTCGCGCACCTGCCTGGGCATCCTGCTGGTGCTGGCGATCATCGACTTCGCCCTGCAGAAGTATTTTTTCATCAAGGGTCAGCGCATGAGCCATGAGGACATCCGCAAGGAGTTCAAACAGATGGAAGGCGACCCCCATATGAAATCGCATCGCAGATCCCTGGCGCGGGAGCTGACCCAGCAACCGGCCAACAGCGCGCCGAGCAAAGCGCCGGTAGAAGACGCCGATCTGCTGCTGGTCAACCCGACCCACTTCGCCGTGGCGCTGTACTACCGCCCCGATCTCACCCCGCTGCCGCGCATCATCTGCAAGGGCCACGACGCCCAGGCACGCGAAATGATCGAACGTGCCCGGCAAGCCGGCGTGCCGGTGATCCGTTTCGTCTGGCTGGCACGCACCTTGTATCGCAGCGAAGTCGGACGATTCATCCCGCGCGAAACCCTGCAAGCGGTAGCGCAGGTTTATCGCCTGCTGCGTGAACTCGACGAGCGGGTCAATGGCGAAGTGATCGACATGCCCGGCGCGCCTTACTGACCTGCAGCCTTGCGCGACCTGTCAGGGAACCGGTCACGCCGCATTACCACTCAGGGCAAAGGAGTCAATCCTCAACGTCCCGGGTGAGCGTAACGAACTCGCCTTGTCAGCCAGTCACGGAGACAATGCATGCAGACAACTATCAGCCACGCCCCGATCGGTGGAAACCAGGGTAGCGCTGCCATCAACGCAACCACCAGCACCACGGCGGATTTGCAACAACAACCGCAGATCGCGACCCAGCGCCCTTTCCACTCGTTGCGCGGTGTCGGTCGAAGGGCCATGCGTGGCCTGGGACGCCTGATGCAACGAGCCCATGTCCTGCCTCGCCAACGCGCCAGCGCCCAAGCCACAGCGCAAGCCAACCCTGCGCAAGGTTCTGCCAGCACTCCAGCGGCGACGCCGCTCACGCCACGGCAAACAGCCAACATGGCCGCGCAACTGACCCGCGCTGCGGGCACGCGACTGCATGGGGGGGATGACCAGGGCCCGTCACTCGTGGCCCGTGCCAGCGCCGAACAGAAGCCCCATGTGCGTTTGAACGACAAAGGCGAACCGGACTTCAAAGGCTTCGATCCGGCCGCAGCCGGTGAGTTGCTCAACCACGCCCTGGGGCAGAAGGGCCAGACTTACCAGGCCCGATACACCGACCCAAGCGCCGAAAACCACTTTTTGCTCGACCAAAAGGGCCACGTGCTTCACATCAAGCAAAGTGACACCGCCATGGTCGCCTTGCGCAGCAGCCAACTGCAAGGTGCCTCCAAGGGCGATGCCCCCGCTGCTCAGCACCTCATTCATCAAGGGGCGAACGTGGAGGTGGCGGGCGTCGAACCGCGTCAGGCGCCACTGCAAACCCTGGGTGCAGGCCATTTGGGGCACATGACCGGTATCCATGAAGATGCTAGCGGCCAACAACTTCGCCTGCATGAGGACAAACTCTATGAATTCGACAAGGCCAGCGCTTCCTGGGTAGCACCGCCCGGCCACGAGGACATGACGTTCAACCAACTGGCCAGACAGGGCAATGGCAGTTTGTATGCGCGCAAGGATGATCACCTGATCAATCTGACCCCCACCGCTGAACATGAACCTGCAGCCACTGAGGTCCAGGTGCCTGACCTCAAGGCCTTTTCGGTGTCGGCCGATCATCAACTGGCAAGTTTGAGTGGTGAGAACGCGCAAACCTTGCAGATCCGCGACCTGGCGCAGGCCGCTGATAACCCCGTGCAGAATAAAACCCTGAACCTGGACGCGGGCCGCGCCGAAGCCAGACACATCGCTATCGGCCACGATCGGGTCTACATCAGCGACACCGAAGGCCGTCTCTACAGCGCCCGCCGCGAAGACCTGGCGGACGCCGGTCCCGAGCTCAAATTGATGCCGCAAACCCATCCTCAGATCGGCCACGAACATCGGGTCAGCGGTTTCATCAGCGGCGACGACGGCACCCCGCATGTGCTGGTCGAAGACCGCAACGGCCAAACCCACGCCCACGGGCTCGACGAACAAAACGGCGCGCTCAAGGGCGGCTGGAATCTGAGCGATGCCCTGGTACTGGACAACCGTAACGGCCTGCCCGGCAGTCTGGCGCCGCATCCATCCAATGTGTTCAACCTCGATCGCCTGGGCAGCGTCGCGCTCAACGAGCAACGCGTGCAAAGTTGGGACGCCGCCACTCAGGACTGGAAAGACACCGGCATCAAGGACATAGATCGGCTGGCCCGAGGCATCGATAGCCAGGCTTACGTGCTCAAGGACGGCACCCTCAGCAAACTGGACGTCAAACCCCATTACAACCCGGTGGCCGTGGGTGCTGAACACAACCTTCATCAGCCCCCGCGCTCAACCAAAGTGGCCCTGGGTGAGGCGGTTGCCGGCCTCGACAACCGGGTCATCACCGCCTTCGCGATGCTCAATGACAAGCAGTTCGTGGCCCTCGACGCCGCTGATCGCCTGACCGCTCATCACAAGACCGGTGAACCGAGCAACCTGAGCCGCGTCGGCCTGGAGGGTGATATCGCGCATCTGGCCCTGGACGAGCACCACAATCTCTATGCGTCCAATACCAGGGGCGAGCTGTATGCCATGGCCAAGGATGACTGGCAGTCACCGCCGTCGACGTCTTCCGCGCCCCCCACCTGGAAAAAAATTCCCCCCCCACGGCCGGATTCGGTGCAAAGCATTCGCACGGCAGACGATAACAGCCTGCACGTTACGGTCAGGGATGATCCGCAAGCGATGCAACTCAAAGGTCGCACCTGGCAACCGGCGGACCTCAGGACGCCCGAGCACAACGGCTTGAGCGAACTGTTCGACCGGCTCAAGGACGGCGAAGTCACCACACGCAAGCTCGGCAAGCTGGCACGCTTTAGCGTCAACCTGGCCGGACGCAATGGCATCGAGAACAGCAATCGCGCGCCGCTGGGCGAATGGGCTCGTGCACATCTGTTCAAGCCCACCATGGAGACACCCCGGGTACTCAAGAATATCGGCAACCATATCCAGCACCGCCATCATGGCCGGGAAGGCCTGCGCCCGATGTATGAGGTCGAAAACCAGGTGTTCAAACGCCTGGAGCTGCTCAGCGACTCGGCCCGGCCCGCCCCCGCCGTCGGACATGACCTCAAATCGCGGATAGCCAACCTGAACCTGGGGCCACACGGCGGTGAGTTGCTCGGTGCCCTGGAAGATTTTCGCAACGAACTGGAAGACAACAGCCTGCGGGCCACTCGTCATATGGGCAAAGAGCACGGCCAATCGCGCCTGCTGCGCCAAAAGGAAGGTTTGCTCAATATCCACGGCGAGTTATCGCAACCGTCCCGGCGCACGCAACTGAGCATGAAGCTGAGCAACTGGTCCGAGAAAATCAACGTCAGCAGCTCGGGCCATAACCTGATCAAAGAACTTCAATCGGCGCTGACCCACGTGGCCCCTTCGCCCGAAAACCGTACCGGCGAACTGCTCCAGGTGCTGTCCGATAACGGCATGAAACTGTCGCACCAGAAAGCCGACGTGCCACTGGGGCGGCGGCGTGACCGGGGTGACGAACTGGCCCTGACCAAAGCCCGGGTGGCCCTGGACGTGGTCACCCTCAAAGACCTGGGCGAAGTGCTGGACAAGGCTGAACTGCTCGGCCCGAATGCCAGCGAGGGTCAGCTCAAGCAATTGAATGCGCAACTGAGCGAATTGAAGGACAAAACCTACGGTGATCACCTGATCAAACAGGTGACCGACATGGGCTTCACCGACCATGCCAGCCTCGAAGCCACCTACGATGGCATCAAATCGTTCCTCAACGGCTTCAAGAAAGCCGACCATGCCACCAGCGTCAACATGCGCGCCGCCACCGGCAGTACCAGTCAGGCCGAACTGGCCGACAAACTCAAGTCATCGCTCAAGCAACTGGAACACCCTGACGATGAAATCGCCATGCAGCGCGGTTACGGTGGCGCGGCTAGCACCCCCTTCATCCAGATCGCCAACCTGCCGTTCGTGCCCTGGCCCACTGCCTCGGCGGGCGGTACGCGCAACTACAGTCTTAATGCCGAACGCGGTGACAAAGGCGTGACGGTCTACCTGTTGCGCGACGGCGCCGGCAACGCCAGTGGCGGCGTGGGGGGCGGCAAGGGGTTCTGGCCAGGCAACGACAACGCCAGTGCCAACATCGGCAACCAACGCACATTTGTTCCGGCCATTCGCCTGGGTGCGGAGGTCACGGGCGCCGCCACCGCTACCCAGCGCGATGGCGTGGTGTTCACCGTGCCTGACGAGCACATCGATCACTTTGTCGATGACCTGTTCAGCGGCAAGCTCAACCCCATGGACGTGATGAAAAAGGGCATTGAGCATGAAGTCCAGAAGGGCATGCGTTTCAATTTCGACCTCAACGCCAGCGCCACGGCGGAATTGCGTGGTGCCTTCGACCTCAGCGAAAGCGGTAGCACACCGTTGTCGGCTGCCGCCCGTTTTGGCCTGGGCGGCTCGGTGAACGTCAACCTGCTCAACTACATGGACTACTCGCTCACGCAAAAGGGCAACAAGGGTGAGTTGACCGAGGGTGGCCAGAACCGCGTCCGGGCATTCAACAACCTGACCGGTACCGTCCAGGCCCGGGCGCAGATCGCCGGGTCCAACACCCAGCCTTCTTCGGCAGCCCAGGCAGCCATCGCCCCGCTAGGCGGCAGTGCATCGCTGTCAATCGACTCAAAGACCACCAAGCGCGTCAAGTTCAACTTCAAGGAAGCCGAACCGCTGACCACCGCCAACCTGACCAAACTCAGCACCGCCCTGGGCAAGGCGTTCGAGGATCCTGCCACGCAAAAAGAGCTGACCCGCCTGGCAGACGCCAGCCAACCGGAGTACGCCAACGCCAGCGCCAAGGAAAAAATCCAGCTGCATCTGGACGGACTGAAGGCGTACTTCACCGATAAACCGGCGCAGAACGATGAGCAATACCTGGCCCTGCGAGCCCTCACACGAGCCGGTGTGCGGCAACAGACCGCCCACGACAAACACAGCCTGCTGGAAGGGGCGCGCTTCGAAAGCTCCTACACCAACCTGTCCCGGCTCGACGAGCAAGGCGTTGTGAACAAACTCATGAGCCTGGTCAATCCCATGCATTCCCCGAGCAATGCCGAGCGGATATCGGACCTGCTGGACAAGGACCCGACGCTCAAGTCAGTGCTCAAACAAATGCAGAACACCGACGGCACCCTGGGTCGGGTGCGCCTGGAGCTCAAGGATGATGTTCAAGACCGCATCGATCAGGGCAGTCGCGATGGCACGCTATCGCAGAAGGAGCTGGCAGGCCTGTTGGCAGACCGCAACAACATGCGCATCAAGTCCATCGCCGTGTTCCAGAGTGCAACAAAAGCTGACGGATTCACCTCGCCGTTGCCGCTGCTGAGCTACAGCAGCAACGCGTCGCTGGCGGTGAACAAGACCTTGGGCAAGATCAACTTTTCCTACGGCCAAGACCAGGACACGCCCAAAAGCTACTTCCTCGACGGCGAGCTGTCGCGTCCGTCGGCACAGCACAAAAGCGCTGTGGATGCCCTCAAGAACGGTGGACTGCAAATCAAGAGCTAGTACCCCAGTGCCGTGCGCAGTCGCCGCACGGCCACTTTTCGCCTTGAGCCACACCCTGCGGTGTGGCCGTCACACGTTGAGGACATTTCATGCGCCCGGCTTTTTATCCCATTGAAGACTTTCCCATGCTGGCAGAACTGGCCAGTCACTGGTCATCCATGCAAGAAGAAACACTGCACCTGCAAGCCCCGCTACTGGACATCAATCGCACTGAAAAACCCCACGAGCAAGTGGTGGCTGAAGTGCAACAGCACCTGCTACAGGGCGGCGAGTATGGCTGGCTCAAGGGTTGGGGCCAGGACGGTGGCAACCGTGAGTGGGTGCAATACCCATTGATATTCCAGGACCAGCCGATGCCCCAGGCGGAAACCGCCCTGCCCCGCACCCTGGCGTTATTGGGGCAGGTCCAGGGGCTGAAGGTCGCAGCCTTGGCCCGGTTGGAGCCCCATGCCTGGCTCAGCACCCATCGCCACCAGGAGGTGCTGGAAGAAGGGTTGCTGCAGATGCACATCACCCTCAGCGCCGCCCCGGAGCGCAACTATGCCTACCTTAACGTCGCCGGGCTGTTCCACCAGCACAATAGCGGCACCGCCGTCATCTTCGACGGCTCGCAGGATCATTTCGTGATCAACGCCAGCGACGCCGCCCGCGTCATCCTTTACCTTGAGTTCTACCCGGCACGTCTGGACATCAACGCAGGACGCTGACACCAATCGCGAGCAGGCTCGCCCCACAGGTTATCGGCTGGCCTGCTGCCAATCCCTTGTGGGAACGAGCCTGCTCGCGATAGCAATGGATCAGCATGCATGGATGTTGACTACCTGGGAAGCAAACTAGGGATTGGCTTTTCCGACGCCTTCATGGGCCCGCTGACCGCTTCCCTGACGTATGTCGGCATGGACGGATGTGGCGAGGGGATTTATCCCCGCTGGGCTGCGCAGCGGCCCCAGGATTTTGCGGTCGCTGTGCAACCCAGCGGGGATAAATCCCCTCGCCACAGGTTCACTTCATTCCTTCGGGCGAGTGGCGCTTGGATCGATGACCTTGGCACTAATGTCGACCAGCTCCACCCCCCAATCACCATGCAGGTACCAATCTTCCCCGATCATTTCGGCCGGGTGCATGGTTCGATCAGCGCCGTTACCACACGCCAAGGCGCTGGCCGGGCAATAGCGGTCGCAGCCCCAGCATATGCGCTCGGGATGTTTCGGACTGATGGGAAAGGGCTTTGCCATGACGACCCCGTATAACCAATGGGTGTACCCGTACCCTACCGTTTCCGGGCCAAAGCGCCCTTGATTTCAATCAAGAAGGGTCAGCACGGCTGGACCGGCATTCACGGTCGGTTAAATTGCCCTGAAAATTGACAAGAATCATTATTATTCGCAGCAAAGCTTCCTAGACTCGGCCATCCCTTAGTCCTCAGGAAGTCTTCACATGCGTACCCTTGCTCCTCTGTCTCTCGCCCTGCTGTTTCTCACACCGCTGGCCCAGGCCAAGGAATACCCCATTGGCGAACCGCAGATGTGCCCGGGCCTGGAGGTCGGCGCGGTGTACCTGCAACCGATCGAAATGGCCCCGGCCGGCATGATGCGCCCAACCGCCGAGTCTGACGTTCACCTGGAGGCCGATATCCGCGCCACGGCAGACAACCAGCAGGGTTTCCAGGAAGGCAGCTTCGTGCCCTACCTCAACGTGTCATTCCAACTGAAAAAACAGGGAAACGACATCCCGCTCAAGGGCGACTTCCACGCCATGGTCGCCAATGACGGGCCGCACTATGGCGACAACGTCAAGCTGCTCGGTCCCGGCAAATACCAATTGACCTTCACCGTCCTGCCGCCCGGCGGCCATGGCTCCCTCGGCCGTCATACCGACAAGGAAACCGGCGTGGCGCCATGGTTCGAGCGCTGTGAACTGCATTACGAATTCGTCTATGCCGGGATTGGCAAAAAAGGCGGGTATTGAGGATGCGTCGTTCAACGAGCCAAACAGCGCGACAGCTGGCCGGGTGGACGCTGGCCGGCTTGCTGTTGCCTTCAATCGCCCATGCCCAACTGCTGACTTACGAGTTGAGCATGCGCGACGGGCATTTCACTCCGCCGCTGCTGCAAGTGCCGGCCGGGCAGCGCTTCAAGATCGTGCTGAAAAACTTAGGCCAGGGGCCGGCGGAATTCGAGAGCACGCCCCTGCGGGTGGAAAAGGTTCTGTCGCCCGGCGTGACGACTTTTGTCGTCATTCACCCGCTGCGGCCCGGGCACTATCCGTTTTTCGATGAATTCAATCCGCAACTGCCCGAGGGCGGCATCCTCGCCCAGTAGTCGGCGAACAGGAGGTGTTTGCATGACTCAATCGATGTTTATTGTCTGGCGCGAAAGCGTCGAGGCGTTGTTGGTGATCGGGATCCTCCAGGCCTGGGTCAGCCGGCAGTCACAGGCCAGTCGCTTGTTGCAGTTCGTGTGGGCTGGCGTGGCGCTGGGGTTGCTGCTGTCGGGCATTTTGGCCGGCCTGATTCTGGTGGCCGGCGAAGCCATGAGCGGCGCCGCCAATGAATGGTTCCAGGCTGCGTTGGCGCTGGTCGCCAGTCTGCTGATCGTGCAAATGGTCGGTTGGATGCACCGAAACGCCGGGACGCTGAAACAGGATCTGACGCGTCACGCCGACCATCGTTTCAGCCGTCAGGGTGGATGGGGGCTGATGGTGTTGGCGCTGCTGGCCGTCAGCCGCGAAGGCAGTGAAACCGTGGTCTTCCTGTATGGCGCCGGGGCGCGTCTGCAAGGGGCGCCACTGGGCTTGTTCGCAGTGGGCGCGGTGGCCGGCCTGCTGCTGGCGCTGCTGACCATCGCCTTGCTGCACGGCAGTCGACGGTTCATCTCATGGCCGCGCTTCTTTGCCTTCAGCGAAACCATCCTGTTGTTATTGGGAGCGGCACTGCTGGTCAGCGGCATCGAGCGTATCAGCGGCCAGTTGCTCGCGATGGACTGGCCCGAAGTGGTCTATCACGGCATCGGCGACGCGCTCTGGGACAGCAGCGCGATATTGGATGACGGCCATGGCCTGGGCGGTTTCCTGGCGGATTTCACTGGCTATCGAGCCAGTCCCAGTGCCATGAC
The DNA here is from genome assembly GCF_900113505.1 of Pseudomonas sp. NFACC45. Lineage (NCBI taxonomy): Bacteria > Pseudomonadati > Pseudomonadota > Gammaproteobacteria > Pseudomonadales > Pseudomonadaceae > Pseudomonas > Pseudomonas sp. NFACC45. Next base: position 434,974 of record NZ_FOPO01000002.1, read on the forward strand.
CTTGTTGATGTGGCTCGGTTACTGGCTGATGCTTGCCGTCTGGCTGCGCCCACGCAAAGCGCAAACGCTGCCATGTTCGACGTGAACCTCTGGCTGCAACGCCTGGGTGACGGCATGCGGCGCCACGGCGCAACCATTCGCGCCGTGCAATGGGCGGTGGTGCTGTTCTATGCGGTGCTGCTGGTGGTGCCTGCGCTGTTGCCATTGCCCAGCAGCCAGGCTCGGCTGTTCGACAACCTCACGCTGCTGGCGCAGTTTCTGTTCTGGGGCATCTGGTGGCCGTTTGTGTTGCTGTCGATTGTGCTGTTCGGTCGACTCTGGTGTGGCGTGCTGTGTCCTGAAGGTGCCTTGAGTGAATGGGCCAGCCAGTATGGCAAAGGCCTGGGCGTGCCACGCGGGGTGCGTTGGGCCGGCTGGCCGACCCTGGCGTTCTGCCTGACCACGATCTACGGGCAGTTGATCAGCGTCTATGACTATGCCCAGGCGGCGCTGTTGATCCTGGGAGGCTCGACGGTCGCAGCGGTGATCGTTGGCCTGCTGTTCGCCCGAGGCAAGCGCATATGGTGCCGCTACCTATGTCCAGTCAGCGGCGTCTTCGCCCTGCTCGCCCGCCTGGCACCCGTCCACTTCCGTGTGGACGAACAACGCTGGCTGGAAAACCCCACGCCGCGTCGCCCTCCCCCCAATTGCGCGCCATTGCTGGACATCCGCCGGATGCGCGGTGCCGCCGATTGCCACGCCTGTGGCCGCTGCAGCGGCCAGCGCGATGCGGTGCGCTTGATAGCCCGCTCCAGTAACGAGGAAATCCTTCACTCAACAGCAACCACCCTTTCGCCCTGGGACGCGCGTTTGTTGTTGTTTGGCGTCATTGGCCTGGCCATGGGGGCTTTTCAGTGGACCGTCAGCCCCTGGTTCATTGCCTTGAAACAAAGCCTGGCCCAATGGCTGGTCGCCCACGAGCTGTTCTGGCCGTTACAGGACAACGCCCCCTGGTGGTTGCTGACCCACTATCCGCAGTTCAATGACAGTTTCAGTTGGCTCGATGGCTTTTGCATCGTCGCGTATCTGGGCATGAGTGCCTTGCTGTTGGGCACGTCGCTGCTGCTGTTGATGCGCCTGGCGGCAAGACTCTCGGGCGACGTCGCACAATATTGGCCCTTAGCCATCACCCTGACGCCCCTCGGCGGTGCAGGGTTGTTCCTCGGCCTGTCGGCCACCACCGTCAAACTGCTGCGCTATGAAGGGTTGTTGCTCGAGTGGGTGCAGCCGGCTCGGGCCGCGCTGCTGCTCGCGGCAATCGCCTGGAGCCTGTGGTTAGGTTACAAGCGCCTGGAACATGCATCCCGTTGGCGACTGGCAATGGCCTGCCTGGTATTGGCCAACGGCCTGGTGGGCTATGGCTGGTGGTTGCAGTTCTGGGGTTGGTGATCGCCGCTCCCACATCCGGATGCAACACAAAACCCTGTGGGAGCGAGCCTGCTCGCGATGACGTAAGCACATCCAACATCCATGCAACCCGACCCACCGCTATCGCGAGCAGGCTCGCTCCCACAGGGGATGTGTGTGGATCATTACATCTGACATGGGTTGCCTAAACCTTGAAACGCGCCACCGTCTCATGCAGTGAACCGGCCATCTGCGCGAGGTCCTGGCCGGCGGTATCGGTATGCCGGGCGCCGAGCAATACCTGTTCGGACAAGTTGCGAATACCCACCAGGTTTCGGTCTACCTCCCGGGCTACCAGCGCCTGTTCTTCCGTGGCGCTGGCGATCATCAGGTTGCGTTCGTTGATCTGCGAGATCGAACGGGCGATTTCATCCAGGGCATCGCCGGAGCGCCGGGCCACTTGCAGCGTGGTTTGCACCAGCTCGCTGTTGTTTTGCATGGATGTCACGGCGTGCTCGCTGTCCTGGCGAATGTTGCCGATCATCTCTTCGATTTCCCGGGTCGAATCCTGGGTGCGATGGGCCAGCGCCCGGACTTCGTCGGCCACCACCGCAAAACCACGCCCGGCATCGCCGGCGCGGGCCGCTTCAATAGCGGCGTTCAGGGCCAGCAGATTGGTTTGATCGGCGATGCTGCGGATCACGTCCAGCACCGAACTGATGTGCTCGACCCGTCCAGCCAACTGCTGGATGCGTCCCGAAGAGTCCGTGACCCCCAGCGCCAATGCGCTGATCGAAGCGACGGTCTCCTGGACCTGCTCACGACCACGCTGGGCGGTTTGCTCGGAGACCCGCGAGGCTTCGCTGGTACTCACGGCGTTGCGCGCCACTTCATCCACCGCCGCCGTCATTTGGTTCACGGCCGCCGCGGCCTGTTCGATTTCCTGGCCTTGCAGCTCCAAAGTGCTGTTGGTCTGACTGCTCACCGCGCTCAGCTCTTCGGAGGAACTGGCCACCCGATCCACCGAAGCTGCAATGTGCCGGACCATGCTGTTGAGGCTCTGTTGCATGTCATGCATGTTGCTCATCACACTGTCGTTAGCGCTACCGGCGTCCAATGGCACCTGGATCGTCAAGTCGCCTCGGGCAATCTGGCTCAGCACCCGCGCCGCATCATCGGGCTCGCCGCCCAACGGACGGGTCACGCTGCGGGTCACCAGGACCGCAACGGTACTCACCAGGGCCAGGCAGACCAGCACCAGCGCCAGCATGTTGCGCCGCGCGTCGCTGTAGCGCGCCTGGGCCAGGCGTTCACGTTCGACGAAAAGCTTGCCTTGCATCGCCATCAGTCCTTCCAGGCTTTTGTAGACCTCAAGCTCCGCCGGCATCACGCCTTGCTTGAGTTGCGTCATCGCGTCGTCCGTCGAGCCCTGGCGAATCAACGCCTGCACTTGAACGAACGCGGCCACATACGCCTCACGGTGCTTCTTCAATGCCGCATACGCCGCTTTGCCTTCGGGCTGGTCGAACAACGGCTCCAGCGTGGTAAAGGCCTGGGTAATACGTTGTCGGGTCATGTCGATGGATTGCTGGACCTGCGCGTTGTTCTTGTCGATCAACAGATCCCGGGTGTTCCTGGCGTTATCGCGCACGCCCGTGGCGATCACCATGATCGGCTCGATCTTCGGCCAATCCTGTTTGACGATCTGCACCGCCTGATCGCGCAGCGTGGCCAGGTCGTTCAAGGCGTACAACGCCAGAGCGATCAACGCCAGCGGCGCGATGGCAAAGCCGATCACGATACGGTGGGCAGTGGTGAGTCTGGTCATATCAAATGCTCCCTGTTCAACTACCTGCCGATTGGCAGCGCATTTGAAAACCATAAGAAAAGCCATAAAAAAGAACGGCTCGGCGATCCCGAGCCGCTGTCGGTCGTTCATCCCCGCGGTCGATCAACTGCGCAACACGAATGAAGGAAACAACTCGCGCATGGCGGCCCACAGCTCGGGCTGCAAGGCTTGTGCCGAAACGCTGGAAAGATGGGGGTCGAGCATTCGGGCGGTGCGCACCAGTTGCACGGCGAAACGCGTGACGCCCTGCTCGCTCAAGCGGCGAGCCAGGGTCAGCAAGCGTTCGGGGTCGAACAAATGCCAATGCACGGTGGTCCGGCATTCATAGTCCACGCCGCTTTCCAGCAAATGGTCGAGGCTGCGCCAGTTGGCGGCGCCGCTGCCATGAACCCGAGTCACGTCCAGAGCGTCTTCGGGCAAGGCCTTGATGTCGAAGCCAACCCAGTCGGCTTGCCCGACCACTTTGGCGAAGGCCGCCGGCTTGATGCCGGCGCTGTGCAGGCCAATGCGAAAGCCCATCTGCCGCACCTCGTCCATGGCCGAGGCCAGGCCGTCCTGTAAGGTCGGCTCGCCGCCGCTGAACACCACGGCGTCCAGCAGATTCTGGCGACGTTGCAGGAACGCCAACACCCGACACCAATCCACTTCTTCGCTGCCGCGCGGCGGGATCAGTTGCGGGTTGTGGCAATAACGGCAACGCCAGGCGCAACCCTGGCAAAACAGTACGCAAGCCAATTGGCCCGGATAATCAAGGGTGGTCAGGGGCACCAGGCCCCCGACCCGTAGCACTCGACTCATGGACGCCCGGCCGCGCTTTCAGTGAAATGCACCCGTTCGCGGTGCTCGGACTGCTTGCCTGGATTGAAGGCCGCCACCGGGCGGTGGTAGCCCATCACGCGGGTCCAGACTTCGCAACGTTGACGTTGGGCTTGTGGAAGGCTCTGCGATGCATTCATGGGTGAAGCTCCTTGCGGTCGATGGATCGGATCAGTGAACGCTGCCTGCCAACTGCTGTTGCAGTAGCAAGGCCTCGTCGCATTTGGGGCAAAACTCGTGCTCGCCAGCCAGGTAGCCGTGCACCGGGCAGATGGAAAAGGTCGGCGTGATGGTCAGGTACGGCAGGCGGAAACGTCCCAGGGCCTTGCGCACCAGCTGCTTGCAGGCCTGTGTGGAGGAGATCTGCTCGGCCATGTACAGGTGCAGCACGGTGCCGCCGGTGTATTTGCATTGCAGTTCGTCTTGCAGTTCCAGGGCTTCGAACGGGTCGTCGGTGAAGCCCACCGGCAATTGCGACGAGTTGGTGTAATACGGTGCGATCGGACTGCCGGCCTGCAAGATATCGGGATAGCGCTTGAGGTCTTCTTTGGCGAAACGGTAGGTGGTGCCTTCGGCGGGCGTGGCTTCCAGGTTGTAGAGGTGGCCGGTTTCTTCCTGGAAACGCAGCAGCGTGGCACGCACATGATCCAGCAGTTTCAGTGCGAATGCCCGGCCTTGCTCGGTATGCAGGCCTTGCTGGTCATCGGTGAAATTGCGCAGCATTTCGTGCAGGCCGTTCACGCCGATGGTGGAGAAGTGATTGCGCAGCGTGCCCAGGTAGCGTTTGGTGTACGGGTACAGCCCGGCGTCCATGTGGTGCTGGATGACCTTGCGCTTGACCTCCAGGCTCTCCTTCGCCAGTTCCATCAGCGTATCGATGCGTTGCAGCAGCGCGCTGGTGTCGCCTTTGTACAGGTAACCCAGACGCGCGCAGTTGATCGTCACCACACCCAGTGAGCCGGTCTGTTCCGCCGAGCCGAACAGGCCTCCTCCGCGCTTGAGCAACTCGCGCACATCCAGTTGCAGGCGGCAGCACATCGAGCGCACCTGGTTGGGTTGCATGTCCGAGTTGAGGAAGTTCTGGAAATACGGCAGGCCATAACGGGCGGTCATTTCGAACAGCCGGTCGGCGTTCTCGCTGTCCCACGGGAAATCATGGGTGATGTTGTAGGTCGGGATCGGGAAGGTGAATACCCGCCCTTTCGCATCACCGGCCTGCATCACCTCAATGTAGGCGCGGTTGATCAGTTCCATTTCTTCTTGCAGGTCGCCATAGGCGAACGGCATCTCTTCGCCGCCGATCACCGGGATCTGTTCGCGCAGATCCTCTGGGCAGACCCAATCGAACGTGAGGTTGGTGAACGGGGTTTGTGTCCCCCAGCGCGACGGAACGTTGAGGTTGTAGATAAACTCCTGCAACGACTGGCGCACCTCGCCATAGCTGAGCTTGTCCTTGCGCAGATAGGGCGCCAGGTAAGTGTCGAACGAGCTGAACGCCTGGGCGCCGGCCCATTCGTTTTGCAGGGTGCCGAGGAAATTCACCATCTGCCCCAGGGCGCTGCTCAAATGCTTGGGCGGCCCGGCCTCGACCCGACCCGGTACGCCGTTGAGGCCTTCGTGCAACAGCGTACGCAAGGACCAGCCGGCACAGTAGCCGGCGAGCATGTCCAGGTCATGGACATGCAGATCGGCCTCGCGGTGTGCCTGGCCGATGGCCTGGCTGTAGACCTCGTCAAGCCAATAGTTGGCGGTGACCTTGCCCGACACATTGAGGATCAGCCCGCCGAGGGAATAACCCTGGTTGGCGTTGGCCTGCACGCGCCAGTCTTCGCGGTCCAGGTATTCGTTCATCGAAGTGGCGACTTCGACCAGGGTGCGACGGTCGCGGCGCAGGCGTCCATGTTGCTCGCGATAGACGATATAGGCACGCATGGCCAGAAAGAAACCGGCGTCCATCAGCACCCGCTCGACACGATCCTGGATCTGCTCGACGTTCAAGCGCGTTTGCCCTTCCAGTCGAGCCAGCACTGCCTTCAGCAACTCCTCGGCCTCGGCCTCGGCGTATTCGCCTGTGGCCTTGCCGGCGGCGATCAGCGCCTGGCGGATCTTGTCCGCGTCGAAGGCAACCACACTGCCGTCGCGCTTGTGCAAGCGGTTACACTCCACTGTGATCAACGTGCTCTGCATTTTGGCTCCAGACACTACATATAGATAATTAATAAGCTATAAACACAATATGCAGTGGAGATTACGGCCAAACGATCGAGTTGCAATTGACCGATATCAAGAATCGAGGGTCGGTCAGCAGGCATTGAGGTTGACCTTGCTGTCGTCATCGCGAGCAGGCTCGCTCTCACATTGGTTTCAGGCGACTGCAATTTCTGCGTACACCTTAAATCCCCTGTGGGAGCGAGCCTGCTCGCGATGGCGGCGGTACATTCAATATGTTCGGTGCAGCTCACCCACCACTCATATTCATGAACCGCACAATCTGCACTTCCCCGCCCGGGTTGAAGTCATGGCGCAAAGGTTTCCCGCGCAAGGCCTGTTGCACAGCCTGGATCACCGGTTGATCGTCCAGCGGATAGCGCCGCAGCAAGCTGCGCAGGTCCAGCGAGTCCTCCTGTCCCAGGCACAGCAGCAACCGTCCTTCAACGGTCATACGCACCCGATTGCAACTGGCGCAAAAGTTATGGGTATTGGGGGAAATAAAACCGATTCGGGTCTGCGCATGCTGCTCCAGGCGCACATAACGCGCCGGGCCGCCGCTGTTTTCAGTGCTGTCGAGCAGCCGGTGATGGCCGGCAATGACCGCCCGGACCTCATCGCTGGAACAGAACGACTCACCACGGGAGCGCCCGACTTCACCCAGGGGCATTTCCTCGATGAAGCTGATGTCGATGCGTTGCTCGATGGCGTACTGCACCAGCGCCGGGACTTCATCGAAGTTGCGCCCTTTCATCACCACGCAGTTGAGCTTGATCCGCTCGAACCCCGCGGCCTTCGCCGCCTCAATGCCCGCCAGCACCTGATCCAGGTCACCGTTGCGGGTGATCGCCCGAAAGCGCTCGCCATCCAGACTGTCCAGGCTGATGTTCATGCGCTTGACCCCGGCTTCGACCAGCGGTCGGGCCAGTCGCCCCAGTTGCGAACCGTTACTGGTCATCACCAGTTCCCGCAGGCCGGGCAACGCCGCGATGTCGCGACACAACCCGACGATGCCCGGACGGATCAGCGGTTCGCCACCAGTCAGGCGGATTTTCTTGACCCCCAGGCCCACGAACAGCCGCGCCAAGCGGTGCAGTTCCTCCAGGGTCAACACTTGCTGACGCGGCAGGAAGGTCATGTTTTTCGCCATGCAATACACACAGCGAAAATCACAACGATCGGTCACCGACATCCGCAGATAATCGATCTGGCGCCCAAATCCGTCCTGCAACACGGCGTTCATGTCTGTCCCCTGATTGAGCCGGTGCTCACTGCACCAGCGGCGAGTCGGCGCCCTGAAGATGAATGCCGCGAATGTCCGCCGCACCGATCAGGGTTTGCAGGTACTGCACCAGCGCCTTCTGCCACACGCCTTGTTGCAGTTGGGTGCGAATCGCCGTCGCCACCGCCTCATAAGGCAACGGTTGGCCTTCGACACGCTGATCGATGCTGATCACATGCCAGCCGTAGCGACTTTCCAGCGGTTTGCCCACCAGGCCGGCCGGCAAGGCAAACAACTGGCGCTCCAGTTCGGGCACGGTCTGGCCCTTGCTGATCTGCCCCAGCGAACCGCCCTGCGCCTTGGACGGGCAGGCCGAGTGATTCAGCGCCAGCTCGGCAAAGCTGCCGGGGAACTCGTCCAGGCGTTGCAGCAGGCTTTCGGCCTGGCCGTGAGCCTGGTCGCGCGCTTCGGCGTCGTCCGGTGCGCACTCGAGCAGGATGTGCCGCACCGCCAGCAACGGTGCGCTGTGAAAGCGCGCCCGATTGCTTTCGTAGTAGCGCAGACAGGTCGCCTCATCACATTGCGGCACCTGCACCTCACGTTCGAGCAACAGCCGCGTGGCCGCCTCCTCTTCGTTTTCACCGGCGCCCACCTGCAACGCCAGCCCCAGCTCGGCAATGCGTTGCTGGAGCAATTCCCGGATCACCAACGCCCGTGCAGCCTGGTAGACCGCATCCTCGCGGCTTTCAGCCGGGTGATATTGCAGCTCCTGGGCCATCGCCTGCGGGGTGATCGACATCCCGTTGACGCTGATGATCGGCCACTCCTGCTCACTGCTGGCGATCAATTGCGCCGGGGCATCATCGCCCGCTGCCGGCCCGGCCTGGGCCGGTTCGAACTGCACCGCCCCGGTCGGTTCGACCTCATCGATCGACGCCATCACCGGTGCCGCTTTTGCCGAAGAACCACAACCGCCGCTGCCGCCACCACTGCCACCACATCCGCATCCACTCGCCATGATCTTCTCCTCAAAACTTCTGCCGAACGATTTGATAACGACGTCCCAGGTACCAGACCGGCGCACTGACGATGTGTACCAGACGGGTGAACGGGAACAGCACGAACAGGGTCAGGCCCAGCACCACATGAAGCTTGTAGACCAAGCCCACTGGCGCAATGGCCGCGGCCGCCTCAACCGGACGCAACAGCACAGTGTTCTGTGCCCAGTCGGCCAGCATCACCATCACCGAGCCGTCCATATGGGCGGTCGACGCCACAATGGTCATCAAGCCCAGCACCAGTTGCACCAGCAGCACCACCAACACCAGGATGTCCGAGGTACTGGACGTGGCACGCACCCGCGGGTCAGTCAGCCGCCGGTTGAGCAGCATCACCAGGCCGATCAGGCCCAGCACACCGAAGAAACCGCCGGACACCATCGCCAGCAACTGCTTGTTCTCAGTGCTCAATACATGGTGGTAGATCGCCGAGGGTGTCAGCAGGCCGACAAAGTGCCCAGCCAGCACGAACAGCACACCGACGTGGAACAGGTTGCTCGCCACACGCATGCCACGGTTGCTCAGCATCTGGCTGGAACCGGCCTTCCAGGTGTACTGGGACAGGTCGAACCGCGCCCAACTGCCGATCAGGCAAATCGCCAAGGCGACATAGGGGTAGACCCCGAACATCAACAGATCCCATTTAGACATTACCCACCTCCCCGGCTGGCGCTGCGGCCAGGCCTTCATGCTGAAAATCCACCCAGTGCAACGGCACCGCACTTTCGTCCCGCGCCTTGCCTGGCCCGCTGGGCAGTGAACTGCAACGGTCCTGCTGTTCGGCCTGCATGAAATCCACCGCTTCTTCTTCCCAGATCTTGTCCAGGGCCTCGAGGGAGTCATCCCGTGGCTCGGCCTTTACCTGCTCGCGCAACCCGGCCACCGCCACCTGGGGTTCGGCCCCGGCGATTTGCAGCAAGGCCCTGAAGCAACTGGCGTAGGCGCTTTCCCGCTCTTCCAGGCGTGCAGCGAGCAAGGCCAACAGGTGTTCCACGTCAGCCAGGCCCTCGCGAGCCTCGACGTCTTCGCGGGTGGAGAGAAACTCCAGGTACAGCGGGATGTAATCGGGCAGTTCCTTCACGCCGATGGCAAAACCGGCCTCTTCGTACTGGGCCATCATGTCCACCATGGCCTGGCCCCGATCGCGGGATTCGCCATGGACGTGTTCGAACAACAGCAGCGACAGCGAGCGCCCACGGCCGAACAGCGCACCGTAGTGCTCCTGGCCGTCCATCAGGTCCTTGCCGCAGATCAGTTCGAGCAGTTCGAACAGCGCGGCGCGCTGTTGCGGACTGATTTCCCGTGCCTGGAGGATGGCCTGTTCCAGCTCGTCACGTCCTTGCACCAGGGTCTCGGTCGGATAATCGAGCAGCAACGAAATTACCTTGAGAATGCGCATGTTCATTCCTCCCACAACTGCACGGTTTTGATCACGTCGCGGCGATTGGCTTTTTTGCCGCCGAACATGTTGGTGTCGGAACTGCCACTGCAACCGCTGCCGAAACTGAAACCACAACCGGAGCGTTCGGCGAACGCGTCGCTCATGGCGTCTTCGCGGTGGGCGCTTGGCACGACGAAACGGTCTTCGTAGTTGGCGATGGCCAGGTAGCGGTACATCTCTTCCACCTGGTTCACGCTCAGGCCGACATCGGCCAGCACCTGCAGGTCCTGCACGCCGTCCACCTGTTCGGAACGCTTGTAGGCACGCATCGCCAGCAGGCGCTTGAGGGCGCGCTTGACCGGCTTTTCATCGCCAGCGGTGAGCATGTTGGCCAGGTAGCGCAGCGGGATGCGCAGGCTGTCGACGTCCGGGATCACCCCGTTCATGCCCACAGTGCCGGCCGCCGCAGCGTTCTGGATCGGCGACAGTGGCGGCACGTACCAAACCATGGGCAAGGTGCGGTATTCAGGGTGCAACGGCAGCGCGAGTTTCCAGTCCACGGCCATTTTGTAGACCGGCGAGCGTTGCGCCGAGTCGATCACCGACTGCGGCACGCCGTCGGCCAGGGCCTGGCGAATCACCGCCGGGTCGTTCGGGTCAAGGAAGATCTCCAGTTGCTTCTCATACAGGTCGTGCTCGTTGGCGGTGCTCGCCACTTCACTGATGCGGTCGGCGTCATACAGCAACACACCCAGGTAGCGAATGCGCCCTACGCAGGTTTCAGCGCAAACGGTCGGCATCCCGGCTTCGATGCGCGGGTAGCAGAAAATGCATTTTTCCGATTTGCCGCTCTTCCAGTTGAAATAGATTTTCTTGTACGGGCAGCCGCTGATGCACATGCGCCAGCCCCGGCATTTCTCCTGGTCGATCAGGACGATGCCGTCCTCCTCGCGCTTGTAGATCGCCCCGCTCGGGCAGGACGCCGCGCACGCCGGGTTCAGGCAGTGCTCGCACAAACGCGGCAGGTACATCATGAAAGTGTTTTCGTATTCGCCGTAGATGTCCGCCTGGATCTGGTCGAAGTTCTTGTCCTTGCGCCGCTTGGCGAACTCGGTGCCGAGGATTTCCTCCCAGTTCGGGCCCCATTCGATTTTCTCCATGCGCTTGCCAGACACCAGCGAGCGCGGCCGTGCGGTGGGCTGATGCTCGCCCAGCGGCGCGGTGTGCAGGTGCTGGTAGTCGAAGTCGAACGGTTCGTAGTAATCGTCCAGGCTCGGCAGGTCCGGGTTGGCGAAGATGTTCGCCAGCACGCGGAACTTGCCGCCGATGCGCGGGTTGATCGAACCGTCGGCGTTGCGGATCCAGCCGCCCTTCCACTTGTCCTGGTTTTCCCATTCCTTGGGGTAGCCGATGCCAGGCTTGGATTCAACGTTGTTGAACCAGGCGTATTCCATGCCTTCACGGCTGGTCCAGACGTTCTTGCAGGTGATCGAGCAGGTGTGGCAGCCGATGCATTTGTCCAGGTTCAGGACCATGCCGATTTGTGAGCGAATTTTCATCTCAGTTCTCCTCGATATCGGTGGGCAGTGGACGCGGCAGATCATCGCCACTGGAACCGTCGAGCCAATCGACCTTGGACATCTTGCGCACCACGACGAACTCGTCGCGGTTGCAACCGACCGTGCCGTAATAGTTGAAACCGTAGGCCTGTTGCGCGTAGCCACCGATCATGTGAGTGGGCTTGAGCACCACGCGGGTCACCGAGTTATGGTGGCCGCCACGGGTCTTGGTGGTTTCCGAACCTGGCACGTTCACGATCCGTTCCTGAGCGTGATACATCATCACCATGCCTTCCTTGACGCGCTGACTGACCACCGCGCGGGCGGTCAGTGCACCGTTGACGTTGAAGCATTCGATCCAGTCGTTGTCCTCGATACCGGCGCGCTTGGCGTCGATCTCCGAGAGCCAGACGATCGGTCCGCCTCGACTCAAGGTAAGCATCAGCAGGTTGTCGCTGTAGGTGCTGTGGATGCCCCACTTCTGGTGCGGGGTGATCCAGTTCAGGACGATCTCGGTCTCGCCATTGCTGCGCTTGCCCTTCACGCCTTCGATGGTGCGGGTGTTGACCGGCGGCCGATAGCTCATCAGTTGCTCGCCGAACGCCTGCATCCACGGGTGATCCTGGTAGAACTGCTGGCGGCCAGTGATGGTGCGCCATGGAATCGCCTCGTGAACGTTGGTATAGCCGGCGTTGTAGCTGACGTGATCGTCTTCCAGGCCAGACCAGGTCGGGCTGGAAATGATCTTGCGCGGCTGCGCCTGGATGTCGCGGAAACGAATCGCTTCGTGGGCCTTGGACAGCGCCAGATGGCTGTGATCGATACCGGTGAATTTCGACAGGGCCGCCCAGGCCTTGACGGCCACCTGGCCATTGGTTTCCGGGGCCAGGGACAGAATCACCTCGGCCGCGTCAATGGCGCTGTCGATCTTCGGCCGCCCCTGGCTGATACCGGCGTCGACTTCATGGTGATTGAGCTCACCGAGGAATTTCACTTCATCGTCGGTGTTCCAGTTGATGCCCTTGCCGCCGTTGCCGAGTTTTTCCAGCATCGGGCCCAGGGACGTGAACTGCTTGTAGATGTTCGGGTAATCGCGCTCCACCACCTGCAGATTGGGTGCGTTCTTGCCCGGTTGCGGCGCCACGCCGGCGCTTTTCCAGTCGGTGCCGCCAAACGGCTGGGCCAGTTCACCGACGCTGTCATGCATCAACGGCACGGTGACCAGGTCTTTCTCGACACCCAGGTGCCCGACCGACATGGCCGAGAACGCCTTGGCGATGCCCTTGTAGATTTCCCAGTCCGAACGCGATTCCCAGGCCGGATCGATGGCGGCCGACAATGGGTGGATGAACGGGTGCATGTCCGAGGTGTTCATGTCGTCTTTTTCGTACCAGGTCGCGGTCGGCAAGACGATGTCGGAGTACACGCAGGTCGAGGACATGCGGAAGTCCAGGGTGGTCACCAGGTCCAGTTTGCCGATGGCACCGTTGTCGACCCATTCAGCCTCGGTAGGCTTGGATTCGCCGCCAAAGCCGATGTCTTCGTTCATCACGCCGTTCTTGGTGCCCAGCAGGTACTTGAGCATGTACTCGTGGCCTTTGCCCGAGGAGCCCAGCAGGTTGGAACGCCAGATGAACATGTTGCGCGGGAAGTTAACCGGGCTGTCAGGTTGCTCGCAGGCAAACCGCAGGGTGCCGTCCTGCAGCGACTTGACCACGTAATCCTTGGGCTCCAGGCCCGCGGCGGCGGCATCGCGGCAGATGTGCAGCGGGTTGGTGTTGAGTTGTGGCGCGCTGGGCAGCCAGCCAGCCCGTTCGGCGCGAATGTTGTAGTCCAGGGCATGCTCGGGGAACTGCGATTTGTCCGCCAGGGGCGAGAGCACGTCGTGCATGCTCATCTTCTCGTGGCGCCATTGCGAGCTGTGGCCGTAGAAGAAGCTGGTGCCGTTCATCTGCCGGGGCGGACGGTTCCAGTCCAGACCGAAGGCCAGGGGCAACCAGCCGCATTGCGGACGGAGTTTTTCCTGGCCGACATAGTGCGCCCAACCGCCGCCGGTCTGACCGACACACCCACAGAGCATGAGCATGTTGATCAGCCCACGGTAGTTCATGTCCATGTGGTACCAGTGGTTCATCGCCGCGCCGACGATGATCATCGAGCGACCACGGGTCTTGTCGGCGTTGTCAGCGAACTCACGGGCGATCTGGATGGCTTTCTCGCGGCTCACGCCGGTGATCTGCTCCTGCCAGGCCGGGGTGCCGGGCACCGAGGCGTCGTCATAGTCCTTGGCAACGTTGGCGCCACCCAGGCCACGGTCGATGGCCAGGTTGGCCGCCGACAGGTCAAACACCGTGGCGACCTTCGCCACGCTGCCGTCGGCCAGCACCACGTTGTGCACCGGCACTCGGCGGTACTGCACCGCCTCACCGGCCACGTGCTGGAAGTATTCCTGGGCTTCACCGGCAAAATACGGGAAGGCCACTTCAGCGACGTCATCGCCAATCAGGCTGAGCTTGAGGTCGATCTCACGGCCCTCACCGCCTTCACGGGCAAGAATGTTCCATTTGCCCTCCTCGCCCCAGCGATAGCCGATGGAGCCTTGTGGCGAAACCAGTTCACCGCTGGCATCCAGGGCGATGGTTTTCCATTCAGGGTTGTTCTCCTGTCCAAGATTATTGGTCAGGTCGCTGGCGCGCAGGAAGCGATCCGGCTGGTAGCCCGAACCCGGCGCCACGCCGAGCATCGGCTTGAGCATCACCAGAACCGGCAAGTCGGTGTAACGCTTGGCGTACTCGGTGAAGTAGGCGCTGGGCTTGTCCAGGTGAAACTCTTTGAAGATCACATGGTTGAAAGCCTGGGCCAGGGCCGCGTCGGTGCCCTGCTTGGGGTTGAGCCACAGGTCGGTGAGCTTGGCGACTTCCGAATAGTCCGGGGTGATCGCCACGGTCTTGGTGCCCTTGTAGCGCACCTCGGTGAAAAAGTGCGCGTCAGGGGTACGGGTCTGCGGGACGTTGGAGCCCCAGGCAATGATGTAGTTGGAGTTGTACCAGTCGGCCGATTCCGGCACGTCGGTCTGCTCGCCCCAAACCATCGGCGAAGCCGGTGGCAGGTCGCAGTACCAGTCGTAGAAGCTCAGGCACACGCCACCGATCAGCGACAGGTAACGCGAACCGGCGGCATAGCTGACCATCGACATGGCCGGTATCGGCGAGAAGCCGACCACCCGATCCGGGCCGTATTGCTTGACGGTGTAGACGTTGGCCGCGGCGATGATCTCGTTGACTTCTTCCCAGTTGGAACGGATGAAACCGCCCATGCCGCGCTTGCTTTTATACGAGTCGGCCTTGGCCTTGTCCTCGACGATGCTGGCCCAGGCTTCGACCGGCGCCAGGGTCTGCCGGGCGTCGCGCCACAGCTTGAGCAATGGCTTGCGGATCTTCGGGTACTTGAGCCGGTTGGCGCTGTAGATGTACCAGCTATAGCTAGCGCCACGAGGACAGCCGCGCGGCTCGTGGTTGGGCAAGTCGTTACGGGTGCGCGGGTAATCGGTCTGCTGGGTTTCCCAGGTGATCAGGCCGTTCTTGACGTAGATTTTCCACGAGCACGAACCGGTGCAGTTCACCCCGTGGGTGGAACGCACGATCTTGTCGTACTGCCAGCGGGAACGGTAGACGTTCTCCCAGTCGCGGGACTCCTTGCGGGTCTCGCCATGGCCGTCGGAAAACTCGCCTTGCTTACGGTTGAAAAACCGCAGTTGATCCAGTAAATGACTCACAGTGTGTTCCTCTCAGGCTTGCTCCGCGGGGTCTGCGCCCCGCCCACGCAGGTTTAGGTTCGGCTTAGCACGGTGTTGCGGCGCCCTTGCGGGCGTACCACCACCAGGTCACCACGATGCAGCTCAGGTAGAAGCCGACGAACATGTAGAAGGCCATCTCCGGGCCGCCGGTCAGGGCCATCGAAGTGCCGAATGATTTGGGGATGAAGAACGCGCCGAAGGCGCCCATGGCCGAGCTGAAACCCAGCACCGCGGCCGACTCCTTGCCGGCGTTCTTGAGCGCTTGTTCACGCAGTTCGGGTTGTTGGCCGCGGCTGGCTTTTTCATGCAGGGTGCGGAAGATCACCGGGATCATGCGGAACGTGGAACCGTTGCCCACGCCAGTGGTGATGAACAGCAACATGAACATGCCGAGGAAGCCGTAGAAACTACCGCCCTGGCCGTTCTGCGGCAGGAAGTGCATGACGCCGAAGACCATCGCGATCATCAGTACGAAGTTCCACAAGGTGACCTTCGCGCCGCCGAGCTTGTCCGCCAGCCAGCCACCCAGTGGCCGTACCAAGGCACCCACCAGCGGGCCAAGGAAGGCGAACTTCAGGGCGATGACGTCAGGGAACGAGGTTTTGATCAGCAGCGGAAACGCGGCCGAGAAACCAATGAACGAACCGAAAGTCGCCAGGTACAACCAGCACATCAGCCAGTTGTGCTTGCGCTTGAAAATCACTGCCTGCTCGCTGAACGAAGCGCGTGCGCTGGACAGGTCGTTCATGCCGAACCAGGCAATCACGGTTACGGCGAGGATGAACGGCACCCAGATAAAACCGGCGTTCTGCAGCCACAACGAACTGCCGTCGGCCAGCACCTGCGGCTGGCCGCCCATGAAGCCGAAGACGCCGAAGGAAATCACCAGCGGCACGCTGAACTGCATCACCGACACGCCCAGGTTGCCCAGCCCGGCGTTCAGGCCAAGGGCGGTGCCCTGCTGGGACTTGGGATAGAAGAAGCTGATGTTGGACATGCTCGAGGCGAAGTTGCCGCCGCCAAAACCACAGAGCAGCGCGATCAGCACGAACACGCTGTAAGGCGTGGCCGGATCCTGCACGGCAAAGCCCATCCACAGCGCCGGTATCAGCAGCGACGCGGTGCTCAGGGCCGTCCAGCGACGACCGCCGAAGATCGGCACCATGAACGAATAGAAGATGCGCAAGGTCGCGCCCGACAGCCCCGGCAAGGCCGCGAGCCAGAACAACTGGTCGGTAGTGAAGCTGAAGCCGATGGCGTTCAGGCGCACGATCACCGTGCTCCAGACCATCCACACCGCGAAGGCCAACAGCAGCGCCGGGATGGAAATCCACAGGTTACGCCGGGCGGTCTGTTTGCCACTCTTGCCCCAGAACGCGGGGTCTTCCGGGCGCCAGTCATGGATGACCGGGCCCTTTTCAGGCGTTTGCAGAACGGACATGTTCTTCTCCTTGGGCAATGCTGGAAAACGGGGATTGGCTGGCGGGCGGCTGTTTACCCAACAGCGGGCGCTTGCGCACCTCGCTCAGGTACATCCAGATGAGGGAGACCCAGACCACGCCGTACATCAACATGAAGCAGGACGAGCGCACGCCGGTGAGGTCCACCAGGGCGCCGAACATGATCGGCAGCACAAAGCCCCCCAACCCGCCGGCCAGGCCGACGATGCCGGACACCGCGCCCATGTTTTTCGGGTAGTCATTGGCGATGTACTTGAAGACCGAGGCCTTGCCGAACGCGAAGGCAATGCCCATCACGAACAGCAGCACCGTGAACAGCGTGGCGTTGAGGCCGATGTGAAAATCCACCGTGCCGTTGACGGTCTGCACTTGCAGTTGGGTCTGTGGGTACGAGAGCAGGAACAGGCAGATCCAGCTGACCCACAACACCCACCAGGTGACGCTCTGGGCGCCCCAACGGTCGGACATCCAGCCACCGACCGCTCGCAGCACGCCTCCGGGCAGGGAAAAACACGCCGCCAGCAACGCCGCGCTTTGCAGGCTGAAGCCGTATTCCTGCACGTAGTACTTGGTCATCCACAGGGCCAGGGCCACATAGCCGCCGAACACGATCGAGTAGTACTGGCAGTAGCGCCAAACGGCCGGCTCTTTCAGGGTTTTCAATTGCTCGCGCAACGTGGCGCCACCGCTGCCGCTGTGTTCCTTTTTCTCGGTGGTGAGGAACCAGAACAGCAGCGCGGTGATGAACAGAATGGCGCTGAACACCTTCGGCACCAGGTGCCAGGAACCGAATGCGATCAAGGCCGGCGCGAGGAATTTGGTCAATGCGGCGCCAGCGTTACCTGCGCCGAACACACCCATCGCGAAGCCTTGATTCTGTTTGTCGAACCACTTGGCCACATAAGCGATGCCCACCGAGAACGATCCCCCGGCCAGGCCGACGAACAGACCAAGCACCAGGAACTGCCAGAAAGCAGTCGCCAGGGTGATCAGGTACAGCGGCAGCACACAGGAGAGCATCAGCAGGAAGAACACGATGCGCCCGCCGAAGCGGTCGGTCAGCAACCCCAGAGGCAGGCGCACCAGCGAACCGGTGAGCACCGGCGTGGCCGCCAGCAGGCCAAACTGGGTTTCGTTCAGGGCCAGCATTTCCTTGATCGGAACACCGAGCACGGCAAACATCATCCAGACCATGAAGCACACGGTGAAGGCCAGGGTACTCATCCCCAGTACCAGCCCTTGTTGCACTTGCGCTCGCATCTCGGTGCACTCCCCATAAGTTCGATGAGCGCAGCCTAGTGATGCGTACCCTGCTAAAACTTGACTTGGGTCAACGTGCGTCCCGGCGGTACTGACCTATGCTGGCGCCGTCTACCTCTTAGGGGGTAGAGCCTGAAGTTGATAAGAACCTTTATTTATCAAGGCCTTGAACATTTCGGCCGACGCTTTTATCGAAACGGAGCGGCCGACAACTCTTTAGAGGTAGTGCGTCCGGGATCGGCTGCTACCCCCCCAAGTCCAGGGCATCCCCCCATGTTCGGTTTGCAGATTTTCTTCCAGGGCCAGCCTCGATGATGCGCTGGCTGCGCAGTTCCCTGCCCGCTCGCGCCGGGCTGGCGGTGATCCTGATCGCCATCCTGGCCCTGGCCAGCTCCTTGAGCGCCGGTCTGATTGCCTGGTTCAGCCAGGGTGATGCAGCCGCCATCAACACCGCCGGATCCGTGCGCATGGAGACCTATCACCTGAGCTGGAAACTGGCCGCCGGGGCCAGCGACGATGTCCCGGTGATCATCGACAGCCTGCAACGGCGTCTCGAAAGCCCGTCCCTACTCGCCGTGCTGGAAGACGGACCGGCGACCTCCCTGCATCAGAGTTATCAGAGCCTCCTGCAGCGTTGGAACCAGACCTTGCGTCCGGCCATCGAACGCGGCGATTCAGCGTTCTTTCATGCCAGCGCCGGCTCCTTCGTCGAGCAACTGGACCAGTTCGTCACCCTGTTGCAGCGCCAGAGCGAGCACAAACAAGCCTGGCAACAGACGATCCAGGGCATGGCGCTGTTCAGCACCATGATCATCCTGCTGATTGGCCTGTATGAATTGCAGTACGGCGTGGTCACGCCGTTGCAGGAGCTGGTGGACGCCACTCAGCGCTTTCGCCGTGGCGAGTTCCAAGTGCGCGTCAATCATCATTCCGAGGATGAACTGGGCCAGTTGGCGACCAGCTTCAACACCATGGCCGAGACGATCGAGCAATCGCACCGCACTCTGGAGAACCAGGTCCGGCAAAAGACCCTGAACCTGCAACAGGCCAATGCCGCCCTGGAGCTGCTGTATCAGAGCAGCCGCAGCCTGGCCACGCGGCAGGCCAATGCCGAAGGGTTGGATGAACTGATCAGCCGGTTCCAGCAGCGGCTGCCGGGCCTGCGTCTGTCGCTATGCCTGCAAGGCCAGTTGCAGGCGCCGGCCCGGCAACTGCTGTCGCTGCATGGCGCCAACAGCCGCGAGGTCTGCGCCAGCAGCGATTGCGCCACCTGCCAGAAACATCACAGCGCCCGGCCGCAGACGTTCAGCATCAGTAACCAGGGCACGGAGCTGGGTGAGCTCAAGGCGAATTTTGTTGACGGCCATAAGGCCCAACCCTGGGAAACCGCACTGATCCAGGCCCTGGCGAACCTGATCGGCACTTCGCTATCCCTCAAGCGCCAGCGCGAACAGGACCATCGCCTGCTGCTGCTCGATGAGCGCACGATCATTGCCCGCGAGCTACATGATTCCCTGGCCCAAGCCTTGTCGTACATGAAGCTGCAGGTGAGCCGCATGCAAACCCTGATGCGGCGCGGCGAGCCGGTGCAAACCCTTGAGACCGTCACCGCCGAACTGCGCGAAGGCCTGAACAATGCCTACCGCCAGTTGCGTGAACTGCTCACCACGTTCCGCTTGCAGATCCACGACGACGGGTTGGTCCAGGAACTCAAGGACACCGCTGAAGAGTTCTCCCGCCGGGGCGATTTCCAGGTGCATCTGTTCGTCGACACCCTGGCCTTCGAGCTCTCGGCCAGCGAGCAGATCCATATCCTGCAGATCACCCGTGAGGCGCTTTCCAACTGCCTGCGCCATGCCCATGCAGAGAACGCCTGGCTCGAACTTCGCCAGGAAGGCGAAACCGTGCGCTTGTCGGTCGAAGACGATGGCCGGGGCTTCAGTGGCGAAGTGGACCAGCGCGAACACCATGGCCTGAACATCATGAACGAACGAGCCCGCAGCTTGCGTGGCCAACTGCAAATTAACTCCCGAACGCCCCAGGGCACCCGTATCCAGGTGCATTTCCAACCGGAATTCCTGGGCCAACACAGCGAAGGTCTCGCAACATGAACGCCCCCCTGCGTCACACCCTCCTGCTGGTCGACGACCACCCAATGATGCGTCGAGGGATCCGCCAGATGCTTGAACTCGAAAACGACTTGCACATCGTCGGCGAAGCCAGCCACGGCGAAGAAGCCCTGACCCTGATCGAACCGCTCAAACCCGACCTGGTGCTGCTGGACAACAACATGCCGCAAATGAACGGCATCGAAACCCTGCGCCGGCTGCGGGCCATGCATTACACCGGCAAAGTATTGCTGTTCACCGTCTCCGACGCCGAGGACGACATCCGCGACGCCCTGCGCCTCGATGCCAACGGATACCTGCTCAAGGACATGGAGCCGGAGCTGCTGGTGCAGTACATCCGCGACGCCCTCAACGGCGCGCTGGTGATCAGCCCCGGTCTGACCCGCGTCATGGCCCAGGCCTTGCGCTCCCCGCCCCGCCAGGCCGACGTGGAACTGACCGAGCGCGAACGCCAGGTACTCAAGACCATCGCCGGCGGCTGCAGCAACAAAGTCATCGGCCACAAACTGGGCATCACCGAAGGCACGGTCAAGGTTCATGTGAAGAACTTGCTGCACAAACTGGGTTTGCGCTCACGGGTCGAAGCGGCCGTGTGGGCGATGGAGCATTTGCGCGGGGCGGGCTAACTCAATCAACACCTACCCCTGTGGGAGATGGGTGGTGAACACAAGCCCGGGAACACTCGAAAAACTGTGGGAGCGAGCCTGCTCGCGATGACGGCGGCATATTCAACATCCCTGCAAGCTGACCCTCCGCTATCGCGAGCAGGCTCGCTCCCACAGGGTTTGTGTTTGAGCGGGGCGCACCTCCCTCTTCCGAGGTAAGCCTGCCGAGGCATAGGCCGCAAGCGCGTGGGGTTCTACCATGACGGTACGCGGAGGTACGCCATGCTGACTCATCCTTCCATCGTTTTACTGTTGCGTCGTCATCATTTGTTCAGCCAGTTACCGGAACGGGTCTTCGAGGACGTGTGCAATCTGGCCGTGCTCAAACGCCTGGAGTGCAACAGCACGCTCATGCATCAGGGTGACCCGGCCAAGCGGTTTTTCCTGCTGATCAGCGGTCAGATCAAACTGTTCCGGGTCACCGGGGAAGGCCAGGAAAACCTGGTGGAAATCATCCAGCCCGGGCAGACCTTCGCCGAGGCGTTGCTGTTCAGCCAGGCCCGGTGCTACCCGGTCAGTGCGTCGGCACTCAAGGACAGTGTGCTGGTGAGTATCGAAGGCACCCACTACCGCAAGGCCCTGGAAGACCAGCCGAAGGTCTGCCTGGCGATTCTGGCGAGCATGAGTATCCATTTGCACCAGCGCCTCAAGGACATCGACAACCTGACCCTGGCCAGCGCCAGCCGACGGGTCATCAACTTTCTGCTTCAAGAGCGCGATCCGCGCGACGGCCAGGTAGTGCTGCAGGTGTCCAAACGCCTGGTGGCCTCCAAGCTGGGAATCCAGCCAGAGACTTTCTCGCGCATTCTTCATCGCCTGGTGGACGGCGGCCTGATCGCCATGGAGCGGCGCAACATCCGCATCCTGGCCGAGGATGAGCTGGACGCTTACCAGCAATAATGCGCGCAGCCCCAACTCCCTTGTGGCGAGGGGATTTATCCCCGCTGGGGCGCGAAGCGGCCCCTATTCAAACTGTCTGACACAGCGCATTGGGACTGCTTCGCAGTCCAGCGGGGATAAATCCCCTCGCCACAGGTTCAGCCAGACTCACTATCTGCTGTGTCATTTCCAACGATCATCGGTATCAACCGCTCAAACAACGCCTCCCCCTCTTCTTGCGTGCAATCGACCCCGAACCGCTTGCGCCAGCCCAACTGACTCAGAATCACATGCACATCCGCCCTCAAATCATGCTGCTGCAAACACGCCTGGACGCATTGCAGCGGGCAACCGTCCAGCGCGATGATCCGCCGACCCGAGCGGGCTTTGTTGACCAGTGCCGGCACATGCCCGCCGACCCCGACAATGCAGGACATCTCGGCCAACCCGGCGCGGTCCAGACGCAGGGCGACGGTGTTGG
Organism: Pseudomonas sp. NFACC45; assembly: GCF_900113505.1. Classification (NCBI taxonomy): domain Bacteria; kingdom Pseudomonadati; phylum Pseudomonadota; class Gammaproteobacteria; order Pseudomonadales; family Pseudomonadaceae; genus Pseudomonas; species Pseudomonas sp. NFACC45. The sequence continues at coordinate 457,123 of NZ_FOPO01000002.1, forward strand.
CCAGTTGCGCGACGTTGGAGCAACCGGAACAGGAGTACACCAGGGGCAGTGTGCCTGGGGCTTTCATCAGACCGTCGCCAATCCCTTGCCCGCCCGCTCCAGATTGCGCCATAACCACGGCGGCAATACCTCCGGGTCGAGGCTGTCGATCAGGTTCTTCAACGCCAGCCCCAGTTCGGTGTCGCCCTCGATCACCAACCGCCGCCGGAAGAACAACGTATCGGGATCCTCCTGACGACTGGCGAGCAAGAGGAATTCACGCCAGTTGCCGCTGATGGTGACCTGGGCTTCGGCCCGTTCGGCGATGCGCAGTCCATCCTGCGCCAGGGTCAGGTACCAGCACAACTTCAGGTCCGGCACCCGCAGGCACAGCCAGCGCCCACGCAGCACCTCGAAACCGCCATCGCGCAGCGGCTCGGCCAGGCAACGATTGAGCGCCTGTTGCAGCGCCAGGCGCTGCACGACAAACGGCACCTTGCCCACCAGCGGCAGCACCCGGTCAGCGCCTTTGAGCAACCATTTTTTAGGACTCAGCACAGGCCCGCCTCCTCAACTTTCAACATACCGGCATGGCCGTGCCAATAGCCGTTGCAACCGTCCACAAACAGCGGTGGCGCCTCGCCCTGGCGAACCTTGTCAAAGGCCCTGACCACCTCGGCCATGCCCTGGGCGCGCGGGCTCAGGCGCAGGACGTTGGCGCCACTGGCCATCAGCGCGGGGTAATCGGCCAGCAGATTGGTCACCTCACCGGACATCGTCTGAATGCCATTGAGGGTGAACAGTTGCTGGCCCTCCTGACTGCTCAACGCCAGGCCATCGGGATAGTTGATGCAACAGAACTGACAGTCGTCCTTGGGCCGGTTTTCGGCCCGGGCGGTAAAGCAGCGCGCCGAATAAGCCAGGGGCAAGTGGCCGTAGGCAAAGATCTCCACCTCGGGCACCTCGCGGTCCATTTCCCGCACCTGCTCCAACACATCGCCGATCAGCGCCGCCGAGCATTCCACCGGCGGCACCCAGCGAATCATGCCGCTGTCGAGCAATTGCTTCAGGGCGTGGCCGTTGTACAGGTTCAACGCCGGGCCGCCGACGAAGGGCAGCTTGCGTTCGGCGAGCAACTGCACCGCGCCCATGTCATTGGCTTCCACCAGCAATTGACCGTTGTCACACAGGCGTCGCAGCGAGGACAGCTCTGAAGCCGCTTCGATCAGCGTCAGGCTCGACAATACGATCTGCGCCTGGCTGCACGTTTGTAGCTCGCGCGCCAAACCCAGCCATTGATCCAGAGAGAATGCCCGGCGCTTGGAACACACGGTTTCCCCCAGGTAAATCACATCCAGCGGCAAGGCCGACATCTCGGCGTAGAAATTCCCCAGTTGCGCTTTGTCCCAGTAAAACAGGACCGGTCCCAGGCTGAGTTTCATCTGGCCTCCCTCATTGCCATGATCGATGGTATGCGCCCAGGGTGGTCTGGCTGCCTTCCGACAAACCGGCCAATACCTGGCGCCATTCTTCCCGCACCCGGAATCGTTGCGGTGCAGCGCGGTGGGCATCCAGTGCGGCGCGCCAGACCCGGGTCACTTGTTCGACGTAGGCCGGGCTGCGCTGGCGGCCTTCGATCTTCACCGCTTCGACGCCGATGGCCGCCAGCTCCGGCAGCAGGTCCAGGGTGTCGAGGCTGGTGGGTTCTTCCAGGGCATGGAAACGCTTGCCGCCCACCAGGAAGCGGCCCTTGCACAGGGTCGGGTATCCGGCCGGCTCTTCAGGGGTGTAGCGGTCGATCAACACCTCGCTCAAGCGTGCGCTCAGGCCGTCGGCGTCTTCGCTCCAGCGCACTGCCTTGGCCGGCGAGCACACGCCGCACAGGTTCGGTGACTCACCGGTGATGTAGGAGGACAAGTGGCAACGGCCCTCGGCCATGATGCACAGGCTGCCGAAACCGAAGACTTCGATCGGCACCGGGCTGGCCGCTGCGACTTGTCGCACCTGGGCCAGGGACAGTACCCGCGGCAGCACCGCACGCCGAATGCCGTAGCGCTCGGCGTAAAAAGCCAGTGCCGCCGCATGGGTCGCCGAACCTTGTACCGAAAGATGCAGGGCCAATTGCGGATGGCGCTGGCTGGCATAGCCGAGCACGCCGGGGTCGGCAGCGATCAGGGCATCGACGCCCAGATCGGCGGCGCGATCCACCGCGCGCTGCCAGCGCTCCCAGCCCTTGGGTTGCGGGTAGGTGTTGACCGCCACGTAGAGTTTGCGTTGATGCTGGCGGATGTGCGCGACGGCCGCGTCGAACTGCTTGTCGTCCATGTTCAGCCCGGCGAAGTGCCGGGCGTTGGTGTCATCGCGAAAACCGACATAGACGGCATCGGCGCCTTGGCGCACCGCCGCTTTGAGGGCAGGCAGATTCCCTGCCGGGCAAACCAGTTGCATGGGGCATCCTCATGAGAAAACTCGGGGCGCCGCCAGTCTAGTCAGCTCGTGGGCGGCGACCTTGACGACAATCAATTGCCGTCAATGCATCAGGCTCGCGAACGGCAAGTACATCACCTTGTCGTGCAGACGCACTTGCGTCTGGCACTCGACCACGGCCAAACCATCGGCCCAGCATGCGGCAGCCAACATGGCCGAACTTTGCTGGGGATGCAGCTCGACACACAGCGAGCCATCGGCGCTCGGGGCCAGTTTCGCCCGCAGGTACTGGCGCCGCCGATTGGGTTTTGGCCAGTCAAACCCGGCCGGCAACTGCAGCGGGACAGGCAACACTTCATTCATGCCTTGAGCCCGAAACAGGAACGGGCGCAGGACAATCAACGCGGTGATCAGCGCCGCCGATGGGTTACCTGGCAGACCGATCCAGGGTTTGCCGGCCACTTCGCCAAAGGCCAGCGGTTTGCCCGGTTGGATTGCCAGGCGCCACAGGTCAACGCTGCCCAGCGCTTCGATGGCTTGTTTGAGATGATCCTCCTCGCCCACCGAGACTCCGCCGGAGGTCAGCAGCAAGTCGCACTCGGCCGCCGCCAGGCTCAAGGCCTGGCGACTGGCGAGTAGCTTGTCGGGCATGGCGCCGTAGTCATGTACTTGCATGCCCCAACTGCGCAGCAATGCCGCGAGGCTATGGCGATTGCTGTTATAGATCTGCCCCGGTGCCAACGCTTCGCCGGGCTCGCGCAGTTCATCGCCGCTGCTGAGCAGGCCCACCTGCAAGGGCCGATAGACCTCCACCCGGGCAATCCCGGCACCGGCCAGCAGCCCCAACTCCTGAGCCCGCAAGCGCTTGCCGGCACGAAGCAAAAGGTCTCCTTGGCGCATTTCCTCGCCTTCCTTGCGCACATGGTCCCCGTCATGGACCGGTGGCAACCAGACCCGCTCACCTTCTACCTGACAACTTTCCTGGGGCACCACGGTGTCTGCCCCCGGCGGCAGCGGCGCGCCAGTGAAAATCCGTACGGCCTGGCCGGGCTGCAGCGGTTTATTCGATGCCTGCCCGGCGGCAATGCGCCCAACCAGGGTCAGATAACCGCCGGCGGCTGGCAAATCACAGGCCCGCAGGGCATAACCATCCATGGCGCTGTTGTCCCACGCAGGCAAATTCATGGGGCTGTGAATGTCTGTTGCCAGCACCCGGCCCAGGGCCTGGTCCAGCGCCACCCGTTGCACCGGCGGCGGCAGCGGTGCCTGATCCAGCAGGTAGCGGATGGCTTCATCCACCGGCATCAGCGCTCCGCTCTCACAGACGCTACCACACGCGCCGCTGCTCATGAGCGTGTCCCGCAAGGCTCAACGACAACGCCTGGTTGCGGTTTGAGGTGGGGAGTGAAGTTGCACGGGCCGGTGCGGCTGTCCAGTTGGCCGGCCAGGATCTGGTCCCAACCGGTGCGACACGCCCCCGGCGAACCCGGCAGGCAGCACACCAACACGCCGTTGCTCATGCCCGCCAATGCCCGCGATTGCAGGCTAGACATGCCGATCTCCGCCAGCGACACCTGACGGAACAACTCACCGAAACCGTCCACCTGCTTGTCCAGCAGCGGCAGCACCGCCTGGGGGGTGTTATCGCGAGGGGTGAAACCGGTGCCGCCGGTCATCAGCACCACTTGTACTTGCGGAGCGGCGATCCACTGCGAGACCTGGGCGCGGATCTGGTAGATATCGTCCTTCACCAGCCCGCGGTCGATCAGCACATGCCCGGCGGTTTGCAGCAGATCGGCGAGGGTCTGGCCGGAAGTGTCGGTCTCGAAGCTACGGGTATCGCTGATGGTCAGCACCGCGATGTTCAGCGGTTGAAAGTGTTGTTGCGTCAGATGGGCCATGGTCAGCCGTCCTTAAAAAAAACATGGCCCAGCCTGAACCGCAATCGGCGCCGGGCCTATTCCTCCATGGAGGTACCTCCCTCGGCGCTCCCTGCACAAACAATGATCCCCCCGTAGGAGCTGCCGAGCGTAGCGAGGCTGCGATCTTTCCCCGGCCACTTGAGTCTCAAGCGAAGGATCAAAAGATCGCAGCCTGCGGCAGCTCCTACAGGGGCGTTCAGTCAGGGTGCCAGGCGGCTACGCTGCCAGGTGCCCTCTTGCAGGCGGTAGTCGAGGCGATCGTGCAGACGGTCGGCGCGGCCTTGCCAGAACTCCAGCCGTTCAGGCCTCAGGCAATAGCCGCCCCAGTGTTCGGGACGCGGCACCGGTTGATCGGTGAAACGTTGTTCGGTTTGCGCCAGCAAGGTTTCGAGCGCGGCCCGATCATCCAACACACGGCTCTGCGGCGAGGCCCAGGCGCCAAGGCGGCTGGCCAGGGGGCGGGAAGTGAAATAGGCATCCGACAGCCCGGGGTCGAGTTTGTGAACCTGCCCTTCAACCCGCACCTGCCGTTCCAGCCCTGGCCAGAAAAACGTCATGGCCGCCCACGGATTGATCGCCAGGTCCTGTCCCTTGCCACTGTCGTAGTTGCCGAAGAACGTGAAACCGTCCTTGCCGAACCCCTTGAGCAACAGCACCCGGCAATGGGGCCGCCCCTGCTCGTCGACAGTCGCCAGGGCCATGCTGTTGGCTTCCACGGGTGGGCTTTCGGTGTCGCGGGCTTGTTCCATCCATAGCCCGAACAGGACCATCGGGTCGTCCGGGGTCCGGGTTTCATCCAGGCCGTCGAGGGTGTACTGGCGGCGCATTTTGGCCAGGGAAAGGGGCATGAGGGTGATCTCCCGATAGGTTCGGCCCAGTCTGCATCAGGCCACCGAGGGCAACCTTGATCACCATCAATAGGGCGCCGCCCTGTAGGAGCTGCCGAAGGCTGCGGTCCTGTCCCAGGCAAGGGAGTCTCGAGCTAAGAGCAGGTCAAAAGATCGCAGCCTTCGGCAGCTCCTACAGTCAGTGCATGGCTCAGTAGCAGAGTGACCAAAGATTCATTTGAGCCCCAACCGCCGCGCCAGTTTATGCAGGTTGCTCGGGTCGACCTCCAACAACCGCGCCGCCCCCGCCCAGTTCTGCCCGCAACGCTCCAGGGCTTTGAGAATCGCCTGGCGCTGACACGTGTCGACAGCTTCGTTCAAAGGCTGGAACGATACATCGGCGACCTCTGGAGACTGTTCAAGCGTCGCGTGGGCCGTGGATCCGCTGGCATTGACATCCAGATCCAGCACCTGCGGTTCCAGGGTCATGATCAGGCTGCGACTGGCCCCGCGGCTGAGTTGTTTCAACGCCGCGCGACTGATCACGTGTTCCAGCTCCCGCACATTGCCTGGCCAGGTATACGCCAGCAACGCCTGTTCAGCGGCCGGCGACAGGCGCAAGCCGCGCAAGCCCAGGCGCGTGCGGTTCAGCTCCAGGAAATGCCCGGCGAGCATCAGCACATCGTGACCGCGTTCGCGCAGTGGTGGGATCGGCACCGGATAGACCGAGAGCCGGTGATACAGGTCGGCGCGAAACAGCCCGTCGCGAATGCTGTCGGGCAGGTGGCGGTTGGTGGCGGCGATGATCCGCACATCGACATGCAGCGGCTTGTCAGCACCCAGGCGCTGGATCTCACCGTTTTGCAGAGTGCGCAGCAGCTTGGCCTGCACACTTAACGGCAACTCGCCCACCTCGTCGAGAAACAGCGTACCTCCATTGGCCGCGTCGAAGCGCCCGGCGCGGTCGGTCGTCGCCCCGGAAAATGCCCCTTTGACGTGGCCGAACAGTTCACTTTCGGCCAGGGATTCGGGCAATGCCGCGCAATTGACCTGCACCAGCGGCTTGTGGCTGCGCCGGGACAGGCGATGCAAACGACGGGCAAACAACTCCTTGCCGACACCGGTTTCTCCCAGCAACAGCACCGGCAATTCGGAGTCGGCCAATACGTCCAGCTCGTTGAGCAGTTGATCCAGCACCTCGCTGCGCCCAAGGATCTCGCCCTCTTCGGCCGGCAGCCGGACATCCGGCAGATCACTGCGCGAGGCCCGCAGGCTGCGATTTTCCTGTTCGAGTCGGGTCACCCGCACCGCCGCTTCGATCTGCAAGGTGCAGCGTTTGAGTTCCTCCCGTGCGCGGCTGTCGAAGGTGCCGGCGTGCAAGGCATCCAGGGTGATCGCGCCCCACAGGCGGCCTTCCACATACAGGCTCACGCCCATGCAGTCGTGCACCGGCAGCGGCTCGCCGACGTGGTTGTCGAGCAAGCCGTCATAAGGGTCCGGCAAACGGCTGTCGGGCTCAAACCAGGTAGGTTCGCGCGACGCCATGATCGCCGCCAGACGTGGGTGTTGGGCAATCACGAACCGCCGGCCCAGCGCCTCATGCACCAGGCCTACGGTGGCGACGGGCCTGAGGCTGTCATCGTCCAGGCGCAACAAGCCTACGGCGCCACTGTTGAAGTATTCGCGCAGGGTCTGTACCAGGCGTTGCAATCGTACGGCATTGGGCAACTCGACGATCAGGTCGGCGGCCAGGCTTTCACGCAGCATGGTAGTGATTACCCTCCAGGGTTCGTTTGACCCCTTGCAGCCAGGGTGAGAATCACCCTGGTAAATATTTATTCGTTAATTTTCAGGCATTTAAATCTGGCACGTCGGCTGCAAAGTTCGCTCATCTGTCCCTGCCGGGATTCCACCCAAGGAAACATGATGAGCCTCGATCTGCTGGAACAAAGCCTCGGCCAATTGGCCTGCGACATTCCCGGTGCCACCCGTACCTTCCATCACTACAACCTCGACTTCTGTTGTGGCGGGCAAAAATCCTTGCGTGAAGCAGCGCTGGGCAAGGGCCTGAACCCACTGCTGATCGCCGACGCCCTGCGCACCTTGCAAGCCGCCGGGGAGCTGGGTCATGACTGGCGCGACGAACCCCAAGCGTTGTTGATCGCCCACATTCTGGAACGCTACCACGCCCGCCACCGCGAACAGCTGCCGGAATTGATCCGTCTGGCCCGCCGCGTCGAGAGGGTCCATGGCGCCCGCGCCAGTTGCCCCGTCGGCCTGGCCGATCACTTGCAGGACATGTATCAGGAGCTCGAAGGCCACATGCTCAAAGAAGAGCAGGTGCTGTTCCCGATGCTGCAACAGGGCCTGGGTGAACGGGCCTTGGCGCCGATCCAGGTGCTGCGCTACGAACACGACCAGCACGGTGAAGCGTTGGAAACCATGCTCGCCCTGACCGACCAGATCACCCCGCCCTCCGACGCCTGCAACACCTGGCGCGCCCTGTATCGCGGGCTGGTGGAGTTACGTGACGACCTGATGCAGCACATCCATCTGGAAAATAATGTGTTGTTCGTCAATGCGATGAAGCCAACTGCTCGCTGAGCCTTAAACATCGCACTTCTCACTGTGGGAGCGAGCCTGCTCGCGAAGCGTCGGATCAGTCGGTATTGAGTTATCTGACCCACCGCAATCGCGAGCAGGCTCGCTCCCACAAAGGCCTTTGGAGCCCACCCTTTTTTGCACACCCTCGGTTCGGTGTTGTTCTCTCCTGCTTCAAAACTGCCAATAGAACATCGCCTTGGCCAACACCACGATCAGCAACATGTGCCCCAGGATACTGCGACGCAGCCAGCAGGCCCGGTTCGGGGTGAGACGGCCGCTCTTGAGCCAGTACGCCAGCCACAGATAGTGCCCGATGATGCTCAGCGCCAGCAGGATTTTCAGGCTCAGCAGCAGGCCGAAGCTGTTGCTCAGCGGTTGACTCAAGGCGCCACGATGCTGCCAGGCCAGCGCGATACCGGCGCTGTAAAGCACCAGCACCACACCGTGCAACACCTGCCGCGAACGCTTGGCGATCGCCGGGTCGGCGGCGTCCTTGACGCCTTGGGCCAAAGGCCTGCGGGCGGCATGCCAGATAAAAACCTCGAAAAACAACGTGCCGATAAAAGCGATAGCCGCCAATAGATGAGTGACTAGCAAAACCCCATACATCATCGATCCCCTCGGCTCATCCCGGATGCCCATCCACCCGGGCCTGCAACAGCATCGGGCCATAACGCCAGGCGTAGAGTCCGAATGCCAGGGTCCAGCACAGCCCCGCCAGCCACAGTGCAGCCAACGGGAACAGCAGCACCAGCAGCACTCGGCTCAGGCACGCCAGGTTCAGCAGGACGAAAGCCAGGGTCATGCCCGCCGGCGGTTCCAGGGCTCGTCCGGTATGGCCCAGGCTGACGCGGGCGATCATCGCCAGGATCAACCCGGCCATGGCGCCGATGGACAAGCTGTGCACCGCCAGGCTCGGGTTCAGCGCGACGCCGAAATGCCACAACGCCATGCCCAGGCAAGCCAGCGCCAGCCAGGCGTAGGCCAGGTGCAGCGACCACAGCAGCGGCACCCGCCACAAGTCCCGATCGTGCCAACGCACCAGTCGCACCCCGTGCCCCACCGCCAGCGCGGCGAACAGCAGGCCGACCCAGAGGCTGGCCGACAGTGCCGGGCCGAAGGCATACAGCAGCGCCACCAACGCTGACCCTGCCAGTAACAGGCGATCGAGCCACGGCCAGGGGGCAACGCCCTCGACCCGGCCGAGACCGCGCTGAGTAAAGAAAGGAATCACCCGCCCGCCGATCAGCCCCATCATCGCCGCCACCAGCCACAGGCCAGTGAGCACGCTTTGGCGCTGCAAGCCCTCGTCATGTTGCACCAGACCGTACACGGATAACGCATCAGCGGCGGCCAACAGCAGCAAGACCAACACAATCGGGTAATTGCGCTTCTGCCGCACGCGCCACAACGTAATGCCCATCAACGCCGCAACCGCCAGGGCGAAACCCAGCTCCAGCGCCGTCAGCAATGGCCACGGCGCATCCACCAGCCAGGCCAGTCGCGCGCCCAGCCATAACAACGCCAGCGCCGCCAGACGTTTGCCGCTGAGCCCCGGAGTACCTGTCCAGGTCTGCACGGCCGTCAACAAGAACCCGGCGATGATCGCCAGGCCGAAGCCGAACAACAGCTCATGACGGTGCCAGGCCAACCAGCCGCCGGCCGGTTGCCAGGCCGACAGCCTTCCCGTGAACGCCGCCAGCCACAACGGTATGGCCAACAACGCAAGCACACACCCGGCCAGGAAAAACGGTCGAAACGCCAGCCGCCACAACGGCAGGATGGCCATGGCCTTGCGACGGTCAAGCACTTGCATACACCACTCCTTTACCTCACCGCAGGACGGGCCTGGCGATAAGGGGTCAACAATCAGGGGTCGAATGATCAGCTATCGGCACTGACGAGCCTTGTCTCAGATCAAGCCAGCCTGCCTCAGCCAGGTACTTGCAAGGGGCTTGCCGAAACCGGTCGAGGATGTAACGCCCCACTCAATAAACCGTCTGCTTATCCCTTGAAAGGGCGAGCCTACTGGCGATGAGGCCGGTCAGCTCGATATCTCCGCTGACTGTCAAGCCGCCATCGCGAGCAGGCTCGCTCCCACAAACAGCCATCAGCCGGGTAAATATGACCCTGTCATGGTGATTATCACCCTAGCGGACCAGGGTCATTTATACCCACTCAACAGTAAGGCCCCACAAATCAACGGTTGCGGGCCTGGCCCGGCTCTTGCTCAAGCAAGGCACAGACTTTTTTTGCCGGGGTTATCCATGAAACACGTCGCGCTGCCGCTTGCCTGGTTCGTCTTGCTCTCTTGCGTCGTGGGGCTGGCCAGCGGCCTGTCCCTGAGCCTCGTCTGAATCCGATCCATCTTCCTGCCCTACAAGGACTCATGCCATGGTGCTCCACCGTGTTCATCACCAGATTCTGCGCAGTCATCACCTGTTCGAGCCGTTGAACGAAGAACAACTCGACGAACTGATGAGTACCAGCCAACTGCTGAATGTCGACAGGGGCGAACCGCTGTTCCGCCAGGGCGAACCGGCGCAGGCGTTTTACTTCGTGATCTCCGGGGCGGTGAAAATCTACCGACTGACGCCAGACGGCCAGGAAAAAGTCTTCGAGGTGATCGGCGAGCGCCAGACCTTCGCAGAAGCCATGATGCTAATGGACACCCCGAACTACGTCGCTTGCGCAGAAGCCGTTGGGCCCACCCAGCTGTATCGCCTGTCCAATGCCACGTACATGCGTCTTTTGCAAAGCAACAGCCGGTTGACCTTTGCCCTGCTCGGCAAGCTCTGTGTGCGCCTGCACCAACGGGTCAACGAGATTGAAACCCTGTCGCTGAAGAACGCCACCCACCGCGTGGTGCGCTACCTGCTGACGCAACTGGTGCGCCTGCAAACCGTGGACAGCCAGTTCGAGCTGCCAATGGCCAAGCAACTGATCGCCGGGCACCTGTCGATCCAGCCGGAAACGTTTTCGCGGATCATCCGCCGGCTGATCGATGAAAAGATCATCACCCAGGACGGTCGCCAGATCGCCATTCTCGACCGCCTGCGCCTGGAACATTTCGAATGAGCGCGCAACCCACCTGCCTGTATTGCCAACACGCCAACCCGACGAGTCAATCCGGATGTCGCCAGTGCGGCATGCCCCTGCCGGCCGAGGCTGCACGGGCCGGCGAGCGCCGCCTGCGGCGCTTCACCTGGTTCTGTGTCGGCCTGACGGTGTTCTGCGTCGTCATGTTTTTCTGGTTACCTCGCAGCATCGCTTGAACCCTCAATCCTGAGTCAATTGCCGGTACAACTGTGGCAAACGCAGCGGCAGCTGTTCCGGTTGACGGATCAAGGTGTAGCCATTGGCGCCGAACATGTACGGCAGGTAATCCCCGGCTTCACGATCGATGGTGATGCAAAACGGCGTCAGCCCCTGGCGCCGGGCCTCCAGCACCGCCTGGCGGGTGTCCTCCACGCCATAGCGCCCTTCATAGAGATCCAGGTCGTTGGGCTTGCCATCGCTCACCAGCAACAACAACTTGCGTCGCCGCTTGCAACCTTCCAGCCGCTGGGTCGCCTGGCGAATGGCGGCGCCCATGCGCGTGTAATAACCGGGCCTGAGGCCCTGGATCCGACCTCGGGTGTGGTCGTCATAACCTTGGTTGAACGCCTTGATCTCGTGCATCCGCACTTGTTGGCGGCGCAGTGAAGAGAATCCGTACAGGGCAAAATCGTCCCCCAGCACTGACAGGGTTTCACCGAACAGCAGCAGGCTGTCGCGGATCACGTCGATCACCCGGTGCTCGTCGTTGAGATGAGCATCGGTGGACATCGACAGATCGGCCAACAGCAGGCAAGCCAGGTCGCGGCGGGTCTGGCGCTGTTCCATGAACAGGCCGCGTTCGCTGCACTGGCCGTGCTGGCGCTCGACGTGAAAGTCCAGCCAGGCTTGCAGGTCCAGCTCCGAGCCCTGGGTTTGCTGGCGCAGCCATTGTCGATCGTTGCGCAGATGCTCGAACTGGCGGCGCAAACGCTGGGCCGAAGCGCGCAGGCGGGCCGGCAGCGGCTGGGGTTCGCAGTCTCGGGGAATGAAGGTCTGCACGCTGACGAAATCGTCCTGCAGGCGTTGCTTACGGTAGTCCCATTCCGGCAACAGGATGCCCGCGCCCAGGGGAATGTCATCCACATCGGCTGGCGGCAGGTCCAGGTGCAACTTCAAACCGCCGCCCTTGCGCAAGCGGGTGCGCGACAGGGTCAATTGATCCAGGTCCTCGGCGACTCGCGCCGCGTCCGGGTCTTCGCTGTCATCCGCCCAGCGATCCAGGTCCACGTGTTCGGTCCAACTGAACAGGTTCTCCAGGCGCACGATCAGCAACCCACCGTCACGGGTGGTGTCATCGATTCGCTCGGCGCGCTTGCGACCGCCCTGCTGCTCACCCGGCGGCGTCGCCAGGTATTGCTCGGACTCTTCGAGGTTGGCCGCCTGGGGATTGCCCAGATGCTGGGGCGGATACAGCCACAGCGGCAGTGGCCAGGCGGCCCGCTCACTGCGCGGAAACTGTTCGACGCTGCCCGGCTCGCGCAAGGCTTGGCACAGTGCGCGCTCCAGGGCAGCTTCGGCCGGGGGCAACGATTGCGGATCGGGGCGCAAGGACAGATGCGCCTCCACCAGTCGCCGATATCGGCTGCGCAGCGCCGGGTAACGTCCCAGCAGCGCTTGCGTCCAGCGCTGGTTGTCCCGCCCCCAATGCGTCATCGGCCCCGCTTGCGCGGCCAGCAACGCCAGCCAGCGGTACAGTTCTTCGTTCAATTTGGCATCGGGAAACGCTGCCAGGCTCGCCGGCAAACGCAGGTTATCGCCATCGCAGCAGGCCAGCGGCACTTGCTTGCAGGTGCCGGCGATCTGCTGCAACAGGTTGCGCCGCAGCAGCAGGTCGCGGTCGCTGACGGCCTCCACACCCAGGTGAGAAGCACCACCGGTGGCGCGCAACAGCACCTGCAAAGCGCGTTGCCGGGGGATCAACTCCACCCGTGCTTCGGGAAAATCCACACTGGCTCGTCGGGTGATGAAACGGTGCCAGACGCTGCCGACCCATTCTTCCAGTTCTAGGGTGAATGCCATGGTTATTCTCCTATCGACCCGTTGCGGTGAGGGAGCTGGTTCGCACTGCGCTTTGTGGCGAGGGAGCTTGCTCCCGCTTGGGTGCGCAGCGCCCATCAAAAAGGGTCTGCTACGCAGCCCAGCGGGAGCAAGCTCCCTCGCCACAACAGCTGCCTCGACACGGCTTCAGTGGTGGCCCGTCAAGAAGGCACCACTGCTGCCGGGGCGCGCAAAGCCGCACGGCCACGTTGGCGGAAGCTGAACAGGTAGCAGAGCAAACCCGCCAGGAACCCGACGCCGCTGACCAGACGCGCCCAGAACAGCGGCTTCAAATGGTCCATCGTCGCCATGAACGGCAAGGCGCTGCCGTCCGCCATCCAGCGTTGCAGCCACACCTGGACGACACCGGCAGCGGTGAGGAACAAGGTGATCATCACCATCGACAGGGTCATCAGCCAGAAGCCCCAGATCTCCAGGCGCTGCGAACGCTCATCCGCCGCTTCACCCAACCCGCGCAGACGCGGCATGGCGTAACTGATCAGGGTCATCACGATCATCGCGTAGGCCCCGTAGAAGGCCAGGTGACCGTGGGCTGCGGTCAGTTGCGAGCCGTGGGTGTAGAAGTTCACCGGAGCCAGGGTGTGCAGGAACCCCCAAACGCCAGCACCGAAGAACGCGGTGACCGTGGTGCCCTTGGCCCACAACGTGGCGGCGCGGTTGGGGTGTTGCCGGCGACGGTTTTTCACCATGCTGAAGGCGAAGATCACCATCGCCAGGAACGGCAGCGGTTCCAGCGCGGAGAAGATCGAGCCGACCCACAACCAGACCTCGGGTGCACCGATCCAGAAGAAGTGGTGACCGGTGCCGATGATCCCGGTAATCAGGGCCATGGCGATGATCACGTAGAGCCACTTCTCGACCACTTCCCGGTCCACGCCAGTGACCTTGATCAGCACAAAGGCGAGCATCGAACCCATGATCAGTTCCCAGACGCCTTCAACCCAAAGATGCACCACCCACCACCAGTAGAACTTGTCACGGACGAGGTTTTCCGGGTTGTAGAAGGAGAACAGGAAGAACACCGCCAGGCCGATCAGGCCGGTCATCATCACCATGCTGACGGTGGTCTTGCGGCCCTTGAGCAGAGTCATGCCGATGTTGTAGAGGAAACCCAGGCAGACCACCACGATGCCCATCTTGGTGATCGTCGGTTGCTCCAGGAACTCACGGCCCATGGTCGGCAGCAAATCGTTGCCGGTGACTTTGGCCAGCGTGGCATAAGGCACTGAGAGGTAGCCCAGGATCGTCAGTACCCCGGCGGCGGCGAACACCCAGAACAGCACGATCGCCAGCTTCGGACTGTGCAGCTCCCGATCAGCTTCCTCGGGTATCAGGTAGTACGCCGCGCCCATGAAGCCAAACAGCAGCCAGACGATCAGCAGGTTGGTGTGGACCATACGGGCCACGTTGAAGGGAATCAGCGGGAACAGGAAGTCGCCGACCACGTATTGCAAGCCCATGATCAAACCGAACAACACTTGCCCCAGGAACAGGATCAAGGCAAACACGAAGTAGGGTTTGGCAACGGCTTGCGAGGCGAATTTCAGATGCGGATTAGCCATGCTCATCTCTCAGCCCTCCTTGTTTGGCGGCCAGCCATTGGTATTGATTTTCGCGCTCCACTTGAGGAACTCGGCGATGTCGTTGACTTCCTGTTCGCTGAGGTTGAATTGCGGCATGGCTCGGCGTCCGGGCACGCCCAAAGGCTGCATCTTCATCCAGGCTTGCAGGAACGGCGTGAAGGCTTCATCGCCGCCGCGCCGGTTGACCACATTGCCCAGCTCCGGCGCGAAATACGCGCCCTCGCCCAGCAGGGTGTGGCAGCCGATGCAGTTGTTGCGCTCCCAGACGCCCTTGCCGCGAATCACCGATTCGGTCAATTGCGTATCGTTACTGCGTTCCGGAAACGTTTGTTCCGAGTGGTAGGTCAGGGCCAGGAAGATCAGGAAAAAGAACACGCTTCCCCCGAAATAAATATTCCTGGCCATGCCTTTGGTGAAGGTATCTGACATGGTCACTTCCTCATTGCTTGGCGTGTCCATTCTAGGAAGTGAGGGTCTGAAACCCGCTTGATGGCGATCAAGAATCTCCGATGGTTTTAGTGGGTTGTTCAAACACCGCTCGAAAGTCAGATGAGCTTTTGCTTTTGTGGCGAGGGGATTTATCCCCGCTGGGCTGCGAAGCGGCCCCCGACATGCTGTCTGATACACCGAGGTAGCAGAACATTTGGGTCTGCTTCGCAGCCCAGCGGGGATAAATCCCCTCGCCACAGGGGGTTGCATTCGCAGTGTCAGGCAGCGGAGATGATGACGCCCCCGATCACCGTCGCCAACAGCACCGCCCAACTCAACACCAACCAACGCCACAAGCGCGGCGCATGGCGCAGTTCCATGAAGCCGTCGGCGATCAACCAGGCCTTGGTCACCGCCACCGCCAGGATCGCGACGGACACCAGCCCGGTGGCAGCGACCTGGCCCAGGGCAACGGTGCCGATGCTCAACACGGCCAGTGTCATCCAGCAGGTGATCAAGACATGGGAAGCCGACATGAGCACCTCCGCTCAACCAAGAATGTAGACAACCGGAAACAGCAGCACCCAGACCAGGTCCACCATGTGCCAATACAGCACGCCGGATTCCAGCCCGCTGCACTGCTGCGAACCGTAACGCCGGCGCCGGCAACCCTCGGCCAGCCAGCCGAGGATGACCATGCCCAGCAGCACGTGCAGGAAATGAAACGCGGTGAGGATCCAGTACAAGGTGAAGAAGGTGTTGTGCTCCAGCCCGAGGCCGTTCGCCCACAAGTGGGCGTACTCAATGAGCTTGAGCGCCACGTAGGCGCCGGCAACCAGCAAGGCCAGCCACAACAGCAGCGCCCCTTGGCGTGGCCGGTCCTGCCGGACTTGCTCCTGGGCCAAGGCGGCGAACAACCCGGCGCTCAGCAGGCTGAGGGTCATTGCCAGGCCGGTGGAGCGGTCCAGCAATTGCCGGCCTTCGCTGAACAACGGCGGGTTCAATGCCTGGGCGACAGCGAACGCCAGGATCAGCAAGGCAAACACCGTCAGTTCGGCGAGGATGAAAAACCACATCGCCAGATCCCCTGGCAAACGCCGGGTGGACAGCGCAGCGGCTTCAGCCGAAGTGAACATCGACCACATCCATCAGCGCGGCCACGGTCTGCGGATCGTCGCTCAACGGCTCGGCCAGGCAGGCCAGGCAGGCTTGGCGCGGGTCCATGCCGGATCCGATCATGCGCGCGGCGAAAATCAGCAGACGGGTGGAGGCCACCTCCTCCAGATCATGTTGATCGAGCCGGCGCAGCGCCTGCCCCAGCCGCACCACCTGGGCCGCCAGAGCCATATCCACCCCGGCCTCGCGAGCCACGATGCGCTCTTCATCGGCAATCGTCGGATAGCCAAAGCGCATCGCCACGAAACGCTGGCGGGTGCTGGGTTTCATGCCCTTGAGCAAGTTCTGGTAACCGGGGTTGTACGACACCACCAACATGAACGAGGGCGGTGCCTGAAGAACCTCACCGGTGCGTTCCAGGTACAGCTGCCGGCGATCATCGGCCAAGGGATGCAACACCACCGCGGTGTCTTGGCGTGCCTCCACCACCTCGTCCAGATAACAGATACCGCCCTCGCGCACTGCTCGGGTCAGCGGCCCATCTTGCCACCAGGTGCCCTGGGCGCCAATCAGGTGGCGCCCCACCAGATCGGCTGCGCTCAGGTCATCGTGGCAAGCCACGGTGTACAACGGCAATTTCAGTCGATGGGCCATGTGCTGGACAAAACGGGTCTTGCCGCAGCCCGTCGGGCCTTTGACCAGTACCGGCATGCCGTGCTGCCAGGCCTGTTCGAACAACGCCAGCTCGTTGTCCTGGGGTTGGTAGAAAGGTTCGGCCGGGTGTTCAAGGGTGTGGATAGCGTTCATGGCATGACCTGATCAGATAACACGATTGCCAGCCACGCTACGGGCCCCTGCGACAACCTGGCAAGGGCTGTGGCCGGCAAACTTGATCGCCGTCAAGCAGGTAACCACCGGCCTGGGCATAGCCTTGCAGCGCACCAAGAATCTGCGCGCCGAACGTCAACTGCAGGGCCGCGCGGGTCATGCCTGAGGAGAAATGGAATGCTGATCAGCCACAAAAAATCGTGGGTCATGGGGGTCGGGGCGCTGTGTACGGCGCTGGCTGCACTCAATGCCTTCGCCAACCCACCCGCTGCGCCGCAAGACGCCCGTATGGTCAAGACCGAAGGCGCACCGGACCTGAGCCAGGCCGACTTCGACTCGGCCAAGCAAATCTACTTCCAGCGCTGCGCCGGCTGCCACGGTGTGCTGCGCAAGGGCGCCACCGGTAAACCGCTGACACCCGACATCACCCAGGGCCGCGGCCAGGCCTATCTGGAGGCGCTGATTACCTACGGTTCAGCCGCCGGCATGCCCAACTGGGGCACCTCCAACGCCCTGACCAAAGACCAGATCACGGTAATGGCCAAGTTCATCCAGCACACCCCGCCTACCCCACCGGAATGGGGTATGGCCGAAACCCTCAAGACCTGGAAGGTGTTGGTCAAACCCGAAGACCGGCCCACCCGGCAACTCAATTCGCTCAACCTGCAGAATCTGTTTTCGGTCACTCTGCGCGACGATGGCAAGATCGCCCTGATCGACGGCGACAGCAAGAAGATCGTCAAGCTGATCGACACCGGTTACGCAGTGCACATCTCGCGTATCTCGGCATCGGGCCGCTACCTGCTGGTGATTGGCCGGGACGCCAAGATCGACATGATCGACCTGTGGCCCAAGGAGCCGACCAAAGTCGCGGAAATCAAAGTAGGCATCGAAGCGCGCTCGGTGGAAACCTCCAAGTTCAAGGGCTACGAAGACAAGTACACCATCGCCGGCTCCTATTGGCCGCCGCAGTTCACCATCATGGACGGCGAGACCCTGGAGCCCAGGCAGATCGTCTCGACTCGCGGCATGACCGTCGATACCCAGCAATATCATCCCGAACCCCGGGTTGCGGCGATCATCGCGTCACATGAATGGCCGGAGTTCATCGTCAACGTCAAGGAAACCGGCAAGGTGATGCTGGTCAACTACCAGGACATCAAGAACCTCACCATCACCAGCATCGACGCCGCACCGTTCCTGCATGACGGCGGCTGGGACAGCAGCCATCGCTACTTCATGACGGCGGCGAACAACTCCAACCAGGTTGCAGTCATTGACTCCAAGGAACGCAAGCTCACCGCCCTGGTGGATGTCGGTAAAACCCCGCACCCGGGACGCGGCGCCAACTTCACCCATCCGCTTTACGGCCCGGTCTGGGCTACCAGTCACCTGGGTGATGCCGGCGTCTCGCTGATCGGCACCGACCCAATCAAGCATCCGCAATATGCCTGGAAACAGGTGGGCTCTCTCCAGGGCCAGGGTGGCGGTTCGCTGTTCATCAAGACCCACCCCAAGTCCCGTCACCTGTACGTCGACACCACCCTTAGCCCCGACACCAAGCTCAGCCAATCGGTGGCGGTGTTCGACATCGACAAACTCGACGCCGGCTACACCGTGCTGCCGATTGCCGAGTACGCCGGTATCAAGAAGGGGGCGATGCGCGTGGTGCAACCGGAATACAACAAGGCCGGCGATGAAGTCTGGTTCTCGGTCTGGAGCGGCCAGGAAGACGAGTCGGCGCTGGTGGTGATCGATGACAAGACCCTCAAGCTCAAGAGCGTGATCAAGGACAAACGCCTGATCACCCCCACCGGAAAATTCAACGTCTACAACACTCAACACGACATCTATTGAGCCCCATCAATAAGAGGAAAAACCATGAAGCCTATTCTGCTTGCCCTGACCTTGAGTGCCGCCTTCAGCCTGCAACCGGCGCTGGCCCAGGACGGCCCGACGCTGTTCAAGAGCAAACCCTGTGGCGCCTGCCACTCCATTGACACCAAGTTGGTAGGACCGGCGCTCAAGGAGGTGGCGGCAAAGAATGCCGGCGTCGCCGGAGCACAAGAACTGTTGGCCAAGCACATCAAGGAAGGCACACAAGGAAACTGGGGGCCGATGCCGATGCCGGCCAATCCGGTGACCGATGAAGAAGCCAAGATCCTTGCGGCGTGGGTCTTGACCCTTAAATAAACGTTTAAGGAGCACATCTCTGTGGCGAGGGGATTTATCCCCGCTGGGCTGCGAAGCAGCCCCCAGAAGAGCAGAACCTATCTGCCTGACACATCGCGATGTCAAGTTTTAGGGCTGCTTTGCAGCCCAACGGGGATAAATCCCCTCGCCACAGGGGCACGCACGACTTTAATTCAGGAGGACGTCATGGACCGACACCGCTGTGCAACCCGGATAACCACCCTCCTCTTCGTCTTCTGTACCCCGGTGCTGGCCGCTCCCGACCACCCGCGCCAGGCGCAACTGCAACACCTGCTGGTTCAGGACTGTGGCGCCTGCCATGGCCTGCACATGACCGGCGGCCTGGGCCCGCCACTGACCCGTGAGGCCCTGGCCGGAAAATCCCGCGACAGCCTCATCGCCACCGTCACCCAAGGACGGCCCGGCAGCGCCATGCCCGGCTGGGCGCCGCTGCTGGGCCCCGACGATATTCGCTGGCTGGTGGACCGGCTCCTTCAAGGAATTCCCGCCCCATGATCCGATCTCTGCTGTCTCTCACCGCCTGCACGCTGTTGCTCTCGGCGTGTGCCCAGCCAGCGCTGCGCGGCACCGGCGACCTGGGCGTGGTGGTGGAGCGTGCCACCGGCAGCCTGCAAATCATCGAAAGCGACACGCGCACCGCCCTCGCCCGCGTCGAAGGGCTGGGGGATCTGTCGCATGCCTCGGTGGTGTTCTCCCGCGACCAACGTTATGCCTATGTATTTGGCCGCGATGGCGGCTTGAGCAAGGTCGACTTGCTGAGCGCACGCATCGACCGCCGCATCATTCAGGGCGGCAACAGCATCGGCGGCGCAATCAGTCAGGACGGCAAGCTGATCGCCGTCTCCAACTACGAACCCGGCGGCGTCAAGGTGTTCGACGCGCAGACACTGGAACCGGTCGCGGACATTCCGGCCACACCCCTACCCGACGGACAAAAACGTTCGCGGGTGGTCGGCCTGGTGGACGCGCCGGGGCAGCGCTTCGTTTTCAGCCTGTTCGACACCGGCGAAATCTGGACCGCC
The DNA here is from genome assembly GCF_900113505.1 of Pseudomonas sp. NFACC45. Classification (NCBI taxonomy): domain Bacteria; kingdom Pseudomonadati; phylum Pseudomonadota; class Gammaproteobacteria; order Pseudomonadales; family Pseudomonadaceae; genus Pseudomonas; species Pseudomonas sp. NFACC45. Next base: position 477,231 of record NZ_FOPO01000002.1, read on the forward strand.
GATTTCAGTCAAAGCCAAACGCCACGCATCGAACGCTTCACCGCCATCGGCCGGCAACCCTACGACGCGCTGATAACACCGGACGGGCGTTATTACATGGCCGGGCTGTTTGGCGAGGACGGCATGGCGCAACTCGATCTCTGGCATCCCGAACACGGCGTGAAACGGGTGCTGGGGCACTATGGACGCGGCGAGGCCCGGCTCCCGGTGTACAAGATGCCCCATCTGGAAGGCTGGGCCATGGCCGGCCAACAGGCCTTTGTCCCCGCCGTCGGGCACCATCAAGTGCTGGTGATGGACGCCCGCACCTGGCAGCAGACCGGCACGATCGCCGTGGCCGGCCAGCCAGTGTTCGTCACGGCGCGACCCGATGGCCGCCAACTGTGGGTCAACTTCGCCTACCCGGACAACGACCGGGTGCAGGTCATCGATACCCAGACTCACGCCATCATCGCGGACCTGCGGCCAGGGCCTGCGGTGCTGCACATGGAATTCACCGCTCGCGGCGATCAGGTGTGGCTGTCCGCCCGCGACGGTGGCGAGGTGCAGGTCTGGGATCCGTATCGGCTCGAACGCCTGAGCAGCCTGCCGGCCCTGAGCCCCAGCGGCATCTTCTTCAGCAGCCGTGCGCACAAACCGGGGTACTGACCATGACACCAAGCCCACTCGCCCGCCGCCTGATCGATCAGTTCCAGCATGGCCTGCCGTTGTGCGCCGAACCCTATCGGGCAATGGCCGATGCCCTGGGTTGCAGCCAGGCCCAGGTGCTCGATTGCCTGCAGCACCTGCAACTGGCGGGCACCCTGTCACGGGTCGGCCCGGTGTTCGAACACACCCGAGCCGGGGCCAGCACCCTCGCCGCCCTGGCAGTGCCCGTGGACCGACTGCAGCAGGTGGCGGCGCGCGTCAGCCAGTACCCGGAAGTCAATCACAACTACGCCCGTGAACACCGCTACAACCTGTGGTTCGTGCTGACCGGTCCTGATCGTGCCCACCTGGACAACATTCTCCGGGAACTGGAAAACGACACCGGCCTCACGCCGCTGGACCTGCCCATGCTGACCGCTTACCGCATCGACCTGGGCTTTGCCCTGGAGGCTACCCCATGACCCCGACCTTAAGTGACCACCAGTCGCTGCAACTGCGCCGTCTACTGGAGACCGGCTTGCCCCTGACACCCCGTCCCTTCCAGGCCCTGGCCGAACAGATCGACGCCAGCGAACAGCAGATTCTTGACCAGATGCAAGACTGGCATGAACAAGGCCTGTTCCGCCGCGTCGGCCTGGTGGTCAACCACCGCGCCTTGGGCTTTGCCGCCAACGCCATGCTGGTGCTGGACGTGCCGGATGCCTTGGTTGACGAAGTCGGTCGCCGCCTCGGCCAGGCGCCCGGCATCAGCCTTTGCTATCAACGACCACGACGCTTGCCCCAGTGGCAATACAACCTGTTCTGCATGATCCACGGTCGTCAGCGCGACCGTGTCGAGGCCCAGGTCCAGGCACTGCTGGAGGCGCACTTGCTGAGTGATCTACCGCACCAGTTGCTGTTCAGCACCCACCTGTTCAAGCAGTGTGGCGGACGCTACGCCACGCCGGCCGGAGTGGCGATCGATGGATGACCTGGACCGACGCCTGATCAATCGCCTGCAATTGGGTTTGCCTCTGGTACGCCATCCTTGGCAGGCATTGGCCGAAGAACTGGAGAGCAGCAGCAGCGAACTGCTCGACCGCCTGCACGAGTTGCTCAACGACGGCGTACTCACCCGCTTCGGCCCGATGTTCGACATCGACCGCCTGGGCGGTGCCTTCACCCTGGCGGCGCTGGCGGTGCCCGAACCGCGTTTCGAGACCATCGCCGAGTTGCTCGCGGCCATGCCCGAAGTGGCCCACAACTACCGCCGCGAGCACAGCTGGAACATGTGGTTCGTGCTTGCCTGCCCCAGCGAACAGACGATCAGCGACACCTTGTTGCGTATCGAACGCCTGACCGGCCTGGAGCCGCTGAACCTGCCCAAGGAGGAGACCTACCATGTCGGCCTGTATTTCCCAGTCTGAGCCGTTGCCGCAAACGCTACCTCGTCTGGATGAAATGCCACTGGCCCTGCGGCTGGTGGAACTGACCCAGGACGGCCTGCCCTTGCTCGAAGATCCCTGGGCCTGGCTGGCCGAGCAACTGGGGCTGAGCGTGGAATCGACCCTCGACCTGCTCAAGCGTTTACAGGCCGAAGGGGCAATCCGCCGCATCGCCGCGGTGCCCAATCACTATCGCCTGGGTTATCGCCACAACGGCATGACCGTCTGGGATGTGTGCGACGCCGACGTGCCGCGCCTGGGCGCGCTGCTGGGTGCGCAGCCTTTTGTCAGCCATTGCTACCGCCGCCCGCGCCGGGCCGGTTGGCCCTACAACCTGTTTGCCATGGTCCATGGCCGCAGCCGCGAGGAAATCGACAGCTACCGTGAGCACCTGCGCTATCTGCTGGGTGACGCCTGTAGCGCTGACGACATGCTGGTGAGCAGCCGCATCCTGAAAAAAACCGGCTTGCGCCTGTCGCCGGTGGGAGCAAGTTTTGCTCGCGAAACAGCCGCCTCGGTTTCTGAGGGACTGCATCGGCTTCATCGCGGGCAAGCCTTGCTCCCACAACGAAGGAGCGACTTATGTTGAGGATCAGCCACTACCTGCGCGCCCTGGCTGGCCAATGCCCCGCGCCGCGTGTGGCGCCACCGGGCAGCACACGGCCGCCGGTGGTGATCTGGAACCTGCTCAGGCGCTGCAACCTGACCTGCAAACACTGCTACGCCACCTCGGCCGACAGCGTATTTCGCGATGAGCTGGACACGACGGCGGCACTCAAGGTCATCGACGACCTGCATGACGCGGGCGTACGGGTATTGATCCTGTCCGGCGGCGAGCCGTTGCTGCGCGAGGACCTGTTCCAGCTCAGTGCCTATGCCCGGGGCAAGGGCTTTTTCCTCGCCCTGTCCACCAACGGCACGTTGATCGACCCGAGCAACATTGGGCAGATCGAGGCGGCGAACTTCGACTATGTGGGCATCAGCATCGATGGCCTGGAAGCGACCCACGACGCCTTCCGCCAGCTCAAAGGCAGTTTTGCCCGTTCCATGGCGGCCATCGGCTTGTGTCGCGAACGAGGGATCCGGGTCGGGTTGCGCACCACCCTGACCCAGCAGAACCACGCCCAGTTACCACGACTGCTGGATCTGATGACTGAATACGACGTGCAGAAATTCTACCTGTCGCACCTCAACTACAGCGGCCGCGGCAAGCGCAGTCGCCAGCTCGACGCCCGGCAACAGATGAGCCGCGAAGCCATGGTCCTGATCTTCGAGCGGGCCTGGAGCGACATCCTGCAGGGACGCGACACGGACTTCGTCAGCGGTAACAACGACGCCGATGCGGTGCTGTTGCTGCAATGGGTGGCCTGGCGCCTGCCCCATCACTACGCCGAGCTGGAGCGCATGCTCAAGGCCTGGGGCGGCAATGCCTCGGGCAGCGGCATTGCCAACATCGACAACACCGGCGAGGTGCACCCTGACACCTACTGGTGGCAGCACTCGGTGGGCAATGTCCGCCAAACGCCGTTTCGCACACTCTGGCTCGAACGTCCCGACGCCCTGCTGCAAAAACTGCGCGAGCATCCGCGGAGCGTGGGAGGCCGTTGCGGACAGTGCCGTTGGCTGGCCATCTGCAACGGCAACACCCGCACACGCGCCTGGGCCGACGGCGACCTGTGGGGCCAAGACCCCGGCTGCCACCTCAGCGATGACGAAATTGGCTTGCAGGCAATCCCCAGCGCTTTGATTCCCAGCGTTGCATTGCCCTGTGCCCGATAACCCGACGGCGAACCTGATGATGAACCAAGGAAGTCCCATGCCTGCCTCTATCGTTCTGCCCGCTGCCCTGCAATCGCCCTTCAGACCGGGTGAAGTCGCCCTGGTGGGTGCCGGTCCCGGTGACCCCGGCCTGCTGACGCTGCGCGCCTGGAGCCTGTTGATGCAGGCCGACGCGGTGGTCTACGACCGCCTGATCAGCGCGCAACTGCTGGGACTGATCCCGCTGACATGCGCCCGGCATTACGTCGGCAAGGCCGCCGGTTGCCACAGCCTGCCCCAGGCGCAGATCAACGAACTGCTGGCCGATCTCGCTGATCAGGGCCAACGGGTTGTGCGGCTCAAGGGCGGCGACCCGTTCATTTTTGGTCGCGGTGCCGAAGAGCTGGAGTACTTGCTGGGGCGAGGTACCGATTGCCAGGTGGTGCCTGGTATCACCGCCGCGTCCGGTTGCAGCGCCTACGCCGGCATTCCGCTGACCCATCGTGACCTGGTCAATTCCTGCCGTTTCATCACCGGCCACTTGCAACGCGAAGGTGATTTGAGCCTGCCGTGGCAAAGCCTGGCGGATGACAGCCAGACCCTGGTGTTTTACATGGGCTTGTCGAACCTGGGCACCATTGCTGCGCGGTTGATGGCGGCAGGTTTGGCCGCGGATACTCCGGCGGCGTTGATCAGCAACGGCACTCGCCCCGACCAGCAAGTGCTTCGCGGCACCCTGCAACAACTGCCGGCCATGGCACGTGATTGCGTCGAAGGTCTGCCAACATTGACGGTGATCGGCAAAGTGGTCGGCTTGTTTGCCCAGCAGCCGTTGCAGCATCCGGCGCGCGTTCATCCCCTCCCCCAGGCTTTGAAGGTGGCGCTATGAGGCGCTGCTGGGTGGCCATGCTGTGGATCGGTGCAAGCCATGGCGCCGTTACCGCCGGCGCCGACCTGGAGCAGGCCGAGCGCAATTACCAGCAGCTCTGCCAACAATGTCACGGCGTGAACCGCATCGGCGGCGCCGGGCCTGCGCTGCTGCCCCAGAGCCTGGGCCGGATCAAACCCGGCGAAATCCGCCAGGTGATTGAGAACGGCCGCCCCGCCAGTCAGATGGCGGCCTTCGGTGCGCTGCTGGAACCTGCGCAAATCGACGCCCTGGCGCTGTATCTCCAGCGCCCGCCCAGCGTCGCACCAAACTGGAATGAAGCGGATATTCGCCAAAGCCATCGTGTGCTGGTGGACGTCGCCACCTTGCCCAACCAACCGCAACACCGGGCCGACCCGCTGAACCTGTTCGTGGTGGTGGAAGCCGGCGATCATCACGTCGCGGTGGTCGACGGTGATCGCTTCGAAGTGCTCGCGCGCTTCGCCTCGCACTTTGCCGTACACGGCGGACCCAAGTTTTCCCCGGACGGACGTTTTGTCTACCTGGCGTCGCGCGATGGCTGGATCAGCCTGTATGACCTGCACAACCTCAAGCTGATCGCCGAAGTGCGGGCCGGACTCAATACCCGCAACCTGGCGGTGAGCAAGGACGGTCGCTGGGTGCTGGTGGGCAACTCGCTGCCTGGCAACCTGGCGGTGCTGGATGCCCGGGACTTGTCACTGGTCAAGACGATCGCGACGCTGGGCAGTGATGGTCAGGCCTCCCGGGTCAGCGCGGTCTATACCGCTGCGCCGCGCAACAGCTTCATCGTCGCACTGAAGGATGTGAACGAGGTTTGGGAACTGTCTACCGGTCCGAACCCGGACTTCGTGCCCAGGCGCATCGAGGTCCAGGATCATCTGGATGACTTTTCCTTCTCCCCCGACTACCGCCAGTTGCTCGCCACCTCGCGCAAGGCCCAGGGTGGCCAGGTGATCGACCTCGACAGTGGCCGGGTGGTCACCGACATCAGCTTGCCGGGCATGCCGCACCTGGGTTCGGGCACCTATTGGAAGCGCGATGGCCGCTGGGTGTTCGCGACACCCAATATCAGTAAAGGCCTGGTGTCGGTGATCGATATCGGCACCTGGCAAGTCATCCGGCAGATCCCTACCCTCGGGCCGGGTTTCTTCCTGCGCAGCCACGCCAATTCGCGCTATGCCTGGACCGACGTGTTCTTCGCTCCCGGCAACGATGCCATCCACCTGATCGACAAACAGACCCTGGAAATCGCTCACACCTTGCGCCCCATGCCCGGCAAAACCGCCGCCCACGTCGAATTCACCCATGACGGCCGTTACCTGCTGTTGAGCATCTGGGACACCGACGGCGCGCTGATCGTCTACGACAGCAACACCCTCAAGGAAATCAAACGCCTGCCCATGAACAAGCCTTCGGGCAAATACAACGTGGGCAACAAGATCGAGTTCGCCGAGGGCACGTCTCACTGAGCCAGCACACCTGCCCCCGCTCGGTCCTGTAGGAGCTGGCGAAGGCTGCGATCTTTTGATCTTTTGATCTTTTGATCTTTCGCTTGAGATTCAAGTGGCTGGGGAAAGATCGCAGCCTCGTTGCACTCGTCAGCTCCTACGCAGCTCCTACGCAGCTCCTGCGCGGTTTCTACGCGGCGCCTGCGCGCCTCAGCGGGAGCAGGCTGCTGGTTCAATGACTCATCGGCGACATGGCGGTAGCCTGTCCTAGCAGCTTCTGATCAATGTCTTCCAGACGCAGCACTCGGCCGCCGGTATCGCGGGCGAGTTTTTCTGCCGCCTGGGCGTCGGAGAAGGAAGCCAGGACCACACCCATAGCGCCTTTGAGTCCCGAGCCGAGCACGAAGTACGCACTCCGCGCGTCGATCAAATGTTCATCATCCGGGGTGTTCCAGTGACTGCGGCCCATGTCGTGGACGTACAGCTGGACGTCAGCCCGATGGTTCTCCGGCTGCAGCCACCAACCGAGCATTTCTGCCGGCGAGCAGAACTTCTTCACGCCGCCGGCTGCAACCGCCGCCCCCTTGGGTCCGGGAAAATCCGTGATCACCATGCCACACACGTGACATTCATCACTGGGATGGAACGCCAGCGTCGCCTTAGAGGCCGGTGGCGACTCAGTCTTGCCGCATGCCACCAGCGCCAGGCACATCAACACCCCGGCCAGCCATCGGCCCGTCTTCACATACACCCTGTTCATCGTTACAGGCTCCCTCTATCAACGTAAGAAATCACGGGCAGCGGCGATTGAATAACCGATAGGCCAGCCACAACGGCACAGCCATCCACAACCACAGGCACAGCCAGAGCCAAGGTCCGGGCACCGGCAGGTCGCTGCCCAGGGTCAGCACCGCCGCGCCGCTGGAACCGGGGTCGAACCCCGACAGGTTGATCAACCGATACACATCGGTGGGATTGAACAGCAGCAGCCAGGGCAGCAGATCCGGGCTGAAGCGGCCTTCACTCAGCACCAGCAACGCCAGCAACGCCAGGTCAAACACCAGCACAAAGAAAAACCACACCCCCAGCGCCAGGCCGGCGGCGGTGGATTTTTCCGCCGACAGACTGCTCAGCACATAAGCAAGCCCGAGGAAAACCCACCCCAGCAGCGTGCTGGACACGATGAAGCGGCCAAACGCCCAGAGCAGCAGACTCAGCTCGATATCGTCCACCAGCAGGGCAATGGCGACCATCGCGCAGCCGAAGCCAATCAGGGTCGCCAGGGCCAGGATCAGACCGTGACCGACAAACTTGCCCAGCAGCAACTGGCCGCGCCCCAACGGATACGTCAGCAACAGCAGCAAGGTGCCGCTCTCGTCCTCGCCGACAATCGCGTCATAGGCCAGCAGCAACGCGATCAACGGCATCAGGAACGTTGCCAGGCTGGCCAGGCTCGCCACCGTCGCCGGCACCGAGGTAAAACCCAACTGGCCGGACGCTGCCGCGCCAAGCCAGGCGATGCCGATGGCCAGCACCGCGAACAACAGGCTGATCGCCAACAACCAGCGGTTGCGCAAGCCGTCACTGAACTCCTTGCGGGCCATGTTCCAGATCGGATTCATGAGCCAGTCTCCTCAAGCGCCGCGCGAACCATGTAATGGCGGTACAAATCTTCCAGGGACGGCGGTTTGATCTCGACATCCGCCGGGTCATCCTGGGCCAGTAGCTGGCGCAGCAATTTAAGTTTGCTGCCATCGGGTGCGGACACTTGCAGCCCTTGCGCGCCCCAACCTTGAGTGGCGTGCCCTTCGCTGCGCCAATGCTGGCGAAGCCAGTCGGCCCGTGACAGGCCCGAGGCGCGGATCAACGTCGGCAGCCCCGCGTCTTCGCGCAAGCGCGCCAGGCTGCCCAGGGCCAACAAACGCCCTTGGGTGAGAATCGCGGCGCGATTGATGTGCGCTTCCACACCCGGCAAGACATGGGAACAAAGAATGATGCTGGTGCCCTGCCAGCGCAGGCGATCGAGCAGTTGATAGAGGTCCTGGGTGGCGATGGGGTCCAGGCCAACAGTGGGTTCGTCCAGCAACAGCAGCCGCGGCTGGCCGAGCAAGGCCTGGGCCAGCCCCAGACGTTGGCGCATGCCCTTGGAGTACGTGCGCACCCGCCGGCTGGCCGCTTCCGCCAGCCCAACCTCCTCCAGCAAGCGCTCGACCTGTTCTGGAGCCGCGCCCTTGAGCCGGGCGAAATGGCGCAAGGTTTCCAGCCCGCTCAACTGCGGGTAAAACATCACGTTTTCCGGCAGGTAACCGAGCATTCGCCGCACGCCCGGATCACTGGGCGCCCGGCCAAATACCCGCACCTGACCCTCACTGGCCCGGAGCAGGCCGAGTATCAGCTTCATGGTCGTGGTCTTGCCCGCACCGTTATGCCCGAACAGGCCGAGCACTTCGCCCTGGGCCAGGTCCAGGTTCAGCCCGTGCAACACGGCGACATCGCCATAGCGCTGACTGACGCCTTCAATCTCGACGACGTTCAAGACACGTCCTCCTGAGCACTGTTGCGTGGCGGGGGTTGGCGCGGCGCCTCCATCAATGGATGGCTGTCCATCACCCCAGGGGATTTCATCACCGGGAACGCCCGCTGCACCCAGCGCAGCAGCTCGATACCCGGACTGTTCATCAACAGCCGAACCTGGGGGTACAGCCACAGCAGGCGATCGACGTTGTCGTTGGGCTCATAGGCCACGTCCCCGAGCCCGTCGCCGTTGCGATCCCAGCCGAGGTAGTCACTCCAGTAATTGCCGCGCCCGTCCACCGACCATTCCTGCAGCCGCGTGGCCACGTATTTGACCTGGCGCGGGTTGCCGGCGAAAACGTTGCCGGTGATGCGGTTGTCCTCCGAGCCGGCGGTCAGGTGGATGCCCACCGCGCTGCGCTCGAAATGATTGCCTTCGATGCGGTTGAACAATGAGTTGTAAATAAACAGGGCCTTGCCCTCGGCACCGCTGATCATGGTGTCGCCGGTGGACCCGTCGCGAACATCGGTAACCACGTTGTCGCGCAGAGTGGAATAGGTGATGTAGTTCATCAGGATCCCGTAGTTCTGATCCTGTTCGGAGCGGTTGCCGATGACCGTCAGTTGACGGCTTTGCATCAAGGCATAACCGGTGCGGGTGCGCCGGGTGATATTGCCCAACAGGCGGTTATCGTTAGCGAACATGTAATGCACGCCATAGCGCAGATCCTCCAGGAGGTTGCCTTCGATCAGGTTGCCGTTGGAGGTATCGATGTAGATGCCGTCGCGAGTCTCGCGGACCTGGTTGCCGATCACCCGGGCACCGTGTACCGCGTACAAGTGGATGCCGTTACCCCGGTCCTGGGAGCGCAGCCCGGGATCGCCCTGGATGCGGTTATCGATCAGACTGACATCCCGCGTGCCATCGACCCAGATACCGAAACCCGGGCCCTGCATGCGGTTGGCACGCACCACGGCCCCCTGGGCGCCAGGCTGGATGAACACCGCAGCATTCATGGCCGTGAGGTCATGCCCCCAGTCCAGGAAGGTGCAACCCTGGATCTGCACGTTGGGCGCGCGAATGATCAAGGCATTGCCCTGGCCCTGCCCCTGGAATACCGCATCCGGCGCACACGTCAGGGTCATCGGCTGGTCAATGCTGAACGACCCCCGGTACTGCCCCGCGGGCAGGCGCCATTGCCGTTCACCGTCGGCCTGCAACGGCAGGTCGGTGATCGGCTGCGGCGCTGCAAGCGCACCGCCCGAAAGGAGCAGGAGCGCCAGGGCAATGACCGGTGCGCGAGCGTAGCCCGCGGGCTGTTGCTGGTTGCCGGTCATTGAACCTGCCTCCTCGATGAACCTGCTCAGGCCTTCTCAACCAGCATGCGTCCGACCATTTCCATGTGCAGGGCGTGGCAGAACCAGCTGCAGTAGTACCAATGCAAACCGGCCTTGTCGGCGATGAAGGTGATGGACGAGGTCTGTTGCGGGCTGATCTCCATGCTCACGCCGTGGTTGGTCATGACAAAGCCGTGGGAGACGTCTTCGATCTGGTCAATGTTGGTGATCGTCACCGTCACCTCGTTGCCTTGCTTGACGGTAAACTCTGTCAGGCCATAGGCCGGCGCCATCGAGGTCATGTACACCCGCACCTTGTTGCCGTCGCGGATCACCTTGTTGTCGGTCTCCAGGTTTATGCCGTCCTTCTTGGCCAAGGCCACGGTTTCGGCAAAGTACGGATCGGTGCGGCTCCAGATTTTCTGGGTCTTGATCTGGTCACGCCGGGCGAGAATGCAGTCGTGGGGTTCGGCGAAAGCCGGGCCGTCGTGTACCAGCTTCATCTCGTCGCCGGAAATGTCGATCAGTTGGTCGTTCTCCGGGTGCAGCGGACCGGTGGGCAGGAAGCGGTCCTTGGAGAATTTGCACAGGACCACCAACCATTTACCGTCCGCCTCACTGGTTTCGGTCAGGGACGCGTGGTTGTGGCCGGGTTGGTACTGCACGTCGAGTTTCTGTTTGATGTAGTTGACCTTCTCGCCCTTGTAGGCGCGGATGGCCTCGTCCATGTTCCATTTGACCACCTGACTGTCGATGAACAAGGTGGTGTAGGCGTTGCCGCGCCCGTCGAAGGTGGTATGCAACGGCCCCAGGCCCAACTCCGGCTCTGCGACGATCACCTCGCGAGGGTCTTTGTAGCGGTCGTCGAACAGGTCATCCAGCCGGTCGATGGCGATCATCGAGACGGTAGGCGACAGCTTGCCGTTGGCGATGAAGTATTTGCCATCGGAGGAGGTATTGAGCCCGTGAGGGTTCTTCGGCACCGGAATGTAGCGGGTGAACGCGCTGTCCTTGCCATCGGTTTTACGGCCATCGACCACCGGCACCTTGGAGCCGTCCAGGGTGATGAACTTGCCGGCCTTGATCGCCGCTTCGATGCGCGGGATGTTGAACACCACCACCCAGTCGCGCTCGTTGCGCATCATACCGCCCAGGTCGTAGGCCTTCTCGGAGTTGTAGCAGGTGCTGGCGGCGTACTTGCCGGTGTAGTCGGCGTCGGAGTTGTCCAGGTTGCCATCGACGATCACCTGGAAGGCCATCTCCATTTTCTCGGCATCAATGGCGTTGAACATCGTGTAGCTGTTCTTGTCTTGCAGGTCGAAAGTGCGGCCGTCATTGGGGTGCGGGATCACGAATTCGGCGTTGGCGAACACGTACTTGGTGTACGGCACCTTTTGCAGGCGCAGGCCATGGATGGCTTGCACGTTGGGCACGGTGAGAATCTTGTCGCACTTCATGATGTCCAGGCGAATGCGCGCGACCCGGGAATTGGCCTTGTCGTTGATGAACAGGTATTTGCCGTCGTATTTGCCGTCGGTCATGGAAATGTGCGGGTGATGGCAGTCGCCGTTCTGGTACTTGGCGCTGTCACCCAGGATGCGCTTGCTTTCGTTGGTCAGGCCCCAACCGGTGGCCGAGTCGACGTTGAACACCGGAATACGCATCAGCTCGCGCATGGACGGCACGCCCAACACCCTCACTTCGCCCTGATGGCCACCACTCCAGAAACCGTAATAGTCGTCCAGCTCGCCGGGGCCGACGTGGACTTTGGATTTGGCTTCCTTGGCCGCGGCAGCCCAGGACTCACGGGTGAACACCGCGCCCCCCAACGCCGTGGCGCCGGCCAGCACCGCGCCAGTCACCGCGCTGGTGCCGAGGAAACCCCGACGACTGACGCCCTTGGGCGCTTCGACCGTGCCGCTGGTTTCGGTTTTTTTATCGCTCATGCTGTGTGCTCCATGAAAAATGAAAGGGTCAAGGGACAGGCCATTGGCAACCTCAAGGCGCCGGGTTCACCTGCACCACGGCAATCAACTGAGGATCGGTCACGGCAGCCTTGCCGCGCTTTTTGCGTTTATTGATCAGCGGCGGGCATTTGTTTTCGTTGTGCCAGGTCATCTGGCAATCGAGGCAGTAGTGACATTCGTTGGCGTTGATCCGGCCATCGGGGTGAATCGCCTGGATCTCGCATTCCTTGGCGCACAGCTGGCAGGGGTTGCCGCATTCCTTGCGGCGCTTGAGCCAATCGAACAGCCGCAGCCGGGTCGGCATCGCCAGGGCGGCCCCCAGCGGGCAGATGTAGCGGCAATAGACTTTGCGGGTGAACAGGTTGATCACCAGCAGGCCCGCTGCGTAGGCGACGAACCACCACTGACGGTCGAACCTGAGGGTGATGGCGGTCTTGAAGGGTTCCACTTCGGCCAACCGCTCGGCGCTGGACATTGACTCCAGCGAGACGCCGAACAGCACCAGCAAAATGATGTATTTGATAGCCCAGAGTCGCTCGTGGGCGGCGAACGGCAGCTCGTACTGTGGCACTTTCAACTTGCGCGCCAGCTCGTTGAGCAACTCCTGCATCGCACCGAACGGACACAACCACCCGCAGAACACCCCGCGCCCCCACAACAGAATGCTGGCGGCGGTGAACACCCAGAGGATGAAAATCAGCGGATCGGTGAGGAACAGTTCCCAGCGGAAATCTTCGAACAGCGCATGCACAAAGGTCAGTACATTGACCACCGATAACTGTGCCAAGGCATACCCACCGAGGAACACCACAGTGAACATCAGGTAGCCACGGCGGACCCAGTGCAACAGTTTCGGCCGTCGGGCCAGCGCATCTTGCAGGAACAGGATCGCCGTGAGCACCAACAGGGCCACCCCAAGTACCGTGATCTCGACGCTTTTTTGGTACCAGAGGGTCAGCCACATCGGCCGGCTGGCTTCTTCAGCCGCCGCCAGTTGTTCAGCGGTCGGCAATGGCCGTTCCAGATACGGCTCGGGCAATTGATAACCGAGCTCGAAACTGCTGAAGATGCCGCTGACAGGACCGGTCTGGCGACGCACCAGCAGTTCCAGGCTCCAGGGCGAGCCCGGATCGAAACGGTGGGAGGCACGGACGATGAACACCGCCATTTCGTCGAACTCAGGCATGTCCGCGGCCGCCACGTCGTCCAGGCGCTGGAAGTCCAGGTCGCGAAAGCTGATGGCGTCGCCGAACTGGCGCACCTGCACGCGATCGAAAATGCCGCCGCGCACATACCCCGAACCCTTGAAGGAATAGCGCCCGCTGCCCATCACCGCGATGGCCTGCTCGCCGGGTTTGAGCTCGGCCATCAACCTGCGGTATTGCGCCTCGCCCAGTAGGTTGCGGCCGATGGTGGGCGGGTTCAGGTGAGTGACGTACAGGTCAATGAACGTGTCGTCCGCTTGTTCGGCGCTGGCGGCTTCGACGCCCTCGGCCTCGGTCCCCTTGAAGGAAGCATCGGCCTGGCCGCGCGTCAGGTGCAGGCGACGCACCGCGCCGTTGCCGGTCAAGGTTTTCCAGTCGGCGGGCTCGTAGAGGTCATCGCGCACGCGTGCCGGCGCCACTGCCAACCCCGCGTCCCCCTTGACCAGCTCCAGGGAAACCGCGACATCGTGAGCGGCGCGCATGATGACTTCATTGACCACCATCGCCGTCACAGTGGCGCCGGCAATTGCATCCACCGTCACCGCGTTCGGGTCGCTGGAATGCCCCACCACCACCCGTTGATTGACCTGGATGCCGCTGTAGCGGGCACTGAACGCGTGGAGTTTTTCTTCGGCAATCCCGATCAGTAGAATCGGTTCGTGGTGCTCAAGCACAAAAGCGTCGAGGATCACACCGGTCGGATCAAGGATCACCTGGACGTTGATGGGTTTGCCCGAGTAAGCGGGAATGTCCACCACATCCAAGCTCTGGAACACATAGCCCACGACCTTGCCGGCAGCGGACAGTTTGCGAACTTTGTAAGGACCTTCGGACTCGGAGATTGAGTCGGTCTGGCTCAGAACATGGTGGATGCGCTGTTGCTGGATATCACCGTAGTCTTTGGCCTGGGCGAGGCCCGCGAGCAAAAGCAGTAGAACGCACAGGCCATACAGCCAGAATCGGGACGGGGGCAACGTTGCAAAAGGAGGGGTCATGGACGCCAGGTCTTGAAGACAGGATCTTGGCGCTGATGGTAGGGGGCGCCCCCCTGCCCCGCCCTTGATTGAAATCAACTTGCAAGAATTTGCCCCGCCACACCAAAGGAACGCTCCATGCCCCAACGCTTCGCTTCCCCGTCTGAAAACACCGGCTTCGTCCGGGTGCGGGGTGCTCGGGAACACAACCTCAAGAATGTCGATGTCGACATCCCCCGCGATGCCCTGGTGGTATTCACCGGCGTGTCGGGGTCGGGCAAGTCATCGCTGGCCTTTTCCACGCTTTATGCCGAAGCCCAGCGCCGTTACTTCGAGTCGGTTGCGCCTTATGCCCGGCGCCTGATCGATCAGGTGGGAGTGCCGGACGTGGACAGCATCGAAGGCCTGCCGCCGGCGGTGGCCTTGCAGCAACAACGCGGCACGCCCAGCGCACGATCCTCGGTGGGTAGCGTCACCACGTTGTCGAGCCTGATCCGCATGCTCTACTCCCGGGCCGGTAGCTACCCGGCCGACCAACCCATGCTCTACGCCGAGGATTTCTCGCCCAACACCCCACAGGGCGCCTGCCAGCAATGCCATGGCCTGGGTCGGATCTATGAAGTGACCGAAGCGTCCATGGTGCCGGACCCTTCGCTGACCATCCGCGAGCGCGCCGTAGCGGCCTGGCCCATGGCCTGGCAAGGCCAGAACCTGCGGGACATTCTGGTAACCCTGGGTTATGACGTCGACGTTCCTTGGCGCGACCTGCCGAAAAAGCAGCGTGACTGGATTCTATTCACTGAAGAAACCCCCACCGTCCCGGTGTACGCCGGGCTCACCCCAGCCCAGACCCGCGCCGCCCTCAAGCGCAAACTCGAGCCCAGCTATCAGGGCACGTTCAGCGGCGTCCGACGCTACCTGTTGCACACGTTCATGCACTCCCAAAGCGCTCAGATGCGCAAACGCGTGGCGCAATACATGCGCGCCAGCCCTTGCCCGGTGTGCGAGGGTAAACGCCTCAAGCGCCAGGCACTGACGGTGACTTTTGCCGGTCTGGATATCGCCGAACTGTCCCACCTGCCGTTGCTGGAACTGGCCGAGGTGCTCAAGGGCGTTGCCGCCCCCGATTATCTGGCGCAAGCCGAGGAACCGGGAACAACCCTGACCCACCAGCAAACCCGCGAGGCCCGCGAGCAACGCGCGGCCCGGGGCGAAAATCCCCACGCCGGCGGGCCTGATGCGCGCCACACCCACAATCTTTCCCTGGAAAAACGCCTGGCCGCGCAACGCATCGCCACTGAATTGCTGGAGCGCATCGTCACCCTGATCGACCTGGGCCTCGGCTACCTGGCCCTGGAGCGCAGCACGCCGACGCTGTCGTCCGGCGAGCTGCAACGCCTGCGCCTGGCAACCCAGCTCAACTCCCAGTTGTTCGGGGTGATCTATGTGCTGGACGAACCCTCCGCCGGCCTGCACCCGGCCGACAGCGAAGCGCTGTTCCAGGCCCTGCAACGCCTCAAGGCTTCGGGTAACTCCGTATTTGTGGTCGAACACGACCTGGACACCATGCGCCGCGCCGACTGGCTCATTGACGTGGGGCCCGATGCAGGCGAACAAGGCGGAAAGATCCTCTACAGCGGCCCGCCGGCGGGCCTCAGTCAGGTGCCTGAGTCACGCACTCGCGCCTACCTGTTTGCCCAA
The DNA here is from genome assembly GCF_900113505.1 of Pseudomonas sp. NFACC45. NCBI lineage: Bacteria > Pseudomonadati > Pseudomonadota > Gammaproteobacteria > Pseudomonadales > Pseudomonadaceae > Pseudomonas > Pseudomonas sp. NFACC45. The sequence goes on from NZ_FOPO01000002.1 coordinate 493,118, forward strand.
GACACCGCTGCTGGGCGTATGCCTCGAACACCCAAGCACTGGTTGCGCCTGGAAGGCATCACCCGCAACAATCTCGACAACCTCAGCGCCGCCTTTCCCCTGGGTTGCTTCAGCGCCGTGACCGGCATTTCCGGTTCGGGGAAATCCAGCCTCGTCAGCCAGGCCCTGCTGGACCTGGTGGGCAGCCATCTGGGCCAGGCCAGCCACAACGCCGAAGCCGACGAACACAGCCTGGAAGATGAACCGCTGCAAACCAGCGGCGGGCACGTTACAGCCGGGCTCGAGGCGGTCAAGCGGCTGGTCCAGGTGGACCAGAAACCCATCGGCCGCACCCCGCGCTCCAACCTCGCCACTTACACCGGGCTGTTCGATCACGTACGTAAATTGTTCGCCGCCACGCCCCAGGCGCAGGAACTGGGTTTCGATGCCGGACAGTTCTCCTTCAACGTCGCCAAAGGCCGTTGCGAAACCTGCGAGGGCGAGGGTTTCGTCAGCGTCGAGCTGCTGTTCATGCCCAGCGTGTATGCGCCCTGCCCCACGTGCCACGGGGATCGCTACAACCCCCAGACCCTTGAAGTGAACTGGCAGGGGCTGAACATCGCTCAGGTGTTGCAACTGACCGTGAACCAGGCACTTGAGGTGTTTGCCGAGCAGGCGTCGGCGAAGCGCTCACTGAAAGTGCTGCAGGATATCGGGCTGGGTTATCTGCGCCTGGGCCAACCGGCCACGGAACTGTCCGGCGGCGAGGCCCAGCGCATCAAACTGGCAACCGAGCTGCAGCGCAAAGCCCGGGGCGCCACTTTGTACGTGCTGGATGAGCCAACCAACGGCTTGCATCCCCAGGACGTGGATCGCTTGCTGGTGCAATTGAATCGCCTGGTGGATGAAGGCCACAGCGTGGTGGTGGTGGAACATGACATGCGCGTGGTGGCGCAGAGTGATTGGGTCATCGACATCGGCCCGGGCGCTGGGAACCAGGGCGGAAAAGTCGTGGTATGCGGGCCTCCGGCGCAGGTGGCCGAGTGTCGAGAGAGCCGAACGGCGGTGTTTCTGCGCAGGGTGCTACAGCCCGACGGTTGAAGGGCAATCACTGTGGCGAGGGGATTTATCCCCGCTGGCTGCGCAGCCGCGCAGCCCGGCGGGAACAGCCAGCGCTCGTCATAACGTCAAACCGTACGCGAATACTGAACCGCCTGACCTGTCTCCAGATACGCATCGAACGCCATGGCCACGTTGCGCATCATCAATTGGCCCTGGGGCAGCAGCACCAGCGAGTCGGGGTGGATCTCCAGCAGGCCGTCGCGCACCAGTTCCTCAAGCCGGACCAGGGCATCGGCAAAGTACTCGTTGAAACCCACACCGTGACTGATCTGAATCTGGTTGAAATCGATCCGCCCATGGCACATCAACTCGCTGATGACCTCGCGGCGCAACCGATCATCGTCGCTCAGGCGATAGCCCCGCTGCACCGGCAGCAGGCCTTGATCCAGGCGAGCGTAGTACTGGGAAAGCTCCTTGACGTTCTGACCATAGCTGTCACCGACCTTCCCGATCGAAGACACGCCCAGGCCGATCAAATCGCAATCGGCATGGGTGGAATAGCCCTGGAAGTTACGTTGCAGCGAGCCCTGGGCCCGAGCGCGCACCAACTCGTCGTCCGGCAAGGCGAAATGGTCCATGCCGATGTAGACATAACCGGCTTCGGTCAGACGATTGATGGTCAACTCCAGCAACTCCAGCTTGCGCTCCGGCGGCGGCATGTCTTCGGGCCGGATCATCCGTTGCGCCCGCACCCGTTGCGGCAGATGCGCATAGCTGTAGGCGGCGATCCGGTCGGGACGCAGGGCGATGATCTTGCTCAGGGTCACATCGAAACTGGCGATGGTTTGCAGCGGCAGACCGTAAATCAAATCGACGCTGACCGACTTGAAACGCGCCAAACGGGCAGCCTCCACCAACTCGACCACCTGGGCCTCGCTCTGCACCCGATTGACCGCGGCCTGCACCTGGGCATCGAAATCCTGGACGCCGAAGCTCAGGCGATTGAACCCCAGTTGGCGCAGCCCCTGGATCTGTTGCGCGCCGATGGTCCGCGGATCGACCTCGATGGAAAACTCATGGGCGTCACTGTCGTCCATGTCGAACGACTGATGCAGACACTCCATCAGCTCGGCCAGTTGCTCATGGGTCAGATAGGTCGGTGTGCCACCGCCCAGGTGCAGTTGCGTCAGTTTGCGCGAGCGGTCGAACAACGCCGCCTGCAGGCCGATCTCACGCTTGAGGTAAGTCAGGTATTCAGCGGCGCGATGAGTCTTGCGGGTAATAATCTTGTTGCACGCGCAGTAGTAGCAAAGGCTCTGGCAGAACGGAATATGGATGTAGACCGACAGCGGCTTGGGTACCGGCGCCTGGTTGCTCAGCTCGGCGGCCTGGCGGTACTCATCCATGGCAAAGGCCTGATGAAACTGCGGGGCGGTCGGATAGGAGGTGTAGCGCGGTCCCGGACGGTCGTACTTCTCGACCAGGGCGCGATTGAAAGCGGATACAGCATTCATGATGGGGTCAACCTGTCAAAGGGGCCGGTCAAAATGCCTGCGTCGTCGGGAGCTGGATCAAACAGATTGCAGATCGCATCCACACTCAGGCGCCCGGCGGGCAAGATGCCGATAAAACGGCTGGTCAATTCGATCAAACCCTGGCTGCGCAACGCCTCCAGCTGCGGCCAGATGGACGCGAAATAGTCGCGCAACACCAGCCCGAAACGCGCTTCGATGGCCGGGATATCCAGCTCCAGATCGCAGGCAAGTTGCTCGGTCACTGCGGCCCTGAGCAGGTCCTGCGCTTCACAGCGCCAGCCGCGCGACACCGGCAACTGCCCGGCGTCCAGTTGCTGGCAGTACTCAAGCAGGTCATCGGTGTTCTGCACGTACAAGTGTTCGATCTGGGTGATGGCCGCCAGACCGAAACCCAAGTGGTCACAGCAACCGCGCCGGGTGAAACCCTGGCAATTGCGATGCAGGCGCCCGTGCTCTTGGGCGACGGCCAGGTCATCGTCTGCCCTGACGAACTGCCCCAGCCCGATGTAGTGATACCCCGCCCCGGTCAGTTGCTCACAGCAGATCCGGCGCATGGTGTCTGTATCGGCCTGGCTGCTGAAGGCTCCCGCCTGCTGGTGTTTTTTCGAACGATAGCGATATGGCGCATGGGCGTAGTCGAACACGTGCAGTCGGTCTGGCTCCAGCTCGATCAGCGTGGCCAGTTTGCGCGCGAAGCTATGGGGCGTTTGCCAGGCATGACCATAACCGAGGTCGATGTTGATGGAGCGGAAGCCAAAGGTTCTCGCGGCATCGATCAGCGAATGAATCGGTGCGGGGTTCTGATAGCAATCAACGGATAAATCGCTGTCCAGGCCAATGTCCGGCACACCGATGCTCACATGGGTGAACCCCTGGTCGCGAATCAGCCCCATGGTGGACCAGTCGGTGTGATGCAGGTCGACCTCGATGCTGTGTTCGGCGCTGTCGTATTCACCGAACTCGAAACGCTTGCGCAGGTCATCCATCAGCCGCTGCAAATGGGCGATCACCGGCGTGCCGCCGGTCAGGCAAAACGCCTCGACCCGACGTCCTGTGCCCAAGTGACAACCGACCAGGCCGATTTCATAGGTCAGGTGTTGCAGGTAGCCCTCGATCTCGCCACACCGACACACGCTCGCCAGGGGCGAACACGATGACAAACGCAAACGCGAAGGCAGATGCACCGCCAGGGACAGCGGCCGCCGTTTATGGCGGCTGTCGCGCAACTCCCGGAGCAAATCCAGCGAGCCAATGCCCGTATGGAATTTACGCGTACCGACCGGGCAATCGACATCAGCCACCGCCGGGATACGCTGCGGGGGGCTATCGCCGAGGGTGTGGAACAGGTCGAACATGACAATCTCCGAGTGGCTGCGCAGGCACAGTGTCGGACTTAACCTGGTGGGGCGCCTTGACCTGTATCAAGCGCCTTGGATACCGGCCGCAACGGCTCACCAGGTCAGGTAAAACATACCCTTGGCCAACAGCACGATCGCCACCAGATGGATAAACACACTGGTATGGATGATCCGCACGTAACGGGTATTCATGCGCCCGCTTCTGAACAGCCACATGGCCCACAGAAAATGCCCCAGCACACTGCCCGCCAACACAATCTTGAGCCCCAGCAGCAAGCCGAACGAGGACGCCAGCGGCGCCGATAGCACCGGCCAATAGCGCAACCAGACCATGGCAGCGCCGGCACCGAACAGCGTCAGCAACACCCAGGGCATCAACTGTCGGGCGCGCCGGCTGATGCCCTGCTCCACCAGCACCATGACTTTGGCGGGCAGCTGTTTGCGGATGCTCTCCAGGAACAACACCTCAAAGAACACCGTGCCAATGAAAACCAGCGCGGCAAACAGGTGCAAGGTCAGAAACAGCGGGTAACTCATGGACGCCTCGGTCGCCCTTGATCATCGGGCGATGGTTTATTCGAGATTATCCCGTGGCGTCGGATTGGGGGTTGATGCCAATCAAGGAAACCCGAAACCCGATACCGCATCTGTGGGAGCGAGCCTGCTCGCGATAGCGTCGGTTCAGCTTGCATCCCATCGACTGACAAACCGCTATCGCGAGCAGGCTCGCTCCCACAAGGGTTGCGCGGACCCAAAAGCGTCAACAGAACGTTACCTTTTCCTGAAACCGTTCCTACCGCTGATCAGCTAGTTCTTTTTTTTGACGCTTTGCCGATATGCGGTCACAACTTTCGCGCTCCTGCGGGTCATAACACGGTGGCCGCCGATGGAATATTGGCTTCTACCGTGGTTCCAGCCCGATACGGAGATAAGCTCATGATTTTCAACGTACAAAATTTTGGCGCCAAAGGAGATGGCATCACCGACGACACGGCGGCGATACAAAGTGCCATTGATGCGGCGGCTGCCGCAGGCGGCGGGCAGGTGTACATGCCGACCGGGACCTACATCGTTTCGGCCGGCGAGGAACCCTCCGACGGCTGCCTGATGCTCAAGAGCAACGTCTATTTGTACGGCGACGGCATGGGCGAAACCACCGTCAAGGTGGCCGACGGCTCCGACACCAAGATCACCGGCATCATCCGCTCGGCCTACGGTGAAGAAACCCATGATTTCGGCGTCAGCCACCTCACCATCGACGGCAACCGCGACAACACCACAGGCAAGATCGACGGCTGGTTCAACGGCTACATTCCCGGCGAAGAAGGCTACGACTCCAACGTCACCCTCGACAGCGTCGAGATCAAGGATTGCTCCGGGTACGGCTTCGACCCCCACGAGCAGACCGTCAACATGGTCATCAAGAACAGCGTGTCCCACGGCAACGGCCTGGACGGTTTCGTTGCTGACTTCCTCAGCGACAGCACCTTTGAAAACAACGTCGCCTATGACAACGACCGCCACGGCTTCAACGTTGTCACCAGCACCCACGACTTCACCCTCACCAATAACGTTGCCTACAACAACGGCGGCAACGGCATCGTGGTGCAGCGCGGCAGCGAGGACATCCCCTCTCCCAGCAACATCACCATCACCGGCGGTGAGGTGTATGGCAACGGCGGTGAAGGAATACTGATCAAGCTGTCCAGCGACGTCACCGTCAGCGGCGTCGACATCCACGACAACGCCAGCGCCGGGATTCGCATCTACGGCAGCAACCACGTGGAAGTCATCGACAACACCCTCAACAACAACTCCCTGGGCAATCCGGTACCGGAAATCATCATCCAGTCCTACGACGACACCCTGGGCGTGTCCGGTCGCTACTTCAACGGCAGCGATAACCTTATCCAGGGCAACATCATCAGCGGCAGCGACCTGTCGACCTACGGTGTTGCCGAACGCAATGAAGACGGCACCGACCGCAATGCGATCATCGCCAACACCATCAGTCACACCAGCAAGGGCGCCACGCTGGTCTACGGCGACGGCAGCTATGTCAGTGCCACGGTACCGGTGACCACCGTACAAGGCACGCCCGGCAACGACACCCTGGTGGGCAGCAGCGCCAATGAGATTTTCTATGGCGGGGCCGGCAACGACACCATCAACGGTGGCGCGGGTGACGACATCCTGGTGGGTGGCGCGGGCATCGACAGACTGACTGGCGGCACCGGCGCCGACACGTTCCGCTTCGCCAGCCAGTCCGACAGTTACCGCAATGCCACCACCAGCTTCGACGACACCATCACCGATTTCGACGTCACCCAGGACAAGATCGACCTCGCGGGCCTGGGCTTCACCGGCCTGGGCAATGGCCGTGGCGGTACATTGCAGATCAGCTACAGCGCCAGCAGCGACCGCACCTACATCAAGGATTACGATGCCGACGCCAACGGCAATCGCTTCGAGCTGATTCTGTCGGGCAACCTGACCAGTACCCTGACCGCCAGCAACTTCATCTTCAATCGGGTGGTCACCGGCACCAGTGGCAGTGACTCGCTGATCGGCAGTGACTCGGCCGACACCCTGCTGGGCCTGGCGGGCAACGACAGCCTCAGTGGCGGCGCGGGCGACGACAAGCTCGACGGCGGCGCCGGCATGGACACCCTCACCGGTGGCACCGGGGCCGATACCTTTGTGTTTTCCAACCGCCTGGACAGCTACCGCAATTACAACACCGGCGGCGTCAACCTCGGCGACGTGATCACCGATTTCGATGTCAGCGCCGACAAGATCGATCTGTCGGCCATGGGTTTCACCGGCCTTGGCGACGGCAAGAACGACACCGTGTACGTGGTACTCAACAGCGCCGGGACCAAGACCTACATCAAATCCCTGACCGCTGACGCCAATGGCAACCGCTTCGAAGTGGCGCTGGAGGGCAATTACCTCAACACGCTGACCAGCGCCAATTTTGTCTTTGCCACTGCGTCGCCGACCAATCAGGCACCGGTGCTGGCTACGCCACTGCTGGACCAGAACGCGACCGAAAACACCCCGTTCAGCTACGTGGTACCGGCCACCAGTTTTACCGACCCGGACAACGACAGCCTCAGCTACACAGCCAGACTGGCTGACGGCAGCGCCCTGCCCAACTGGCTGGTCTTCGATGCCGCCACGCGTACCTTCAGCGGCACGCCAAGCGATACAGCATCGGGCACTTACTCCATTCAGGTCACGGCGACCGACGGCAGCAACGCCACCGTCAGCGACAGCTTTACCCTGGCGGTGCAGGACGTGCCCGCCGCGCCCATTGTGATCAATGGCACGCCGAACAACGACACGCTGACCGGTACCGCGGCCAACGAACAACTGTATGGCGGCGCCGGTAACGACACCCTCAATGGCGGGGCTGGCAACGACATTCTGGTAGGCGGCACCGGCGTGGACAAACTCACCGGCGGTGCGGGTGCCGACGTGTTTCGCTACACCTCAAAGCTCGACAGCTACCGCACCAGTTCCACCAGCGCCAGTGACCAGATCCTCGATTTCGACGTGGCCGCCGACAAGATCGATGTATCAGCCCTGGGCTACACCGGACTGGGCAATGGCCAGGGTGGCACGCTGCTGGTGACCTACAGCAGCTCGACCAACCGCACCTACCTCAAGGACCTCACGGTCGATGCCAACGGCAACCGTTTCGAAGTGTCGCTGGCGGGTAATCTGGTCAGCAGCCTGACCGCCAGTCATTTCGTCTTCGCCGACCAGAACACCCCCAGCAATGTGGCACCCGTGGTGGTTATCCCCTTGCTCGACCAGAACGCCACCGAAAGTACGCCGTTCAGCTACACCGTCACCTCCGACAGCTTCAGTGATGCCAACCAGGATGTACTGACCTACACCGCCACCCTGGCCGACGGCAGTGCCCTGCCCGCCTGGCTGACTTTCAATGCCAGCAATCTGACTTTCGCCGGCACGCCGACCAGCACTGCAGCAGGCAACTACAACGTACTGGTCAAGGCCACCGATCCGTCAGGTGCCTCGGTGAGCGACAGCTTCGCTTTGGCAGTGGCCGATGCGCCGGCCAATACCATCACCGGAACCCACAACGCCGAGTCCCTCACCGGCACCGCAGGCGCGGACTTGATCCTCGGCCTGGGCGGCAACGACACGATCAGGGCCGGCACTGGGGCGGACATTGTCGATGGTGGCGCCGGTCGCGACTCGTTGTACGGCGGCGACGGAGCCGACACCTTCCGCTACACCAACGTGCTCGACAGCTACCGCGACTACGACACCGGCGGCGTCACGGCCACGGACACGATCTATGACTTCACCGTGGGCGTCGACAAGATCGATGTTTCCGGCCTGGGCTATCTCGGCCTCGGCAATGGCAGCAACGGCACGCTGTACATGACCCTCAACTCGGCCGGCGACAAGACCTACATCAAATCCAGCGAAGCGGACGCCGACGGCAATCGTTTCGAAATCGCCCTCAGCGGTAACTACCTCAACACCCTGACCGCCGATGACTTCGTGTTCGGCGAGCGCGCCCAACAGGACATCCTCTACCTGCCGACCCTCGGCCAGTCCAATGCACGCCTGCTGCGCATGACCGAGGACGATGATCAGTCCGGTACGTCAATGCTGGTCAATGACCTGAGCAGGTACACCACCTATGACGTTCGCAGTCAGTTCGAGGATGCCGACGGCAATGGCATCGACATCGCGGTGGGTGGCAGTACAGTCAATGGCCTGTCGACCCTGGGCGCCGAAGAGCTCAAGTTGTGCTGGTGGCTGACCGACACCAACCAACCGGGGCCTGCGCTGTTGCGCGCCGTGGCGTTGCTGCAGGATCAGTTCGCCGAGCTCAGGGCCATCGACAACGTCACCCTGGGCATCGTTTGGGGCCAAGGCGAGGAAGCGGCCCAGGAGATCGCCCGTGCCTCCGACAAGGAAGCTGCGGCGGCAGCCTACAAGACCGCCACGCTGGCCGTGTTTGATTACCTGCACGCCCAGTTCGGCAGTTTCAACGTGTACCTGATGGAGACCGGGCACTACCAACAGGACGCGGCGCGTGCCCGTGGTTATTCGGAAGAAAAGATCGCTGACATTGTTGAAGGTGTCGGTTATGTCCGCGCCACCCAGGAGGCCATCGCCGCCGAGCGCGCGGACGTGAAACTGGCCGTGGACTACACCGATCTGCCCTTGCGCTACGAAGTCGATCCGCTGGTGTATCCCGACGACGTCTGGCACTTGCACGAGGAATCGGCGGAAATCGTCGGCCAGCGCCTGGCCGATTACATCGCCGACGACTTGGGTTTCCAGGGCAATCCCGATGACAACAACAGCGTGCAAGACATTTTCGACGACGCTCAGAACGAAGGCGGGATGATTTCCGGCACCGACCAGGACGACACGCTGGTGGGCAGCTCGGGCAATGACACGCTGGATGGCGACTTGGGCGCCGACACCCTGACCGGTGGCGATGGCAACGATATTTATGTGGTTGATAACGCGTTCGATACGGTGGTGGAAACCAATACCTCAACCGCACAGATCGACACAGTGCAGGCCTCGGTCAGTTGGACTTTGGGCGATAACCTGGAAAATCTGTTGCTCACCGGCGTATCGGACATCAACGGCACCGGCAATGAGCGGCGCAATTTCATCACCGGCAATGCCGCCAATAACGTACTCGATGGCGCCGCCGGCGCCGACAGCATGAGCGGGGGCGATGGCAACGACACCTATTATGTCGACAACACCGGCGACGCCGTTATCGAAACCAACAGCAACCCGGTGTCTGGCGGAATCGACAGCGTGCACAGCAGCCTGACGGCCTATACCCTCAGCAACAACGTCGAGAACCTGTACATCGATACCCCCGACGCCGCCAACGGCACCGGGAATGCGTTGGACAACATACTGTTTGCCGGGGCCGGCAACAACGTGCTGGACGGCCGCGACGGCAATGACACGGTGTCGTTTGAACGGGCCATGGCCGGTGTCACGGCCACCCTGTCCACCTCCGCGCAACAGAACACCGTGGGTTCGGGCCTCGACACCTTCAAGTATGTCGAGAACCTGACCGGCAGTGCCTACGCCGACAACCTGACAGGTAACAGCGGCGCCAACGTGCTCAACGGTGGGGCGGGCAACGATACGCTGGTGGGTGGCTCAGGCGATGACCGGTTGATCGGCGGCGCGGGCACCGACAGCCTGAGCGGCGGCACGGGCGCAGACACTTACGTCTTCGAGGCGCTGACTGACATGGGCGTCGGGGCGTTACGCGATGTCATCAGCGGTTTCAAGAGCACGGAGTTCGACCAACTGGACTTCACCGGATTGGACGCCAATCCGCTGACCGCCGACATCGACGCCTTCACCTTCATTGGCAGCAATGCCTTTGGCGCCGATGCCACCGGTCAACTGCGTTTTGCCGATGGCATCCTCTACGGCAGTGTCGATGCCGACGCCAGTGCCGAGTTCGAATTCGAACTGGTGGGGGTCAAGGAGCTGCATGCCAGCGACTTCACGGCCTGACGGGAGCAGGCAGATCTATCAACCATCAGGGACCGGGACTCTGGCGGAAACTCACCGCCAGCCGGTTCCAGCTGTTGATGGTGCTGATCGCCAGCGTGAGGTCGACCAACTCCTCCTCGCTGAACACGGCGCGGGCCTGGGCAAAGACCTCATCCGGCACCTGGCTGTCGGCTAACAGCGTTACCGCCTCGGTCCAGGCCAGGGCGGCGCATTCGCGGGGGCTGAAAAAACCACTGTCGCGCCACACTGCCACGGCGAACAGGCGCCGCTCGCTCTCGCCCAGGCGGCGCGCATCCACCGAGTGCATGTCGGTGCAGAACGCACAGCCGTTCAGCTGCGAGGCACGGATCTTGATCAGATGCACAAGTCCCGGTTCTATACTCAGGCGACTGCTTAGCGCTTCAAGGCCAATCATGGCTTTCATCGCCCTTGGGGACGCACTGTAGTAATCCAGACGCTGGCTCATGGCGAACTCCGTGATGATCTGTACCTGCACGGTAGGACGTGAGCAGGCTGCGCGACAGATCCAATCGGTCGAAAAACACCGGACCATTTCCCAGCCAGGCCAATTGGCGCGATTTTCTTCACGCAACTTCGTTGCATTCGCACAATGCGGTTAATCTTGCGCCTTTGAGGGCTGGCGCCAAACAATCGCTCAGGAGCGCGCGGGTATGGAACTTCATGTTGTCATCAACGGCCGCAAGGACCTGGCGGGCCAGTTGTATCAACAACTGCGCAGCGCCATCGAAAGTGGGCGCCTGGCCGCCGGCACGCAACTGCCGCCCAGCCGCTTGCTCGCTGAACAGTTGGGCGTCTCGCGCAAGACCGTGTCCGACACCTACACCCAACTGACCTACGAAAACTTTCTCACCGGTATCATTGGCAGAGGCACCTACGTCAATGCCCGCCCGGCCCCAATCGTGCGCAAACAAAGCCACCGCGAGCTGGCCGGTGCCGATGTCGTCGAGACCTGGCGCAACATGCCGGACCTGATGCGCCATCCCACCCTTGAAGGTGCGCTGCGTTACGACTTCATCGGCGGTGCCACCGGCAAGGGTCAGTTTCCCCTGGACGACTGGCGGCGTTGCACCGCTCACGCCTTGCGCCAGATCGCCAGCGCCAAGGGCTTCTACAGCCAGCCCGAGGGCTTGCCGGCGCTGCGCAATGCCATTGCCCGGCATATTGCATTTTCCCGTGGGGTCAATTGTCAGGACGATGACGTGGTGGTGTGCAATGGCGCGCAACAGGCCCTGGACCTGATCTCGCGGGTCTTGACCCGGTCGGGCAGCCTGGTGGCCATGGAGGACCCGGGTTATCCGCCGGCGCGCCTGCTGTTTGGCTCCCACGGCGCCACGGTGGCCGGGATACCGGTGGATGACCAGGGTATGCGGGTAGACCTCATACCCGACGGCACGAGCCTGATTTATGTGACGCCGTCCCACCAGTTTCCCTTGGGCATGCCCATGAGCCAGGCCCGCCGCGAGGCCTTGCTGGCGCGGGCCTACGCGTTGGGGGCAATCATCATCGAGGATGATTACGACAGCGAATTCCGTTACGAAGGCCGGCCTGCCGACTCACTGCAAAGCCTGGACGAACGCGGGATCGTGGCCTACGTCGGCACCTTCTCGAAAACGCTGTTGCCGGAGCTGCGCCTCGGTTACGCGATCCTGCCACCGGCGATTCTCGAAGCGGTGATCCTGGCCAAGCGCCTCACCGATCAACACACCTCCACCCTGCCCCAGTGGGCACTGGCCAAGTTCATTGCCGAGGGCTGCCTGCTCAAGCACATCCGCCGCTGCCACACGCTGTATGCCGGGCGCCGCGAGCGAATCCTGGCGCGCATGGCCGGGGACCTGTCGCCCTGGTTCGAGGCGGTTCCCACAACCGCAGGCTTCCACCTGGCCGTGCTGTGCAAGGTGCCCATCGACCTGGCGCTGGTGATCGAGCTGGCGAGAAAAGCCGAAGTCGGGCTGTACAGCCTCGACGGCTTTTTCAATGAGGCTGCGGTGCGTCCCGGCCTGTTCCTGGGTTTCGGCGCCATTGACACCCTGGACATCGACATCGCCCTGGACCGCTTGCGAGACATTTTGCAGCAGGTCACTTGAGCCATTGGACTGGGCATTTATCCGCCCATTGGCTGTTTTAGCCTCGCCATTACAGGCCTATCCTGCTGGGGTCTCGTTGATGTCGAGCCAAATCCCGTCCGACTTGATTCAGGAGCCAGAACCATGACTCGCCAGGTGATCAATACCGTACAGGTCCAAGCCGCCGCTGGTCGCTCGGAAGAACTGGGCCGCCAGTTGCAGAAAATCGTCGAAACCCTGCGCGCGCAGCCTGGGTGCGATGCCTACATGGTTGACCGTTGCCCGGACGACGGTGACCGCTGGACCGTCAGCGCTCGCTGGCAATCGGAAGCGGCGATGCAAGCCCATTTCAACTGCCCTGAAGTGCAAGGTTTTATCGGCCTGATCGACAACCATCTGGCCCGAAGCGTGGATTTCAACCGCTGACACCCACGCCCGTAGGAGCTGTCGAGTGCAACGAGGCTGCGATCTTTTCCCAGCCACTTGAGTCTCAAGCGAAAGATCAAAAGATCGCAGCCTCGTTGCACTCGACAGCTCCTACAAGGGGCCCCCTTCAACATTGGGTGGAGCGCGGTATTGGTCTACCCGCCTTCTTAAAGATTGGACGTTTGTTTGCACCACCGTGGGGCTTAGGGTGAATCCATCGTCGCGCCAGCGCGAAATCACTCAAACCCACGAAGGTCATTCCCATGAAAATCCTCTGCCTGATCGCCACCCTCAGTCTGCTGCCCCTGGCCCCGGTCTATGCCCACGAAACCGCGCCTTCGGAAAAGGTCAACGTATTGCAGGAAAAGATGCTGAAGAACCTGCCGGGTAAAAAAGCCATGATGCTGACGGTCGACTACGCCCCCGGCCAGTCGTCCGTTGCCCACAAACATGAAGGAACGGCCATGGCCTATGTGCTGGAAGGCGCCATCACCTCCCAGGTCAAAGGCGAGCCGGCGAGGACCTACAAGGCCGGGGAGTTCTGGTACGAAGCAGCGGGTTCCGAGCACTTGGTTTCAAAAAACGCCAGCTCGACCGAACCGGCGAAATTGCTGGTGTTCATGGTGATGGGTGAACATGAGGCGGTGTTGATTCCGCTGAAGAACTAACCAATCGCACCACAGTTCCCCTGTGGGAGCGGGCTTGCTCGCGAAGGCGGTGCTCCAGTCAAAATTTTGTTGGCTGACACACCGCTTTCGCGAGCAAGCCCGCTCCCACAAGGGATCTCTATTCCAAACTGGCATGAAAAAGCCCCGCATCTCTCAATGCGGGGCTTTTTCATTCAACGCCGGATCAGTTGGCCGTTACGACCGCCTGACCACTCAACGCCAGGTCCAGCAGTTCGCGGTTGGCGACCGCGTACATGGCGTAGTCCGTGCCACTGGCGGCACGGATGTCCACCAGCATGGCACGCCAGCGCTCGACCATGTCGTGATGCTGCGCCAGCCACAGCGCCAGGCGAGTTTCCACCTCCTGGGTGCCGTCGCCCTGCTGCAGGACCGAAATGGTGATCGCCCGTTGCTGCCAGTCGACGTCATCACGGAACGCTTCACGGGCCAGGGCCTGCCAGTTGTTTTCCACCGGCAGCGCGCTGATCTGTTGCAAGTACCAGGTGATGTCCAGGGCACTGCCTACGGCGAAGTAAGCCTTGGCCACATCGGCGGCGTTCTGGCCGGTGACATCGGACGCCTCGATGATCGGCAGCAAGGTGTACAGGTGCGTAGTGCCTGCAACCATGCGCGCCAGCAGTTCCGGCACGCCGGCTGCTACGTAGGCCTGGTAGCGGGTCTGCCAGCCTTCACGGGTCGGGCCTTCCAGCAGTTCGTCGAGCTTGAGGCCCAACGCCGCCAGGTGCGGACCGAAGTGAGCCACGTCACGGGCAGCGTTCTGCTCGTTGCGGCGGCTGCGCAGGAACCAGCGCGTCGCACGACGACCCAGGCGCATCAGCTCGTCCATCAGCTCAAGTTGCACGTCAGCCGACACCTGGTGATCCAGGGCTTCAATCTGACGGAACCAGTGCGGGAGATGGAAGATGTCCCGCACGATCACGTAAGCGCCCGCCACGTTCGCCGGGCTCATGCCGGTGGACTCTTTGAGCCGTTGAACGAAGGTGATGCCCATGTGGTTGACCAGGTCGTTGGCGATCTGGGTGCTGACGATCTCGCGCTTGAGGCGATGGCGACGCATGGCTTCGGAGAACTTGCTCACCAGAGTCGGCGGGAACGCGGTCTCCATGTCACGGGTCAGGTAATCGTCATCCGGCACCTGGGAGTTGAGCAGCGCTTCCTTGAGGTCGATCTTGCTGTAGGAGATCAGCACCGACAGTTCGGCACGGGTCAGGCCTTGGCCCGCCGAGATGCGTTCGGCCAGTTGTTCTTCGGCCGGCAGGAACTCGATGGCGCGATCCAGCTTGCCTCGTGCCTCCAGATCGTTCATCAGGCGCTTGTATTCGGCAATGCGCACGAATGCACGGCGTGCCGCCAGGGACAGGGCCTGGGTCTGCTTGTAGTTGTTGCCCAACACCAGGCCACCGACTTCGTCGGTCATGCTGCCAAGCAACTGGTTACGTTGCTTCTCGGTCATGTCGCCGGCCTGCACCACTTCGTTGAGCAGGATCTTGATGTTCACTTCGTGGTCGGAGCAGTCCACACCACCGGCGTTGTCGATGAAGTCGGTGTTGGTGGCGCCGCCATGCAGGCCGAACTCGACACGACCCAGTTGAGTCATGCCCAGGTTGCCACCCTCGCCCACCACCTTGCAGCGCAGTTCGTTGCCGTTCACGCGCAGCGCATCGTTGGCCTTGTCGCCCACGTCGGCGTGGCTTTCGCTGCTGGCCTTGACGTACGTGCCGATACCGCCGTTCCACAACAGATCCACCGGCGCCTTGAGCAAGGCGTTGAGCAGCTCGGTCGGGGTCAGTTTGTCGGCCTTGATGTCGAAGCGTTCTTTCATCTGTGGCGAGATGGCGATGCTCTTGGCGCTGCGCGAGAAGATACCGCCGCCTTCGGACATGATGCTGGTGTCGTAGTCGGTCCAGGCCGAACGCGGCAAGTCGAACAGACGCTGGCGCTCGGCGAAGCTGCTGGCAGGCTCCGGGTTCGGGTCGATGAAGATGTGCAGGTGGTTGAAGGCTGCCACCAGCTGCAACTTGTCAGACATCAACAGGCCGTTACCGAACACGTCGCCGGCCATGTCGCCAACGCCCACCACGGTGATGCTGTCTTCCTGGACATTGATACCGCGTTCACGGAAGTGACGCTGTACGCCGACCCACGCGCCCTTGGCGGTGATGCCCATTTTCTTGTGGTCGTAGCCAGCCGAACCACCGGAAGCGAACGCATCGCCAAGCCAGAAGCCGTAGTCGATGGCGATGCCGTTGGCGATGTCGGAGAAGGTCGCAGTGCCCTTGTCCGCAGCCACTACCAGGTACGGGTCATCGTCGTCATGACGCACGACATTGGTCGGCGGAACCAGTACGCCTTCCTTGAGGTTGTCGGTGATGTCCAGCAGGCCGGAGATGAAGATGCGATAGCACGCCACGCCCTCGGCGGCGATCTCGTCCCGGCCACCGCCCAACGGCAGGCGTCGCGGCAGGAAACCGCCTTTGGCGCCCACCGGCACGATCACCGAGTTCTTCACTTGCTGGGCCTTGACCAGACCCAGCACTTCGGTACGGTAGTCTTCTTCACGGTCGGACCAGCGCAGGCCACCGCGAGCAACGTTACCGAAGCGCAGGTGCACGCCCTCGACCCGAGGCGAATACACGAAGATCTCGAACTTGGGCACCGGTTTCGGCAGTTCCGGGATCAGGTGCGGGTTGAACTTGAAGCTGAAGTAGGACTTGTTCTGGCCGTTGGCGTCGGTCTGGTAGAAGTTGGTCCGCAGGGTGGCCTTGATCAGGTCCAGGTAGCGACGCAGGATGCGGTCTTCGTTGAGCACCTGGACGTCGTCCAGCGCCGTGAGGATCGCCTGTTCCAGACGCAACTGCTTGTCTTCCAGGTCGTCGCCGCTGAGTTTGCGCGCCAGGTAGAAGCGGGTCTTGAACAACCGGGTCAGTTCGCGAGCGATGTCGGTGTGGTTGTTCAGCGTGCTGGCGATGTAACCCAGGTCGAAGCCCAGGCGGATCTGCTTCAGGTAACGGGCGTAGGCACGCAGCAGCGCCACGTCGCGCCATGGCAGGCCGGCAGTCAGCACCAGGCGGTTGAATGCATCGTTCTCGGCATCACCACGCACGATGTGGACAAAGGCGTCCTGCAAGGTGTCGTTGAGCTGCTGGATGTCCAGGTCCAGGCCTTCGGCGGCGGTGAACGCGAAATCATGAATCCAGAACTCGCGGCCATTGGTGTGGCGCAGGCGATACGGGAACTCGCCCAACACGCGCAGGCCGAGGTTCTCCAGGATGGGCAACACATCGGACAGCGCCAGCGGCGTGTCGGCGTGATACAGCTTGCAGTGCAGCTCGCGCTGGCCGGAAACCTGGCCCAGCGGCTGGTAGAAGCTCATCACCAGCGGATTTTTTTCGTTCAGGCTCAGCAGGTGCTGCATGTCGACCACGGCCGAATGCGCGGCAAAACGCTCGCGGTAGCCGGCCGGGAAGCCTTTCGGGAAGTCGGACAGCACGTTGGTGCCCTGGGCTTCGCCGAAGCTTTCGATCACCAGGCTGGCGTAGTCGTCCTTCCAGCTGCGGCAGGCCTGCACCACTTCTTTTTCCAGCAAGACCGGGTCGATGTCGAGACGATTCTTCGGGTCCACCCGCAGGATCAGCTGTACACGGGCCAGCACGGATTCGGAGAAGAAGGTCCAGAACTCGCAGTCCGAGGCTTTCAGACGCTCCATCAGCACTTGCTGGATCTTCTGGCGCACTTCGGTGGAATAGATGTCGCGCGGCACATAGGCCAGGCAGTAGCAGAAACGGCCATACGGGTCTTTACGCAGGAATACGCGGATCTTGTTGCGTTCCTGGATCTGCACGATGGACATCACGGTGCTGAACAGCTCGTCCACCGGGGTCTGGAACAGATCGTCACGGGGCAGCACTTCGACCACCTGGGCCAGTTCCTTGCCCAGGTGCGCCTTGGCCTGGAAGCCCGAGCGACGTTCGATTTCCTCGACCTTGCGACGGATGTAAGGGATCACGCGCACGCTTTCGCCATACACCGACGAGGTGTACAAGCCCATGAAGCGGCATTCCTTGATGACCTTGCCATCGGCGTCGATCTCACGGATCGACACGTAGTCCGGGTAAGCTGGACGGTGTACGCGGCTTGGGTGTGCGGCCTTGGCGAACGACAGCGGAGTCGGTTCGCGCAGGTAGTTGACGGCGTAGTCTTCAATGCGCAGGTCATCGACCGTGAGGCCGGCACGCAGCAGTTTAGTCAGACCGAGGAACGAATCGGCGTCGTATTCGATATGGCCGCCATCGGCGTCATCACGAACCACGAATTCTTCATAGCCCAGGAAGGTGAAGTGGTTACCCACCAGCCATTCCAGGAAACTCTTGATTTCACCTTTTTCGTCGGCATCGATAGCGTAGGCGCTGCTGTCCAGACTCGACAGAATATCCTGGACCTTGGCTTTCATCGGCTCGAAATCAGCCACCGCCACGCGCACTTCGCCCAGCACCTGCTCAAGTTCCTTGCTCAGGACGTTGAGTTCGGCGGCGTTGGCGCAGCGGTCGATTTCAAGGTACATCAGCGATTCTTGGAGGATGCCATCGCCTTGGGTGCCTTTGGGCAGGATTTCCAGCAACTCGCCCTTGTTGCCGCGACGCACGCTCAACACGGTGGTTTGCAGGGTATGGATGCTGTAACCGCGACGGTTCAGTTCGGTGCGGACCGAATCCACCAGAAATGGCAGGTCGTGGTGCAACACTTCCACCGCCGTATGGGTCGACTGCCAGCCGTGGCGTTCGTAATCCGGGTTGTAGACACGGACCTGCGGCTGCGTGTGATCGAAGCGCTCAAGCAGGCGCCAGGCAGACAGGGTGCAGCCGGCGAGGTCGGACAACCGGCGCTGGGTAAGTTCATCGAGGGAAATGATGCCGAAGAATTGTTCAGCGAACAGCGCCACTTGTGGCAGTGCCTGTTCACTGATGTGCTGCGCCAGTGCCGCTTGCAGTTGATGCTGGAAGTCGGCTTTGCTGGCTGCGGTGAAGAACGCCATCTGTGGTACTCCGCTTGGGCTTGTTATTGATGGAAGCGTCGCGTGCAGCCCTTTTTCAGGGCTGTCGGCCATCCTGTTCCTGATTCTCGGGCAGAGGAAACAGGACGACAGGTGGGTGAAGCTGGACAAGACCGGCAGGTCACATCCTTTTCCATGTAATTTCCATGTAATGGACACCTGCAAAAAGCCCTCGTGGTGCCCTTTGCAGGTGTACATCCGCCGTGCAGCTTAACGAGTGCGACAATGTGCCTGCTTGCAGCGCTGCGACATATTCGGTCAACGGCAAGCTAAACAGCCGGTTTGCATCGAACAACCGTAGCAGCCCCACGACCAAAACGGCACCTTGCGGTGTGAAATTGCACGCAGTTTTTTGCGTGTGACTGCAGTAATCCAGCAGAAAATTACACGGGCTGGCAAAATCCACTTTATTTGCGCCCAGCAAGGCTCATTGAGCCAGGAGCCATCACCATGCAAATGACCACCGCCCTTCTGATCGCCAACCCGTGCGACGACGAAGAAGACAACATGGCCATGTTGTGCTGTCACAGCGCCCAGGGCGAAATGTTCCTGATGACCCGCTACCCCGACGAAGACGAACTGGAAATCGCCCTGGATGGAGAGCCTTCGACACTGGAGGGCGTCAAGGTCACTCTCAGCCCGACCCTGCTGAAAATCGAAATTGCTGCCTCGGATGCCGATGTGTTGAATGGGGATGATGTGCTGGAGATCACCCACGACACCGACGCGGCGGACCTTGCGGAAGTGGAACTGACGCTGCAGAACATCCTCAAGGGGACGGGCACCTATATAAGCCAGCTCTGATTCCAAAGGCGACCGCCCGCCCTGTGGCGGGGAGCCTGATAGGAGCCGTGTAGGAGCTGTCGAGTGCAACGAGGCTGCGATCTTTCCCACTACACTTGAATCTCAAGCGAAAGATCAAAAGATCAAAAGATCGCAGCCTCGCTTCGCTCGACAGCTCCTACACGGCGCCTACAACCCAGAGTGGGTAAATGAGAGCCCTATCGCGAGCAAGCTCAGCTCCCAAACCGATCACAAATCCGCACACCAAACAAAATCCCGTTAGTCGCCACCCCCCGCCATGCATTAAAGTAACGCCCCCAGCTCCGACGTTATCCGAACGCCTGGGCCACCCTTTCCAGGAACAGTCATCGATGGAACATCGTGAAGCGCTGCTGGCGCTGCGAACCTTTCTTTCAACGCAGATCCTCGGCCAGGAAAAACTCATCGAGCGTCTGCTCATCGCCCTGCTCGCTGACGGCCACATGCTGGTGGAAGGCGCGCCGGGGCTGGCCAAGACCAAGGCCATCAAAGAACTGGCCGAGGGCATTGAGGCGCAGTTCCATCGCATTCAGTTCACCCCCGACCTGCTGCCCGCCGACATTACCGGCACGGAAATCTACCGCCCGGAAACCGGTAGTTTCGTGTTCCAGCAGGGACCTATTTTCCACAACCTGGTGCTGGCGGACGAAATCAACCGTGCCCCGGCCAAGGTCCAGTCGGCCTTGCTCGAAGCAATGGCCGAGCGCCAGGTCAGCGTCGGGCGCAGCACCTATGAGCTGTCGCCGCTGTTTTTGGTGATGGCCACGCAAAACCCGATCGAGCAGGAAGGCACCTACCCGCTGCCTGAAGCCCAGCTCGACCGCTTTCTGATGCACGTCAAGATCGGTTTTCCCGATGCGGCGGTGGAACGGCGCATTCTGCAGCAGGCCCGGGGTGAGGCGCTGAATGGCGAAACCAAGCCCGAGCGTCGCGTGAGCCAGCAGGCCATTTTCTCCGCACGCAAGGAGATCCTCGGGTTGTACATGGCCGACGCCGTGGAGGAATACCTGGTGCAACTGGTCATGGCCACCCGTACGCCGGCCAAATTCGACCCGGAAATGGCCGAATGGATCGCCTACGGCGCCAGCCCGCGAGGCTCCATTGCCCTGGACCGGTGCGCCCGTGCCCACGCCTGGCTCGCCGGCCGCGACTTCGTTAGCCCCGAAGACATCCAGGCTGTGCTGTTTGACGTGCTGCGCCACCGCATCATCCTGTCGTTCGAAGCCGAAGCCGCCGGCATTGACCAGGACCGCGTCGTGCAGCGGATTCTTGACGTCGTCGCCGTCGCTTGAGTAGCCAGCCATGAACAACCCACTGGCGCCCGTCCCGGGCATCCGCGTCAGCCTTTCGGAGCTGATCGAGATGCGCCATCGCGTGCGTGAAGTGCAGTTGTTCTCGACGCCAGGCCAGCGCAGTCCGCTGATCGGTCTGCATCACTCCAAGCTGCGCGGGCGCGGCGTGGATTTCGATCAGGTGCGGGTCTATCAGGCCGGCGACGATGTACGCACCATCGACTGGCGCGTGACCGCCCGAACCCAGGAGCCCCACACCAAGCTGTTTCATGAGGAGCGGGAACGACCGATCTTCATCATGATCGAGCAAAGCCATCGGCTGTTCTTCGGCTCGGGGCTGGTGTTCAAGTCGGTGCTCGCGGCCCAGGCCGCCAGCCTGATCGGCTGGGCCGCCCTGGGGCACAACGACCGGGTCGGCGGGCTGGTGTTCGGAGATAACACCCATTACGAGGTCAAGCCCAGGCGCAGCAAACAGAGCCTTCTGCAACTGCTTAACCGCCTGGTGCGGGTCAATCAGTCGTTGCATACCGAGGGCGAAGCGGACCGCGATTCGTTCGGCAACGCCTTGCGCCGGGCCCGGGAAGTGTTGCGTCCTGGTAGCCTGGTGATCGTGATTTGCGATGAGCGCGCGCTGTCCGACAGCGCCGAGCAACAGTTGAGCCTGCTGTCACGCCATTGCGACCTGTTGCTGTTGCCGCTTTCGGATCCGCTGGATCACGCCCTGCCCGCCGCGGGATTGCTGCGTTTCGCCCAGCGCGGCGCGCAGTTGGAGCTCGACACCCTGAATTTCGAACTGCGCCAGACCTATCGAGCCCAGGCCGAGGCCCGCCAGGAGCGCTGGGAATTGCTGGCCCAGAAGCTGCGGATTCTGCTGATGCCCCTGAGCACCCAGGGCGACATGGTCGAACAGCTACGCGAATACCTGAACCCCAAGCGGTCGGGGAAAAACCGATGAGCAGCCTCGATCAACTGCAACCGCTGATCACGCCGCCACCCGTCGGTTTCTGGCCCCCTGCGCCGGGCTGGTGGCTGCTGCTGGTCGTGTTGCCGTTGCTGGGTCTTGGACTGTGGCAATTGCGCCGGTTCCTTCCCGTCAAGCGCTCCACCGTGCGCGCCGAGCAGCCCCTGGACCCTGCGCGCCTGGCCGCTCTGGCGGAACTCGCCCAGCTCCCCAAACCCTACGATGGCGCCCCTGCCGGCGCCTGGCTGCAACAACTCAACGGGCTGCTCAAGCGCCTGTGTCGCAACCACTACCCGTACAGCCAGAGCCACACCCTCAACGGACGTAAATGGCTGGCTTTCCTGGATAACCGCTGCCCGGCGGCAGGCCTGACCCGCTGGATGGTGCTGGTGGAAGGCGCCTACAAACCCGAATGCAAGCTCGATGACAAAGCCATTGCCGGCCTGACCCACGCCGTCGAAATCTGGATTCGCAAACATGTTTGAGTTCGCCTGGCCGTGGATTTTCGCGCTGTTGCCGCTGCCCTGGCTGATGCGTCTGGTGCTGCCGGCGGCCGACAGTGGCGAGCCGGCCCTCAGGGTCAGTTTCCTGGGCGATCTCGAAGGTCTCGTGGGGCGCCGGGCCCGAAGCAATCTGCCGACCTGGCGTCAGCAGGCGCCCTTCATCCTGCTCTGGCTGCTATTGCTGATTGCCGCAGCCCGCCCACAATGGTTGGGCGAGCCGTTGCCGATTGCTGCCAGCGGCCGAGACCTGTTGGTGGCGGTAGATGTTTCGGGGTCCATGGACTTTCCCGATATGCGCTGGCAAGACGAGGACATCAGTCGTCTCGCGCTGGTCCAGCATCTGCTGGGAGATTTTCTCGAGAGCCGCGAAGGTGATCGGGTCGGCCTGATCCTGTTCGGCAGCCAGGCCTACCTGCAGGCACCGCTGACCTTCGACCGGCGCACCGTGCGGCTCTGGCTGGATGAGGCGCGCATCGGCATCGCCGGCAAGAACACCGCTATCGGCGACGCCATCGGTCTGGCGCTCAAGCGTCTGCGTCAACGTCCGGCAAACAGCCGCGTGCTGATCCTGGTCACCGACGGGGCCAACAACGGCGGGGAAATCGACCCGCTGACCGCCGCCCGGCTGGCCGCTGAAGAAGGCGTGAAAATCTACCCGATCGGCATTGGCGCCGATCCGGAAGAAAGTGGCACGGCAGGGTTTGTCGGGGTCAACCCGAGCCTGGACCTCGACGAAGCGACACTCAGGGAAATCGCCCAAGCCACCGGCGGCCAGTATTTCCGCGCCCAGGACGGTCAACAGTTGCTGGCGATCAAGACCACCCTCGATCAGCTCGAACCGGTGACCCAGCAACCGACCCAAGCGCGCCCCGCCCAGGCACTTTACCAATGGCCCCTGGCCGTTGCGCTGCTGCTGAGCGTTTTGCTGGTAGCCCGGGAACGCTGGCCGGACAACCCTTTGCAGCGCCTGTTCACCCAGTCCTTGTTCCAACCGGCAGAACATTCCGAGTGGCGCCGGCGACTCAAGCGCATGCGCCTGGGGAAACGCCGATGATCGCTCTCTGGCCACACTGGCTGCGTCCCTGGTTTCTCTTGCTACTGCCTGTGTTGGGCTGGCTGCTGTGGCAGCTGTGGCACCGGCAGAAAAGCGTGGGCCGCTGGCAAATGATTCTGCCGCCGGCGTTTCATGCCGTGCTGCTCAGTGGCGGCAGCGGCCGCGAAAGCAAGCTCCCGTGGATTGCCCTCGGCCTGGGCTGGTTATTGGTAGTGCTCGCGCTACTGGGCCCCAGTTGGGCACGGGTCGAACAGACCAGCCAAAAACCTGCCGATCCGCTGGTGGTGGTGCTGGAGCTGACTCCGCAAATGCTCGCCGCCGACGTCCCGCCCACGCGTCTGGAGCAAGCCCGACGCAAAGTGCTGGACTTGCTGCATAGCCGCAGCGACGCCCAGACCGCAATCATCGTCTATTCCGGCAGTGCCCATACGCTGGTGCCGCTGTCCGACGACCTGTCCACCAGCGCCAACCTCCTGGAGGCGCTCACGCCCTCGATCATGCCCCAAAACGGCCATCGCGCCGACTTGGCGGTCAACAAGGCCAAGGCCCTGTTAAATCAGAGCGGGCTCGGCCACGGTCGGATCCTGCTGATTGGTTCGTCGTTGAACGACCAGGAACGCGAGCATATCCGCCAGATCCTCGATGGGTCTGCCACGCAATTACTGATGCTCGGCATCGGGACACGCGAAGGCGCCCCGGTAACCCAGGAAGACGGCAGTTACCTCAAGGATGCCCAGGGCGCGATTCTGGTACCGCGCCTGGACAGCCCGAGTCTCAAGTCCTTCCTCAATGAGCTGGACGGTCGCTATCGCCCGGCGCGCCTGGACGATAGCGACCTGCGCGGCCTGGGGCTGCTGGACGGTCCTCGCCATTTGCGCAGCGACGGTCAGACGTTGCGCCTGGATACCTGGGCGGACCATGGCTACTGGCTGCTTCTGCCGCTGTTGCTGCTGGCCGCCTGCGCGGGACGTCGTGGCTGGCTGTTCTGCCTGCCGTGGGTGTTCATGTTGCCGCAGACCGGTCATGCCTTCGAACTCCAGGACCTGTGGCTGCGCCCCGATCAACAGGGCCAGCACCTGCTCAAGCAGAAGCGTCCGGCCGAGGCCGCCGCCCACTTCGAGGACCACCAATGGCAAGGTGTGGCCCTGTATGAAGCCGGTGACTACAGCGAAGCCGCCCGCCGCTTTGCCGAGGGCAACGACGCCCGCGCCCACTACAATCGCGGCAACGCCTTGGCCAAAAGCGGCGAACTGGACGCCGCGCTGGATGCGTACGAGCAAGCCCTGGAATTGCAGCCGGACCTGCGTCCCGCCCAAACCAACAAAGCGCTGGTGCAGAGCCTGCTCAAAGAGCAGGCGGCAAAACCTGCCGAACCTGAGCCTAGTGAAAGTGAGCAGCCAGGGCCCGCCGAGCAATCACCGAACGCCAATGCCCAGGCACAAAGTTCTGCGCCGGGACAGCCCTCCCCCGAAGCGACCGCGACACCGGAACAATCCCAGGGCCCCCAGGCACCGGCACCGCCCGGCGCCCAGGATGTGCCGGGCAGTGAGTTGCCCGATGAGCGGACCACGACCCCACCGCTGCGTCCCGCGGCCGGCCAGCGCAATGACGAAGAACAGCGCCAGGCACTGGAACAATGGCTGCGCCAGATCCCGGATAATCCGGGCGAACTGCTCAGACGTAAATTCTGGTATGAACAGCAAAGCCATCAGGCCCAGGGAAAAAACCCATGACCCGCTTCACCGCCTACCTCCTCGTCTTGCTGCTCTGGGCCTCTGGAACCCAGGCTGCACAGCTGACTGCCAGTGTGGACCGCAGCCGCCTGAACTCCGGGGAAACGGTGGAACTGACCCTGGAATCCAATGACGCCACACTGTTCGGCAAACCCGACCTGAGCCCGCTCCAGACGCTGTTCGAAGTGCGCGGCACCCGCCAGGTCAACCAACTGACGACGCTTGACGGCGAGAATCGCGCCACCACCCGCTGGATCGTCACCCTGCTGCCGCGCCAGAGTGGCACCGTGGTCATTCCGCCCCTGCAATTGGGCGAAGTGACGAGCCAGCCGATCAGCCTGCAAGTGATCGAAAGCGAAACGCGCAATGAGCCAGGCAAACTGGCCCCGGTGTTCATCGAGGCCAGCCTCGACCAGACCCAGGTCTATGTGCAGGCACAGGCGATCCTGACCTTGCGCATCTACCATTCGGTGTCGCTGTACGACGACAGCAGCCTGACGCCGCTGCACATCCCCGATGCCCGCACCGAACAACTGGGCGAATCGCGCACCTACGAAAAGGTCATCAACAACTTACGCCACGGCGTGATCGAACTGCGCTATGGCATCTACCCCCAGCGCAGCGGCGAACTGACGATCCCGGCCCAGACCTTCAGCGCCACCCTGGTCGAGCCGGTGGCCCAGGGAGCTGCCCCGTCGGGGCCCAAACCCGGCCAGTTGATACGTGTCAGCTCCGAGCCACTGCGCCTGACCGTCACCCCCAAGCCCGCCAGTTACCCGGCTGATGTGCCCTGGCTGCCGGCACGCAGCCTTTCCTTGAGCGAGAGCTGGAGCCCGGAACCGACCCACAGCCAGGTGGGTGACTCCCTGACCCGCAGCCTGACCCTGGAAGCCGAGGGCCTGGCCAGCGCCCAGATCCCCCCCCTGCCGGCCACTGAAATCAGTGGCCTGCGGCGCTACCCCGACCAACCGGTACTCAGCAGTCGCAGCAGTGAGCGCGGTTTGGTCGGCAGCCGTGAAGACCGCGAGGCCCTGGTGCCCAACCGCAGTGGCACCATTGAACTGCCGCCGGTGGAAGTGGTTTGGTGGAACACCCTGGAAGACCATCTGGACCGCACCAGTCTTCCAGCGCGGACCCTGCAAGTGGCGAACAACCCGAGCTTGATGGTGGACACGCCAACAAGCACACCTCAGATCGTGACAATCGTCGACAGCGACACCTTGTGGTATTGGCAATTGAGCACGTTCATCCTGGCCTGCACCACGCTACTGGGCCTGGGCCTATGGTGGCGCGCCCGTTCGCAGCCGGCGATCCTGCGCGCGACCCAGGCCGGGCCGAGCCCGCGGACCTTGCTGGACGACCTCAAGCGTGCCTGCCTGGCCAACGACTCCCACGCTACACGCCAGGCGCTGGACGCCTGGGCTCGCCAGCAACCGGAAACCCTGGCCGACATGGCCGCGCGCTTCGTGCCACTGTCCGACGCCCTGGACGGCCTCAACGGCGCGCTCTACAGCGAAACGGGTCAGTATTGGCAGGGCGAAGATTTATGGCGGGCCATTCGTACCATTCCCGCTGCGGAAGGCTTCCAGGACCCGGCCAGCGACAGTGGCTTGCCGCCGCTGTACCCCAAATAGCCCCCTTTGCGGGACATAGAGCATCTGTGGCGAGGGGATTTATCCCCGTGGGGCTGCAACGCAGCCCTGAAACCCGACATTTCGATCAGCTTGGTTGATTGAGTTCGCTTCATGGGGCTGCTTCACGCAGCCCAGCGGGGATAAATCCCCTCGCCACAGGATTGGTGCCAACTCATTTGTATAGGTTGTCCGGGTTCTCCGCCCTGTTTCCCAGTAAACTCTGCTTCTTTTAGCCGCCCATCTTCCTGCGGCCATCACCTGTTTTCTGGAGTTCCCCTTGCGTCTGTTCCACACCTCCGACTGGCACCTTGGGCAAAACCTGCACGGTCAGGAACGCGATTTCGAACACGCCTGTTTCCTTGACTGGCTGCTGCGTCAGTTGACCAGCGAAAAGCCCGACGTGCTGCTGATTGCCGGTGATATCTTCGACACGGTGAACCCGCCGGTCAAAGCCCAGGAGCGGCTGTACGATTTCATCGTCAGTGCCCATGAACAAAACGCCAATCTGACCATTGTGATGATCGCCGGCAACCACGACTCCGGCTCGCGCATCGAACTGCCGGCGCCGCTGATGCGCCGGTTGCGCACGCATGCCCTGGGCCGGGTGTTGTGGCTGGACGACGGGCAACTGGACGTCGAGCGCCTGCTGCTGCCGCTGCCCGACGCCAAGGGCAAGGTCAAGGCCTGGTGCCTGGCCCTGCCGTTCCTGCGGCCTGCCGAGGTGACCGGCGCACAACTGGGTGACGACTACCTGCGGGGCATCGGTCAGGTCCATGAATGGCTGATCGCCGCCGCCAACGACAAACGCAAGAAGGGTCAGGCGCTGATCGCCATCAGCCATGCGCACATGGCCGGCGGCTCGGTGTCCGAGGATTCCGAGCGCAGCCTGATCATCGGCAACGCCGAAGCCCTGCCCGCCAGCCTGTTCGGTCCGAGCATCAGCTACGTCGCCCTCGGCCATTTGCACAAGCCGCAAAAGGTCAACGGCGAAGAGCGCATCCGCTACAGCGGCTCGCCGATTCCATTGTCGTTTTCGGAGATCGGTTATCAGCATCAGATTCTCGATATCACCCTGGACGGCGAAACCCTGGTCAAGGTCGAGCCACGGCTGATTCCCCGGGCCGTCAATCTGCAGCGCCTGGGCCCGGCCCCTCTGACCGATATTCTTGTGCAACTCAAGGACCTGCCGGACATCGACCTGTTGGCCGATGTCCAGCGCCAACCCTGGCTGGAGGTGCGGGTGCGCCTCGATGAGCCGCAGCCGGACCTGCGCCATCAAGTGGAAACCGCCCTGCAAGGCAAAGCCGTGCGCCTGGTGCGGATCGCCGCCGAATACGCCGGCAACGGCGGCAGCGCAAACGCCGATGACGGCGCCGCACTGGTCGAACTGGATCAGTTGAGCCCGCAGGAACTGTTCAGCCGCGCCTGGCAAGACAGCTACGGCAACGAAGTGGACGAACAGACCCTCAAGGATTTTGCCGTGCTGTTGCAAGACGTGCAGATGGAGGGCGAGCAACCATGAAAATTCTCGCGATCCGTCTCAAGAACCTCGCCTCCCTGGCCGGGCCATTCGAAATAGACTTCACCGCCGAACCGCTCGCCAGTGCCGGCCTGTTCGCCATTACCGGTCCCACGGGCGCCGGTAAAAGCACGCTGCTCGATGCCTTGTGCCTGGCGCTGTTCGGCGCCGTGCCGCGCCTCAACAACACCGGGCGCGACGCCAAGGTGCCGGACGCCGACGGTGAAATCGCCACGGGCGACCCGCGTACGCTGTTGCGCCGTGGTACCGGCGATGGTTACGCCGAAGTGGATTTTCGCGGCATCGACGGTCGTCGCTACCGGGCGCGCTGGGAAGCCAATCGCGCCCGGGAAAAGGCCGGTGGCAAGCTGCAAGCCAGTCGCCAGAGCCTGCGGGATCTGGACAACGATCAGTTGCTGGCGAGTCAGAAAGGCGAATACAAAACCCAGCTCGAAGCCGCCCTGGGCCTGAACTTTGAACAGTTCACCCGTGCCGTGTTGCTGGCCCAGAGCGAGTTCAGTGCATTCCTCAAGGCCGATGACAACGACCGCAGCGAACTGCTGGAAAAGCTCACCGATACAGCCCTGTATACCCGACTGGGCCGGCGAGCCTTCGACAAGGCCAAGCAAGCCAAAGAGTCCCACAAGCAATTGCAGGACCAGGCCACCGGCGTCACACCGCTGGCCCCCGAGGCCCGCGCCGAACTGGACCAGCGCTTCAACGAAGCCCAGCACCAGCTCAAGGCCCACCAGGCGCAACTCAAGCAACTGGAGCAACAACACACCTGGCTCAAGGAACTGCGCCAGTTGCAAGAGCAACAGGCCTGCGCCGCCGAGCAACTGCAACAAGCCCAGGCCGACTGGAACGCCCTGGCCGACGAACGCCTGAAGCTGACCCGCCTGGAACAACTCGCGCCGCAACGGCATCAGTTCATCCGCCAGACGGAGCTGACCCGGCAGCTCGAACCCCTGGCGGTACAGGTCCAGCAGCTCACCCAGCAACAGATCGATCTGCATGAACGCCAGGCCGAGCTGGAGAAAGGCCTGGGCGTTGCGCAAATGGCGCTGACCGCCGCCCGACAACAAAGCACCGACAGCGCCCCCTTGCTGCGCCAGGCCTTTGAAGAACAAGGCACCCTCGCCCGCCTCGACAGGGAGGCTCGCCAAAGCACCGAACGCCAGGAGCAGGCACAACACGCCTGTAGCGAAGGCCAGCGCACCCTCGACACCCTGCTTGAGCAGCAAAAGCAGGTGGCCGGGCGCTTGCAGCGAATCGCCGGAGAGCTTGAACAAAGCACTCACCTGGCGCCGTTGAGCGACGCCTGGCAGGCCTATCGTGATCGCCTCCAACAGCTGATGCTGATCGGCAACCGGCTGAACCAGGGGCAGGTCGAACTCGCCACCCTGGAGCAAAATGCCACCCACGCCGCCGAGCACCTGGCAACCCACCGGCAAAACCTCGAAGTGCTCTACAAGGAAGCCGACGCCGAGCCGCAAGCGGTGGCCGAGCAGATCCAGTTGCTCGCTAATCTGCTGCAAGACAATCGCAAGCAACTGCGTGCATTCGAGGACCTGACGCGGCTCTGGGCCAGCCAGCAAGACCTGGACAAACGAGGTGCCGAGCTTGAACAGCGCCAGCAACAGGCGTTGCAGGAACGTGATCGACTGGTGCGCGAAGGCAGCGAAGCCAAGGCCGAACTGGCGATTGCCGAACAGACCCTGAGCGTCACCCGGCAACTGCTGGAGCGTCAGCGTCTGGCCCGCAGCGAAAGCGTGGAACAACTGCGTGAACAGCTCAAGGATGACCAGCCATGCCCGGTGTGTGGCAGCGTCGAGCATCCTTACCATCAGCCCGAAGCCTTGCTGCAAAGCCTGGGGCGTTTTGATGAAACCGAAGAGGCCAATGCGCGCAAAGCCGTCGAATCGCTCCATGAAAAAGTCATCGATCTGCGCGCGCAATACAGCGGCGTCATCGCCCAGCTCAAAGAACTCAAGCAGCAACAGGAACAGCTCGCCAGCCAGTATCAAAGCCTGGCGCCCAGCCTTGAAGGCCATCCGCTCTCGGCGCAACTGCTGGCCCAGGATGTAGCCAAACGCGACGCCTGGCTGGACCAGCAAAACAGTCAGCTCAACCTGCGTATCAGCCAGGACGAACAACGCCAGGCCGCCCTGCTGACCCTGCAACAGGACGCCGCGCGCCTGGCGCAGCAATTGCGCGAGGCTGAAACTGCGCATCAGCAGGCATCATTGCACCTGAACAATCAACAGCAGGAGCTGGCCCGGGATCGCCAGCGCCTGGACGAGGAACTGAGCCACTTCAGTACGTTGTTGCCGGCAGACACACTACAGGCCCTGCGCACCGAGCCCGCCGCGACCTTCATGCAGCTTGACCAGCAGATCGCCCAACGCCTGGCGCACCTGGAACAGCAACGCGACGAACTCCGTGAGCAGCTTCAGCGTCAGCAGACCCTGGAGAAAGAGCAGGATCGCCAGCAAACCCGCCTCCAGCAGTTGGAGTTGGCGCAACGGCAACTGAGCGCCCTGACTGAACAACAGCAGGCCTGCCAGCAGCGGCTCAAGCAATTGCTGGGCGAACACACCAGTGCCGAACAGTGGCAGCAACAACTCGACCAGGCTCTGGAACAGACCCACAGCGCCGAAACAACGGCCAATCAACAACTGCAAGCGCTACGCCACAACCTCGTGGAACTGGCCGCCGAACTCAAAGCCCGCCAGGAACAGGCCCAAGCGTTGGACACCGAACACACGGCACTGGCCGCCGGCATCGCACAATGGCGCGCCTGCCACCCGGAACTGGATGATGCGTCTCTGGCCGCCTTGCTTGACTTGGACGAGCAAAGCGTCGGCCAACTGCGCCAGCAACTGCTCAACAGCGAAAAAGCCATTGAGCAGGCCCGGGTGTTGCTGACTGAACGCGAGCAGCGCCTGCAACACCATCAGGCCCAGCACAACGGCAACCTGGAATCCGAACAACTGGCCCAGGCCCTCACCGAACTGCAAACCCAATTTACCGCCAGCGAGCAACGCTGCGCCGAACTACGCGCCGAACAGGCCGAAGACCAGCGCAGGCAGAACGCCAACCAAGCCCTGGCCCAGCAGATCGAACAGGCTTATACCGAGTACCAGCGCTGGGCACGGCTCGATGCGCTGATCGGTTCGGCCACCGGCGACCGCTTCCGCAAGTTGGCGCAGGCGTACAACCTCGATTTGCTGGTGCATCACGCCAACGTGCAGCTACGACAATTGGTGCGCCGCTACCGGCTCAAGCGCGGTGGCAGCATGTTGGGGCTGCTGGTGATGGACACGGAGATGG
This sequence comes from Pseudomonas sp. NFACC45, assembly GCF_900113505.1. Classification (NCBI taxonomy): domain Bacteria; kingdom Pseudomonadati; phylum Pseudomonadota; class Gammaproteobacteria; order Pseudomonadales; family Pseudomonadaceae; genus Pseudomonas; species Pseudomonas sp. NFACC45. The sequence goes on from NZ_FOPO01000002.1 coordinate 524,701, forward strand.
GCGATGAGCTGCGTTCGGTGCATTCGTTGTCCGGCGGTGAAACCTTCCTGGTTTCCCTGGCCTTGGCGCTGGGCCTGGCCTCGATGGCTTCCAGCACGCTGAAAATCGAATCGCTGTTCATTGACGAAGGCTTTGGCAGCCTGGATCCCGAGTCCCTGCAACTGGCCATGGATGCCCTCGACGGTTTGCAAGCCCAGGGACGCAAGGTTGCGGTGATTTCCCACGTGCAGGAAATGCACGAGCGAATCCCGGTGCAGATCCAGGTTCGTCGTCAAGGTAATGGCCTGAGTACCGTGGAGGTGAAATGAACCGCGCCACGCTCTACTCCTTCCGGCGTTGTCCCTACGCGATGCGAGCGCGCATGGCGTTGCGCTACAGCGCGGTCGAATTGAACATTGTCGAAGTCAGCCTCAAGGCAAAGCCGCCCGAGATGCTGGCGCTTTCCAGCAAGGGCACGGTGCCGGTGTTGCAGGTCGATGGCGAGGTGATCGATGAAAGCCTGGAGATCATGCGCTGGGCCCTCGCACAGCATGATCCGGATAATTGGCGGTTGCTCGGCAACCTCGAAGGCCAGGCGTTGACGGCCGCGTTGATCGAGGAAAACGACCAGGTCTTCAAGCTTCATCTGAACCGCTACAAATACCCTGAGCGCTATCCTGAGTACCCCTTGGAGCATTATCGGGCCGAGGGAGAGGTCTTCCTGCGCAGACTGGAAGCATTGCTTGAAACCCGAGCATTTCTGGCAGCGGCTCACCAGAGCCTGGCCGACGTGGCGCTGATGCCGTTCGTGCGGCAGTTTGCTCATGTCGACCGCGAATGGTTTGCCGCAGCACCCTACCCTCGCCTACAGCGTTGGTTGCAAGGCTTGCTGAATTGCGAGTTGTTCGTGGCGATCATGGCCAAGTAATCACCCCACCCGTGAACAGCTTTTGTGGCTTGCTTCAGGCAGCCACGCTGCACATGCGCACCACTGCGCAATCGATCTGAAAAGGCCCGAAGACGGCAACCCTGGGCTTGACCGGCGGATTCCCCACCAACGCCCCCAAGGCCTTGGCAGTCAGGATGTTGTGAGCGATGTTGTGGTTGCACTCGATGGTCCGCGCCAGAGATCCCGCCGAGGCTTGCCCCAGACCCAGCAATGAAAAACCATTGGTGATGAACGCCAGGAATGCGATCACCCAAAACTTGCTTCTGTTCATGCGCCGACCGCCCCTTTTGCTGCGCCATGCTCGAGCGCCGCGCGGGCAACCGGGGGACCATAATGAACAGAAGGCCGGGCGGCCTGGAGGGAGGTTTCGGCAGAGCCTTGGAATTGGGCACCAAGGCTGACCACCAACACCATCGCCACGTAAAGGCCGATGGCAATGTACGCGCCGTGTCTGGCAGAAGAAAGGATAGTGCTGGCCATGGGGTTCTCCGTGGGCATGTTCAGTGCCCACAGAATCAATCAACTAAACCGATTTTAATAGCGATCAATACGCATAGTGTCTATCAGTTTTATTGATTACTCACCCAAGCAAATCAGTCTTCAAGCAAGCTCAATAATCGCTCACGCGCCACTTCCGGCTCGCCGGGGGTCGGCTGGGCGGCCGAAACAATGGGGGTGGAATAGAGGAACAGCAGCATCATTGCCAGACGCATCGCCATGGTGTCGATCTCTTGTTGGAGAAGGAGTCAATTTACTAGCGTCAAATTTAAACACATGGCCAAGTGATATTACAGCGGGTTTTTCGTAGGGGCAGGCAAAGCCTGCGATTTTTTCTCTTTTCAAAGATGAAAAGATCGCAGGCTTCAGTTTTTCAGCGCGGTTCAGTGTTGGGTCTTGTGGTCCAGGGCGGCGTAGAAATTGGCGCTCTGTTGCAGGTATTTTTCGGTGTAGCTCTGGGTGCGGTTTTTCTTGTTGCTGATTTCAATGCTGGCACTGGCGGGCAGCGCCACGGTAGCGGAGATAGCGGAAGCAGCGATCACAGAAAAGAGATTCAGATTCATGTCGGTAGTCCTCGGATTCAGTTGGCTTATCTGCCCGGTTGGGCCGTGAAGCAAACTTACGCGCCGAGGCGTCCCGCTTTGAAATGCTTTGCAACACTAGCAAATATCAGTCTTGTTGATACAGCGATGCAGGCCCCGAAAATCGGGGCCTGCGCTTTACTGAGGGGCCATGAACTTCAAGTCGCTCGGTGCATCCATCGCCAACTTCTGCACGGTTTTGCCCAGCAGGCCGGTCTTGGGGTCACGCTCGACAACCACGATCTGGTTGCTCTTCTGATTGGCGATCAGCAGGAATTTTCCGCTCGGATCGAGGCTGAATTCCCGCGGGTGATCCCCCTCCGCGGAGCGGCGCTGAAGCTCTTTCAGCGTGCCGGCCGCCGGGTCGATGGCGAACACCAGCACTTCGTTGGTGGTGCCACGATTGCTGACGTACAGGAACTTGCCATCCTTGGAGGCATGCAGCGCTGCCGCCGCTCTGCCGGGCTGTGGTTTACCCGCTGCCAGGTCGACCAGTTGCCGCTGGCTCAAACGCCCATTCTGATAGTCGAACACCGCCACCTGGGCAGTCATTTCCATCGTCAACCACGCATGCTTGCCGTCGCCACTGAACAGCAAATGACGTGGCCCACTTCCCGGCGGCAGTTGCACGAATGCCGGCTCGGCGGCGGTCAATGGCAGCTCGGGATTAGCCTGCGGGTCATATCGGTAGACAAATACCTTGTCCGCCCCCAGGTCGCTGGCGAACACGTATTTGCCATCGGGCGAAGATACTACCGAGTGCACATGAGCGGACATCTGCCGCTCGGGATTGACCCGGCTCGGTTGATGGCTGCTCAGTTGCACCACCGGCGACAGCTTACCGTCGGCGCCCACCGGCAACACCGCCAGGGTGCCGCCCGGGTCTTCCACCACCGAATAGTTGCTGACCAGCAGATGCCGGCCATCACCGCTGAAGCTGGAATGGGTCGGCTCGTTGCCCAGGGACTGCACCTGGTTGATCAGGCTCAGTTCATGGGTTTTCGGGTCAATGGCGTAGCTGCTGACCTTGCCCACCGGGTCTTTTTGCCCCGGCCCGTTTTCATTCACCACGAACAGCCGGCTCATGTCCTTGGAAAGGGTCAGCCACGATGGGTTGTCGGTCTTGATCACTTGCAACGGCTGGGCATCGAGCTGGCCGCTGCGGCTGTCGAATTGCAGGCGGTAGATGCCCTGGCTCTGGCCGGCGGTATAGGACCCCACCAACAGTTGATGGCGTTCATCGGTCTCTGCCTGGACGCCCATGGCGCCCACGCTGCCGGCCATCAACAAGGGCCAGAAACTACGCATCCTCATGTTCGTCGTCCTCATCGGCGTGGCCGCTCGTCGCTTCCACGCACTCCAGATGGTGGTCACCCGAATCGCTGGTGATGATCCAGTGATTCGAGGCTTTGTCGAACGTCGCGGCCTCCATCTGCGCAGGCGTGAAGCGCCAATGCTCGAGGGTGCGACCGTTCATGCACTCGACGCGCAGTTGGCCTTGTTCGTCGAGGGCAAAATTGAATGCGTGCAGGCCATCGATAATCAGCATGTCGCAGGAGTCGAGGGCGTGCAGCAGGGTGTCGGTCAAGGCAGTCATGGTGATCAGTCGGTCGTTGGGAAAGTTGTCATGATAACCCAATGGGCGAGTGGGCCTTGGGCCAAAGGTTCGAAAGCACTGTCACTGCCCGATCGCATCGCGAGCAGGCTCGCTCCCACAATTGGATTTGCAGCGAACACACATCTTGTATTCACCACCCATCCACTGTGGGAGCGAGCCTGCTCGCGATGGCGGCAGCCCGTTGAACCTCAATGCAACTGCCTGACTGCGATCAGAGCGCCTCGCGCCCCGGCACCCCATCGACCAACCGCTGGATCCCCAGCGGGTTAGCGTTCTTCAACGGCTCCGGCAACAAACTGTCGGGGTAGTTCTGGAAGCACACCGGGCGCAGGAAACGATCGATCGCCAGCGTACCTACCGAAGTCCCACGGGCATCGGAAGTCGCCGGGTAAGGCCCGCCATGGACCATCGAATCACACACCTCGACGCCGGTTGGATAACCGTTGAGCAGGATGCGGCCAACCTTCTGTTCCAGCAGCGGCGTCAATTCGCTGAACCGTTCGAAATCCGCCGGTTCGCCAATCATCGTCGCGGTCAGTTGACCATGCAGGCCGTTCAGCGCAGCGCTGAGTTGCGTCTGGTCCGCCACTTCGACAAACACTGTGGTCGGGCCGAACACTTCTTCCTGCAAGGCCTCGTCACCGTTGATCAACAAGCTGGCATCAGCCTTGAACAACTGCGGCTGGGCCTGGTTGCCCTGCTGCTCGCGCCCGGCCAGGTGCTCAATACCTGGGTGAGCCAGCAGCTTCTGCAGGCCCTTGCCGTAGCTTTGCAGCGTGCCGGCGTTGAGCATGGTCTGGGGCGCCTGGTCGCCGATCAACGCGGCCACTTGCTGGGTGAAGGCGGTAAATTGCGGCGAACGAATGCCGATCACCAGGCCAGGATTGGTGCAGAACTGACCACAGCCCTGCACCACCGAGGCGGTCAAGTCACGCGCAATGTTCTCGGCGCGAGTCTCCAGCGCTTGCGGCAAGACGATCACCGGGTTGATGCTCGACATCTCGGCAAACACCGGGATCGGCTGCGCACGTGCGGCCGCCATGTCGCACAGGGCCCGGCCGCCCTTGAGGGAACCGGTGAAGCCCACGGCCTGGATCGCCGGGTGCTTGACCAGCCACTCACCGACACCACCACCGTAGATCATGTTGAACACACCGGCCGGCATCGCGGTTTTTTCCGCCGCACGGATGATCGCATCGGCCACGTGCTCGGCGGTCGCCATGTGACCGCTGTGGGCCTTGAACACCACCGGGCAACCGGCGGCCAGGGCCGACGCGGTGTCACCACCGGCCGTGGAAAACGCCAGGGGAAAGTTACTGGCGCCGAACACCGCCACCGGCCCCAGGCCGATGCGATACTGACGCAGGTCCGGACGTGGCAACGGCGTGCGTTCCGGCAAGGCGCGGTCGATGCGCGCACCGTAGAAATCGCCACGACGCAGAACCTTGGCGAACAGGCGCATCTGGCCGCTGGTACGACCGCGCTCGCCCTGGATCCGTGCCGCCGGCAGCGCGGTTTCACGGCAGACCACGGCCACGAACTCATCCCCCAGGGCATCCAGTTCATCGGCAATGGCCTCGAGGAACTCGGCGCGGCGCACCGCGCTCAGGCTCCGGTAGGCCGGATAAGCCGCAGCCGCGGCCTTGGCGGCGGCGTCGACTTCTTCTGCCGTGGCCTGGATGAAATCATGGGGCAAGGCCTCGCCCGTGCTGGCGTCGACGCTTTGCAGGCGGGTCTGGCCGGCCGCGCTGCGCGCCCCGCCGATGTAGTTGTGGCCAAGGATCTGGTTCATCGCAAGTCTCCTTTTAAAGTGTGCCGATAGTACCCGGGTTGAACACCGCGTCTACCGGGGCAATGCCATTGACCAGCGGCGCGCCGAATTCAGCCTGGCTGATTTCGAACACATCCCCCGGCTGGGTGCGGATGCCGTCGGCGAACGACAGGGTCGCGGTGCCGAAGAAATGAACGTGCACGTCCCCCGGGCGCAGGAACTGACTGTACTTGAAGTGATGGAACTCCAGGTTTTCGAGGCTGTGGCACATGTTGGCCTCGCCGCTGAGGAACTCGTTCTGCCACAGCACTTCGCCGTTGCGCAGGATACGACTGGTCCCGGAAAGATGTTGAGGCAGTTCACCCACGCGAAGTTCCGGACCATAGCTGCAACTGCGCAATTTCGAATGGGCCAGGTACAGGTAATTCTTGCGCTCCATGACGTGGTCGGAGAACTCGTTACCCACCGCGAAGCCCAGGCGATAAGGCTTGCCGTCGTGGCCGATGACATACAGCCCGCTGATTTCCGGCTCTTCGCCGGCATCTTCGGCAAACGGCGGCAGTGGGAACGGATGGCCAGGACGGACCACAATGCTGCCGTCGCCCTTGTAGAACCACTCTGGCTGCACGCCAGCCTGTCCGGCCTGGGGCTTACCGCCCTCCACGCCCCATTTGAAAATGCGCATGGTGTCGGTCATGGCGCTTTCGTCGCCAGCCTGCTGGTGCATCTTGTCCCGGGCCGAGGCACTGCCCAGGTGGGTCAGGCCGGTGCCGCTGACCAACACGTGCGCCGGATCCGGGTGATCCAGCGGAGGCAGAATGCGCAGTTCACTGAGCAACCGGGTGTAGTCATGACCGGCGCCCAGGCCCAGGCTGTTGACTTGTTGCTCAAGCTTCACACCCGCCTCGATGGCCGCCAGCGCCAGGTCGCGCACGCTACCGGCGCCCTGCACTTCCCGCACCTGGTCGCCGTCGACCACACCGACCCGGCGTTCGCCGTTAGGCAATTCGAACTGAACTAAACGCATACTTTTCTCCCTGCAAACAAAACTTGAATAACACGCTGGTCCCTGTGGGAGCGAGCCTGCTCGCGATGGCGCTGGACCAGCAACATTGATGCGACTGACAGACCGCAATCGCGAGCAGGCTCGCTCCCACAGTTGATTTCAATCACCTCAGGTACGCGTCGCCCCCCGGGCACTGGCCGCGAACTGATCCGCCGGCAGCACATGCTTACGCTCCAGCAGGCGATACACCACGCCGGTCAACACCAGGCCGAACACCATCACGCAGGACAGGAAGTACAGCCCCGACGCCAGGTTGCCGGTGTATTCCTTCAGCGCACCGATCACGAACGGCCCGATGTAGCCGCCCAGGTTGCCCACCGAGTTGATCAGCGCGATACCCGCCGCCGCACTGGCGCCGGCAAAGAAACGCCCCGGCAAGGTCCAGAACACCGCGGTGCAGGAAAACAGCGCAAATGCCACCAGGCACAACGCCGCCAGTTGCAACACCGGCACCGTCAGCCAGGCACTGAGGAACAGGCCGATGGCGCCCAGCACATAGAGCACGGCCAGATGACCGTAGCGATCGTTCAAGCGGTCGGAACTGCGAGGAATGATCAGCAAACCGATGATGCCGAAGATGTAGGGCACCGAGGACACGAAACCGGTCACCAGGTCAGTGCCGCCAAATTGCTTGATCAACGTGGGCAGCCACAGGCCCAGCCCGTAGATGCTCAGGGTCACCGGCAGATAGAACAGCGCCAGCAGCAGGACACGCTTGTCCTTCAAGGCGTGCAGCGGATTGCCGTGCCGGGTCTGGCCGTATTCCTCAAGGTCTTTTTTCAGTTCACCGGTCAGCCAGTTCTTTTCGGCCTGGTCCATCCACTTCACCTGTTGCGGACCATCCGGCAGATAACGCAGCACCGGCCAGGTCAGCAAGACCGCCGGCAGGCCGATGACGATAAATAACCACTGCCAGCCGTGCAGGCCCAGGATGCCGTCCATGCCCAGCAAGCCGCCGGAGACGGGGCCGGTGATCATCATGGCGATGGGCTGAGACAGAATGAACAGGCCCAGGATCTTGCCGCGATGGCGAACCGGGAACCATTGGGTGATGTAGTACAGCACGCCGGGGAAGAATCCGGCTTCCGCCGCGCCGAGCAGAAAGCGCATCACATAGAAGCTGTAAGGCCCTTGTACAAACGCCATGCCGATGGTGATGGCGCCCCAGGTGATCATGATCCGCGCGAACCAGCGCCGGGCACCGAAGCGTTCCAGCATCAGGTTGCTGGGGATCTCCAGCAGGAAGTAGCCAATGAAAAACAACCCCGCGCCCAGGCCGTAGGCGGCGTCGCCGATGCCGATGTCGGCGCCCATGTGCAGCTTGGCGAAACCCACGGCGGAACGGTCCACGTAGGCGATCAGGTATAGCAGGATCAGAAAAGGAATCAGTTTCAGCGTGATGCGGCGAATAAGCCGCAATTCCTGGCTCATGGGACCGGTCTCCGATTGTTGTTGTTATAGAACCTTGGGGGATTTCTCTGACCAATGAGCGCCAGGACAATCCCTCCGTTGAATCGGACTATATAGTAATACTATTTACCCAACAACACTTCCAAACCGAGCAAATTGCGCTTATGTTAGGCGCAAGCTAAAACCATATAGTCATACAATAAGAGAATCGATCATGTCTGATAAGAAACCCTCCCTGCGCTCGGCCCAATGGTTTGGCACCGCCGACAAAAACGGCTTCATGTACCGCAGCTGGATGAAAAATCAGGGCATCGCCGACCATCAGTTTCATGGCAAGCCAATCATCGGCATCTGCAACACCTGGTCGGAGCTGACACCATGCAACGCGCATTTCCGGCAGATCGCCGAACACGTCAAGCGCGGCGTGATCGAGGCCGGGGGCTTCCCGGTGGAGTTTCCGGTGTTCTCCAACGGCGAATCGAACCTGCGCCCTACCGCCATGCTGACGCGCAACCTGGCGAGCATGGACGTTGAAGAAGCGATTCGCGGCAATCCGATTGACGGCGTGGTGCTGCTCACTGGTTGCGACAAGACCACGCCCGCCTTGCTGATGGGTGCCGCCAGTTGCGACGTGCCGGCCATCGTCGTGACTGGCGGGCCGATGCTCAACGGCAAACACAAAGGCCAGGACATCGGTTCGGGCACGGTGGTCTGGCAGTTGAGCGAACAGGTCAAGGCCGGCACCATCACGATCGATGATTTTCTTGCGGCCGAGGGCGGCATGTCCCGTTCGGCCGGTACCTGCAACACCATGGGCACCGCCTCGACCATGGCCTGTATGGCCGAAGCCCTCGGCACGTCCCTGCCCCACAACGCTGCGATTCCGGCGGTGGATGCGCGCCGTTATGTGCTGGCCCACATGTCCGGCATGCGTGCGGTGGAAATGGTCCGCGAAGACCTGAAGCTGTCGAAAATCCTGACCAAAGAAGCCTTCGAAAACGCCATCCGCGTCAACGCGGCCATCGGCGGCTCCACCAACGCGGTGATCCATCTCAAGGCCATCGCCGGACGCATCGGTGTGCAACTGGACCTGGACGACTGGACTCGCATCGGTCGCGGCATGCCGACCATCGTCGACCTGCAGCCGTCCGGACGCTTCCTGATGGAGGAGTTCTATTACGCCGGTGGTTTGCCCGCCGTGCTGCGCCGTCTCGGCGAAGCCAACCTGATCCCTAACCCGGACGCGCTGACCGTCAACGGCAAGAGCATCGGCGAGAACACCAAGGACGCACCGATCTACGGCCAGGATGAAGTCATCCGCACCCTGGACAACCCGATCCGCGCCGACGGCGGCATCTGCGTGCTGCGTGGCAACCTGGCGCCACTGGGGGCGGTGCTCAAGCCATCCGCCGCCACCGCCGAACTGATGCAGCATCGCGGTCGCGCGGTGGTGTTCGAGAACTTCGACGAGTACAAGGCGCGGATCAACGATCCGGAACTGGATGTCGATGCCAGCTCGATCCTGGTGATGAAGAACTGCGGGCCCAAAGGTTATCCGGGCATGGCCGAAGTCGGCAACATGGGGTTGCCGGCCAAGCTGCTGGCCCAGGGCGTGACGGATATGGTGCGGATTTCCGATGCGCGCATGAGCGGCACCGCCTACGGCACCGTGGTCTTGCATGTGGCGCCGGAAGCAGCAGCCGGCGGGCCTCTAGCGGCGGTGAAGGAAGGTGACTGGATCGAGCTCGATTGCGCCAGCGGTCGTCTGCATCTGGACATCCCCGACGCCGAACTCGCCGCTCGCCTGGCCGACATCGCCCCCCCGCAGCAACTGCTGGTGGGCGGCTACCGCCAGCTGTACATCGACCATGTGTTGCAAGCGGACCAAGGCTGTGACTTCGACTTCCTGGTGGGCTGCCGCGGCGCCGAAGTACCGCGTCATTCCCACTGACCCTACGAAAGCTGTCTAGCCACTGCGTAGGAGCTGTGTAGGAGCTGTGTAGGAGCTGTCGAGTGCAACGAGGCTGCGATCTTTCCCCAAACACTTGAATCTCAAGCGAAAGATCAAAAGATCAAAAGATCAAAAGATCAAAAGATCGCAGCCTCGTTGCACTCGGCAGCTCCTACACCACATTCCAGCGGAGCTAGCGCCCTCGCCACAAGGTCACCAGGCCCAAGGGTTTGGCCTGATGAATATCCGTCGCGCCTGCTATCATGCGCAACACTCCCCTCGCACAGGATCGCGCCGCATCCCATGGACTACCGTAAACCCTCCGACCGCAAAAGCATGCACGCGCGCATCGTCCAGGAACTGGGCATGCAGATCGTTTCCGGGCGTTTCAAACCCGACGATAAACTGCCCGCCGAAGCGTTGTTGTGCGAGGAGTATGCCGTCAGCCGTCCGGTGTTGCGCGAGGCCACACGCGTGCTGGTCGCCAAGGGGCTGGTGTATTCGCGGCCACGGGTCGGCACGGTGGTCAAGGCGCGCCGGGAATGGCACATGCTCGACCCCGATGTGCTGCACTGGTTGATGCAAAGCAGCCCGCAAAATGAGTTCTTCAATCTGCTGACCAGCGTACGCAGCATCATCGAGCCGGCCGCCGCGGCCCTCGCCGCACAGTTCGCCAACGATGCCGACATCGCCGCCATCCGCGAGGCCTACCAGCGCATGGAGGCGGCACCGACCCCCGAGGCCGTGCTGCAACCGGACCTGGACTTCCACAGCCGCATCGCCGACGCCACCCACAACGACCTGCTCGCCAACCTGTGCAACATGTTGTCGGTCGCCATCGCCGAAGCCCTCAAGCACTCCAACCAGCGGCCCAACCTGCATGAACTGGCGATGCCGCGCCACAAGGCGATCCTCACCGCCATCGAGAACCGCGACGCCCTCGGTGCGCGCCATGCCACTCTGGTGCAACTGGACGATGCCCGCAGTGCGCTGAACGTGGTGTTGGGCGCCGATCCTTCCTGATATCCCCAAGCACTCCCGACGAGGCCTGGCATAACCGGTATTCATCGAGGTGGTATTTATTTACCGCCCTGTCGGGACCGGGATGTCGATACTGTGCGCGTCGTCATTTCCGGCGGCCCTGAGTTTATGAAAAGGACTTCATATGACCGCGCCCTCTACGGCCAATACTCTCCCCGCGTTGGCTCAAAGCGTCAGCCTGCAATTTGCCAGTCGCCCGACCTTCGAGCAGTTCGCCAAACGCATGCTCGAACAGGCCATCAAGGAAAAATACCCCACACTGGCCTTCGACCTCTCCAAAACCCGGCTGGCAACGCCCGATACAGCTTCGCGCGGCTATCTGCTCGAATCCTTCATGGCCCGCGTCCTCGACTACCTGGCGCTGGGTACCCCTGTGCAATTCAAGGATCGCAACGGGCGTCGCAGCTTCCTGTCCGACGCGCCGCCGCGGCTGCTTTCGCCAGACGACGGCAAGCTGGATATGAACGTCATCAAAAAGCTGCTGCTCGAACTGCCCTGGAGCGTGCCCATCGGGCTGGAGGATGCGCTGACGCGTTACTGGAACGCCAACATCGACACCGCCCCGCAAACCGACAGGCAGGACGGCACCAGCCGCTGGCAGTGGCTCAGCGATGTGCTCAGAAATCTGCTGCATATCCGCGGTCTGCAGCAGCCTGGCCTTTCTGAAGAGGCCCGGGACGCCCTCGACCAGATTGTCCAATGGCCAGATCGTGAACAACGCTTTCGGCGTCACGGCCAATCGTCCGTCTATGCCTACAGCCTTGAGACCCGGCTCACTCGGGACGGCTCCAGCAGTGTGTTGACCAGCAGCGAAATGCTGTTGGTCCGCTGCAAGAACAACTCGACACGCCTATTGCTTTGCAGTCCTGCCGGTGCTGTCCAGGTCTTTGACTCCCTGGAAGCGTTCACTCAGCACTGGGGCACGCTGATCGCCAGCCAGTACGTCGTCGACAGCGTGACTTGCCAACGTAACGAGATCAGTGGCAATGCCTTCGAGACCCAGGCGGCCCTGATCCTGGAGCAGCAACTGGCCGACCTGGAGGCGGTGCAACTGCCCTCGCGGATTGGCCTGCCAGAGCTCAAGGCACTCTATGCCGAGCTGAGCGACCCCGCCCGCTACCTGCTCGACGCCCCGCAGCCGATGCCCGAAACGGCGGCACGGATCGCCCCCCTGATTCCCGACTGGCTCAAACAGGCGTCCGTCATCGACCGGACGAAGATCCAGCAATACAGCCTGGCATTGGCCAGTGCCAAGAAACGCAACCAGGGCCGCACCTTTCTCAGCGACATCCAGGACATCAAGGCTTTCGCTGCCGAGGCCCTGCTCAACGTCCTGCAGCAGGCCAACGACCGCAGTCCGACCAAGGCCCAGGCCAGCCAATACCAACCCGATGATGTGCAACTGACCTTCAGCGCAGCGGCGGGCTATCCCGGCACCACCGGGATTGTCGAAAAAAGAACGATGAGCCTGACCGAACTGGCGATCGACAACCTCGTCTCCCGCCCCGGCGTGGATCCGGTGCTCAGCCATCGCCTGGGCCTGGCGCTACCGATGTGGTTGACGGCGGACTTCATCACTCGCAAGGACGGGCTGATCGAACAGGTGGACATCGGCACGACCTACCCGCGCTACCTGCAACAAAAGCTGTGGGACGATGTGTCGCAAGCCCACCAGCGCCAACGGATGTTCGCCGAGGAGATCCCCGCCCAACTGCCGCTGGATGCCCTCAAGCAGATCCTCAACCACGAAAACGGCATGACCCGCCAAGGATTGGCCCTGATCGAAGCCCTGCTCAAACCCGACGTCGATGAGCAACGGGTCGCGGGCGCTCCGGTCGTCATTCGCCACCTGGCCTTCCTGCGCAAGCCTGAAGCCCACCCTGATACCGTGACGAACATGTTCATCATCGAGCCGGAGGATATCGCTACTGGCCCGCATGTGCTGTATCGCCCGCTCTATACGCCTTCGCTGCTGCAATACCCGACGCGCCAGGCATTGCTGCAAGCCATCGTCGCGCCCGGAGAGCTGCAACAGAGTGTATTGACCTGGATGTCCGACGCCGCTCGCCAGATCTACGCCAACGGCGGCTTCCAGGAACCCCATATCGTGCGCTTCTATCAGGGCGATGAGTTCAGCCTTCCCCAGAAGCCGGCGCCGGCGACCCTGGCGGTCGACAGCGTCAACGACGAACTGCGGCAGTTCCTGCGCAACGGCGAATTGATGCAATACCTCTACGGCAGCAATGCCCGGGCTCTGGTCACTCAGGCAGACCGGGACTCGGTGTCCAACAGTGAAAGCCGCTGGGGCATTCTGCTTCACGGTGGCAGCCTGTTGTTCAACACCCTGCTGTTGCCCCTGCTGCGCGGCCCGGCCATGGCCACCGCCTGGCTATGGAACCTGATGGCCAGCGCCAATCAGGACATCCCGGCCCTGAGCAGCGAAGACTCGGTGACCCGGGAACTCGCCGCTGTCGATCTGCTGCTCAACCTCGGCATGCTGCTGGTCCAGTTTCCCTCCATCAGTGCGCCCCCTCGGGCCCCATTGCCCGAAGCGCTCAAGGAACAGGTGATGCGCCCTCCCGCGCCGCGCATCATCTCGGAGCAGTGGCCCGCACCCGCGCCACCGAGCATTCATGAAGGGCCCGTGGCCTTGCCAGGGGAACGCTCCGGCGGCAGCGGCAGAAACCTTGACCTCAGTTTCGCCAGCGCGGGCCGACGGTTGACACCGGAGCAACTCGCCCGCCTGCAACGCTTCCAGGTAAACCAACCGGCGTCCATGCCGGAGCCGACAAAATATGGCCCTTACACAGGCCTGTACGTTATCCGCAATACATGGCACGCCCTGGTGGATGGGAAGATGTATCAGGTGACCCCGGAACCAGACGGCACCGCGATCATTGTCAACCCCCTCGCCCCACGGGACTCGGCTCAGTATGGTCCGGTGCTGCAAGCGGATGCCTGGGGCAACTGGTCCATTGACCTGCGCTTGCGCCTACGTGGAGGCATGCCCCCCAAGCGCCTGGCCAAACTGCGGGACATCAAAACCCAACGCGCGGCCGAACTGAGCGAGCTGCTGAAGAATTACTACAAGGGCGAGGCCGATGAGCAACGCGCCCTCGACACTGCCCAGGAAGTCATGACCAGGACCCAGGCAGGCAATTACAGCGAGGCGCAACGGGCGGACAAGCGGGCACGCTTCTACAAGCTGCTGGAGAAGCAGACTGACACCTATCTGAAGCTGCTGGACAACGTCACCGAATATGCCAGCCACGATATGCAGCTGCCCCCAGGCATCATCCGCGCCTTGATGGAGAATGTGGTCAACAATGCCCGCAAGGCCTTCCTGATCAACGAGTTCGACCTGACGGCACTGGATGCCGCTCATGGCCAATTCACACAAGATTATTCGACCCTGCAAGCGAATGTCGCCGGCAACCTTCTCGACTATTTCGATTACCTCGACGCGTTGAGCAACATCAACGATCGCTCGATCCATTGGCTGGAACTCAGGGACCGCTACCTGGAAGCGCTGTTGAACCTGGATGCCGCGGGCGCACAAGCATTCGAGCGGCTGACCCGGGACCGCCCGTTGGGTGAACGAACGGCATTGGCCACCAAGGCCCTGCAACTGCCTACGCTGGCGGCGCTGATCTTCAAGGACCCCGATTCCGACCTTCCCGAGAACCTGCACAACGTCACCCAGTTATTGATGGAACAGGCGCGCTCCCAGTCCGACCTGAGCACCTACGAACTGAGCCCATCGGAACAGATCGAGGTTCTGGAAAGCCTGATCGAACACTATGGCGCGGCCCTCGATACCATGCAGGGTATGAAAGCCCTCAATGCCGCAGACATGAACACGTCCTATTTCGGCAGGCTGTTCAGGCTGGTGGAAGGCCTTTATCAAGACGTGTCCGCCAAACTGGCCGCCGAGATCAAGCCCGAGCCGGCACCGCGCAAGCGTCCGCCCAAACGTAGCAGGACACCTGCCGGGCGCCCGCAGAAAAAGGTCATCAAGACACGCAAGAGCGGCGTGTTGATCGGCGACCTGAAACCGGCCGGCACGTCGTTGCCGATCGAGGTCGTCGAGCTGCGCTCCGAAGTCGACGACAGGCTACTCGCCACCTACTCGCAACACGACGACGTCTGGGACCTCGTCGAGGTCCAACGACCAGTCCCAGCTCCCCGCACACGCTCGGTCAAGGCGATCAAGGCCGATGCACGAAAACTGCTCGGGCAATTGGAAACCAGCCTGTTGAACGCCGAGCGCTATAAAACCCAGTGTCGCTTCCCACAGGAAATCGAGGAAATTCTCAGCAACGAAGCGAGTCGCTACCGCAAACTGTCCGAAGAACTCGAACGAGCCTTCACCGCCTCAAAAAACCCGCGCACCGCAGCCGATCAGACACTGACCGAGCAACTGTCAAACGCTGTTTCGCGCCTGATCACCCGAGGCAGTGAACTGCGCACCGAATTGAGCCTGAAACTGCCCCCCACCGACAGCAACCTTCGCTACCTGTTCGAGAAAAACCTGATACAAGTTGCCAAGCTCGGCGAACGCAAAGCCTTGAAGGGCGAGCGCAAGGATTTCCTCCAGGAGTACGCCATCAATGACCGGGACGGTTGGCCCCTCTGGTACGCGCACTTTCATTACGAAACGGCAGACACGCCAAAAGCTGACTTTAGCGTCGCGCATTTGAAAACCAAGGAACAGCGCAAGGAGCACTACCATTCAATGCTGGCCAAGGCGAAAAGCCCTTACGCAGTGGTGAATGTGTACCGAGGACAGATCGGCAGGCCGTTGGCGCAAAGCAAGTTCTTGCCGTTGGCGCCTTGACGGGAGTGGGTGACTCACCGTGGCGAGGGAGCTTGCTCCCTCGCTAAATAAACCCAGGTTGAGGCTTTTTGTGGCGAGGGGATTTATCCCCGCTGGGCTGCCCAGCAGCCCCAAGAATTGAATGCGATCAGCCTGATACACCGCAGTGGCTGGTTTGGGGGGCTGCTTCGCAGCCCAGCGGGGATAAATCCCCTCGCCACAGGGTGTTGTGCTTTGTGCAAGAAGTCAGTGGGCAAACAACGACTTACTCTTCTGCCCTGCCATTTTCTCAGGTTTGATCAGGAAACGCGCCAGCGCCGGCAGCAGCCACAGTGCCCCGAACATGTTCCACAGCAACATGAACGTCAGCATCAGCCCCATGTCGGCCTGGAACTTGATGGCCGAGAAGATCCAGGTGCACACACCGATGGCCAGGCACAGGCCAGTGAACAACACCGCCTTACCGGTGGACTTCAGCGTCTGGTAGTACGCCTCTTGCAACGGCAACCCGGCCCGCAAGAAGCTTTCCAGGCGGCTGTAGATGTAGATGCCGTAATCCACGCCAATCCCCACGCCAAGGGCCACCACCGGCAGCGTCGCGACTTTCACGCCAATCCCCATGAAGGCCATCAGCGCGTTGCCCAGCACCGAGGTCAGCACCAGCGGCAGCACGATGCACAGCGTCGCCGCCCAGGAACGGAAGGTGATCATGCACATGGTTGCCACGCAGATGTACACCAGGATCAGAATGGTCAGTTCCGATTCCTTGATCACTTCGTTGGTCGCCGCTTCAATGCCGGCGTTACCGGCGGCGAGGATGAACTCCAGGCCGTCGCGATTGTTTTCCTTGGCAAACGCCTGCACCACCTTCACGGCGCGGTCCAGGGTCTCGGCCTTGTGGTCGTTGAGGAACACCAACACCGGAGCCACGGAGCAGTTGTTGTTGTACAGGCCATCGGCCCGGGCAATGGAGTTGTTCAACACATCAGGGTTGCGCGACAAGGTTTCCCACTTCAGGTTGCCCTCGTTCATGCCCTTGATCATTTGCTTGGATACGGTGACCAGGGAGATCGCTGACTGCACCCCCTCGGTGTTCTGCATTTTCCACATCAGTTCGTCGATGGGGGCCATGGCTTCATAGCGCGAGCAGCCTTCAGCCTTGGTCTTGACCATCACCACCAATACGTCGGAGCTGGTGGAATAGTTGCTGATGATGAAGTTATTGTCCTGGTTATAGCGTGAGTCCGGACGCAACTCCGGTGCGCCCTGGTCCAGGTCACCGATCTTCAGGTTCTGGCTGTACCAGAGGCCGCCACCAAAGGCGATCAAGGCCAGGACGATCGACACCGGCGCGACCTTGGCGCTGGCAAACTTCGACAGCAGGCGCCAGAACGGGTGTTCACGCGTCGCATCCTTTTTGCTGCGCTCGATGGCACGTTTGCTGATGCCGACATAGGAAATCGCCACCGGCAACAGGATCAGGTTGGTGAACACAATCACCGCCACGCCGATGGACGCACCAAAGGCCAGTTCCCGGATCACGCCGATATCGATGATCAGCAAGGTGATGAAGCCGACGGCATCCGCCAGGATCGCGATCATCCCCGGCAGGAACAACTGACGGAATGTTCGCCGCGCCGCCGTCAGGGCGTTGTCCGCTTCACTGGATTGCAGAGCGATACCGTTGATTTTCTGCACGCCGTGGGAGATACCAATGGCGAAGATCAGAAACGGCACCAGCATCGAATAAGGATCGAGCCCGAAACCGACGGCGTGCATCAGCCCCAACTGCCAGACCACGGCCACCAGGGTCGTGCTCAACACTGCAATGGTGCTGCGCATGCAGTTGGTGAACCAGTACAGCAGCACCAGGGTAATGATGAAGGCCACGCCGAAGAACATCACCACCATGGTCAGGCCGTCGATCAAGTCACCGACCTTCTTGGCGAAGCCCACGATATGGATCTTCACGTTGGGGTTCTGGGCTTCGAACTTGTTGCGGATCTTGTCTTCGAGTTCGTGGGAGAACTTCTGATAATCCAGGGCCAGCAGCTTGCCCTGGTCCTGCGGGTCCGGATAGGACTCCAACAGCGGGATATCGATGATGCTCGATTTGAAATCGTTGGCCACCAGGCGTCCGACCTGACCGGACTTGAGCACGTTGTTGCGTAACAGGTCGAGGCTGTCGGCCGAGCCGTCATAGCTCTGGGGAATCACCTCACCACCGGCAAAGCCCTCCTCCGTCACTTCGGTCCAGCGCACGCTCGGGCTCCACAACGACTTGAGGCCGGAGCGGTCGACGCCGGAAATGTAGAACACCTCATCATGAATCTGGCGCAAGGTCTCCATGTAATCCTTGGAGAAAATGTCACCGTTGGTGGCCTCCACGGAAATCCGCACCGTGTTGCCCAGGTTCGCCAAGTCATTGCGGTGTTCGAGCATCTTCTCGATGAAGGGGTGCTCGAGGGGGATCATCTTTTCGAAACTGGTGGACGGCCGGATCAGCGTGGCCTGCCAGAACAGGAAAATACTGACCAACAGGCAAATGACGATCACTGCCGGGCGGTTGTTGAAAATCAGGCGTTCGAGAAACGTCGCCTTGTCTTGATGATGACTGCTCATGGGGTCCGCCTTCTTGTTATTGTGCCCGCCGGATGTTTGCGGCTCATTTGCTCAATTCAGCGCCGGTGGGGGTGGTGGCGTGAACGCCACCCTGTCCTGCCAGGATCAGATTGCCGTTGCCCGCCGACGTGACGGCCGCCACGGAAATCCGATCCGGGCGGTTGAATACGCTGAAGGTCACGCCATCATCGCTGCTGCGCACCACACTGCCGCCGTTGCCGACAATGACGATGGAGCCATCTGGCAAGAGCGTGGCCCCGGACAGGCCGAATTCCAGGGCACCCCGGGTGGCCTTGAGCTCGACCTGCTCCCAGGTGCTACCAAAATCGGTGGAGCGATAGAGGTTGCCGCGCAGGCCGTAGGCCAGCAGCGTTGAAGGCTGAGCGGTGCCGATGACGCCGAACAGCGAGCCTTCGTATGGGCCTTCGATCTTTTCCCAGGTCTGGCCCCAATCGCTGGAACGGAACATGCTGCCGGCCTCACCGACGATGAACAGCCCGGCGTCTTTCACCGCAGCGATCGCGTTGAGGTGGAACTGGTCTTCGTTGTCGAGGCGATCCCCGACCTCTTCCCAGTGCTTGCCGCCGTCGGTGGTTTCGAACAGCGCCCCGTAGGCGCCCACGGCAAAACCGTTGCTCGCATCCTTGAACCAGACGTCCAGCAGCGGCGATTCACGGGTCAGGTCTTCGAATTGCTTGGTCCAGGTGCTGCCACCGTCTTCGCTGGCCAGTATCTGTGCGTCGTGCCCCACGGCCCAGCCGTGTTTGTCATCGACGAAAAATACTGCGGTGAGCAACTGGCGGGTCGGCACCTTGGCCTGAGTCCAGGAGCTGCCCTGATCGTCCGAATAGACAATGTGCCCGCGATCACCGACCGCCACCAGGCGTTTGCCGGCATGGACCACATCGAGCATCAGGGTTTTGCTGGCCTTGGCCGACTCGACGGAATAGATGACATCGGATGTCGACGCCGCTACGGCCATCACCGGTGCAGACAACACGGCAGAGCCCAGCAGCGAGAGCGCCGAGACCAGCAACGCGACTCTGCGCAGTACCGGCGGCCGGCAGCGGCCCACAGCCATGACAGGCTCATTCATAGACCTTTCCCCCATTATTATTGTTAGGTCATTCAACCCTTCAGGGCGCCGTAAGCGGGCTCATCGTGATTGACTGTTCTGGAGCATAGTCCTGAAACCTGCAATCTAGAGCCACTTCGGAAGCTGACCTATCCTATCGGGCTTTGGAAAGGTCTGACAATCGACGCCGCGTTATCTTTTGTTAACCGTGGAGGGATGCGGTTGGGGGTGAATGAAGGGGTATTCGGGGAGGTTATAGCTGGACGCTGGGTAGCTATAGCGGTGGCTGGTCTGACGCTATCGCGAGCAGGCTCGCTCCCACAGGGTATCTCTGTTGAACACAAAACAGGCGTCCATTGAAGATCCCTTGTGGGAGCGAGCCTGCTCGCGATGCGAACACCGCGGTCTGCCAGACAGACCGCGGCGCCAAGGTCACGCCAGGCTCTTGCTCACCACTTCGAACACATCGGCCGACAGCCCCCCGGACGCCAGGATGCGCTCCAGCTCGGCTTTCATCAGCGCCTGGCGGGCGCTGTCGTATTTGCGCCAGCGGGTCAGCGGTGCCAGTTGCCGTGCGGCGATCTGCGGGTTGAAGCCATTGAGCTGGATCACCAGGTCCGCCAGGAAGCGATAACCCGAACCGTCGGCGGCGTGGAAGTTGATCAGGTTCTGCCCGGCAAACGCCCCCACCAGCGCGCGAACCTTGTTCGGGTTCTTGATATTGAACGCCGGGTGCTCCATCAAGGCCTTGACCCGCGCCAGGCCGCCCGGCAACGGGCTGCCGGCCTGGACGCTGAACCATTGGTCCATGACCAGCGGGTTGCCTTTGAAGTTTTCCGCGAACACTTCCAGAGCCTTGGCCTTCTCGGCTTCAAACGGCGAATTGACCAACACCGCCAGCGCCGTGAGACGCTCGGTCATGTTGTCGGCGGTGTCGAACTGCTCCAGGGTGGCACTGAGCACTTCCGGCTTGTCGGCAAGCATCAGGTACGACAGCGCGATGTTCTGCAACGCACGACGGGCGAAATGCTCGGCCTCGGCCACATAGGGGGTGCGTTTGGACAGGTCGCGGTTGGCTTCATAGCGCAGCCACAAGGCTTCGAACAGATTCTCCGCCAGTTGTTTACGAGCAAATTCACGGGCGGCGTGGATCGCCTCCACGTCGGCCACTTCGCTGATTTCCGTCAGGTAAGCCTCGCCAGGCAGCGAGAGCATTTCCGCGACCATAGCCTGGTCCAGGGATTCGTCCGACAGTACGGTGCGCAACGCGCTGATCAGACGCGGGTCTAGCACCAGCGTTTCACCTTTCTGATGCTGGGCGATCAGTTCCTGTAGCACTTGCACCGACAATTGCTGGCCAGCATCCCAGCGGTTGAAGCCGTCGCTGTCGTGCTGCATCAGGAACATCAACTGGTCGCGGCTGTACGGGAAGCTCAGCTTCACCGGCGCCGAGAAGCCACGCAGTAGCGATGGCAGGGGTTGTTCGGCGATATCGACAAAGGTGAAAGTCTGCTCGGCTTCGGTCACCGAGATCACCCGGGAGGTACCCTTTGCCGCCGCTTCACCGGCCAGACGCAAAGGCATTTCAGCGCCCTTCCCGTCCAGCAACCCCAGCTCCACGGGAATCACAAATGGCAGTTTTTCCATTTTGTCCGGGGTCGGTGGGCAGCTCTGACTGAAGGTCAGGCTATAGGTCCGGGCAGCAGCGTCGTAGGACTCGCTGACCGCCAGCCGTGGCGTGCCGGCCTGGCTGTACCAGCGCTTGAACTGACTGAGGTCGACGCCGTTGGCATCCTCCATGGCCTTGATGAAGTCATCGCAGGTCACGGCCTGGCCGTCGTGGCGCTCGAAGTACAGGTCGCTGCCCTTGCGAAAGCCCTCGGCGCCCAGCAAGGTGTGGATCATGCCGACTACTTCCGACCCCTTCTCGTACACGGTCAGGGTGTAGAAGTTGGAAATCTCGATGAAGCTGTCCGGGCGCACCGGGTGGGCCATGGGACCCGCGTCTTCGGCAAACTGATGAGTGCGCAGGTACGCAACGTCCTGGATACGCTTGACCGTGGCCGAGTTCATGTCGGCCGAAAAACCGGCGTCGCGGAACACGGTGAAGCCTTCCTTGAGGGACAACTGGAACCAGTCACGGCACGTCACGCGGTTGCCCGACCAGTTATGGAAATACTCGTGGGCAACGATCGCTTCGACCCGCTGGTGCGCGGCATCGGTGGCGGTTTCGGCGCGGGCCAGCACTGCGCTGGAGTTGAAGATGTTCAGGCCCTTGTTTTCCATGGCGCCCATGTTGAAGTCGTTGACCGCGACAATCATGAAGATGTCCAGGTCATACTCACGGCCATAAACCTCTTCATCCCAGCGCATCGACTTCTTGAGGCTGGTCATGGCGTGCTGGCACTTGTCGATGTTTTCCGGCTCGACATAGATGCGCAGCGCGACGGTGCGCTGGGTCATGGTGGTGAAGGTGTCTTCGACGCACCATAGGTCCCCGGCCACCAGGGCAAACAAGTAGGCGGGTTTCTTGAACGGGTCTTCCCAGGTCGCCCAGTGCCGGCCATCTTCGCCGGGACCGCTGGCGATCGGGTTGCCGTTGGACAGCAACACCGGATAGCTGTGCTGCTCGGCCACCACCGTGGTGGTGAATGTGCTCATCACATCCGGCCGGTCGAGGTAATAGGTGATCTTGCGAAAACCCTCAGCCTCGCACTGGGTGCAGAACATGCTGCCGGACTTGTACAAGCCTTCCAGGGCGGTGTTGGTTTCCGGGTGGATCCTGACAGTGGTGTCCACCGTGAAGGCCGAGGCCTTGGGTTGCAGGGTCAGGTGGCTGCCGTCCAGTTGATAGTCCAGCGGATTCAGGTCGGTGTCGTCGAGCTTGATCGAGAGCAGCTCCAACTGCTGGCCATCGAGCACCAGGGGCGGCAGGCCGGCACCGCGCTCGGGGTTACGACGCATCACCAGTTGCGCATGGACCAGGCTGTGGTCCTCGAACAACTCGAAGGTCAGGTGCGTCTCGTCGATCAGGTACTCGGGCGCCTGATAGTCCTTCAGGTAAATCATCTTCGGTTGTTCGGTGCGCATGGGTCGAGTCCTTCTACTGATGCACGGCGAGCTGATAAGCCGTGTATTTACGAATATTGATAACGCCGGTGTCGAAAATCAGGTATTGGCCCTTGATCCCCAGCAGCGTGCCTTCGGCAATCGGGTTCTTGTCCAGGTTGAAGCTGACGATCTTGGCCGGGTACTGCTCCACCGGATAACGGATCTCGATGGGCTCGACGTCCGCTATGGTCTGGATCGCTTGCAGACCGAATCGTTCCTGCAAGCCCTGCAGACCTTCTGCGCAGCTCTCGAACAGCGAATCGCGGATCCGGGGCAGGTTCACCGCCACGGCGTCGCCCTTGAGCAACGCGCGCCAGTTGGTCTTGTCCGCCACCTGACTTCGGAACAGGTCTTCGACAAAGCCCGATTGCTGGCGCGTGGCGACCCGCAGGATCGGCAGCGCCTGGCTGGCACCCTGGTCCAGCCAGCGGGTCGGCAGCTGTGTGGCGCGGGTGATGCCGACTTTCACGCCCGAGGAATTGGCCAGGTACACCACATGATCGGTCATGCAGAACTGTTCGCCCCAGGCCGGCTCGCGGCAGGTGCCCGCGTCGAAGTGGCAACGCTCGGGGCTCATGATGCACAGGTCGCATTGGGCCAGCTTGGTCATGCAGGGGTAGCAATAACCCTGGCTGAAACTGGTCTTGGTCCGGCGTCCGCAATGGCTGCAGTGGATCGCGCCGAGAAACTCCAGGCGCAGCGTGCTGCCGATCAACGGATTGACCGGCACCTCGACATCGCCCAGGCGAAAGGCGTATTGAACGGTCGGCCCGTCAAGGCGTGCCGACATCTTGCTGATTGCACCGCGGCCAATCTCGATCAATGGATGGCATCCGACTTGAACAGGATATTCGGCACTTGCGTGGCTTTGGACTGACACTCCTGCGGGCCCATGTAGCCGGTGCGTTCCTCTTCGGGCAGGTTCTGGATCTCCCAGGCGATCATCGCCTGCAGAGACAATTCGCGCTGCTCGGCGGTGAGTTTGTTGCCATCGGCCCATTTCCCGATTTCCACCGCCAGTTTCAGGCTCTGATAGATATCGGGGGTGATGTTTTTGATCATTTCGTTGAACGAGGACATGGATTCTCCGCGCAATCGCGCATATTCAAGTGTTACAGGCGCCAGTTCAGAAGGCCATTTTACGACGAGCGAACAGCCCGCCCAACAAACCCGTGAAGCAACCGATGAGCAGCCCGCCGACATGGGCCGCGTTGGCGATCTCGCCGAAACCGATCAGCGAGATCAGCCCGGACAGGCACAGCACCAGCCACACCAGCATCATCACCAACACCCCGCGGGGTAAGTGATAGGCCGGGTTCGGTGCCAATAGCTGGAAGATCCAGCAATGCCCCAGCAGGCCATAGAGCACGCCGGACAAGCCGCCGAACAAGGTCGGGCCGCTGAACAAATATTGGGCGAAGTTGGACACGAGGCTGAACAGAAGGGTCAGCCCCAGCAGGTTGATGCCGCCCTGGCGCGCTTCGATCCGCCGCCCCAGTTCCCAATACCACATGCCATTCATGGCGATGTGCAGGAAACCGAAATGGATCAGCATCGGCGTCACCAGGCGCCACCATTGCCCCGCCGCCAGGCTGTCGGCCAGGGGCGTGAAATGGATATAGTCGCCGACGACGCGAAACTCCAGGAACGTCAGCCAGCGCAAGGTCTCGAGATTTTCCCCCAGCAACGTCACGGCGCCGACGATCAGGCTCAGCAGCAACATCAGGGCAGTGACCGGACTGCGGGTCAGTTGCTCGACGAAACCGGGCCGTCGCGACGTGCTGCCGCTGGCGGGCAACGCCAACTGTTGCTCGGGATCGCCGCTCGGGAAGCGTGCGTACAACGAGCGCACGTCTTCGCTGATTTCATCGGGCACCCAGAGCACCTGCTCACCCGCCTCTTCGCTGACCCGATGGGGCACCTGCATGCGCTGGAGCAATTTGACGAAGCCGCTCAAATCCTCGGCCAAGGGCAAGCGCAAGACCGCTACGACGCTCATCGCAACTCCTCCGGCCGCTCGACATCGACCCAGACAAATTTGTGCGGGTCCAGTCGGGTCTCTGCGTCGAGACGATAGGCCACCAGTTTTCCGTAAAGCACCGCGCTGTAATCCAGGCAGGCCAGGTTCGCGCGGATCGGCGCGGGTTTGCCGCTGCGCCAGTAATGACCGACGAACAACATCGGCTCATGAACGCCATAGCGCAGCAGATTATTCTTTTCATCCGGCGACAGCGGCGTGCGGGCCACCGGTTCGGGCAAGGCGTCGGGTTGGAACACGATGTCTCCATAGGTCTGCGGATCGTCTTCCCAGAACTTGGTGCGGAAAAACGAACGGGTCAGACCGTCACCCCCGGTGAGGGTCAGGCCATGGGGCAAGCGCATGTCGGTGCCACGCAGCAGGCGATCGAACACCGTGCAGGCAAAACTGCCCGGCTCCGCCGAGGCCTGGAGGAAGTGCTCGTCGATACAGCCGTCCGGGAACAGGCCTCGCAGGGGCTCGATCAGACCGTTATCCCAGCAGGCGTGCACCACCCGGAAGCGCTGGGCATCGACAAACAACGGCAACTCGTAAAACCACTTGAGAAAGTCCTGCCAATCCGCGGGATGCTGCTCGAACTGAGTCAGGGTTTCGTTGAGCAGGCGCGCATGGCGCGGGGTGTGCTCGCGCACGTAGCGCTGGCCGCTGCCCGGCAATGCCGGTGTGCTCCAGCCCAGGGCGTTGAACTCGTGATTGCCCATGATGCACAGCGCCTGGCCGGCCACCACCATGTCGTGGACGATGTGCAGAGCTTCACGGATCCGCGGACCACGGTCGATGATGTCCCCCAGGAACACGGCCATGCGCGACGGGTGCCGCCAGACGCCGCCCTGCTTGTGGTAGCCGAGGCGGTCCAACAGGCGTTCCAGGGTCAGGGCGCATCCGTGCACGTCGCCGATCAGGTCGTAACTGCGCGCAGGATCGAGCATCAGTCGCCTCCACCCCCCAACCGACTGCCCCAGCCGAGCTTGGTCCGGCAGACTTCGTAGTAATTGTGATCCAGCGGGTGGATCAGGCGCAGCTTCTGCGCTTTTTTGCTGACGGTGATGGTGTCACCCGGTGCGCAGGTGAAATGGTTCTGACCGTCACAGGACACTTGCGGGTAGATCTGCATATCCTTGGACACGACGATTTTCAGCTCACTGTTGCCATCGACCACAATGGGTCGCCCAGACAAGGTATGGGGGTACATGGGCACAATCACAATAGCGTCGAGCTTGGGGTGCATGATCGGGCCACCGGCCGAAAGCGCATAGGCCGTGGAGCCGGTGGGCGTGGCGACGATCAGGCCGTCGGCCTTCTGGCTGCAGACGAACTGACCGTCGATGTACAGCTCGAATTCGATCATGCGCGTGGATTTGCCCGGGTGCAGCACCACATCGTTGAGGGCATCGCCCTGGCCGATGGCCTCGGCGTGACGGCGCACCTCGGCTTGCAGCAGGAAGCGGTTCTCCACCAAGTAATGGCCGTCCAACACCTCGGCGACCTTGGTTTCCAGCTCGTCGGGGCGGATATCGGTCAGAAACCCCAGGCTGCCCCGGTTGATGCCCAGCACCGGAATGTTGTGCCGCGCCAGGGCTCGAGCGGCCCCCAGCAGGCTGCCGTCGCCGCCGACCACGATCACCATGTCACAGACTTCGCCGAGCATCTTGCGCGACGACGTCTGCAGGCCGTGGCCGGGCAAGACTTCGGCGATGGTGTCTTCGAGGATCACATGCAGGTGCCGCTCCAGGAGGAAGCGTTTGAGTCGGCGAACGGTGTCCAACACCTGCGAACTGCCCAGGCGACCGATGATGCCGATATTACGAAATTGCTCCATGGGGCTCCTGCGAGGGTCTGCGTCGGGCGAAAAACCCGATTATGGGCGAAAGCGGCCCATAGACAAAATGCTTTAAGCCTTCACCCTGGCGCAATGCCGTTCATTTAAGGTTTACCTGAATCACTGTGGCGAGGGAGCTTGCTCCCGCTCGGTTGCGCAGCAGCCGCTCCAAGGGGGCCTGCTTCGCAGTCCAGCGGGAGCAAGCTCCCTCGCCACGGTTCTTTACTTTCCTGAAATGAACAGCGTTGGCCGCATAGCGGCTATGCTCGCAAAATGATCCTGTTTCCAGAATTGCTCGACTTGCCCCGCCGCCTGCGCCATCCCGAGGTGCGCGACCTGGCGTGGGCGATCCTGGCCCCGCCGATGCTCATCGACACGCCCTGGCCCCAACGCCATCCCCTGACCGGCAGTGACTGGGTGCATCAGCCTCACCGGCTGGAACACTGGCTGCAGCAACTGGACCGCGACAGCTATTCCCTGCTGCATTGCCTGTCCCAGGGGCGGACCCGGCGCCTGGGCCTGTACTACGAAAGGCTGTGGCAGTTTGCGGTGCAACACGCGCCGGGCATCGAGTTGGTCGCCGCGAACCTGCCGATCCGGCATCAGGGCCATACCCTGGGCGAACTGGACCTGCTGCTGCGCGACGGCGAAGGCATCCATCACCTGGAACTGGCCATCAAGCTCTACCTCGGCCCTCAGGACGGTAACGGGCAATACGCAGCGCAGTGGCTCGGCCCGGGCAGCCATGACCGGCTCGACCGCAAACTGGCCCATCTACGCGAACACCAATTACCGATCTCGGCACGCCCGGAAAGCCGTGAAGCCCTGGCGGCGCTGGGCATTGACGCCTCGGGCATCGAGTCGTTTCGTTCCGAGCTCTGGCTGGGTGGCTACCTGCTTTACCCGTGGCCCGGCCATGCCGAAGCGCCGGCCGGTGCGCACCCCAGGCATTTGCGCGGCAGTTGGCTGCATCAGTGCGACTGGCCGGCGTTCGTCGCGCAACGCCCACCGGGCCGCTGGCAACCCCTGCCCCGCGCGGCCTGGCTGGCCCCGGCGCGTTACCCAGCGGAGCAAACCTGGAGCGCCGGACAACTGGAAGCCTGGCGACTGGCCCTCGACCCCATGGCACCGGCGCAACTGATGGTGCGCCTCACGGAAAATGCCAAAGGTGAATGGGAAGAGGCCGAGCGGCTGTTCCTGGTGGCGGATCGTTGGCCGGATGTGCCGGGCAATGGCTGATTTTGGCGGTGTTTGCCAGGGCCTCATCGCGAGCAGGCTCGCTCCCACCTGGGTTCTCTGCTCACCAATGAAATGGCAGGCGCTGCGGTCACTGTGGGAGCGAGCCTGCTCGCGATGAAGCCAGCTCGGTCTAGACGGACAACCGCACCGCCAGCGCCGCCAACGTCACCAGCAACACCGGCACCGTCAGCACAATCCCGACCTTGAAGTAATACCCCCAGCCGATGCGGATATCCTTGCGCGCCAGCACATGCAACCACAACAAGGTCGCCAGACTGCCGATCGGGGTGATTTTCGGGCCCAGGTCGCTGCCAATGACGTTGGCGTAGATCATCGCCTCCTTCACCACACCAGTGGCCTGGCTGGCATCGATGGACAACGCACCAATCAGCACCGTCGGCAGGTTGTTCATGACCGATGAGAGCAATGCCGTCAACAGCCCGGTGCCCATGGCCGCGCCCCACACGCCATAGGCGGCGAAGCCGTCGAGCCATTGGGCCAGATAGCCGGTCAGCCCGGCGTTGCGCAGGCCATAGACCACCAGGTACATGCCCAGGGAGAAAATCACGATCTGCCACGGTGCTTCTTTCATCACCCGGCGGGTGGAAATCTTGTGGCCGTAGGCCGCAACGCCCAGCAGCAGCGCCGCGCAAACGGCGGAAATCGCGCTGATGGGAATCCCCAGGGGCTCAAGGGCAAAGCAGCCCAGCAAGAGGATCGCCAACACCGCCCAACCGGCATAAAAGGTGGCCTTGTCATGGATCGCACTCGCAGGATCGTCCAGTTGATGCGGATCGTAATCACGCGGGATATCACGCCGGAAAAACCACAGCAATATCCCCAGGCTGGCCGCGACGCTGACCAGGTTCACCGGCACCATGACCGCGGCGTAACGGTTGAAGCCGATGTTGAAGAAGTCGGCCGAAACGATGTTCACCAGGTTCGACACCACCAACGGCAGGCTCGCCGAGTCGGCAATGAAGCCGGCGCCCATCACGAACGCCAAAGTCGCTGCCGGAGAAAAACGCAGCGCCAGCAGCATCGAAATCACAATCGGCGTCAGGATCAGCGCCGCGCCGTCATTGGCGAACAACGCCGACACCAGCGCGCCGAGCAACACCATGAAGGCAAACAGCTTGCGCCCACTGCCCCGCCCCCAACGGGCCACATGCAGGGCCGCCCAGGCAAAGAACCCGGCCTCGTCCAGCAACAGGCTGATGATGATCAGCGCAATAAACGTACCGGTGGCGTTCCAGATGATCTGCCACACCAGCGCAATATCACCGACCTGCACCACCCCGCTCAACAAGGCCAATACCGCACCAAGCGTCGCGCTCCAGCCAACGCCAAGCCCCTTGGGTTGCCAGATCACCAGCGTAATGGTCAGCAGGAAAATCAACGACGCGAGGAGCATGCGCAACAGCCTTGGAAGAAGGGGTTAACCGGAAGAAATCAGCAGCAGGCACTGCCAAACCCATTGAAGACTTCAATGGGTTTGGAGCCTGCTGAGCGAGGGCAACGATAGGGAACTTCGAATATCCAGTAAAGCTCGGACTGAAGTGAAGGGGCACTGATTGAACCCGCCCCTATGGCTAGGGAGCTTGCTCCCGCTGGACTGCACAGCAGGCCCTTTGGGCGGTCGCTGCGCAACCGAGCGGGAGCAGGCTCCCTCGCCACAGGGGCTATCTGAAATCCCAGGCATCAGGCCTTTTTGTGCTGCTCGACCCACTTGCCATAGGCCTCGATGAATTTCTGCAGAAACGGCCGCACCGACTCCGACAACTCGCCCTGCTCGTCGAACGCGCTCCCCGCCCCGGCCAGATAAGCCTCCGGCTGTTGCATGCACGGCACATCGAGGAACACCAGGGACTGGCGCAAATGATGGTTGGCGCCGAAACCGCCCATGGCCCCTGGCGATGCACTGATCACCGCGCCGGGCTTGCCGCTCAGGCAGCTCTTGCCGTAGGGCCGCGAGCCAACGTCGATGGCATTTTTCATCGGGGCCGGCACCGAACGGTTGTATTCAGGCGTGACAAACAACAATGCGTCGGCCGCGCCAACCTGCTGGCGGAAAGTGCTGTAGGCTGGTGGGGGTGTGACATCGATATCCTCGTTGTAGAGCGGCAGGTCGCCTATCTCGATGATTTCCAGCTTCAGGTTGCTCGGCGCCAGATCCGCCAGGGCCAGGGCCAGCTTGCGATTGATCGAAGCCTTGCGCAGGCTCCCCACTAAAACGGCCACGGTGTAGACATTACTCATTGGACACTTCTCGACTATGGGTTCAAGGGAGCCCCTATTTATAGATGATCGGGCGGACAATTGGACCAGCGGAGAACCGAAAACCTTCCGACTGGACTATTTTTTTCATGTAGGAAAACTTACCGCGCTTGACCAAGGTCTACAGAACCGCAAATCGAGTGATTTATTTCCAGAGGTTCTAAGCAATGGCAGCAGTACTTGTCGGACATTTTCATGCACGGGACGCCGAAGGTCGCGTCTATTCAGTGCATGAATTCCAGGAATCGACCCCGTCGCCCGACGGTAACGGCAAGGAGCCTGTCACCACTTTCAAGCTGGCGATTGGAGATCGCGTCAACAAACTCGAAGACGGCAAATTCATGCTGGTGCAGTCCCAGATTGAATTAACCCGCGAGCCGGAAACGCTACCGCCCGCTCAAACGCCTGCTGAAACGCTAATTGCTTCATAACCTGTTGTTATGAGCAGAAGTCATGCCCGGACTTGGGTTAGGATTCAGCCACTCAATGGCTCTCCCGCCCAACATGGACTGCTTGCATGCGTTTACGCCACATCGAAGTGATCCAGGCGCTGTTGCAGACCGGCCACCTCGGCACGGCGGCTGAATGGCTGCAATTACCGGTGGCAGAGGTAGAAGCGACGCTACGCGATGCCGAGCTACAGTTGGGTTTCATGCTGTTTGCCAGTGTGCGCGGACGATTGCAGGCGACTCGCGAAGCCCTCGAGTTGCGCGACGGCATCACGCGAGTGTATGACACCCTCGAA
Organism: Pseudomonas sp. NFACC45; assembly: GCF_900113505.1. Taxonomy (NCBI): domain Bacteria; kingdom Pseudomonadati; phylum Pseudomonadota; class Gammaproteobacteria; order Pseudomonadales; family Pseudomonadaceae; genus Pseudomonas; species Pseudomonas sp. NFACC45. The sequence goes on from NZ_FOPO01000002.1 coordinate 555,307, forward strand.
CCGGTACAACGCCTGGCCAGTAGCCTGAAACACTATCAGGCGCCGCCCCTGCGCGTCATTTGCACCCCACCGCTGGCCCAGCAGTTACTGCCCCGGAGTATCGCTGCCCTGCGTCGACGCCATCCGGACGCCCCTTGCACCCTGCTCAGCCAACCGACTCGAGACATTGTTCAGAGCCTTCTGCTGCGCAATAGTGACTTGGGCCTTAGTCTGCACGACCCCGAACACTCCGACATCCAGTGCCAGATGATCGCCCAGGGCAAACTGCAATTGCTGGCGCCCCACGGCTGGCTGCAACCGCGGCAAAAATACATTTCGGTTCAGGATCTGGCTGGCCAGTCACTGGTGGGCCTGGATGGCCACGACCCGCTGAGCCCTGCGTTCGACCATAAGCTGGCGGCGCTACGCCCCGCGCCAGTCATCCAGATCCGCGTACAGACCCATCAGATGATGCGCGCCATGGTCGAGGCTGGTGAAGGGCTGGCCATCGTCGACCCCTTCACTGCTTCAGGTGCCAAGGACGGCGGGCTGGACGTATGCCCGGTATCGCCCGCCATTCCCATTTGCCTGTATGCGCTGAGCCTGAACGGCACGGCAGCCTCTTCCACCCTCCAGTCGCTGCTGGAACTGATTACGGAACAAGCCGAGGCGCTGTTGGGCCACTGATCGCCATGCCCAGCGGATCGTCGAACAAGCGGTACCAGAACAACGCCACCTCGGCGGTATGCCGGTCAATGCCGCGATAGCGCAGGTGATCGATCCCGCCCAGCACGTAACCGCAACGCTCATAGAGCCGGCAAGCGCCCAGGTTGTTGTTCTGCGTTTCGAGCATGATGCCCGGCAGTTTTTTCTTGCGGCTCCAAAAATGCGCGACGTCTAGCAAAGCCCTGGCCACACCGTGGCGACGCGCCGGGGCATGCACGGCAAGCTCATCGATGTGGGCAAAACCGTTCCAGTTGGTACTGACCACCAGATGCCCTACCGGTTGGTCATCGAGATAAGCCATGAAGATCTCGCTGTCCGGCGCATCGCGGAAACTGCTGAACTCCTCAGGATCGATGCCATAGCATTTACGATAAGGGGCAATGGGCGTCACTGGCCATTGGCTCACCGGTCGACCCACCTGCGCCGCCCCATAGGCGCTGACCTCGAAACTGAAGTCGCTGCCCCAGATATAGGCTGCGAAACCGTCATCGACGACACGCACCGACAGGCCGGGGTGCTTGGGATTCATGACCGGCTGCATACTGGGAAAAGTCCTCATTCCTTGCAGCAACCAACGGCGCTCTGCCATCCATTGCCCTTGCCTCTCGAAACTTCATACATCAAGCGGGTATCCGTAGCCTGCCCGTTACCTCAGGTTAGAAGGTACTGGCGATTGTGGCGAGAAATGAATGATGAGGGCCCCTTGTGGGAGCGAGCCTGCTCGCGATGGAATCTCCACGATACAGCCGACAGACCGAGCTGCCTGCATCGCGAGTAGGCTCGCTCCCACAGGGCGCGGTCGTGGCGCAAGATCAGTTCGCTGCGGCCTGGGATTCGACCAATTGCGTCCACAATGCCGGAGCGCCAGCAGACTTGGCGATGGCTTCCAGACGTGCGGCATGTTCAGCCAGGTCGTTTTCGCTGGCGCGAAGGATCCGGCCTGGCGTGCGGTCAGTGGGCAAACGACGAATTTCCGAGGCTTGGTTACCCGAACCTTCACCCGTGCCATTGCCATCGGAGGCGTTGCCGGCCAGGGACAGGCTGGTCTGCCCGCCCGTCATGGTCAGGTAGACGTCGGCCAGGATCTCGGAGTCGAGCAAAGCGCCGTGCAGCTCACGACCAGAGTTGTCGACCCCGTAGCGCTTGCACAAAGCATCGAGGCTGTTGCGCTGCCCCGGGTGCCGCTCCCGCGCCATCATCAGGGTATCGAGGATGGTGCAGTGCCGGGTGATGTCGGCCCGGTCGTGCTGGCCCATCAGGGCAAATTCGTTGTTGATAAAACCAACGTCGAACGCCGCGTTATGGATGATCAGTTGCGCACCCTGGATGAACTCGAAGAATTCATCGGCCACTTCAGCGAAGCGCGGCTTGCCCACCAGAAACTCGTTGGTGATGCCATGGACGCCGATGGCACCTTCATCACTTTCGCGGTCCGGTTGCAGGTAAACGTGGAAATGGCGACCGGTCAGGCGCCGACCGATCAGCTCGACACAGCCGATTTCGATAATCCGGTGACCATCGGTCACCGGCATGCCGGTGGTTTCGGTATCCAGTACAACAGATCTGTTGGCCATCAGTGTTCAGCTCTCAACGGGCATGCTTGCAAAAGCGCGGATGTTAACACGCTCCGAGGGAGTTGCTGGCCGCAGCTTTGTGGCGAGGGGATTTATCCCCGCTGGGGCGCGAAGCGACCCCGTGCAAACTTCCTGACACACCGTGGTGTCTGGCTTTAGGGCTGCTTCGCAGCCCAGCGGGGATAAATCCCCTCGCCACAAAGTGTGCATGCCCAACTGAACAGGGTTGCATCAAGCCTGCTTGTACCCCCGCACCTCATCCACCCCACGGTTGGCCAACTGGTCGGCCCGTTCGTTACCGTGATGGCCGATATGGCCGCGCACCCACTTCCAGGTGACGTTGTGGCGGTTGACCTGCTCGTCGAGCAGCTTCCACAGATCGGCATTCTTCACCGGCTCTTTCGCAGCGGTTTTCCAGCCACGCTTCTTCCAGTTGGCCATCCATTCATTGATGCCTTTCATCACATACTGCGAGTCGGTCACCAGCAATACGTCGCAGGGCCGCTTAAGCTCTTCCAAACCCCGAATAGCGCCCATCAGCTCCATGCGGTTGTTGGTGGTATTGGTTTCACCGCCCCAGAGTTCCTTCTCGACACCCTTGCATACCAGCAGCGCCCCCCAGCCACCCGGGCCGGGATTGCCCTTGCAGGCGCCGTCAGTGAAGAGTTCTACGCTATCGCTCATGCCAATCCATCCAGAAAAAAATGCAAAGGCCTGCCGGACGGGAACGACAATGCCCGCAACCGAAATGCCGCCAGACCATCAGAAAAGGGTTAAGGCTCGATATGGCGACGATTGACCTTGGCCATCGGCAAGGGAATCAGCTTGCCCATCGGCTCGCGTCGCGCCTGACGAACCGGGCGCAGCCCGACCGCAATCTTGCGCGCCACCAATAAATAGAAGCCGCCGCCGGACAGTTGCCACTCACCGGCCTTGCGCTCCCAGCCGGCCAGACGGGCCTGCCACTTGGGCGACGCAAGCGGCGGACGATAGCATCCGAAGCGGCGTTTCTCCAGCGCGAAGCCCAGCAGGTTGAGCCAGTCACCGACCCTTGACGCTGAGATGCAGCGAGCCTGACGCAAAGCATCGTGAGCGAACACGTGACGCAACCCCCAACTGCTCCAGGGATTGATGCCAATGATCAGCAGATGCCCGCCAGGGCGCACGCTGCTGGCGGCCTCGCGCAGCAACCCGTGCGGGGAGAGACAGAAATCCAGCCCGTGCTGCATCACCACCACATCGGCGGCATGCTCGCTCAACGGCCAGGCCTGCTCTTCGCAAACGATCTCCACGCCGGGCAAGGGCGCGCCCAGGCGGACATTGCGCTGGACCTGCGGCGCCGACGGCGGTGTCTGCGCCGAAGGCCCGTAGTGCACCAGATAGCCACCAAAGAACCGGCCCAGCTCGTCTTCGAGCATGCGCCGCTCCTCTTCCAGCAAAAATTGCCCGACAGGGCCGGACAGCCACTCACGGGCGGCGCTGATCAACGCAAGCCAGTCGGGATCAGCCTGAGCGAACGCTTCATCGGTCATTGCATTCTCCAACGCGTCAGGAAGTTCTAAGATGCGCCTTTGTTTTCTGCTTGGCGAATTCCGCGATGATACAGATCAGTGCCCTGCCCGCGTTCACCGATAACTACATCTGGTTGTTACAGGACCACGCCACTCAACGCTGCGCCGTCGTCGACCCCGGCGACGCCACGCCGGTGCAGGCCTGGCTCGACGCCCATCCAGGCTGGGTCCTGAGCGACATCCTGATCACCCACCATCATCACGATCATGTCGGCGGCGTCCAGGCACTGAAAAACGCGACACACGCCACCGTCTACGGCCCGGCCAGTGAAAACATCCCAGCGCGGGACGTGGCGCTGCAAGACAACGACCAGCTCAGCGTCCTCGGCTGGGACTTCGATGTCTACGCCGTACCCGGCCACACCCTGGGGCATATCGCGTATTACCATCATGGCCTGTTGTTCTGTGGCGACACCTTGTTCGCCGCCGGTTGCGGCCGGCTCTTCGAAGGCACGCCGGCACAAATGCATCAGTCCCTCAGCCGCCTGGCCTCTCTGCCTGAGGATACGCTGGTCTACTGCACCCATGAATACACCCTCAGCAATCTTAGATTCGCCGCGGCGGTAGAGCCCGGCAACCCGGACATTGCCGCGCGCCTGGAAAAAGTCAGCCAGCAACGCAACGCCGGCGTCATGACCCTGCCCTCGACCCTGGCACTTGAAAAGCTCACCAATCCGTTCCTGCGGACCGCTGAAACATCCGTTAAACAAAAAGCAGACGAACGGAATGGCCAGCGTAACGAGACGCCAAGTGAGGTTTTTGCGGCCTTGAGGGCATGGAAAGATAAGTTCTAAGGCCGCTGGCGTTTGATACAAAAATTCTGAAAGGTTGACCTGTTGGGGTGCGCTTCCTAGAATCGGCCGACATTTTTGCCCGGAACTTACTTCCAGCCAATGTCGTCATCTATACGTAAGTCCGTCCAGTCAGACACATTGACCCGCTTGGCTCAAGCTGTCGCAGTGGCTGTGTCCGCTACCCTGGCGGGCTGCCAGAGCACGAGCCAGGTGCCGCAGACCGATGTGGCGCACACGCCGAACATCGCCGCTCGCGCCAAACAGAAACCCATCTGGCTCACCGAAAAACCCGCCCCTCAAGTACCTCAGGACGTCTGGGAGCGTATGCGCCAGGGCTTCCAGCTGCAGGAAACCGCCGGCGTCAACCCGCGTATCGAACAGCAACGCCTGTGGTTCGCCAGCAATCCATCCTTTCTGGAAAACGCCGGCGAACGCGGCAGCCTGTACATTCATTACATCGTCGAACGCCTTGAAGAACGCAACATGCCCCTGGAGCTGGCGCTGCTGCCGGTGATCGAAAGCGCCTACAACCCCATGGCTTATTCCCGGGCCCATGCGGTGGGCCTGTGGCAGTTCATCCCGTCCACGGGGCGCTACTTCAACCTGCGCCAGACCCGCTTCTATGACGGGCGTCGCGACATCACGGCCTCCACCACGGCCGCGATGGATTACCTGACGCGCCTGCACGACATGTTCAACGGCGACTGGCTGTTGGCGCTGGCTGCCTACAACGCAGGCGAGGGAACGGTCAGCCGCGCCATCGAACGCAACGAAAAACTTGGCCTGCCCACCGATTACTGGAACCTGCCGCTGCCCAGCGAAACCCAGGCCTATGTGCCGAAGTTGCTGGCGTTGTCCCAGGTGGTGCTTGCCCCGGAGGCCTACGGGGTCAACCTCAACCCGATCGCCAACGAACCGTACTTCCAGGTCGTCGAGATCAACCAGCGCATGGACCTGTCCAAGGTCGCGGCGGTAGCCGACATTGACGAAGACGAGCTGTTCCAGCTCAACCCGGCGTTCAAGCAGCGCACCACCATCGATGGCCCGCAGCACCTGCTGGTGCCCACGTCCAAGGCCCAGTTGCTGACCGCCAGCCTGTCCACCATGCGTCCGGAAGAACTGATCAGCAAACGATCGCTCAAACCGGTTTTTGACTCAGCCGAAGAAAGCACGGTGGCGGGGGCCAAGCGCACCTACCGCGTCAAACGTGGCGATAACCTGGGGTTGATCGCCAAGGCCAACAACGTTCAGATCAAAGACCTGCAACGCTGGAACAGACTGAGTGGCAACAAACTCAAGATCGGCCAGACCCTGGTCATGCAAGACACCCGCAAACGCGTCAACACGGTGGTCGCTGCCAGCAGCAAGAATAAAAAGAAACAGACCCAGTACAAGGTCAAGCAAGGCGACTCGCTGTACGTGGTCGCCAAGCGCTTCAACGTGGAAATGCAGCACCTCAAGCGCTGGAATCCACGGGTAGGCAAGGCGCTGAAGCCCGGGCAGATGCTGACGGTTTACTCCCCGCACTGACGTGACCGGGGGCTGTGTAGGAGCTGTGTAGGAGCTGGCGAAGCCTGCGATCTTTTGATCTTCCACTTTGAGATTCAAGTGTCCGGGGAGAAGCTCGCAGCCTCGTTGCACTCGACAGCTCCTACACCGCTCCTAAAGCCCCGCCTTTTTCCTGCCGATACAAGCTGTTACTGTACGGGCCATAAAGCCCAAGCCGCCTGGATCGGATCTCAGACTTGATACGTCCCCTCCTCCTGCTCCTGATCAGCCTGGCCTTGAGCTCTCCCGCCAGCGCAACCATTAGCGAAAGCCATGGTTATGCGCAGTTCGGCACGCTCAAGTACCCGGCCAGATTCACCCACTTCGACTGGGTCAACCCGCAAGCGCCCAAGGGCGGAATCTTGCGGGTCATGGCATTCGGCACCTTCGATACGCTCAATCCCTACACATTCAAGGGCAGCAGCCCGGTTTCGACCCCCAATTTCTTGCAATACGGCATCAACGAGCTGAACGAACCGCTGATGGTTGGCACGGGGCAGTACGCGCCGTCCGGCGACGAGCCGACGTCGAGCTATGGCCTGATCGCCCGGTCGGTGGAATACAGCGAAGACCGCAGTTGGGTGGTGTTCAACCTCAGACCCGAAGCGCGTTTTCACGATGGTGTGCCGATCACCGCCTATGACGTGGCGTTCTCCTACCGAACGCTGCTCAAGGAAGGTCATCCGCAGTACCGCACCAACCTTCAGGAAGTGCTGCGGGTCGACATCCTCAACCCGCTGAAAATCCGCTTTGTGTTCAAGCGTACGGGCAACCCGCTGCTGATCCTGCGTCTGGGTGAGTTACCGGTGCTGCCTCAGCACTACTGGAAAGACCGCGACTTCAAGGCCACCACCTTCGAACCGCCCTTGGGCAGCGGCCCATACCGGATTACCAAAGTACAGCCTGGTCGCCAGTTGGTGTTTGAGCGGGTCAAGAATTACTGGGGCAAAGACTTGCCGGTCAATCGCGGCAAATACAACTATGACCGGATGGACGTGGAGTTTTACCGCGACAGTGAAGTGGCTTTCGAAGCCTTCAAGGCCGGGGAGTTCGACATTTACATTGAGCACCAGGCCAAAAACTGGGCCAACGGCTATCAGTTCCCGGCAGTCAATCGCGGCGAGGTGATCAAGGCGCAGATTGCCCACCAGATCCCGACCCAGACCCAGGGTCTGTTCATGAACACCCGACGCAGCACGTTCGCCCAGGCCAAGGTTCGTGAAGCCCTGGGGATGATGTTCGACTTCGAGTGGACCAACCGCACGCTGTTCAGCGGTGCCTACAAGCGCACCCTCAGTTATTACCCCAACAGTGAGTTCTCCTCCAGCGGCCTTCCGGTGGGCCACGAATGGCTTCTGCTCAAGCCGTATCGGGAACAATTGCCGCCCCAGTTGTTCACCCAGCCCTTCAGCCTGCCTCGGACCGACGGCCGGGGGATCCCCCGGGAAACCTTGCGCAAAGCCCTCGGGTTACTCAAGGAAGCCGGTTGGAGCATTCACGGCCAGCGTCTGCTCAACGCCGACAGCCAGCCGCTGCGCTTCGAGATCCTGCTGGTGAACCCGAATCTGGAGCGCATCCTGCAACCCTACGTGGAAAACCTCGCCAGCATCGGCATCCAGGCCCGCCTGCGTACGGTGGACCGCGCCCAATACAAGCAGCGCCTGGACCAGTTCGACTTCGACATGATTCTGCTGACCCTGGGCCAAACCCTTAGCCCGGGCCTTGAGCAATGGCAGTACTTCCATTCCAGCCAGGCGGGGGTCAAGGGCAGCAAGAACTACGCTGGCATCAACAACCCGGTGGTCGATCACCTGCTGGAAAAGCTCCTTTCTGCCCGCACCCGTGACGAACAGGTCGCCGCCGGCAAAGCCCTGGACCGTGTGCTGCTGTGGCAGCACTACTGCATCCCTAACTGGTATCTCAATTATCATCGCCTGGCCTACCGTAACCGGTTTGCCTTTGTCACCACGCCGCCCTACACCCTGGGTTTGAGCGCATGGTGGCTGAAATCTTCGGAGAAAGATCAATGAAGCCTTTACGCGCCCTGCTCCTGCAGGCCAGCGGCCTGTTGTTCGCCGGACTGGCCTGTGCCGCACCGCAGCACGCCCTGACCTTGTACAACGAGCCGCCGAAGTACCCGGCCAACTTCAAGCATTTCGATTATGTGAACCCTGACGCCCCCAAGGGCGGGATTTTTCGTCAGGGCGGGTTTGGTGGTTTCGACAGCCTCAACCCTTTTATCAGCAAGGGCGTCCCCGCCGATGACATCGGCCTGATCTACGACACCCTGGCCAAACAAGGCCTGGACGAACCCTTCACCGAATATGGCCTGATTGCCGAAAAAATCGAGAAGGCCCCGGACAATGCCTGGGTGCGCTTCTACCTGCGGCCCGAAGCCCGCTTCAACGATGGCCAGCCGGTGCGCGCCGAGGACGTCGTGTTCAGCTTCCAGACCCTGACCAAGGACGGCGCCCCGATGTTCCGCGGTTACTACAACGACGTCGCCGAAGTCATCGCCGAAGAACCGCTCAAGGTACTGTTCAAGTTCAAGCATAAAAATAACCGTGAATTGCCGCTGATCCTCGGCCAGTTGCCGGTATTGCCCAAGCACTGGTGGGCCGGGCGCGAATTCAACAAGGGCAACCTGGAAATTCCCCTCGGCAGCGGCCCCTATAAGGTCGCCGAAGTGAAGGCTGGCCGCTCGATTCGCTATGAACGCGTGAAGGATTACTGGGGTAAGGACTTGCCGGTCAACCGCGGCTTCTACAACTTCGACGTCCTGACCACCGACTATTACCGTGACAACACCGTGGCGGTCGAGGCACTGAAGGCCGGGCAGTTTGATTTCTGGCTGGAAATGGCTGCCAAGAACTGGGCCAACGCCTACAACATCCCGGCCGTTACCGAAGGCCGGCTGATCAAGGAGCAGATCCCCAACGGCAACCCCACCGGCATGCAGGGGTTTGTTTATAACCTGCGCCGTCCGGTCTTCCAGGACGTACGGGTGCGCAAGGCCTTGAGCCTGCTGCTGGACTTCGAATGGACCAACAAACAACTGTTCCACGGTGCCTACGCGCGCACCCGCAGTTATTTTGAAAACTCGGAGATGGCCGCCACCGGCCTGCCCGGCGAAGACGAACTGAAGATCCTCGAACCCCTGCGCGGCAAGATCCCCGAACAGGTGTTCACCCAGGCATTCGAACCTTCGGTATGTGACGGCAGCGGCATGATCCGTGACCAGCAGCGCAAGGCCTATCAATTGCTGCAAGAGGCCGGCTGGCACATCGTCGACGACAAGATGGTCGATGCCCAGGGCAAACCCGTGGTGCTGGAGTTCCTGCTGGCCCAGACCGAATTCGAGCGGGTGCTGCTGCCATTCAAGCGTAACCTCAGCGACCTGGGCATCGAACTGGTGATCCGCCGGGTCGACGTGTCCCAATACATCAATCGCGTGCGCTCACGTGATTTCGACCTGATAGTGGGCAGCTTCCCGCAATCCAGCTCGCCGGGTAACGAACAACGGGAATTCTGGATGTCGGCTGCCGCCGATAATCCCGGCAGCCGCAACACCATGGGCCTGAAGGACCCGGCGGTCGACCAACTGGTGGAGCAACTGATCAACGCCGATTCACGCAAGAGCCTGGTGGCCCACGCCCGGGCGCTGGACCGGGTGCTGCAATGGGGCTACTACGTGATCCCCAACTGGCACATCAAGACCTGGCGCGTAGCCTACTGGAACCACATCGGCCATCCAAAAATCACCCCGACCTACGACATCGGCACCACCACATGGTGGGTCAAGCCAGAGGTCAAGCCTTCCATTGAGGTGGAAAAACAGGTCATCGAGCAAAAAATCGTCGCCCCGGCGAGTGTGGAGTAACCCGATGCTGGCTTATATCTTTCGGCGCCTGTTACTCATCATTCCAACCCTGTTCGGCATTCTGTTGATCAACTTCGTGATCATCCAGGCCGCGCCCGGCGGGCCGGTAGAGCAGATGATCGCCAAACTCGAAGGCTTCGAAGGCGCCACCAGCCGCATTGCCGGCGGCGGTGCCGAAGTGTCGGTGGCCGGCTCGGCCTATCGCGGTGCCCAGGGCCTGGACCCGGCGCTGGTCAAGGAAATCGAGCGCATGTACGGCTTCGACAAGTCGGCACCGGAACGCCTGTGGATCATGATCAAGAACTACGCCCAGCTGGATTTCGGTGACAGTTTTTTCCGCGACGCCAAGGTCATCGACCTGATCAAGGAAAAAATGCCGGTCTCCATCTCCCTAGGGCTGTGGAGTACGCTGATCATGTACCTGGTGTCGATCCCGCTGGGGATCGCCAAGGCAACGCGGCATGGCAGTCACTTCGACGTCTGGACCAGTTCGGCCATCATTGTCGGCTATGCCATCCCGGCATTCCTGTTCGCCATCCTGCTGATCGTGGTGTTTGCCGGCGGCAGCTATTTCAACTGGTTCCCGCTGCGGGGGCTGACGTCCAACGATTTCGACGAACTGAGCATGGGTGGCAAGATCCTCGACTATTTCTGGCACCTGGCCTTGCCTGTGACAGCCCTGGTGATCGGCAACTTTGCCACCATGACCCTGCTGACCAAGAACAGCTTCCTCGATGAAATCAACAAGCAGTACGTGGTCACCGCCAAGGCCAAGGGTCTGACCCGCAATCGGGTGCTCTATGGTCATGTGTTCCGCAACGCAATGTTGCTGGTGATTGCCGGCTTCCCGTCGGCGTTCATCGGAATCTTCTTCACCGGCTCGTTGCTGGTGGAGGTGATCTTTTCCCTGGATGGCCTGGGATTGATGAGTTTCGAGGCGGCCATCAACCGTGACTACCCGGTGGTCTTTGGCACCCTGTTCATCTTCACCCTCCTGGGGCTGGTGGTGAAACTGATCGGTGACCTGACCTACACCTTTGTCGATCCACGCATCGACTTCGAAAGCCGGGAGCATTGAGATGAACCTGTCCCCCCTCAATCGCCGCCGTTTCGAACTGTTCAAGGCCAACAAGCGTGGCTGGTGGTCGCTGTGGCTGTTCCTGATCCTGTTCGGGCTCAGCCTGGGCGCCGAACTGATCGCCAATGACAAGCCGCTGGTGGTGCACTACGACGACGGCTGGTACTTCCCGGCCCTCAAGCGCTACCCGGAAACCACGTTCGGCGGCGAATTTCCGCTGGAAGCCAACTACAAGAGCCCATACATCCGCGAACTGCTGGCCGCCAAGGACGCGTGGGTGCTGTGGGCACCGATCCCGTTCAGCTACCAGAGCATCAATTACGACCTGAAGGTCCCTGCCCCGGCACCGCCTTCCTCGGTCAACTGGCTGGGCACCGACGACCAGGGCCGCGATGTGCTGGCCCGGGTCATCTATGGCTTCCGTGTCTCGGTGCTGTTTGCCCTGACACTGACCCTTCTCAGCTCAATCATCGGCGTGATCGCCGGCGCCTTGCAGGGCTTTTATGGCGGTTGGGTCGACCTGGCCGGCCAACGCTTCCTGGAGATCTGGTCAGGGTTGCCGGTGCTTTACCTGCTGATCATCCTGGCCAGTTTCGTGCAACCGAACTTCTGGTGGTTGCTGGGCATCATGCTGCTGTTCTCCTGGATGAGCCTGGTGGACGTGGTCCGCGCCGAGTTCCTGCGCGGGCGCAATCTGGAATACGTGCGTGCCGCGCGGGCATTAGGCATGCAGAACGGCGCGATCATGTTCCGCCACATCCTGCCCAACGCCATGGTCTCGACCATGACGTTCATGCCGTTCATTCTCACCGGCGCTATCGGCACCCTCACCGCCCTGGATTTCCTCGGGTTTGGCTTGCCTCCGGGCGCGCCGTCCCTGGGTGAACTGGTGGCCCAGGGCAAATCCAACCTGCAGGCGCCTTGGCTGGGCATCAGCGCGTTCGCCGTGCTGGCGATCATGCTGAGCCTGCTGGTGTTCATTGGCGAGTCCGCTCGCGATGCCTTCGATCCGAGGAAGTGAGATGAATCAGGACAATCTGATCGAAGTACGCGACTTGGCAGTGGAGTTCATTGTTGGCGAACGTCGCCAGCGGGTCGTCGAAGGCGTCAGCTTCGACATCAAGCGTGGCGAAACCATGGCTCTGGTCGGCGAAAGCGGCTCAGGCAAATCGGTGACCGCCCACTCGATCCTGCGGTTGCTGCCCTATCCGCTGGCCCACCATCCAAGCGGAACCATCCAGTATTCCGGTCAGGATTTACTGGGGCTCAAAGAAAAGACCATCCGCCATATCCGCGGCAACCGGATCGCGATGATCTTTCAGGAACCGATGACGTCCCTCAATCCGCTGCACTGCATCGAGAAGCAGATCAACGAAGTGCTGGGCATTCACAAGGGGCTGTCCGGCAAGGTCGCTACCCGTCGCACCTTGGAGTTGCTGGAACTGGTGGGCATCCCCGAGCCGCACAAGCGCCTCAAGGCCCTGCCCCATGAGTTGTCTGGCGGCCAGCGCCAGCGGGTGATGATCGCCATGGCCCTGGCCAACGAGCCGGAACTGCTGATTGCCGACGAACCGACCACGGCACTGGACGTCACCGTCCAGCTGAAAATCCTCGAATTGCTCAAGGATTTGCAGGCGCGGCTGGGCATGTCGCTGCTGTTGATCAGCCACGATTTGAACCTGGTGCGAAGAATTGCTCATCGCGTATGTGTCATGCAGCGCGGTTGCATCGTCGAACAGGCATCGTGCGAAGAGCTGTTCCGCGCGCCGCAGCATCCGTACACTCGAGAACTGCTGGCCGCCGAGCCCAGCGGCAACCCGGCGACCAACGTGGTCGGCCCGCCGCTGTTGCAGGTCGAGGACCTGAAAGTCTGGTTCCCGATCAAGAAGGGGCTGTTCAAACGCACGGTGGATTACATAAAGGCCGTGGACGGGATCCGCTTCAGCCTGCCCCAGGGCCAGACCCTGGGCATCGTTGGCGAAAGCGGCTCCGGCAAGTCCACCCTGGGGCTGGCGATCTTGCGGTTGATCGGCAGCCAGGGGGGGATCCGGTTTGAAGGCAAGCAGCTGGACTGCCTGTCGCAGCAACAGGTCCGGCCGTTACGCCGGGAGATGCAAGTGGTGTTTCAGGACCCGTTCGGCAGCCTGAGCCCACGGATGTGTGTCAGCCAGATCGTCGGCGAAGGCCTGCGGATCCACAAGATCGGCACCGCAGCCGAGCAGGAACAAGCGATAATCGAGGCATTGAAGGAGGTCGGCCTGGATCCGGAAACCCGGAACCGCTACCCCCATGAATTTTCCGGAGGGCAACGGCAGCGTATCGCCATTGCCCGGGCCCTGGTGCTCAAGCCGGCGTTGATTCTGCTGGATGAACCGACGTCGGCCCTGGACCGTACCGTGCAACGCCAGGTGGTGGAGCTGTTGCGGTCGCTGCAAACCAAGTACAACCTGACGTATCTGTTTATCAGCCATGACCTGGCTGTCGTCAAAGCGCTAAGCCACCAGTTGATGGTGGTCAAGCATGGCCAAGTGGTCGAACAAGGTGATGCCCGCAGCATATTCGCCGCGCCGCAACACCCCTATACACAGCAGTTGCTGGAGGCCGCTTTCCTGGTCCCGACAACTGCCGAATAACCTGAAAGAGGAGCAACACATGGGTTTTCTCGCCGGTAAGCGCGTACTGATCGTCGGTGTCGCCAGCAAGCTGTCCATCGCATCCGGCATCGCCGCCGCCATGCATCGCGAGGGCGCTGAGCTTGCCTTCACTTATCAGAACGACAAACTCAAGGGTCGCGTTGAAGAGTTCGCACAAGGCTGGGGTTCGAGCCCTGAGCTGTGCTTCCCGTGCGACGTGGCCAGCGATGAAGAAATCGCCAAGGTCTTCGAAGAGCTGAGCAAGAAGTGGGACGGCCTGGACTGCATCGTGCACTCCGTGGGCTTCGCCCCGGGGGACCAACTGGACGGCGACTTCACCGAAGCCACCACCCGTGAAGGTTTCCGCATTGCCCACGACATCAGCGCCTACAGCTTTGTGGCCCTGGCCAAGGCCGGTCGCGAAATGATGAAAGGCCGCAACGGCAGCCTGCTGACCCTGTCGTACCTGGGCGCCGAGCGCACCATGCCGAACTACAACGTGATGGGCATGGCCAAGGCTTCCTTGGAAGCAGGCGTGCGTTACCTGGCCGGCTCCCTGGGCCCGGACGGCACCCGCGTCAACTGCGTATCGGCCGGACCGATCCGCACCCTCGCCGCTTCCGGCATCAAGAACTTCCGCAAAATGCTGGCCGCCAACGAAGCACAAACCCCGCTGCGCCGCAACGTCACCATCGAAGAAGTCGGCAACGCCGGCGCCTTCCTGTGCTCGGACCTGGCCTCGGGCATCAGCGGTGAAATCATGTACGTAGACGGCGGCTTCAACACCACCGCCATGGGTAATCTCGAAGAGTAATCTTCACGCCACGTGCTATGCGTAAAAACGCCGCTGGTCCTGAGAAGGGACAAGCGGCGTTTTTTTGTTCCCGTCTGTCAGCTTACATTCGTGTTGAATGGGCCACCGCTATCGCGAGCAGGCTCGCTCCCACATTTTTCGCGTTGCTCATAGACTTTGGACAAACCACAAATCCCCTGTGGGAGCGAGCCTGCTCGCGATGACGATGGACTTGCACACATAAGGGCTTGATGTGATGCCCTCAGCGCGAGCCTGCCTGTTTTTGGATGTACATCGCCGCATCGGCATCCGCCAGAAGGCTGTCGATGGACTGATCGCGTTGGGGATCGTATTCGATCTGGCCGACGCTGAAACGGATGTCATAGCCACGCTGCAACATCGCGTTGCGCTCGTCGAGGATTTCCCCGAGCCGCGCCATGATCGCCGCAGTTTCGACATGGGAAGAGCCGGTAAGCAAGGCGACAAACTCATCGCCGCCCAGGCGACCGATCACATCACTTTCGCGGAAAGCGATGCGTAGCACGTCGGCGAAGGTTTTCAGCGCCGTATCGCCCTCGGCGTGTCCAAAGCGATCGTTGATGGGTTTGAAATCGTTAAGGTCGAAGAACAGTAGCGTTGCCGGACGCGACAGGCGCTCGCACACGCTCAACGCATGCTGGGCCAGTGTCTTGAAACCACGCCGATTGGACAGCAACGTCAGTTCGTCCATGCTTGCCATCTGCACGGCAACCATTTCCTGCTCGGCCATGCTGGCAAGGTCGCGCAGCAGTTCGCGTTCTTCGTCATTGAGCTTGCGCGGCCGGGTATCCAGCAAGCACAAGGTTCCAAGCTTGCTGCCGTCATCAAGTGCCAACGGGTGCCCGGCGTAGAAGCGAATGCCGGGTTTATCCGTGACGAACGGGTTGTCGCGAAACCGTTCGTCCTGTTCCGCGTCGCAGACCTCCATAATCTGATCCTGCAAAATAGCGTGCCCACAAAATGAAACGTCGCGCCCGGACTCACTGGCGTCCAGGCCCGCGTTGGATTTGAACCACTGACGGTTGGCATCCACCAGCGATACCAGCGCAATGGGCACATCGAACAAACGCCGGGCAAGGCGAGTCAGGCGGTCGAAGCGCTCCTCGGGCGCGGTGTCGAGCAGTTTGAGCGAGTGCAAATTCTTGAGGCGAACGGCTTCGTTATCCGGTTTACCTGGCGCAAGCATCGCAAACTCCATCGAGAGGGCTGGTTGAAGTCTAGCCCAGGCCCACGCCCCTTCAAACCGAACGGCCAAATCAAACAGGCATTTATCGACGGGGCCGAATACACTGCGCCCCAGGTTCAAGACGAGGACGCTCACCGATGAAACCCGCCACCCACGATACCGCCCCACGCTTCTGGCGTGATGCAGCGCTGCCCTTCATCGAAGCCCGAGCCATCGCCGACGGGCGCAAGGTCTGCTATTCGCGTCATTCCCATGACCATTTTTCCATCGGGGCAATCACGGCCGGTCGCAGCACCTACCTTCATGAGCAATCGAATTTCCAGGTAGAGAGCGGTACGGTCGTGCTGATGAACCCTGGCGCTGTCCATGCGTGCAACCCGATCAATGATCAGCCATGGTCGTATGTAATGCTGTACGTCGACACCCAGTGGCTGACGGACTTGCAGCGCCGAATCGGCTTTGACGAGACGCTGGATTTTCAGGGTTTTGCCACCACCCACAGCCGTGACATCGAGCTGTTTGCCGCATTACAGAGTTTGTATGCACAACTGGTGGACGAGCGGATCGACATCGCCGGCAAACACGCCGCCGCCGAAGCGTTCTTCATCGACCTGCAACACCGGCTCAACCCCGCCGGGCGCCCGGACCGCGGCAGCCATCCGGGGCTGATGCGCGCGGCGCAGTTTATCCATGACCATTGCAGCGAGGCCTTGAAACTCGAAGACATCTGCGCCGCCGCACAACTCTCGCCGTCGTACCTGAGCCGGGCCTTCAAGCGCCATTACGGCATGACGCCCCATGCGTTCCTGGTCAATCGTCGAATCCAGTTCGCCCGTCGACAATTGCGCGAAGGCAAGTTGATCGCCGATGTCGCATTGGACAGCGGGTTTGCCGACCAGGCGCATTTTCAGCGAGCCTTCAAACAACACCTGGCCGCCACGCCGGGCCAGTATCGCGGCTGATGCAGCGCTCTGGCCTAAACACATTCTGTGGCGAGCTTGCTCCCGCTGGGCTCTGTAGGAGCTGGCGAAGCCTGCGATTTTTTGATCTTTCACTTTGGATTCAAGTGCCAAGAAAAGATCGCAGCCTCGCTTCGCTCGACAGCTCCTACAGAGCCCCGCGGGAGCAAGCTCCCTCGCCACAACAGCACTCCGGCCTGAAAATGGGAATAGCCGCTACTTCAGCGGGCCCGACTCAAGGCAACAACAAATACACAGCACTGACCACCAACAACGCCGCCATCGTCCGATTGAACAGGCGCATGGTCGCCGGATTGCCCAACCAGGTCCGTAGGAAACTGCCGGCATAGGCCCAGCAGCCCACCGAGAGGTAACAGATCACCAGGTAGATAGCCGCAAACTGCCACACCAACCGCGCCTCACCATCGGCCACGAACGCACCCATCCCGGCCACGCAAGCCAGCCATGCCTTGGGGTTGAGCCACTGCATCAACGCGCCGTAGAACATCGACGGCGCCCGCTCCTCGTCTCCGCCCCCTAGGTGACCGTTGTCCATCGCCAGTTTCCAGGCCATGAACAACAGAAAACCCACGCCCCCCAGTTGCACCACTCGCGTGAGGCCCGGCCAGCGCTGCAGCACTTCGTGCAACCCCAGTCCCATCAGCACCAGCAGCAAGACAAACCCCAGAGTGGCACCGGCCACGTGACGCAAGGTGGCACGAAACCCGTATCGAGCCCCGGAGCTGAGAGCGACAATATTGACCGGCCCAGGCGTGATGGAAGCGACCAGCGCGAACGCCGCCATGGAAATAATCAGACTCATTGCATACCTTCTTCATGTCCGTGAGGTGGCGCTCAAGGTAAATTGCACGCCACCGGCGGTCTTGAACAAAACTGCCCAATGACGGCCACTCACCGTGCCGCGCGAACAGGTGCTGTTTCGGGCGCTTTTTTTACGCAAACTTTACGCAGCGCCCGGCCAACGAAATCGATACTGGGCGGCTCATTCTTTCAGGCGTGTGTTATGTCCCTTGCGGCTGTGCGGTTTATCGGATTCATCCTCGGCATTTTCCTGATCACCTTGGCCGCCAGCATGGCAATTCCGCTTATTACGCTGATGGTGTACGAGCGCAACGATGACCTTTCGGCGTTTTTGTGGTCGAGCCTGATCACCTTTGTCTGCGGCGTCTTGCTGGTAGCCCGCGGTCGGCCGGCGCACATACAACTGCGTCCGCGGGACATGTATCTGCTCACCACTGCCAGTTGGGTCGTTGTCTGCACCTTCGCCGCCCTGCCGATGGTGTTTATCCAGCACATCAGTTACACCGACGCATTCTTCGAGACGATGTCCGGCATCACCACCACCGGCTCGACCATCCTCACCGGCTTGGACAATGCCTCCCCCGGCCTGCTGATCTGGCGCTCGATGTTGCAGTGGCTCGGAGGGATCGGCTTCATCGGCATGGCGGTGGCCATCCTGCCGCTGTTGCGGGTCGGCGGCATGCGACTGTTCCAGACCGAATCATCGGACTGGTCGGAGAAAGTCACACCGCGCTCCCATGTCGCGGCGACCTACATTCTGTGGCTCTACGTTGGGTTGAGTGCCCTGGCCGCCCTGGCCTTGTGGCTGGCGGGCATGACGCCTTTCGAAGCAATCAACCATGCGATGACCATGATTTCCACCGGAGGGTTCTCCACTTCGGATTCGTCCCTGGCCAACTGGTCTCAACCGGCTATTCACTGGATCTCGGTGATTATCATGATCGCCGGCGCACTGCCCTTCACCTTGTATGTCGCCACGTTGCGCGGGAACAAACGAGCGTTATTCAGGGATCATCAGGTCCGAGGGTTCCTCGGATTCCTGGTCATTACCTGGCTCGTGGTGGGAACCTGGCTGAGCCTGAACAGCGATTACGCCTGGCTGGACGCCGTGCGCATCGTGGCCGTCAACGTGACGTCGGTGGTCACCACCACTGGTGTGGCGCTGGGGGATTACTCGTTGTGGGGCAGTTTTGCCCTGCTGCTGTTTTTCTACCTGACGTTTGTCGGCGGTTGTTCGGGCTCCACCTCCGGCGGACTGAAAATCTTTCGTTTTCAAGTGGCTGGCGCCTTGCTGATGGGCAGTTTGAAACAACTGATCCATCCGCGGGCAGTGATCCAGAAAAAATACAATAAGCACCCCATCGACGAAGAGATCGTCCGTTCGCTGCTGACGTTTTCTTTTTTCTTCACCATTACCATCGGCGCTATCGCCCTGGGGCTTGCACTGATCGGCCTGGACTGGACGACGGCCCTGACCGGTGCCGCCACGGCCGTGTGCAACGTGGGCCCAGGGCTGGGTTCGATCATCGGCCCGGCCGGCAACTTCTCGACCTTACCGGATGCGGCCAAATGGCTGCTGACCATTGGCATGCTGCTGGGTCGCCTGGAGATTCTGACCGTGCTGGTGTTGTTCACGCCGGTGTTCTGGAAGTATTGAACACTTCGGATAATGCGAAGCCGATAAACGAAAAAAGCCGCGACGCCAATCCATGGCGTCGCGGCTTTTTTTCAAGCGATCAGCGGTCGTTCTTGATCGAAGAGCTGGTCGCGTTGGTCAGCCCCTTGGTGTTGTGGGTGCCTGGCGTAGCGGTGGAAATGGCCGACGCCTTGGTCAAGCCGCGAGTGTCACGGTCCTTGGCGATGTTCGACGTGAGCGAAGCCTTGCTGGTCCGGTCGGTGCGGGTGGTACCGGTGTGTTTGCCGCTCAGGCCATGATCGCGAGTGCGGGTGCCGGTGTGGTCGCTGGTCAATCCTTTGCCAAGGCCGCTGGAAGCGCTGGACTTGCCACTGCCCTGGCCACCGCCGACACCACCACCGTGGCCGCCGCCGTTTCCACCGCCCTTACCGCCACCGCCGCCACCACCGCCATTGCCACCACCGGCAGCGTAGCTCGCGCCAATAGGCGACAGGTCGGCGGGCAACAAGGCTGAAGCACTCAGCATCAAGGCGCACACAGCGACGGCGATCAGGGATTTCTTATGTTTGGACATGATGTCTCCGAAAGACAAAAACAACGGTGGAGCCTTTAAGACTCAGGAGTTCAACTTTTGTTCGTAACCAGCCGACCAAGTGAATGGAAATTCACTGTCGATTTTCCGGTGGAGCCCTCCCGAGCCTGGCTCTATGCTCACCCCATGAACCTACATGACTCGTTGCTCCCACCCCATGCCGAGATGGTCCGCGCCATGCTCGAACGAGACACCGCTTATGAAGGGGTGTTCTTCACGGCGGTCAAGACCACCGGCATCTTCTGTCGCCCCAGCTGCACGGCCCGCAAGCCAAAGCCGGAGAACGTCGAATTCTTCGCCCACGCTGACGAAGCCATGTCGGCCGGCTACCGGGCCTGTCTGCGGTGCAAGCCGCTGGATGCCGCCGCGATCGCCCCGGACTGGATCCAAGCGCTGCTCAAGGCCGTGGATGATCAACCCGACCTGCGCTGGACCGATGCCTCATTGCTGGAACAAGGCATCGAACCGCTGAAGCTGCGGCGCTGGTTCAAGCAGCATTTCGGCATGACCTTCCACGCGTACCTGCGCACCCGTCGGTTGGGCCTTGCGCTGGGGGGAATCAAACAAGGGACTTCCATCGACAATGCGGCCTTCGATTCGGGCTACGAGTCCCTGAGCGGATTTCGTGATGCCTTCGTGAAGTCTTTCCACATCACACCGGGGCGCGCCACCCACAGCGACCCCTTGCTGTTCACCCGTCTGACCACGCCACTGGGGCCGATGCTGGCCATGGCCGAACGGCGCGGCCTGGTGTTACTGGAATTTCTCGACCGCCCGGCCCTGACTCGGGAAATCGAAGAATTGCAAAAGCGCTATGGCTATACCGTCGCCCCGGGGCACAACCCCCACTTGCAGCAGATCGAAACCGAACTGGCCGACTACTTCGCAGGGAAGCTCACCTCGTTCAGCGTGCCGCTGCACATGCCCGGCAGCGCCTTCGCCGTCCGGGTCTGGGCTGAACTGGAAAAAATCCCCTACGGCGAGACCCGTAGCTACGGCAACATCGCCACGGCCCTCGGCAGTCCTGGTGCCAGCCGCGCGGTGGGGCTGGCCAACGGCCAGAATCGCCTGGCCATCGTCATCCCCTGCCACCGGGTAATCGGTGCGGACGGTTCATTGACCGGTTATGGTGGCGGGCAGCCACGCAAGGCTTTTCTATTGCGGCTGGAGAAAGCCGCGGTGCAGGTGTCCCTGCCACTGGCATTCTGATCAGCCTGCCGAGTGAACACCTGATGCCTGTCCCGTACCACGATGCAAGCACCTTTCTGGCAAGCCTCGACGAGGACTGGCGCCGCCATGTCGAAATGATCGGGCCTTGCCTGTTGCAGCCCAAACCGTCCCGCGACCCGTATGAAGCCCTGGTCCGGGCGATTGCCTATCAACAACTGCATGCTAAAGCCGGCGATGCGATTCTCGGTCGCTTTCTGCGGCTGTTTCCCGGCGCGAATTTCCCCAGCCCGGAGCAGGTCCTGGCGACTGACGTCCAACAACTGCGCGATTGCGGATTTTCCGCCAGCAAGATCGCGACCATACAGGGCATCGCCCAGGCAACGCTGGACGGTGTGGTGCCGGACTACGACACGGCCCTGGCCATGAATGATGAGGCCTTGATCGAACGCCTGATCACCTTGCGCGGTGTCGGACGCTGGACCGTGGAGATGCTGCTGATCTACAGCCTGGAACGGCCGGATATTCTGCCGGCGGATGACTTTGGGGTGCGTGAGGGGTATCGGCGGCTTAAGGGTCTGGAACAACAGCCCAATCGCAGGCAGATGATGACTATCGGGCAGGCGTGGAGCCCTTATCGGACGGTGGCGGCGTGGTATTTGTGGCGGGTGCCCGGTCGCTAGAGCGCGTCATCGTTCATCGCGAGCAGGCTCGCTCCCACAGGGGATTTCCTGTGTAGACATTACTTGTGTTCACTGAAGATCAAATGTGGGAGCTAGCCTGCTCGCGATGGCTGCCGCATGGCCGGCCTGAATTCAACTGTCAAAAAACGCTGAGCGTCTAGGCTATCCAGAACCATTTCCCAATCACAAATTGGAGGTTCCCATGCAGCTCGATGGATCCTGCCATTGCGGCGCGGTGTCGTTCAGCTTGGCTTGCGCCCATCCCTACCCTTATCAACGCTGCTACTGCTCGATCTGTCGCAAGACCCAGGGCGGAGGTGGTTTTGCCATCAACCTGGGGGGCGATGCCCGGAGCCTGAAAGTGCGCGGTCGCAAACACATCTCGATCTACCATGCACGGCTCAAGGAGCCAGGCGATAAGCGCGCCCACCGCAGCAGCGCCGAACGGCACTTCTGCTCCCTGTGCGGCTCGGGTTTGTGGCTGTTCAGCCCCGAGTGGCCGGAGCTGATCCACCCGTTCGCCTCTGCCATCGACACGCCGTTGCCGGTACCGCCGGAACACACCCACTTGATGCTCGGTTCCAAGGCGCCCTGGGTGGAAGTCGAGGCGCATAAGGGCGACCAGCAGTTCGAGGTCTACCCCCAGGAGTCGATTGCCCAGTGGCATGAGCGCCTGGATTTGAGCCGCTAGGCCGCTTCACACTCTTTGACAATTTCCCGACAAAACTGCCAAAGATTGCCTGCAGGCAGCCGCCTAGCATGGGCGCCTCCAACTTCCATCCGGGTGCTCCCATGTTTCGTTCGTTGTGTCTGTCATTGTCTTCATGCGGCCTGCTTCTGCTCTGCGATTCATTGCAGGCCGAAGACTGGCGCTACAGCTTGCGGGCCGGCGCCGCTAGCGTGCCGCGCTACAGTGGCAGTGACGAACGGGTCGTGGCACCCGCGTTGGGCGCAGAGATCGTCAGCCCCTATGGCGTTTTTCTCGATACCGACGAAGGCCTGGGCTGGGGGTTTGACGAAGAGGACTTCGGCTTGCGCGTGTACATCGGCGCCAGCGATGTGCGCAAGGATCGCAAGCGCGGATTCAAAGGCTCGGATAAGCTCAACGGCATGGGTTCGATCAAGTCCAGACCGGTGCTGGGGCTGGACGGGACCTATCAAATGGGACCGGTGACCCTTGAGGCCAGCTTCGAACATGCGCTGGAAGAAGATGACGACAATCGGGATACCGGCTCGGCCTGGAACCGGCTGAAGCTGAGCATCAGCACGCCGCTGTACGAGGGTAACCATGGCAAGGTCATCGGCAGCCTCAACAGTCAGTTCGGTGACGGCGACTATGTCCGTACCTGGTACGGCGTCAGCGCCGCCCAGGCTTCGCGCAGCCAGTTCCGCGCCCATGACGCCCATGGCGGGCTGGTAAGTCGCGGGGCAGATCTGACCTGGTCATTGCCGTTCAACGACCAGTGGAGCATGTCGACGGTGTTGGCCGTGCAGTACCTGGCCGGCGATGCGGCCAGCAGTCCGATCGTGGCGCGACGGATGCAAGTGTCACTGGCCGGGCAGATCGTGTATACCTTCTGAAGAATACCGACTCGGACGAACGATGTCGGCCTAATCAAGGTGCGCCCAGGTCATGCGAAACGATGCCCCTCCCCAGGGCGAGTCCGTCACTTCCACGTGCCCGCGATGAGATTGCGACACCCGTCGCACCAGCGCCAGGCCCAGGCCAAAACCACCGGTGCGACGGTCGCGGCTGGCGTCCAGCCGCGCGAACGGCTCGAAGATCTTCTCCCGACCGTCTGACGGCACACCCGGCCCGTCGTCGTTGACCCGTACTTCATAATGATCACCCGCGCGCATCAATGACACCTGTACCTGCTCATCGGCATAACGAATGGCATTGCGCAGCAAATTGATCACCGCGCGAGCCATGAAGCGTGGCTCGATACGAACCATTGCGACCGGGCATTCGGCAATCGACAGTTGCACCCCGGCGGCTTCAGCCTCCAACGCCACGCTGCCCACGACGCTGTCGAGCCAATCGCGCGCCGGGATGTCCTCCCGCACAATCACCGTGTCGCCCTGTTCAAGGCTGGCGTACGTCAGCAGCTCGGAGACCATTTCTTCCAGCTCACCGAGATCGGCGTACATGTCGGCGATCAACTCGCGGCTCTGGCTCTGATCGGACTGCTGCTTGAGTTGATCCAGTTCAAATGACAGCCGTGCAATAGGTGTACGCAGCTCGTGGGACACCGCATTGGTGAGCTCGCGCTGATTGGCGATCAAGCCCTCGATGCGCGCCGCCATCAAATTGAAGCGTTCCGCCAGGTCGCGAATGTTCGAACGCCTGGACAACTGGATGCGTACCGACAGATCGTTGCCGCCAAAACGTTCAGCCGCCAGGCGCAGCTTCTCCAGGTCACGCCAGTGGGGACGCACCCAGAAAAGCAGCACGAAACCAATCATGATCGCGACCATCAGGTAAGCCGCGACAATGTAGAACGGCATCAGGCTCGGCTCTGCCGGCAACTGGATGCTCAATAGCTGCGAGCCGTCGTCAATGCGCGAGATGAACTGCGTGTACTGCTCACGCATCACCAGGCGCCCCTGAGCCAACTCGGCTTGCTCCTTAGGGGTCAGGGCCAGTGGGTCGCGTTCGACCAGAGCCAGGCCCAAGCCATAATGAGGTCGCACGCTTTCCAACTGCCGCTCCCGAGCCGGGCCGTCCAGGTCACGCAACTGCTCGACCAACGACCAGGCCTGACCCCGCACCGCCTCTTGGTTGTAGCGCTGCATCTCGCCGTCGAGCAACGCCTCGAAGGTGCGCTCGACCGTTTGTAGCGCCAGCACCAGGCCAATCGTCATGGCCAGAAACAACCCCAGGAATAACCGCAGCATCTACAACTCCCACCCAAACGGATTGAACAGGTAACCCTTGCCCCAGACGGTTTTGATCCGCATCGGCTCCCTGGGGTTGTCGTTGAGCTTGGCCCGCAGTTTGCTGACATAGACATCGACGCCACGATTAAGACCATCGAAAGCAATGCCACGCATGCGGTTGAGAATGTCGTCGCGGGACAGGATCTTGCCTGCCGCGCTTGCCAGCAGCCACAGCAGCTCGAATTCCATGGTGGTCAGTTCGACCACGTCTTCGGCCAGGCGCACCTCCCGGCTGCTGCGATCGATGGCCAATCGCCCGAATTCAAGGGCACCGCGCACAGTGGTGTCCGGTGCCTGGCGGCGTTGCAGCGCCCGCAGACGCGCCAGGAGTACCGCAGGCTTGACGGGTTTGATCACGTAATCGTCGGCACCGGACTCCAGGCCAAGGATATGGTCCACATCATCTTCCTTGGCCGTCAGGATTACGATCGGGGTGTCGGCAACGTTGCGGATTTCGCGGCACACATGCAGCCCACTCTGCCCTGGCAGCATCAGGTCGAGCACCACCACTTTCGGCTCGAATGCCAGAAACGCTGCCAGCGCCAGGTCGCCTCGGTGCTCGATACGCACTTCGAAGCCATGTTGGGAGAGAAAATGCGCGATCAGCCCCGCGAGCCGTTCGTCATCCTCCACCAGCAACACTTTGCCCGAACCCAGGTTATCCATACCAACCGCCCGCCAACCCATGAATGAAGGGCCACATTATGGCGCCAACCACTCATAGGACGAACGATGCAGACAGCAAAAACCGGCCCCAAGGGCCGGTTTTCAGCGAAGTTTCATGTTTTTAAGAGTTTTTAACAATTCAGGCCGCCATCGGCACACCGCTGTGGAACCGAAACTCCACGTCTGGCGACTCGATCAGTTCCCGCTCGGCATCACGCACCTTGTCGATCACCTGAGCGATGTCCTTGGCGTCGCCATACTGGTAGGCCAGCTTCAGGTAGCCCTGGAAATGCCGCGCTTCGCTTTTGAGCAAGCCGAAATAGAACTTACCCAGCTCTTCGTCCAGGTGCGGCACCAGGGCCTCGAAACGCTCGCAACTACGGGCTTCGATGAAGGCGCCGACCACCAGGGTGTCCACCAGTTTCACCGGCTCGTGGCTGCGAACCACTTTGCGCAGCCCCGAGGCGTAACGCCCGGCAGAGAGCTGGCGCAAGCCAACCTTGCGTTTTTTCATCAGACGCATGACCTGTTCGTGATGCACCAGTTCTTCCCGGGCCAGACGTGACATCAGGTTGATCAGGTCAACGTGGGAGTGGTACTTGGCGATCAGGCTCAGGGCGGTGCTGGCGGCCTTGAATTCGCAGTTCTTGTGGTCGATCAGCAGCGTGTCCTGGTCGGCCAGCGCCGCCTGGACCCAGGCATTGGGCGTGCGGCAACCAAGGAATTCATGAATTTCGGGAAGGATCATGGGGCTCACGGAAAAAGGTAGTCGAGCGAAGGGCGCCGATTATACCGGCCTGCCTCCAGACCACCAGCCACCGCCGTTGATATGCATCAAGTCGACGACTGCCATACAACAACTATAGTTGAGCAACGCCATGCCTTTTTATTGCTGGAGACGCCGATCATGCAAGCCATTCGCAGCATTCTGGTGGTCATCGACCCCGAACATTCGGAAAGCCTGGCGCTCAAGCGCGCCAAGCTGATTGCCGGTGTGACCCAGGCTCACTTGCACCTGCTGGTGTGCGACAAAAAGCATGACCATGCCGGCATGCTCAGCGTGCTGAAGGCCGCGTTGCTGGCCGACGGCTACAGCGTGACCACCGAACAGGCCTGGAACGAAAGCCTGTACGAAACCATCATCGACGTCCAACAGGCCGAAGGTTGCGGCCTGGTGATCAAGCAACATTTTCCCGACAGCCCGCTGAAAAAAGCCCTGCTCACCCCGGCAGACTGGAAATTGCTGCGCCATTGTCCGACTCCGGTGCTGCTGGTGAAAACCGCCGGCTCCTGGAAAGACAAAGTGATCCTGGCCGCCGTCGACGTGGGCAATGCCGACGGCGAACACCGTCACCTGCACGCCACCATCATCGATCACGGCTACGACATTGCCATCCTGGCCAAGGCGCACCTGCACGTGATCAGCGCCCATCCCACACCGATGCTTTCGTCCGCCGACCCGACGTTCCAGCTCAAGGAAACCATCGAGGCCAAATACCGCGAACAATGCCGGGCGTTCCAGGCTGAGTTCGACATCGACGACCAACACCTGCACATCGAAGAAGGTCCGGCGGACGTCCTGATTCCATACATGGCGCGCAAGCTGCAGGCGGCGGTGACAGTGATCGGCACCGTGGCGCGTTCCGGGTTGTCCGGTGTTCTGATCGGCAACACCGCCGAGGCGGTGCTCGATACGCTGGAAAGCGATGTGCTGGTACTCAAACCGCAGGAGGTTGAGGATCATTTGGTGGAGTTGGCGGTCAAGGAATAAATACGCTGTGGCGAGGGGATTTATCCCCGTTGGACTGCGGAGCAGGCCCATCACTCTAAACGCCAGACGCCTGCTTCGCAGCCGAACGGGGATAAATCCCCTCGCCACAAAAGCTCTTTGCACAAATGGCCGGGAGTCAGCCGCCAATGGCATCCTTCAGAAACCCCGGCGCAATGTAGCGCTGGTAATGGGCTTCGGACAGCAGGAAGAATTCCCGATCAATGGCGTCACGCAGGTCCGGCAGGTCCCAGTCGCGAAACTCGGGCATCAGCACCATGCCGTAGGCTTCCAGGTTGTTGATCACCCGCGCGCCACGGGCGATCAATTGATAAGCCCAGCAATATTCCGACTGGTGCGGCACAAACCGGATCTTGCGTGTTTCCAGTTGCTGGCGCAGCAGGGCAGGATCAAAAACCTCCAGCTTGGCCACCATCACCTGGACCAGCAACTGCTCCAGCCGCATCCACACCGCGCGTTTCTCCTCCTCGTTATAGCCGTTCCAGTGAATCACTTCATGGTGGAACCGCTTGCAGCCACGGCACACCAGGTCACCATAGACAGTGGAGCAAAGGCCGACGCAGGGGGTCTTGATGAGCTGGTTGGGCATAGGGAAAAGCACACGCAAAAGCAGGACAGGCCGGCATGTTAGCCCTTTGTCTAAGATTGATCACCCCTCAAACTTCAGGGCCTAACTTACGTTTATTTTTTTTTTGCCGTAGAATCAGCCAGCCTTTTAAGGCGCCAATGTCCGTTAGAAGCTGTTTTCAAAGCGTCACGAGCACAGTCGTTCCTTCAGAGCGGTGTTGGCCGAGGGTCTTTCCAGCGGGGAAAGCCCAACGCCAACCCTCATCAGCTCCCCGTTCTGCAGGCGTAAAACTTTGAAAGCAGCTTCTGTGAGGAACTCGCGGAAACTCTGGCGTGGTGGCTCAAAAAGCCCCCGACGCGCATGAGTACCGTGGGTTTCTGGATGAGCGTCCCGGACACCCATTTGGGACCACTGATGAGGGTAATAACTGTGCTTGAAGCCTACCGCAAACATATCGAAGAGCGTGCAGCACTGGGTATCGTTCCCCAGCCGCTTAACGCCGAACAAACCGCAGGCCTGATCGAGCTGCTGAAGAATCCTCCGGCTGGCGAAGAAGCTTTCCTCGTTGACCTGATCACCAATCGCGTTCCGCCTGGAGTCGACGAAGCCGCCTACGTGAAGGCCGGTTTCCTGTCCGCCCTGGCCAAAGGCGAAGCCCAATCCCCTCTGCTGGACAAGAAGCGCGCCGTTGAATTGCTCGGCACCATGCAGGGCGGCTACAACATCGTGACCCTGGTGGACCTGCTGGACGACGCCGAATTGGCGCCAGTCGCCGCCGAAGAACTCAAGCACACCCTGTTGATGTTCGACGCTTTCCACGACGTGGCTGAAAAGGCCCGCAATGGCAACGTTCACGCCAAGGGCGTGCTGCAATCCTGGGCCGACGGCGAGTGGTTCAAGAACCGCCCGGTTCTGGCCGACAAGATCAGCCTGCGCGTGTTCAAGGTTACCGGCGAAACCAACACCGACGACCTCTCCCCGGCTCCTGACGCCTGGTCCCGCCCGGACATCCCACTGCACGCCCTGGCCATGCTGAAAATGGCCCGTGACGGTATCGTGCCGGATGAGCAAGGCAAGACCGGTCCGATGAAGCAGATCGAAGAGATGCGCGGCCAGGGCTTCCCGATCGCCTACGTCGGTGACGTGGTCGGTACCGGTTCGTCGCGTAAATCAGCCACCAACTCGGTGCTGTGGTTCTTCGGTGACGACGTGCCTTACGTGCCGAACAAGCGCGCCGGTGGTTTCTGCTTCGGCAGCAAGATCGCGCCGATTTTCTACAACACCATGGAAGACGCCGGCGCCCTGCCGATCGAATTCGATGTGTCCAACATGCACATGGGCGACGTGATCGACCTGTACCCGCATGCTGGCAAAGTCTGCAAGCACGGCACCGATGAAGTCCTGACCACCTTCGAAATGAAGACCCCGGTCCTGTTGGACGAAGTACGTGCCGGCGGCCGTATCCCGCTGATCATCGGCCGTGGCCTGACCGAAAAGGCACGTGCCGAGCTGGGCCTGCCCGCTTCGGACCTGTTCAAGAAGCCTGAAGCCCCGGCTGAAAGCACCAAGGGTTTCACCCTGGCGCAGAAAATGGTCGGCAAGGCCTGCGGCGTGACCGGCGTTCGTCCGGGCACCTACTGCGAGCCGAAGATGACCACCGTCGGCTCCCAGGACACCACTGGCCCGATGACCCGTGACGAATTGAAAGACCTGGCGTGCCTGGGCTTCTCGACCGATCTGGTGATGCAGTCCTTCTGCCACACCGCGGCCTATCCAAAGCCGATCGACGTGACCACCCACCACACCCTGCCTGACTTCATCATGACCCGTGGCGGCGTATCCCTGCGTCCAGGCGACGGCATCATCCACAGCTGGCTGAACCGCATGCTGCTGCCGGACACCGTCGGCACCGGTGGTGACTCCCACACCCGTTTCCCGATCGGTATCTCGTTCCCGGCCGGTTCCGGCCTGGTGGCGTTCGCCGCCGCCACTGGCGTCATGCCGCTGGACATGCCGGAATCGATCCTGGTTCGCTTCAAGGGCAAGCTGCAACCGGGCGTCACCCTGCGTGACCTGGTACACGCCATCCCTTACTACGCGATCCAGAAAGGTCTGTTGACCGTCGAGAAGAAAGGCAAGAAGAACGCCTTCTCCGGCCGCATCCTGGAAATCGAAGGCCTGGAAACCCTGACCGTCGAGCAAGCGTTCGAACTGTCCGACGCCTCGGCCGAACGTTCGGCTGCCGGTTGCACCATCAAGCTGTCCAAGGAATCGATTGCCGAATACCTGCAATCGAACATCACCCTGCTGCGCTGGATGATCGGCGAAGGCTACGGCGATGCCCGCACCCTGGAGCGTCGTGCCCAGGCGATGGAAGCCTGGCTGGCCAACCCGGAACTGCTGGAAGCCGACAAGGACGCCGAATACGCCGAAGTCATCGAGATCGACCTGGCCGACGTCAAGGAGCCTGTGCTCTGCGCGCCGAACGACCCGGACGATGCCCGCCTGCTCTCCAGCGTCGCTGGGCAGAAGATCGACGAAGTGTTCATCGGTTCGTGCATGACCAACATCGGCCACTTCCGCGCTGCCGGTAAGTTGCTGGAACAGGTCAAGGGTCAGTTGCCAACCCGTCTGTGGCTCTCGCCGCCGACCAAGATGGACGCTCACCAGCTCACCGAAGAAGGCTACTACGGCATCTACGGCAAGGCCGGTGCCCGGATGGAAATGCCAGGCTGCTCGCTGTGCATGGGTAACCAGGCACGCGTGGAACCGAACTCCACCGTGGTGTCGACTTCGACCCGTAACTTCCCGAACCGTCTGGGCGACGGCGCGAATGTCTACCTGGCTTCGGCCGAACTGGCATCCGTGGCGTCCATCCTGGGTCGCCTGCCGACTGTCGAGGAGTACATGGAATACGCCGGCAAGATCGACAGCATGGCAGCGGACGTGTACCGCTACCTGAGCTTCGACCAGATCGCCGAGTTCCGTGAAGCGGCTGCCAATGCCAACATCCCGGTCGTTCAAGCCTAAGGCTTCAACGCTCGACTGAAAACGCCGCCCCTCTTGCGAGGGGCGGCGTTTTTTTATGCCTGTCATTTCGATGCAAACTGACCTACCGCTATCGCGAGCAGGCTCGCTCCCACAGGGGATCTGTGCCTGACGCTGCTTCTATGAACACCTCGAAAAACTGTGGGAGCGAGCCTGCTCGCGATAGCGGTGGATCAGTCGACATCAATACTGCTTACCCGACGCCATCGCGAGCAAGCTCGCTCCCACAAGGATCGGCTCAGGCTGTCAGGGAATAGACCAGCGCGGTGATTGCCACCACCCCTACCAGCGTCACGAACACATTGGACGCCTGGCCGCGGTAACGGGCCATGGCCGGGACTTTCTGGATGGCGTACATCGGCATCAGGAACAGGATCGCCGCGATCACCGGGCCGCCCAGGGTTTCGATCATGCCCAGGATGCTGGGGTTAAGGGTGGCGACGATCCAGCACACCACCAGCATGAACGCCGCCGTCAGACGGTCCAGGGTCTTGGGCGCCGGACGACGACCGCTCTTGACGATCAGCCCCTTGAAGCCTTCGCTGGCGCCAATGTAATGCCCTAGGAAGGATTTGGAGATCGCCACGAACGCAATCAGTGGCGCGGCAAAAGCGATGGTCGGATTACTAAAGTGGTTGGCCAGGTACGACAGGATCGACAGATTCTGCGCCTTGGCCTCGGCCAGTTGCGACGGGGAAAGCGTCAAAACACAACTGAACACAAAGAACAGCACCATCACCACCATCAGCACATGGGCGCGCGACAGGATCTGCGAACTGCGCACCTCGGCGTTATCACCATGGCGACGCTTCTGATCCACCGCAAACGCCGAGATGATCGGCGAATGGTTGAACGAGAACACCATCACCGGAATCGCCAACCACAAAGTATGAAGCAGTGCCGAAGGTTCAGGCAGTGTGGACGCAGTGGTCAGGATGCCACCGTTCCAGTGCGGGATCAGAAACACCGCCAGGAACAGCAACGCTACGATAAACGGATAGACCATCAAGCTCATGGCCTTGACGATTGCCTGCTCGCCGCATCGCACCACTGCCAGCAAACCCAGGATCAACACCAGCGACAGCACCACCCGAGGTGGCGGCTGGATATGCAATTGATGCGCAAGGAAACTGCCCACCGTATTGGTCAGCGCCACGCTGTAGATCAGCAGGATCGGAAAAATCGCAAAGAAGTACAGCAACGTGATCAGTGCACCGGCCTTGATACCGAAATGCTCCTCCACCACCTCAGTGATGTCCGCGCCGTCACGGCCGGACAACACGAAACGGGTCAGCCCCCGGTGGGCGTAGAACGTCATGGGAAACGCCAGCAACGCCAGGATCAACAGCGGCCAGAAACCGCCGAGGCCGGCGTTGATGGGTAAAAACAAAGTACCTGCACCGATGGCGGTGCCAAACAGGCCCAGCATCCAGGTGGTGTCATGGCGTCCCCATTGGCTGAGCGTCGTTGGGGCGGTCGTTTCAAAGCGTTCGTCGACGCCAGTGGCCTGATCATTCATCCGGTCGGATCTCCGTATTCCGGTCACATGCACCCGGCCGGGACGAGTCAGAAAACCCCGACAGGCAGCGCCCTGGCCGAAACAGGGGCGCGATTGTCCGGGATTAACGAGCAGAAGCAAAGACTTAGCTGAGGAGTGGTCGTGAAGGCGGCGCATCTGCCGCAAATAATGCTGGGGAATGAAGCCGCCGGCCTATCGCCGTTTTGCGCCAGCTCCTACACTCAGAACAGATGAAACAACTGCCCGCGCACGCTAAGCCATAATGCACAAAACCCTGTGGGAGCGAGCCTGCTCGCGATAGCGATGGATCAGCCAGCCTTGGTATTGCCTGAGACACCGCTATCGCCAGCAGGCTCGCTCCCAGCAGGGTTTCGTCAGTCCTATAGCCCACAGGAGCACAGCATGACCGCAACCGTTCTTGTCCTGGTTGAAACCGTCAACGAATACCTGCCGATTCTTGAGCGTCAGGGTTATCACTTGGAGTTGGCGCCAACGCCTGCCGAGCGCAAGACGGCGATATACGAACATGGAGAACGGTTCAGCGCGGTACTGACCCGCGGTCCCCTGGGTCTGACGGCCGAAGAAATTGCCGCCCTGCCCAACCTGAAAATCATCTGCGTGATCGGCGCCGGCTACGAACAGGTCGACCTGCAGGCTGCCCACCAGCGCGGCGTGGTGGTGACCAATGGCGCCGGGGTCAACGCGTCGTCGGTAGCCGATCATGCCATGGCGCTGTTACTGGCGTTGGTGCGCGACATCCCCTATTGCGATGCCGCCCTGCGCCGGGGCGAATGGCCCAGGAGTGCGCGCCCTTCCCTGGCCGGTAAACGGCTGGGGGTGCTGGGCCTTGGCGCGGTGGGCATGGCGATCGCCAAGCGGGCCGCTCTGGGCTTTGACATGAGTGTCAGCTATCACAATCGCCGGGTACGCACTGACGTGCCCTACACCTTCTGCGCCACGCCCGCGGAGCTGGCGCGGGTCTCGGACTTCCTGATCGTCGCCACGCCAGGCGGCCTGGATACCCGGCAGTTGATCAACAAGCAGGCCCTCGATGCCCTTGGGCCAAAAGGGTTTCTGGTGAATGTCGCCCGGGCCAGTGTGGTGGCTACCGACGACCTGATCAGCGCCCTGGAGCAGCGACGAATCGCCGGCGCGGCCCTGGATGTGTTCGATCACGAGCCCGAGGTGCCGCAAGCGCTGAAAAACCTGCCCAACGTCGTCCTCACACCCCACGTGGCGGGCCTGTCACCGGAAGCAACCCGCGCGATGGTGGAGCTGGTGGGCCAGAATCTGACCGCGTTCTTTTCCGGCAAACCGGTGCTGACGCCGGTGCGCTTGCCCGACTAGGAGCGTTAGAGAACGCCCAGTAGCGTCCACAGGCGCCTGGATTCGGCATCGGCACTGATCAGTTCGCCCAGCAGCTCGCTCAACGGTTTATTGCCCCACTCCACGCCGCGCCGGATCAAATAGGGCACCGGGCTGTGGGGTTCGGTGCGAGCCAGGTAACCGGCGATGACCAGTAACTGGCGATAGGCTTCTTCGCGGCTGGCCGGCTCCTGAAAAACCTGGGCGACAGCGGCGCCCGTCTGCGCCGGGACGGTTTGTGGCGTCACCGGCGGTGGTGCTTGCGCCGGCACGACGCTGGGTTGCTGTGGGTTCATCGCAATGAACTCCTCTATCAATGTCAGCAAGGCCTGCATCACGTCCTGCAGGGCGGTATAGCCCGGGGCCTGATCGCCCAGGTAGGCATCACTCCAGCCTTGGAGCCGTTGCAGGTGCTGCAGACTCAGCATCAGGCTGCCTTGGCGATGCAGCCAGAACGACAATGGCGTGGTGCGAATCAGTTCGCTGAGTTTTTTCTGGTCGTTGCGCGCCGCTTCTGCCGAGGCCTTGGCGTTTTTACTGTCGTTGACCAACACCTGCTGGCGCTGCAAGCGTTGCCAGTCGGCTAGGCAGAACCCGTCGAAATCAGGGTCTCGGCCATCGAACAAGGGCACCCGTGTCAGTAACACTTCGCTGTAGCGACGGGCCAGCCACTCCAGCGGAATCACCCGCCACGACGGGTCACCGTCATCGGCCCGGGGATACAGCTGCTCGGGGTAACGCTCACACAGACCCGCCACC
Organism: Pseudomonas sp. NFACC45; assembly: GCF_900113505.1. Classification (NCBI taxonomy): domain Bacteria; kingdom Pseudomonadati; phylum Pseudomonadota; class Gammaproteobacteria; order Pseudomonadales; family Pseudomonadaceae; genus Pseudomonas; species Pseudomonas sp. NFACC45. The sequence goes on from NZ_FOPO01000002.1 coordinate 589,621, forward strand.
AACGCCAGGCTGCCCGGCAATCCTTCCAGCCCCGTCAAGTGCAGCCAGGCCTCCCCCAGCCAGGCGCTGATCATCAAATCCTTGCTGCGCTCGAGCAACAGCGCAGTGGCAAGTTTTTCCAGTTCCGGCCATTGGGCGCGCTTGATCGACGATTGCCACACACCCGTGGGCAGGCTGGTGTCGTCCTCCCGGCGCAACTGGCGCAACTGGTCGAACTCCGGTTCGTAGCGCAGATCCTGGCCACAGGGCGATTCGGCGCTGATCGGCTCAAGCAACCGCGGGATGAGTTCGGGCAACGGGGATATCGGCAAGCTCACAAACCCTCCTCGCGGGTGGCAATGGCGGGGCTCGATGAGCTCGCCATGAAAGGTGAACGGGGTGCCTGGGTCGGCAGCGGCGGGATCGACAGCGGCAGCTTCGAACCCTGGCTCATCAGCGACAGACGCAGGAACATCAAGGTCTGTTGCGCCGTGGTCGCCTGGGTCTGGGCCGTCACGGGCAGTTGCAAGGTCAGTGGGAAGTCGGTGTAGTCGGCATTCGGCTGGCGCTGGCTCGACACCAGTGAACGCATCAGGCGCAACAACGACCACGGCCCCTGATACTCCCAGCCGGCTTCCAGGTCGCGCACCACCAGGTCGGGTTGCAAGGGGTCGTTGGCCGGACGCTGGTAACCGTTGCGGGCCCAACGCAAGGTCAAACTCACCGGCTGGCCGACCATCCAGCGCAGGTTCTGTCCGGTTTCACCAGGGTAACTGATTTGTTGATTGCCGGCGTTGAGCCCCCAGGCGATCACCTGATCCGCGCCGCGTTCCTGCTCACGATCGGTTCGCCAGCGCACGTCCATTTCCACGCCGAGCAGACCGCTCTTGTCCCGCACGAACAGCGGCCCGAGCCAGGCACCGGCCTGTTTCAAACGGTTGAGAAAATCCTCCGCCGCCAGTCGCTCCGGCGTCCGGCTCAGCGCCAGCCCGGCCTGCGCCTGGGGCAGCCGCGTGTCGATCAGCTCCAGCAGGCGTTGGACCCGCGCCGGGTCGGCGTCGCTGGCCCGTACATCCTGGGAAAACGGAAAGCGCCCGGCCAGGTACTGATTGAAGTAATCGGCCAGATCATTCCAGGCCATCGCCGCCTGGTTCTGTTGCAGATACAAGCACCGTTGCAAGGCGCTTTGTTGCAGGGTAACGGTGCGCACGGCCAGGTCGCCACGCCCGCCGGGCAAGCTGGACGTTTGCAGAATCTGCGCGCAGGACGTGGTGTCCATTTCGATAAAATCACGGCTTACCAACTGCTCCAGTTGGGCAGCCGCACTCGCCGGGTTCTGGTTTTTATATTTGAGCAGTTCGTCATTGAGTGCCATGAACCGGCTGACTTGATCGTGCTCCAGAGCCGACAGATTGTCCTGCTGGACAATCAGCCATTCCAGCGCGGGCATGCGTTGCTCGGCGATTTGCAGCATGGCGCCGAACTGCTGGTTCAGGCTCAGCTTCAAGTCCTGAGGATCAGTGGCACCGTACAACTGCAAACCGAAGTTCTTCGAGCCGTCCCAGCGCTGGATATCGGTGCGTTGAGTAAACAGTGGCTGGGCGTCGATTTCGTTCAGGCCGCTCTGGATCTGCGCCAACGCACGTCGGTTGAGCAGGCGCTGAAAACGAATCGCCAGATCGCTGCGCTTCACATCCATGAAGGCTTTTTGCAGGGCAACGGCCTGGGAGGTCTGCACATTGAAACTCATGCCCGGTAGCGGTTGCTCGCTTTCATCCAGACTCAGCCACATGGCCCGCGCCGCCGCGCTTTCAGCGGCCTCCATCAGCGCCCCCCGATAATCCGGCGGGATGCGCGGCAGCTCTTCATTGGCGTAGCTCTGGTAGCTGGCGAAGTAGTTCAGGGCAACGCTGAAATCGTCGCTGTCACCCCGGCCCATCGCGTCGACGCTACTGTCCGACGGTGCCTTTTGCATGGCCAACGCCACGAAGTCACGCTTGAACAGCGCTTGCACCGCGTCGTCCAGAGCCGTGACATGCCCCTGCAGCACCAGCAAACCGCTGCCCTGCTGGACCAACAGATTGTCCCTGGAACCGGTCTGGACGATCCATTGGTCGCGAAAGCTCTGCTGCAGTTTTGCCGCCTGGCTCTCCAGATCCTGCTCAAGATCCGGCCCCAGCAGCGTGCTGTGGCCCACCTTGTCCAGCAACTGGGTGTAACCGGGCACCAGGTCCTGCCCCTTGCCTCGGCCCCAGGCCGAGTTGGTCAGGCTGACGAGCCTCTGCAGGTCATCGACCAACGCCATCAACTCTTCAAGTTCACTCAAGGAATTGCCACCGCCGGCCTCAAGCCGTTGCAGATGCCGCTTCAGGTAACCGGCCTGGCGCACGAAGTTGTCCGCCAGGAAATACTGATCCAGCCAGCGCTGCATCAGGCCCATGAAGTTATCGGCGATCAGCGGACGCGCAGCGTTCAGGTCCAGGCCTTTCAGATCGGTATTCTGGGCATCGAACAGCACCCGATTGTAGAAGCGTGCCCGACTCAAGGTTCCGGTATTGAGGTTCAGCGACAGGGCGTTATTGCTCAGTTGCACCAGTTCGTCCAACGGCGCCTTGGGGTTGTTCACTGCCTGGCTGAACATCTGATTGTGCTGTTCCAGACGCACCGCCCGTTCCACCAGATCCTTGGCCTTCACATAACTTTGCCATTGCGCCGGGTCTTCGCTTTCCACGTTGCCGCGCCGCTCGGTATTGCGTATGCCCTTGAGCTGTTCGAGGTCCCAGGCCAGCAGATCACGCAACGGCAATATCCAATGATGGCGGGCGGTCATGCGCAACCCGTTGTCCAGTTGTGCGTCCACACCGGAGAACCATGAAGTTGGAAAAACCACCGAGACGAAACGCCAGCGTGGGGCCTTTTCCAGCACGTTCCAGTAGTTCTGCACGTTCTGTCGGGTCGGTTCCAGTTGCGGTTTGTCGGGATCGACCACCACATGGTTTTTGTGCGCACTGAGGATCAACCGCGACAACCCCTGGGCTTGCTCGACAGAATCGTGCCAGACCCAGACCATGCTCCCCAGCCAGACCACCCCGACCACCAGCGCCACTCCACCGGCCAGTCGATGCCAGCGCTGGCGCAAACGCAACAGGCGCGGCACCGGTTGGGCCAGGCCTCGCTCGGCCACCAGCCGGCGTGACCACAATTGCCGGGCGAACACCGTTTGACGCAACACACTGTCGCTGGCGGTCAACCCATCGCCAGTGACGGCCGGTGCCTGGCTGGCGGTGAAATACACGCCACGAAAACGTGGTGCCTCGCCTTGCGCATTGCCCTGGAAAACCGGTTCCAGCAGCAGTTGCATGGCGCGCCGCAACCCTTCGAAACGCTCCGGCAACCCATACAGATCGCTGCTCAACTGCCCCGACAGCGCGCCGATCTCGATGATCGACTGGGACAATGCGGCGTTGACCTGATCCAGCGCCTGATCGCTCCATTGCGATTGCCATGCTGCATCGGGCGAATATGGCGACGACCAGCCCAGCGTCGATTCCCGAGCCTGGGCGGGCAAGGCGCTGACCAGTTCCTGGAACCCCGGCAGTTCTTCCATCCCGGTGATCACCACGTACACCGGCAAGCTCAGACCGAACCGTTGCAAGAGGTCGATGAAACAGCGCCGGACCTTGAGACTCAGCTCGGTCGTCTGTTCGAGGTCATCGAGCTTGCCGAACGGCACAGTCCAGATCACCGCATCCAGTGGCCGTCTGCTGCGCAGGCGCAGAATCAGTCCCAACAGGCGCCACCAGTTGCCCCGCTGCATGTTCATGCCCTCATCGGGCAAAAACAGCGCCTGGGGCACCACCAGCACCGCGCCTTCGGCATCCGACCACCAGCGCCCGAACCACGCCGCCTTGTCTGTCGGCTGCAAACGCCACTGGGCGCACAACTGCGTGCCATCGAACTCGTTGCCCAGCATCAGCAACCAGGGCATCTGGTAGCGGTCCCGAGTGCCTTGCTCCTGTTCCATGTGACGCACCGCCCCATAGAAGCTGCGGATGGCCGCGCCGCCCTGGGTGCGCAGCCACCAGATCGCCGCCGCAATCAGCAGCACCGCAACCATCACCAGCAACACCAGGGCGACGATGCTCAAGAGGCTCATGAGTCCTGCTCCTGAACCACCGACTCGTTCAGTTGCAGCACCGGCTCAAGCTCCGACCGGATGTCACGCCAGAACACCTGTCCCAACCCGCTCAGAAACAACACCATCGCCAGGATCACCAGGCCCAGGCGCAACCCGTCCGGTAACGACTGCTGGGCCGGGACACGTACCGGCATGGCCGCCGCAGGCAGCGCCAGGCGCTCGCTGACGTCGATATAATCGGGCTCGTGCTGCCAGGCGAACGTGAACAGCGCCAGACGCCATTTTTCGTGCTGGACCTGACCGGGCTCGCCACGCAATCGGCCCTGAAAACCAAGAATCAGGCACTGCAGGTACACGTTGGCCAGGTCCCGGGTGCCGGGCATCTGTTCATCCAGCAATTTCTTGATGGCGGCCGGCAACCGTTCGCCGGCCTGGCGGCTGGAGTACATGCGCGACTCGAGGGGATGCTGCTGCCAGGCCAGTTGTCCCGGCCATGGGGTGAACAGCAAGGTCTCGTCCACCAGCGCCACGAACGCATAGACCAGCGCCTTGACCTGCTCGGTCGCCGCATCGCCCACGGTGGCGAAGGCCACCCGCCACAACCGCTGGGCACTGCGCCCGGAGAACTCCACCACCCGGCTGACCAATACCGCGGGATCACTGTCCTTGGGCAAGTCCTGCCACTCCTGGGACCACTTCAGCCAAGCCTGACGAAACGCACTGCTCAGCGGTGCCTCATGCAGACTCCGAACCGCCCCGCCACTTCCGTCAGGCATACGACTCCCCTTTACGATCAGGCGCTTTCACCGGCTTGCGCGACAAACAACACCACTTGCCACGGACTGCTGGCCTGATGCGAGGCCGGCGCTACGATGTGCAACGGCAATTGCCCATCGAACCATTGCCCACTGGCGGCCACCACGAACAGCCGGGTGTCGTCCCCCACGCTGTAGGCCACTTGCTCGTTGCGACTCATGGCCTGATGGGGCAGACCGCTCATGCGCTGGCGACTCAACAACGGGATGTGCGGCGCCGACGCGATGATCGCCCCGCGCAACCACTCGGCCGCCGCCTGCTCACTGGCGCCGTTGGGCATGCGCAGGCCGATCACCAGGCGCTGGTTCGGCTGGTCATCGGGCAACTGGATCGAGAACACCTGGTCATCGCGCTCGAAGGCCAGGCTGCGATAGCCGGCGCGAACCAGCTCCAGGGTGTTTTCCAGCCAGTCCAGCAACGGTTCATAGCCGCGTTGCAACTCAAGAAAATCCAATGGCGCGAAGGCCGGGACACCGGCCAGCGGATCGAGCGCCGACCAGCTACCGGCCAACCCCAACAACAGGCCATGCAATGTCTGAGGCGTCGCCACTCGGGTGTTCAGCGCGCCTTCGACTTCCGGCAATCGCGCCCATAACGCAGTCAATTGACGGCGAATCTCCATTGCATCGTCCTGGTTACCGGCCGCCTGGGCCTGACGCAGGCGCCCGGCCAGGAACAGGCACTTCTCCCGTGCCCTGGCACACAACCCGGCCACTCGCCGACCAAGAATCGATTCCGGCAACAGGATCGGCGTCGGCGGTGTGTAGGGCACTCGCAGAAATCCTCCGCCTTCCTTGCGGATGCGCAACAGTGGCAGGCAGATCGAGTCGGCCTTGCTCAGTTGCGTGCACAGCCGAGGGTTCGGCCGCCACACCGTGATGGACTCGGGGAACTCGCCACTGGTGAGGTCCGGCAAGGCGTCACCCACGACCGATTGCAGGCGTCCCTTGAGCGGCAGCAATTGCCCGGCGCGCCAGAGCGGGCTGATGGCAAGGTACACGGTCACCGTCGCGTCGTCGGTCTTGTTCACCGCCTCGGTGATGTCCAGCTCCAGGGTCGGCCCGACCCCGGCTTGCACGTTGACCGGCAACCCGTCCGGCAAGGTGCCCTGCAGTTGCAACAGCCGAACCTGGCCAGCGCTGAGAGCTGAAGGGTCGACTTCCAACTGGCTGACACCCCAGAACCATGGGTTGCAGGCGCCGGCAAAATGCGCGGCCAGGGCCTCGGCGCGCAGCCCTTGCAATTGGAAGTGCTGGGGCAGCAACTGCATCCCCTCGTGCCAGCAAACCGCGTCAGGTAACAGACTCATACGACTCCCTTCGACATCCCAATGACGCCGCCCCAGGGCGGCACGCGGTCACTCAAGGCTGACTGGCAAGTTGGCCATCGTTCACCAGGGTCATCTCACGACTTTCGAACTTCAGCCAGGCCTTGCGCTGATCGTCCAGCCGAAGCCGGTGGGCTCCGGGAGTGTTATAGCTGGCGAAGACCAAAAGTCCAGCGGCGCGCCGGCCCTCCAGCGGGAAGGGTTGGCGGTCGATGAATTGCCCCGGCACCAGCTCCAGGCCCCACACAGACATGAGTTGACGATAGTCGCGCTGGAACTGTTCGCGCTCGGCGAACCACTGGCGGGCGGTGATGCCTGACAGCTGCTTGAGCAGATCCGGGTCGTTCACGGCGACAAAATCCACCGCGATGGGGGTGTCGTCATTGGCTCGCGGCGCGACATCCAGGGTCAGGCTGTCCAGGTCCACGCTGGGGGCAAAGAGCGAGCAACCGGTGAGCGCGAGGCTCAAAAAAAATCCGGAAAAAAAGACACGCAAAATGAATCTTCCTTTTCTCAGCGGTCAAAAATTGTTTTTGCTTGCTTTTTTATAGACCTGTTCTAGCGTCTTGGGTAGTTCGACGCACACAGTCGAATGCACCAGGTTCGTCAAGGGAATGACAGGTCTACTGCCCTCCATTTGCAACCTGCGGATCAGCAAGGGAATGCGATGAGCGGGCCCCCCGATGCATTGCTTCCTACATGCATCGGAGTCGGCCGCCATGGCAGAAAGTACCCAGCACAAGCTCGACAGAGTCCGTCCCCCCCGCGTCCAGATCACCTATGACGTGGAAATCGGCAATGCCATCGAAAAGAAAGAATTGCCACTGGTGGTCGGCATTCTGGCCGACCTCTCGGGCAAACCACTGGACCCACTGCCCAAGCTCAACGAGCGGCGTTTCACGGAAATCGATCGCGACAATTTCAACGAGGTACTCGCCTCCATCTCGCCTCGCGCCACCCTTCAGGTGAACAACACCCTCAGCGCTGACGACAGCAAGCTCAACATCGAACTCAACTTCCGCCACATCGACGACTTCGACCCGGTCAAGGTCGTAGAACAGGTCACGCCCCTGCGCCGATTGTTCGAAGCGCGCCAGCGCCTGCGCGACCTGCTGACCAAACTTGACGGCAACGACGACCTGGACAAGCTGCTGCGCGACGTGATCGCCAACACCGAAGGCCTGCAAGAGATCAAGTCAGCCCGCCCTCAGGATGCGCAAGACCTGCCGACCGAAGCCGCCAACGATGACCCAGCCCCGGCCGAACCACAGGCCTGATCGCGCTCATCACTCAAGGGAGATAAAGCCATGCCTGCTTCATCCAGCGCTCAAACCAGCGAGAGCACGACCCAGACCCTGTCCCTGCTGGACAAGATCATCGCCGAAGGCCGCATGGCCCACGACGACAGCCAGCAGGACTACGCCCGCGACATGCTGGCTGAATTCGCCACCCAGGTCCTCGACGAAGGCATGGCCATCGACAAGGACACCGTGGCCATGATCAACGACCGCATCAGCCAGATCGATCAGTTGATCAGCGCCCAGCTCAACGAAGTGCTGCACCACCCCGAGCTGCAAAAACTCGAAGCCTCCTGGCGCGGCCTGCACCTGCTGGTGCAAAACACCGAAACCAGCACGCGGCTTAAATTGCGCTTGCTCAACGTGACCCAGAAAGAACTGCAGAACGATCTGGAAAAAGCCGTCGAGTTTGACCAGAGCGCGCTGTTCAAGAAGATCTACGAGGAAGAATACGGCACCTTCGGCGGGCATCCGTTCAGCCTGCTGGTGGGCGACTACACGTTTGGTCGCCATCCCCAGGACATCGGCTTGCTGGAAAAACTGTCGAACGTCGCCGCCGCCGCGCACGCACCGTTCATTGCCGCCGCCAGTCCCCGGTTGTTCGACATGACCAGCTTCACCGAACTGGCCGTGCCCCGTGACCTGTCGAAGATTTTCGAAAGCCAGGAGCTGATCAAGTGGCGCTCGTTCCGCGAAAGCGAAGACTCGCGTTACGTGTCCCTGGTGCTGCCGCACTTTCTGCTGCGCCTGCCCTACGGTCCGGACACCCTGCCGGTGGAAGGCATCAACTACGTCGAGGACGTCAACGGCACCGACCACAGCAAATACCTGTGGGGCAACGCCGCCTGGGCACTGTCGCAACGCATCACCGAAGCCTTCGCCAAATATGGCTGGTGTGCGGCGATTCGCGGGGCCGAAGGCGGTGGCGCGGTAGAAGGCCTGCCGGCCCATACCTTTCGCACCAGCTCAGGCGACCTGTCGCTCAAATGCCCGACCGAAGTGGCGATCACCGACCGTCGCGAAAAAGAACTCAACGACCTGGGCTTCATTTCCCTGTGTCACAAGAAAAACAGTGACGTGGCAGTGTTCTTCGGCGGCCAGACCACCAACAAGGCCAAGCTCTACAACACCAACGAGGCCAACGCCAACGCGCGAATCTCGGCGATGTTGCCGTATGTGCTCGCCGCCTCGCGTTTCGCCCATTACCTGAAGGTCATCATGCGCGACAAGGTCGGCAGCTTCATGACCCGCGACAACGTGCAGACCTACCTCAATAACTGGATCGCCGACTACGTGCTGATCAACGACAACGCGCCGCAAGAGATCAAGGCGCAGTACCCGTTGCGCGAGGCGCGGGTGGACGTCACGGAAGTGGCGGGCAAGCCGGGGGCCTACAAGGCCACGGTGTTCCTGCGCCCGCACTTCCAGCTTGAGGAACTGACCGCCTCGATCCGCCTGGTGGCGACCCTGCCGCCGCCGGTAGCTGCCTGACGGTTGAAACCTGTGGCGAGGACGCTGTTGTGGCGAGGGGATTTATCCCCGCTGGGGCGCTAAGCGGCCCTGAATACCAGCAACCCGGTGTGTCAGGCAGATTGAGTTGACTGCTTGGAGGGCTGCTGCGCAGCCCAGCGGGGATAAATCCCCTCGCCACAGGTTCGGCGTTCGTTTTTAACGGTATCGGGCACTACCTCACTTGTCTTCTTCAGGAGTTCCACACAATGGATGCGATCATTCTCGACCTCGGCGGTGACATCAAGGGCGACAGCCTGCTCGAGGGCTTCACCGACAAAATCGAAGTCATGTCCTACAGCCACAACGTGGCGATGCAAGTCACCAACGACGTCAGCAACTCGGAACGCACCTCCGGCAGGCCCCATATCGGCGAATTCACCCTGACCAAATTCGTCGACAGTTCTACCCCCACCCTCAACGAATATTGCTGCGCCGGTAAACCGATCCCCGAAGCCATCATCACCATCGGCCGCAACGCCGCCGAAGGCAGCGGCCAGATCATGCCGTTCATCGTCTACACCCTAACCAACGTCGTGCTGTCCAACGTCAGCGTCAGTGGCGGTACGGGCGGCAAACCGGTGGAAACCTTGTCGCTGAACTTCACCAAGATCAAATGGGAACTCACCGCGCAGAAAGACGACGGCACCAAGGAAGGCACGGCGGGCACGACGTGGGACCTGGCGGCCAACAAGATGACCAAGTAAGGACGCCGCGCCCATGGCTGGCTTCGGGCTTCGCCCTCCTTTGTTCGAGCGTCTGGCCAGCCCGACGCAAGACCCTGAGCGGGCGTTCGACCGGCAGGCGTTGCAGGACTCGGTGCATGCCGAACTGCTACGCCTGTTCAACACCCGACGCGGCCCGAAGGCGCTGACCGAGCCGCCGAGCATCCTGGATTACGGCATCGCTGACTGGACCGCGCTACAGCAGCAGCGCAGCGATGACCGTCGCCAACTGACCCGCGAGATCCGCCAGGCCATTAACCACTTCGAACCGCGCCTGCGGTTGGGCGAGGTTCAGGTCAACCCTGTACCGGGTCATCCCCAGCAACTGAACATACGGCTATTGGGCGAGTTGCGCGGCGACCAGCACTCATGGCCCGTGGCATTTGTCATCGAGCCCGCCGGCGACGGCCTTGAGGTACGACATGAGCGACTCGATTGACCCGCAACTGCTGGATTATTACCAGCGTGAACTGACCTGGCTGCGACATGCCGGGAGCTTGTTTGCCGAACGTTACCCCAAGGTCGCCAGGCGCCTGGAGCTGTCTCCCGGTGAATGCCCGGACCCGCATGTCGAGCGACTGCTGGAGGGCTTCGCGTTGCTGGCCGCCCGCTTGCAGCGAAGACTGGACGACGACTACGCCGAGTTCAGCGATGCCTTGCTCGAACAGCTTTACCCCCTGGCCCTGCGCCCTTTGCCGTCCTGCGCGATCGTGCAGTTCGAGCCCGACCCGAGCAAAGGCAACCTCAATGAAGGCTATCCCCTGCCCCGGGACACGCCCTTGTTCGTCACCACCGACAAGGGGCAGAGCATTCATTTTCGCACCACGGCCGCCGTGCGCCTGTGGCCGATCGAAGTCAGTGAAGCGTTGCTGCTGGGCAGCGATGAGGCTCAGGCGCTGACGGGGGTGGTTCAGGCGCGTTCGGCCTTGCGCCTGAACCTGCGCTGCCTGGGCGAAAGCCAATGGTCGACGCTGGGGATCGATTCCCTGCGGGTGCACCTGGCAGCCTCACCCATGATCAACGCCTGGCTGTATGACCTGCTCGGCGCCCATGCCGTGAAGGTCCTGGCCGGCCCACCGGGCAGCGTGCCGGAGCCGCTGACTGGTCTGCCTGAGATCGTCGGTTTCGCCAGTGATCAAGCCTTGCTGCCGGACGAAGACGGTGTGCACCCCGGCATGCGTCTGCTGGCGGAATACTTTGCTTTCCCTGACAAATTCGACTTTTTCGACTTGCCCCTGGCCGGAGCGACCAGCGACAGCCAAGCCTTGTACCTGTACATCGTGTTCGACCGCGCGCCCGTCAGCCGGCTGCCGCTCCAGGCCAGCGACATCGCCCTGGGCTGCGCGCCAGTGATCAACCTGTTCCCCAGGACGTCCGAGCCGCTGCGCCCCGACGGCACCCGTAGCGAATACCGCCTGGTGGCCGACAGTCATCGAGAAAACAGCGTCGAGATCCACAGCATCCGCGGCATGCGCGCGACGTCGAGCCAGGGGGTGCGCAAAGTCCCGGCCTATTACGGCAGCCAGCACGGCAACGACCAGGCCTATTACTGGCATGCGCGGCGAGTCAGCGGCATGAGCCCCAATCGCCTGGGCACCGATTTGATGGTCAGTCTGGTGGACACTCAGTTCGACCCGCTGGCTGACACGCGGGACTACAGCCTCACCGCCGAGTTGCTGTGCACCAACCGCCACTTGGCCCAAAACCTGCCGTCCGGCACGGCACTGGGTTTTGAGCGTCCCGGGCCGGTGGCCTGGGCTCGCCTGCGCAACCCGCCCAGCCCGCAAAGCCTGCCACGCCTGGATGGCGAATCGCGCTGGCGGCTGGTGTCGCAACTGACCCTCAACCACCTGTCGTTGGTGGAAGGTCCCCAGGCTCTCGACGCGCTGCGGGAAATTCTTGAATTGCACAATCTGCGGGACGAGGCCAGTGCCCGGCGTCAGATCGCCGGGGTGCTGGAACTGGGCTGTGACCGGGTCATCGCCCATGTCGGCGAAGACGCCTGGCGCGGGTGGCGCAACGGGTTGCAAGTAAGCCTGCAACTGGACCCGCAACATTTCGTCGGCAGCAGTGCCGTGCTGTTCTCCGGGGTGCTGGCGCAGTTCTTTTCCCTCTATGCCACCGCCAATCGTTTCGTGCGCACCGTACTCGTTCAGTCGGACAGGGAGGTGAAAACATGGCAACCCCAAGCCGGCAAACCCCTGACGCTCTGAACCTGAGCGAACGCTTGCGCCGCGATCCGCATCGTTTCGAATGGCTTCAGGCATTGCTGGTGCTGGAGCGCGAACAGCCCCAGGCCGAAACCCTGGGCAGCGGCACCGCGCCCCACGCCGAAGCCCTGCGCCTGCGGGGACCGTTGACACCGCTGTTCGCCGCCAGTGAAGTCGAAAGCCTGAAGCAGGAGCCCGGCACCGCGCCCGTTCTGACCACGCCAATCTTTGGCCTGGGCGGCCCCGACGGTCCCTTGCCTTACGCCTATCAGGAATGGCTGCAACAGCGGGCACGGGCGCGCGATCATGCGCCGGCGGAGTTTCTCGACCTGTTCCAGCATCGCCTGCTCAGCCTGCTCTACAAAGTGATGCGCAAACACCGCATCGCCCTGGGTTTTACCGCACCAGCGGCGTCTGCCGTGCAGGCACAACTGCGCGCATTGACCGGCCTGCTCCCCAAGGCGTTGCAAGAACGCCAGGCCGCGCCCGATGCTGGCGTGCTGGCGTGTACCGCGCTATACGCCGATGGCCGGCGCTCTCTGGCCGGGTTTGCGGCAGTCGTGCGCGAACAGTTCGGGCTGCCAGTGGAACTGACCGCCTACGAAGGTGGCTGGCGTGAAATCCCGCCCGCCAGCCGCAGCCGCTTGCAGCCCGGCGGGCGCAACTTGCGCCTGGGCCACAGCGCGATAGCCGGCATCCGGGTCTGGGACGAACATGCCGGTGTGCGCATGACCCTCGGGCCGCTGACCGCCGCCCAGGCCAATACCTTGCTGCCCACCGGCGAGACCCATCCGTTACTCGCCAGTCTTTACGCCTTGTACTTCGGTCCCGATCTGGATTGCACCCTGGTGCTGCTGATCCGGGGCGCCGGGCCACTGCAACTGGTTCGCCAGGCGCCGCCGCGCTTGAGCTGGAACGGTGGCCTGCAACGCCAGCCGAACCTTGCCATACAACGGATCGAAACTCGCCTTCGTCAGCCGGAGATCGCCTGAAATGGAACTGGCCAGCCTGATCGGACGTCTCAACCCGGACAACCGCCGCGCCCTGGAACGCGCAGCGCAGCGCTGCCTGCAACGCAGCCATCACTATGTGGAAATCGAGCACCTGCTGCTGGAACTGTTGGACATCGAAGGCGGTGACTTCGCCTGTCTGTTGCCGCGCTTTGGCTTGGAGCGCGACGCGGTGGCAGCAGAAATCAACAAGGCCCTGGAGCTGTTCAAATCCGGCAGTACCCGCACGCCGGCCCTGTCGACGCAAACCATCGGCCTGCTGGAGGACGCTGTGGTGCAGGCCAGCGTGCTGGGCCTGGACAGCATCCGGTCCGGCTTGTTGTTGCTGGCACTGTTGGACCGAGATGAGCGTCGCAGCCTGTTGCTCAACAGTGCTTCGTCGCTGTTGCGCATTCCCCGGGAGGCCTTGCGCGCCCATCTGCTGGAATGGACCGAAAGCTCTCGGGAACATGTCGGCGGCGTGCGCCCGGTAAAACCCGGTGAGACGCCACACAAACAAGACCCGGTGCTCGACCAATACACCCAGGACCTGACTGCCGATGCCCGGGACGGACGCATCGACCCCATCGTCGGCCGCGACGGTGAGATACGCCAGTGCATCGATATCCTGCTCAGGCGTCGGCAGAACAACCCGATCCTGGTGGGCGCGCCGGGCGTCGGCAAGACCGCCGTGGTGGAGGGCCTGGCCTTGCGCATCGCCGCAGGCGACGTGCCTCCGTCGTTGCAGGAAGTCACGTTGCGAGTGCTGGATCTGGGCCTGTTGCAGGCCGGCGCGGGCGTCAAGGGCGAGTTCGAACAGCGTCTCAAAGGCGTGATCGACGCGGTACGCAGCGCGGAAAAACCGATCATTTTGTTTATCGACGAAGCCCACACCCTGATCGGTGCCGGCGGCGCTGAAGGTGGCAGCGATGCGGCCAACCTGCTCAAACCGGCCCTGGCCCGAGGCGAGCTGCGTACCCTGGCCGCCACTACCTGGCTGGAATACAAAAAATACTTCGAGAAAGACCCGGCCCTGGCCCGGCGTTTCCAGTTGGTGCAGGTCGAAGAGCCGGACGAACTCACCGCCGTGGAAATGCTCCGTGGCGTGGCGACCAAACTGGAACAACACCACGGCGTCCAAGTGCTGGACGCGGCCATTCACGAGGCGGTGAAACTGTCCCACCGCTACATTTCCGGGCGGCAATTGCCGGACAAAGCCATCAGCGTGCTCGACACCGCCTGCGCGCGGGTCGCCCTCGGTCAACACGATGTCCCGCCGCCCCTGGAAAGCCTGCGCCACCGGCAGAACAGCCTCAAGGACGAAGTCGAACGCTTGCGCCGTGAACAGGCCACCGGGCTGGATCACCGCGAACGCATCACCCTGCTGGAAACCGAGTCGGGCGCCAACGTGCAGGCCATCCGCGAGCTGGAGACCCGTTGGGGCGAAGAGCGCGAAGCGGTGCGCGAACTGCTCGACACTCGCCGCGAACTGCTGACCTTGAGCGAACGCGCCGACGGTGAAAAACCCGACACCGAGATCGACAACCGCATCGACCACCTGGCCGCCGAACTGCTGCGTCTGGAGGCCGGCCTGGATGCCATTCGCCAGGACGATCCGCTGGTGCCCGAACAGGTGGACAGCAAGACCGTCGCCGCCGTGATCGCCGGCTGGACCGGCATTCCGGTGGGCAAGATGCTCGCCGACGAAGCTCACGCCGTGCGCACCCTCGGTCAGCGCATGGGCCTGCGGGTGATGGGCCAGGACACCGCGTTGAACACCATCGCCCAGCGCCTGCAAGCCTACCGCGCCGGCCTGACCGATCCGCAAAAGCCGGTCGGCGTGTTCCTGCTGGTGGGCCCCACCGGCGTGGGCAAGACCGAAACCGCCTACGCCCTGGCCGATGCCTTGTACGGCGGTGAACGTAACCTGATCAGCATTAACCTTTCGGAGTACCAGGAAGCCCACACCGTCAGCCAACTCAAGGGCGCCCCACCCGGCTATGTCGGCTACGGCAGCGGGGGTGTGCTCACCGAAGCGGTCCGGCGCAAACCCTATTCGGTGGTATTGCTCGATGAAATCGAAAAGGCCCACCCGGATGTACTCGAGGCTTTCTATAACGTCTTCGACAAAGGCCTGATGGAAGACGGCACCGGCCTGGTGGTGGACTTCAAGAACACGGTGATGCTCGCCACCAGCAACGTTGGCGCCGAACTGTTGCTGGACACGCCGGCCGCGCAACTGGGCAGCGACGCCTTCAACGAAGCCTTGCATAAAGTCTTGCTGCAAGCGTTTCGCCCGGCATTTCTGGCGCGCATGACGGTGGTGGCGTATCGGCCGCTGGATGAGACGACGCTGGAAGCCATTGTGCTGGCCAAGCTGGAGAAATTGCGTGGGCGGTACAAGGCTGCGACCGGCAAGCCATTCGAGTTCGACGCGGGGATCGTCAAGGCTGTGTTGGCCAAGTGCAGCGCAGCAGGAGCAAGGGATGTGGAGAATGTGTTGATGACGCAGGTGACGGGGAAGTTGGCGGAGTGGGTGTTGGAGTGACACACCGTCGTTGTTCATCACCTGTTAAGACTTTCTGAGTTGGACCGGAGCCCTTATGAAGTTCTACCACTACACCACCCAGTCAGCGGCCAAATCCATCACTGATAATCAAATCGGCACCCCCGCCGTCCGGGAGTGGAAATGCACGATGAATCAACCTCAAAAGTGGGCCTGGTTCAAAAAGCAGCATGAAGAAGGGTTCTATTTAACGACCATACCACCGTCTGAAATACGAGAGAAAAAAGAGAAACTTGGCATTAGCAAACTGTCAGAAGTCTATGTTTTGTATTTCAACATCACATGGATAAAACCAAAACAGATGAAGAAAGTGGATGACTACGTAAATAGCGGATTCATCAAGATTAAAAAAGTTGGCGAGCCTGACAAAATTTGCGCTCAACGTATTGGCGTCAATACCAATCAACTGGACAATGTTCCTTTCCCAGTTGAATCATGTTTATGGGCAGGCCCGGTCGAAGGATTTCCTGACGATATTTGACGGCGCTGAGGACAATCAATGCCCCGCTCCACCGACAGCAACACCACCCTCTCCCTCACTGCGGCCACGCTGTCAGCGCTGTATCCGGAATCGCTGTCCGGCGAAGAGAGCCTCAATGCCTTGGGCTCGCACATCCTCAACGGCATCAACGACGGCTCCTCGCTGACCCTCACCAGCGCTGTCGCCAGCCATGTCACCCTGACTCTGCACAAGGACGCCTTGTTGCGCCCGCTGGACTGTCTGGTCGCGGAGATCCGCCAGCTCCCCGCCGACGCCACCGCCGAACGCTATCAACTTTTACTGCGCCCCTGGCTTTGGTGGCTGACCCTGGCGAGCAACAACCGGGTGTTTCAGAACCTCGCCACCTCGGACATCGTCACCACGATTTTCAAGGCCCATGGTTTCACCGACTTCCAGCTCAAACTCACCGGCAGCTACACACCCCGTGAATACTGCGTGCAATACGGCGAAACCGATCTGGCCTTTGTTTCGCGGTTGATGGAAGAAGACGGGATTTTCTGGTTCTTTAGCCACGAGGAAGGCAAGCACACGCTGGTATTGGCCGACAGCAACGATGCGTTCTTGCCGATTCCCAACGGCCCGACGGTGAATTATCTCGGGCAGAACATCGGTGATCGGGAACTGCACGGCGTCCGCTCAGGCCAGGTGTGCTTGCAAGCTGTGGCCGGGGTGTACCAGGCGACCGACTACCAATTCACCACGCCAACGACGTCGCTTTACAGCCAGGCCGAAGCCGTCGCCGGGCCGAGTTCGATATACGAGCATCCGGGCGGTTATGACGCCAAGGGCCAAGGCGATGCGTTGACCAAACAACGGGTGGATGGCCTGCGCAGTCAGGAGAAGCGTTTTGTCGGCGAAAGCGACTGCCGTTGGCTGGTGCCGGGGTATTGGTTCACCCTCGCCGGCCATGAAGACTCGACGCTGAATATCGATTGGGTGGTGACCTCGGTCAGCCACGAAGCCAGCCACGATAGCTACCGAAACCGCTTCGAGGCGATTCCCAAGGCCACGACTTATCGACCGCCCCGCACCACGCAAAAACCGCGCATGCACACTCAGACCGCACTCGTGGTGGGCAAGGCCGGCGAGGAAATCTGGACCGACGAATACGGGCGGATCAAGTTGCAGTTTCCCTGGGACCGTACCGGCAAGAACGACGAGAGTTCATCCTGCTGGGTTCGTGTGGTGTTGCCCTGGAGCGGCAAGGGATTTGGCATGCAGTTCGTGCCGCGCATCGGCCAGGAAGTCATCGTCACCTTCATCGACGGCGATCCCGACCGGCCGCTGGTGACCGGTTGTGTCTACAACGGTGACAACGCCCTGCCCTACGCGCTGCCGGCCAACCAGACCCAGTCCGGGATCAAGACCAATTCGTCCAAGGGCGGTGGCGGTTTCAACGAATTACGCTTCGAGGACAAGAAGGACGCCGAGGAGGTTTTTCTCCAGGCTCAGAAAGACTTCAACATCAACGTGCTCAACGACACCACCGCCACGGTCGGTCACGATGAAACCCTCACGGTGCAGAACGCTCGCACTCGCACGGTCAAGGAAGGCGACGAAACCGTCACCCTGGAAAAGGGCAAACGCAGTGTGACCATCCAGACCGGCAGCGACAGCCTCGATGTGAAGGACACCCGTACCGTGACCGTAGGTTCGGACCAGAACCACAGCACCGGGGGCAACTACGCGCACAAGGTCACCGGTAACTATGAGCTGACGGTGGACGGCAACCTGACCATCAAGGTCAGCGGCACCCTGACCCTGCAAAGCGGTAGCAGTTTCGCGATCAAGAGCGGTGCGGACCTGGCGGCCCAGGCCAGCACGTCCATCAGCCAGAAGGCTGGAACCGCCCTGAGCAATCAGGCCGGTACGTCATTGGAAAACAAGGCCGGCACCACCCTGACCAACGACGCCGGCATCAGTCTGGTGAACAAGGCCGCCGCCGAACAGACCGTGGACGGCGGCGGCATGCTGACCATCAAGGGCGGCCTGGTGAAGGTCAACTGACAGGAGTGCGCCGATGGCCTCGAAAAAACTCGACCTGGAACGTGACGACAGCCACCTGAGCGGGCAACTGGTCGACGGCCACCTCAACGGCTCACTGCAGATTGATGAGGCCCAGCGCCGGCAAGCGACCCTCAACTATCAGCAAGGTGAGCTGCAAGGCACCAGCACGCTGTATCACCCCAACGGTAAAGTCTCGGCGGTGTTGCCCTTCGTCAGAGGCAAACTGCAGGGCGTGGCGAGCTTTTACGCCGCCGAAGGCGGGCTCCAGCGTCAGGCCACTTATCGGGGTGGGTTACTGCACGGTGAGGCGAACAACTATTTCCCCGACGGGCAACTGGCCGAGTCCGAGTTCTATCGTGACGGTGTGCGTGACGGTCGTTATCGACGCATGCACCCCAATGGCAACCCCGCCGTCGATGCCCGCTACCTCAACGGCCAACTGCTGGAACCGGCACACGCCTACGCCGCAGACGGTCGGCCACTGGACGCCGACGGCAAGCCGATCTCCAGGGTACGCTGGTGGTTCAGGCGCTGGAATGACCCGGCGCAAGCCTGAATACCCCCGCCCCTTGTGGGAGCGAGCCTGCTCGCGATGACGGTGGCACATCCAACATCACTGCAAGCTGATCCACCGCTATCGCGAGCAGGCTCGCTCCCACAGGAAATCATTGATACCTGTAGGTTCGCACCATTCAAGGAATCAACATCTGCACCTGCCCCGGCACGACGATCTTGATCACCCCGGCCCAGGTACACATCAAGGTGCTGTTGGCATCGATGGCCGGCATGTTGCCCAGCAGCAAGGTTGGTGGGCCGCCGGGGATCCACGGGGTTGCGGTGGCAGGAATGCACGGCATGGGTGTCAGCACGCCCAGTGCCGCGGTGGTCGCAGCGGCAACTGTGGGATTAGCCAGGCTTTGACACATGCCGAAGGTGGTGATGTTCACCAGAGGGATGTGATCCATGATATTGGCCGCCGGCATCCCGCCGGTCAGCAGCCGATTGACCGGCAGCACATTGAGCACCGCCGGGGCGGCGCCGAAACTGCATTGCAAGGTTGCAGTGCCACAGACTTGCGGGCATCCCATCGCGATGGCTCCCTGAAAAGCGACAGACGCTGAAACCATAGCTCATCCACCCGGCATCAGGCCCGCTGATTATCCTGCAACACGCTAACCTATAAGACCTTGGCGTGCTTGTGACGCCCCTCACCTGCCATTAGATTAGCCAATGATCGATGGCCTCCAAAATAAGCAGAAGGGATAAGCATGGCGTTTACTGATCAGTCCACCCGTGTCCGCGACGGTGAAGAACTCGATGCCAGTCTGATTGACCCGTACCTCAAGGCCCATATTCCAGGCCTGACCGGCACGCCGCAGATCAGCCAGTTTCCCGGTGGCGCTTCGAACCTGACTTACCTGCTGGAATACCCTGAACAGGAATTTGTCCTGCGACGCCCGCCGTTCGGCCATAAAGCCAAGTCCGCCCACGACATGGGCCGTGAGTTCCGCATCCTTAATCAGTTGCGCGAAGGTTTCCCCTATTGCCCGAAAGCTTACGTGCACTGCACCGACGAGTCGGTGATGGGTGCCGAGTTCTACGTGATGGAACGGGTCAAGGGCATCATCCTGCGCTCCGACCTGCCGCCGGAACTGGGTTTTGACGCCGCCCGTACCGAAGCCCTGTGCAAGAGTTTCATCGACCGCCTCGTCGAACTGCATCAGGTTGACTACAAGGCCTGCGGCCTGGCCGACCTGGGCAAGCCCGAAGGCTACGTGGCCCGGCAGATTCGTGGCTGGAGCGACCGATATGAAAAGGCCCTGACCCCGGACGCGCCGAAATGGGAGGCGGTCAAGGCCTGGCTCAACGACAAAATGCCCGCCGATCACCCCACCTCCAGCATCGTGCACAACGACTACCGCTTCGACAACGTGATCCTCGACCCGGAAAACCCGATGCAGATCATCGGCGTGCTGGACTGGGAACTGACCACCCTTGGCGACCCGCTGATGGACCTGGGCAACAGCCTCGCCTACTGGATCGAAGCCGGCGACCCGGCCCCGGTACAACTGATGCGCCGCCAGCCCAGCCATGCACCGGGCATGCTGACCCGTCGCGAGTTCGTCGATTACTACGCCGAACGCTCCGGAATCCGCATCGACAATTTCGACTTCTATTACACCTACGGCCTGTTCCGCCTGGCCGGCATCGTCCAGCAGATCTACTACCGCTTCTTCCATGGCCAGACCCAGGACAAACGCTTCGCGCAGTTCGTTCAGATGAACAAACTGCTGGAGCAGATGAGCCTGCAGGTCATCAGCAAATCCACGCTCTGAGCGCACCTATAACAAGGAAACAGCATGTCCAAGACTCAGTTGTTCGACCTCGACGGTAAAATCGCTTTCGTTTCCGGCGCCAGCCGCGGCATCGGCGAGGCCATCGCCAAACTGCTGGCCCAGCAAGGCGCCCATGTGATCGTCTCGAGCCGCAAACTCGAGGGTTGCCAGCACGTGGCCGATGCCATCATCGCTGCGGGCGGCAAAGCCACCGCCATCGCCTGCCACATTGGTGAAATGGAACAGATCAGCCAGGTATTCGCCGGCATCCGCGAGCAATTCGGGCGCCTGGACATCCTGGTAAACAACGCCGCCACCAACCCGCAGTTCTGCAACGTGCTGGACACCGACCTGGGGGCGTTTCAGAAAACCGTCGACGTGAACATTCGCGGCTATTTCTTCATGTCGGTCGAAGCCGGCAAACTGATGCGCGAGCACGGTGGCGGCAGCATCATCAACGTGGCGTCGATCAATGGCATCTCGCCGGGGATCTTCCAGGGCATCTACTCGGTGACCAAGGCCGCAGTCATCAACATGACCAAGGTGTTCGCCAAGGAATGCGCGCAATTCGGCATCCGCTGCAATGCCTTGCTGCCGGGCCTTACCGACACCAAGTTCGCCTCGGCGCTGGTCAAGAACGACGCGATCCTGAAAACCGCCCTGGCGCAGATCCCGCTCAAGCGCGTGGCCGACCCAAGCGAAATGGCCGGCGCGGTGCTGTACTTGGCCAGTGATGCGTCGAGCTATACCACCGGTGTGGCGCTGAATGTGGATGGGGGGTTCCTGTCCTGATGATGTTTCCCCTGTGGGAGCGAGCCTGCTCGCGATGACGTTGGATCAGCTAGCATTGATGTCACTGATCCACCGCTATCGCGAGCAGGCTCGCTCCCACAGGGGGTGGTGCAGTGAGCGCCAATTAAAGAATATTTATTCCAACATTTGCAATATGCGAATATTTATTCCATAAAGAGCCCTTCTGAAAATAAAAACTCAAAGGGCTCTTTCTCATGCGCGAACTCGGCATCGGTCTGATTGGTACTGGCTTCATGGGCCGTGCCCATGCCTTGGCATTTCATAACGCCAAAGCGGTGTTCAACCTTCCTCAACACCTGAAACTGGCGGCGCTGGCCGATGCCGATCCCCAGCGTGCCCGACAGTGCGCCCAGAGCTGGGGGTTCGAAACGGCCCACAGCGACTGGCAACAACTGATCGACGACCCGAAGGTCGACCTGATCGCCATCACCACGCCCAACCATTTGCACTTCCCGATGGCCATGGCTGCACTGGCAGCGGGTAAGCCGGTTTATTGTGAAAAGCCCCTGGCCGTGTCCCTGGAACAGGCCGACCAGATGCAACGGGCGGCCAAGGCGGCTGGCGTGGTCACGCGGGTCGGCTACAACTACCAGCACAATCCGCTTATTCAACGGGCGCGGGACATGATCCAGCGCGGGGAACTGGGACAGATCATCAGTTTCCAGGGCGAGTTCAGCGAAGACTTCATGGCCGATCCGACCTCACCATGGTCATGGCGCTGCGAAGCCGCCCACGCCGGCGGCGCATTGGCGGACCTGGGCAGCCACTTGCTGGCCATGGCCCGTCATTTATTGGGCGATGTCGAGGCGGTGTGTGCCGACAGCCAGACCGTACACAGCCAACGCCCCGCCAGTGCCGGCAACACTGAGCAGCGCACCATCGCCGTGGATGACCAAGTCCACGCCCTGCTGCGCTTCACCAGCGGCGCCCGAGGCACGTTCAGCAGCAGTTGGCTCAAGCACGGCTACAAGAATCACCTGAGTTTTGAGATCAGCGGCACGCTCGGCACCCTGGCGTTCGATCAGGAACGGCTGAATGAACTGCGGCTGTGCCGCGTCGGCCAAGGGGGCTTTCAACGTCTGCTGGCCGGCCCGGACCTGCCGGGCTACGCCGCGTTCAGCCCAGCGGCCGGGCATCAGCTGGGGTACAACGAATTGAAGACCCTGGAGGTCCAGGAATTGATCATGGCCATCGCCGGCCAGGGCGGCGACGGAACCGATTTTGAAGAAGCCTGGGAAGTGGAACGGCTGGCGGCCGCGATTCGCCTGGCGGCGCGGGAGGGGCGTTGGGTCAGGGTCAGCGAGCTATAACCGCTCACTTCAGTGAACTTCCCTGTGGTGAGGGGATTTATCCCCGTTGGGGTGCGAAGCGCCCCTAAAACTGCCTCCTCGTTGTGTCAGGCTAAATTTGGGGCCGCTTCGCGGCCCAGCGGGGATAAATCCCCTCGCCACAGGGGGTCCAACTTCAATCTTGGCTTTGCAACTCAACCAACCGCGCCGCCAGCGCCTTGGCCTGGCTCGCCACATCGGTCACTGCGGTGCTTTCCCACCACATCCCGCGCAAGGGTGGTCCCATGGCGAACAGACGACTGGCAGGCTCGCCCTGGGCATCCAGCACCGCGCCATCGGCACGGGCGGCGATGCCCAGGGCCAGTGGACCGGGCTGAACCAGTCCGCGAGCCAGCAGTTGTTGGGGCAACGGTCGGGCAACCCGACGCCAATCGTATTCGATGCCACTGGAGTTGATCAGCGCAGCGCCCTGCACCACCGTTAGATCCGCCTCACCCCGCCCCCGAATGCGGATGTTCACCGCTCCCTCGACCGACGACGCCAACCCCTTGAACGAAGCCGCCTGGATCCGCAACCGCCCTTGCTCATGTAGCCGCGCCACCAGCTCGGCGCTCAAGGGTGGTGAACGATGATGATGGCTCTCCCACCAGGGCCGCACATGCCGCACAAACTGTCGGCGCTGCACATCACTGGCCTGGCTCCACAAGCGCCCGATGTGCGCACGCACCGTGTCCAGCGGGGCTTGCCAGTCGATGCCCTGGGCCTGGGCCTGACGACATTGCTCACGCAGAGCGCGCATCAATTGGCGTGGCGAGCGCAGGCTGTGATCGTCGGCGAGAAAGTCCACCCACTCAGGCGGTTGTCGACGCACATGGGGCAGCAGGCCATGGCGGGAAAACACTTCGATAGGTCCGCGATGCCCGGCCTGCTCCAGGGACACCACGGCATCCACCATCGTCAGCCCTGAGCCAATGATCAACACCGTGGATTGCGGATCGAGCCGACGCATCGCCGCTACATCCCAAGGGTCCAGCGCGGCGGCATTCAAGCCGCTGGATTCGGTCTGCGGGGTGCGCGCCGCCGGGAACATGCCCGTGGCGAGCACCGCGAACCGTCCGCGCAAGGTCTGGCCGTCGTCAAGCGTCAGCAGCACGGTGTCAGCCGCAACCTGCAGATCGACGGCTTCGCCACGCACATGCTCCGCCACCGAGCCGTTGCGGGCTCCCAGCGCCCGGGCTTCAGCCAGACGCTGCTGCACATATAAACCGAAGATTCCCCGGGGCGGGAACAATTCGCTGACCGGCACATGCTGCTGATCCGACTCGGGCCAGCCACCGGCCTCGATGAATTCGGCGAGCCATTGAGTCAAGTCATCGGCGTTGTCCGGATCGACGCTCATCCGCGCGGCGTTGCCGTTCAAGGTGTGGCCCAGCTCCACCGCGCTGTAGGCCTCGCCCCGACCCAGTTCGCTGCGCGGCTCGACAATCAGCACGCTGCGCCGGCCAGGCAGGCGCAGTAGCTGCGCCGCCAGCATGGCTCCGCTCAGGCCACCGCCGACGATCAAGACGTCGGCCTCGCGGGTGATGCTGCTGACAGGTCGATCCAGCGCTGTATGCATGTCGCTCTCCAGGAATCAAATCACCACGTTGCGTACGAATCTCGTCGCCACCGAACCCTCATTGCGATAGGCATGGGGCTGGTTGCTGGCAAACATGAAAAACTCTCCGGCGCCTATCTGGTGCTCTTCGCTGCCCAGCGTCAGGGTCAGGCAGCCTTCGAACACATAGAGCTGCTCGCTCCAGCCATCGGCATCAGGTTCGGATGGGTAACGCTCACCGGGCTCCAGGCGCCATTCCCAGAGTTCGACTTCGCGGCTGGCAGTGGCCTTGGCCAGCAGCACGGCTTTGCTGCCGGGGATGGTACCGGCCCAGGCCAGTTCGTTGATGCGACTCGGGTCGCGGGCATCGGGGGCCTGGATCAGGTCGCTGAAGGCCACGTCGAGGGCTTCGGCGACACGGTCAAGGGTGGTCAGGCTGACGTTCTTTTCGCCGGCCTCGATGGCCACCAACATGCGCCGGCTGACCCCGGACAGTTCGGACAGGGTTGTCTGGCTGAGCTGCGCGGCGTGGCGCAGGCGGCGGACGTTCTGGCTGACGTGTTGCAGGACGGATGCCCGCTGGCCGTTTTCTTTGTGCACTATATTGCTCATCTGCTGGGGTTGCGCATTATACTGCCCACCTTCTTCGGGCGCATTGTGCGTCCGCCTCAGGTGGCGCGCAAGGTCATGGCATCGGTGAACTCCCCCCAAGCTTCCTCCCGTTTCTCCAGGTTCAGCAAGGCCGAATGCGTGCTAGTGCTGATCACCATGATCTGGGGTGGGACGTTCTTGCTGGTGCAGCACGCCATGACCGTCAGCGGACCGATGTTTTTCGTCGGCCTGCGTTTTGCCGCCGCCGCAGCGTTCGTCGCGCTGTTCTCCTGGCGTCATCTGCGCGACCTGACCCTGTTCGAACTCAAGGCCGGAAGCTTCATCGGCGTGGCGATCATGCTCGGTTATGGCTTGCAGACCGTCGGCCTGCAGACCATTCCCAGCAGCCAGTCAGCGTTTATCACCGCGCTTTACGTGCCATTCGTACCGCTGTTGCAGTGGTTGGTGTTGGGCCGCCGGCCCGGCTTGATGCCGAGCCTGGGCATCATGCTGGCTTTCACCGGGTTGATGCTGGTGTCGGGCCCGGCCGGGGCGTCGTTGAATTTCAGCCCCGGTGAAATCGCCACGCTGATCAGCGCCATCGCCATTGCCGCCGAAATCATCCTGATCAGCGCCTACGCCGGCCAGGTCGATGTGCGCCGGGTCACCGTGGTGCAACTGGCAAGCACGGCGGTACTGGCATTTTTGATGGTGGTGCCCACCCAAGAAAGAATCCCGGACTTCTCCTGGCTGTTACTGGTCAGCGCCGTGGGCCTGGGGGCGGCCAGCGCGGCGATCCAGGTGGCGATGAACTGGGCGCAGAAAAGCGTCTCGCCCACCCGCGCCACGCTGATCTATGCCGGCGAACCGGTGTGGGCCGGGATTGCCGGGCGCCTGGCCGGCGAGCGGTTGCCGGCGATTGCCTTGTTTGGCGCGGTGTTGATCGTAGCGGCGGTGATCGTCAGCGAGCTGAAAACCCGGGGCAAAACGGTCAACGAGGCGGATGAGGTGCTTGAGCGCGAACGCTGAGGCAATCGAAAAAGCCTTGAGAAGTCGTTGTCTTTGAAACGATCGCAGCCTTCGGCAGCTCCTTGTATATCGACTATCGCCCTGTCAGGAGCGATAGTTCTCGACTGATCATCGAGGGAGGGACTTGGAAGCCGTGCAGCTCCTTAGGCTTTTTGCCTGTGACGTAGATTGTGCTCCAGCCCTCCACACTCACTCATACAGTTCGAACGGTATCTTGGGCCCGCCTCAGGCTAGAGCTCGCATTCGCAAGGTTGGACAGAGTGAAGTGATGATCGCAAAAGGGACCAAGTGGAGAGACGATCATGTCAGGTTTCGTTGGCGTCGACATCGCAAAGAACACCTTTGATATTGCTACACATTTGCCCAATGGCAAGCACAAAACCAAGGCCAAGCTGGGCAACGATCCGAAGGGTTTCAAAGAGTTTGAGACCTGGCTGGACAAACACGTCGAGCGTTCGGCCCTGATCGTGATGGAAGCCACCAGCGTCTACCACCTGGAGCTTGCCGAGTTCGTCTACAACAAGGGTTTCCGGGTCTGCGTAGTGAACCCGGCCACGACCAAAGCGTACGCGGACAGTGAACTGCGCCGAATCAAGACCGATAAAAGCGACGCCAAGCTGATCGCTGACTTCGCCCGAGAAAAAGATCAGAAGCTTCAGCCCTGGGCGCCTGAGCCACTGAAATATCGCCAGTTGAAAGCGATGGTGCGCCGTTTGGATGACCTTCAGGAAATGGAGCAAATGGAGCGTAATCGTCTGGATGTGTCTGACGAAAAGGTCAAAGACTCGATCAACTCCGTTCTGCGCCATATCGAAAAAGAGATCGTAGAAACGCATAAGGCGATCAAAAAGCACATTGATGACGACCCGGACATGCGCCAGATGCGGGATCTGATCGTGACCATCGACGGCATCGGACAGAAAACGCTTGAGCGATTGCTGGCCGAGCTGGGTGACTTGCGCAAGTACAGCGATCCTCGCCAACTTGTCGCCGCTGCTGGGCTGAACCCCAAGTTGCAGGAATCAGGGAAGCTCAAGGGCCACACCCTAATTTCGAGAATCGGCTCAGCACGGCTGCGTGCAGGCCTTTACATGCCTGGCATGGTGGCGCTGAAACACAATAACGCGATCATGGCGATGAAAGAACGCTTGGAGGCCAACGGCAAGGCCCCCAAGCAGATCATCTGCGCAGCGATGCGCAAACTGCTGCACTTCGTTTACGGAGTGCTCAAGTCAGGTCTGCCATATGACCCAAAACTTGCGCTTGCCCGGTGAGATTTAAGACGGTATCTACA